>NZ_SOGN01000041.1 GCF_004403395.1 Cryobacterium cheniae
CTGGGCGGGGGCCGGCGCCGGACTGGGCGTGCTCGCCGCGGCCGGCGGGCAGCTGATCTCGGCCGGCATCCGGGCGACGGATGCCGCGCGCGCCCGTTTCCCGCTGCCGGCCGCGGCCGTTCCCGGCTCCCCGATCCCGGCGGGAGCCGCGCTGGACATCCCCGGCCTGTCCCCGCTGATCACCCCGAACACCGACTTCTACCGCATCGACACCGCCCTCACTGTGCCCCGGATCGACCCGGCAACCTGGACGCTGAAGATCACGGGCATGGTCGAGCAGGAGGTCGAGATCGGCTTCGCCGAGCTCCTCGCCCTGCCCCTCGAGGAGAGCACGACCACCCTCACCTGCGTCTCCAACGCCGTCGGCGGCGACCTGATCGGCAACGCGACCTGGCTCGGCTACCCGATCCGCCTGCTGCTGGCGCAGGCCCGACCTCTCGACGGCGCCGACATGGTGCTCTCTCGCAGCGAGGACGGCTGGACCGCCAGCACCCCGCTCGCGGTGCTCACCGATCGGCGCAACGCGATCCTCGCGGTGGGGATGAACGGGGAGCCGCTCCCCCTCGAGCACGGCTACCCGGTGCGCATGGTCGTGCCCGGGCTGTACGGCTATGTCTCGGCCACGAAATGGGTGGTGGAACTGAACGTCACCCGCTTCGACCAGGCGACCGCGTACTGGACCACGCGCGGCTGGACCGCGCAAGGACCGGTCAAGCTCTCCTCCCGGATCGATGTGCCGCGCCGGAATGCCGACGTCAGGGCGGGACCGGTGACCGTGGCGGGCGTCGCCTGGTCACAGCACGTGGGCATCCGGGGCGTGCAGGTGCAGGTCGACGACGGCGAATGGAACGACGCTTCCCTCGCCGACCCGATCTCGGTCGACACCTGGCGGCAGTGGAGCTGGGTCTGGGCGGCCCCGGCCGGACGGCACACCCTGCGGGTGCGGGCGACGGATGCCGCGGGTCTGGTGCAGACCTCCGAGCGCCGGGACGTGATCCCCGACGGGGCCACCGGCCTGCACTCCAGCCCGGTCACGGTCGCCTGAACCGGTTTTCTCAGCCCCGCGACAGCCGACCGGCTCGGGCGTATCCTCAACACCGTCAACCACGCAGTGTGCCGGCGTATCGCCGCGCCCGACTTGGCGTGCCCAACTTGAGAGGACGGGAATCATGCACCGGAATTTCGCATCGACAGTTCGCGCCGGCGCCTCGCGTCGCCACCGGGTAACGGAGTAGACGACCATGCGCACCCAGACGAAACTGACCGCCGCCGGCCTGCGGCACTTCGAGAAGCTGCTCCGCGACCAGCGGTACGACCTCGATATCGCCCTCGGCCTGATCGGCACCACCCTCGACGGTGTGATCGAGGCCCGCAACAGTGGCACGGCCGACGACGAGCACGACCCCGACGGCCCCACCCTGACCATGGAGTGGTCTCGCATCTCGGGCGTTCACAGCGACCTGGCGGCGAAGTCCACGGGCATCGACCAGGCGCTCGCGCGGATCGCGGACGGCAGTTACGGGTTCTGCACCCGCCGCGGCGAACCGATCGGACGGGAACGCCTCGAAGCCAGGCCGGCCGCCGAACTGTGCATCGACTGCGCCCGCGAACTGGAATCCCAGCGCCGGGCCTGACCTGCGCAGCGGCCGGTGCGGACCTCAGGCTTCGTCGGCGACCGCCGCCGCGAACTGGGCGTTGTAGAGCACGTGGTAGGTGCCATCCGCTGCCAGCAGCTGCTCGTGCGTGCCCAGCTCGACGATCCGGCCGGCCTCCATCACCAGGATGAGGTCGGCGTCACGGATCGTGGAGAGGCGGTGCGCGATCACGAAGCTGGTGCGGTCGGCGCGGAGGGCGCTCATCGCCTTCTGCACGAGCACCTCGGTGCGCGTGTCGACGGAACTGGTGGCCTCGTCGAGGATCAGCACGCTGGGCTTCGCGAGGAACGCGCGGGCGATGGTGAGCAGCTGCTTCTCGCCGGCGCTGACGTTGCCGCCCTCGTCGTCGAGCACGGTGTCGTAGCCGTCGGGCAGGGTGTGCACGAACCGGTCCACGTAGGTGGCGCGCGCCGCGTCCAGGATCTCCTCCTCCGAGGCATCCGGTCGCCCGTAGGCGATGTTGTCGCGGATCGTGCCGCCGAACAGCCAGGTGTCCTGCAGCACCATGCCCATGCGACCGCGCAGGTCGTCCCTGGTCATTCGGCTGACGTCCACGCCGTCGAGGGTGATCCGTCCGGCGTCGAGCTCGTAGAAGCGCATCATCAGGTTCACCAGGGTGGTCTTGCCGGCCCCGGTCGGACCCACGATGGCCACGGTCTGGCCGGGCTCGGCCACCAGGCTGAGGTTCTCGATCAGCGGCTTGTCCGGGGTGTACCGGAATGAGGCGTTTTCGAACGTCAGCCGGCCGTGGGAGGCCTCGGGGCTCTCGGCGGGCTCCGGGTCGGGGCTCTGCTCGTCGGCGTCGAGCAGGGCGAAGACCCGCTCGGCGGAGGCGACACCGGACTGCAGCAGGTTCGCCATCGACCCGAGCTGGGCGAGAGGCTGGGTGAACTGCCGGGAGTACTGGATGAACGCCTGCACATCCCCGAGCTGCATGGCCCCGGATGCCACCTGGAGGCCGCCGACGACGGCGATCCCCACGTAGACGAGGTTGCCGATGAACGTCATCGCCGGCATGATCAGGCCGCTGACGAACTGGGCGCCGAAGCTGGCC
Organism: Cryobacterium cheniae; assembly: GCF_004403395.1. GTDB lineage: Bacteria > Actinomycetota > Actinomycetes > Actinomycetales > Microbacteriaceae > Cryobacterium > Cryobacterium cheniae. Next base: position 2,710 of record NZ_SOGN01000041.1, read on the forward strand.
TCGAAGAGCTCCTCGTTCTTGGCCTGGAAACGCTGCTCGACCTCCTTCTGGCGGCCGAAAACCTTGACCAGGGCGTGACCGGTGAAGGTCTCCTCGATCTGGCCGTTCAGCTCGCCCGTGTGGGTCCACTGGGCGACGAACATCTTCTGGGAGCGCTTCGCGATCAGCACGGTCGTGACCAGGGTCAGCGGCACGGTGACGAGGGCGATCAGGGCCAGCAGGGGCGAGAGCAGGAACATCATCACGATCACGCCCACGACCGTGAGCAGCGAGGTGACGGCCTGGCTCAGGGACTGCTGCAGGCTCTGCGAGACGTTGTCCACATCGTTGGTGACCCGGCTGAGCAGCTCGCCGCGCTGCACCTTGTCGAAGTAGCGCAGCGGGAGACGGTTGATCTTGTCCTCGATCTCGCCGCGCAGCCGGAACACGGTGCGCTGCACGATGCCGTTGAGCAGATAGGCCTGCACCCAGGCGAACGCCGAGGACAGCACGTAGAGCGCCATCGCCCAGAGCAGCACGGTGGAGAGCATCGCGAAGTCGATTCCCTGGCCCGGCGTCAGGGTCATCCCGCTGAGCAGGTCGGCCTTCCCGGTGTCGCCGGAGGCGCGCAACTGGTCGATCAGCTGTGCCTGGCTCACCCCGGCCGGCAGATCCTGGGAGATGATTCCGGCGAAGATCAGGTTGGTGCCCTCGCCGAGCAGGCGCGGGCCGAGAACGGCGAAGGTGACGCTCGCGACGGCGAGGACCAGGACCAGCGCGAGCCACAGCCGCTCCGGGCGCAGCCTGCCGAGCAGCCGTCTGGCCGACGGGCCGAAGGTCATGGCCTTCTCGGCGGGGGCGCTCATGCCACCGAACGGGCCGTGCCCGGGACCGGGGCCGCGCGCGGGCGGCCGGGCCGAGGTCGTGGTCGTGGCCCCGGATGTCTGGCTCATGCTGCCTCCTCCGCGGCGAGCTGGGATGACACGATCTCCTGGTAGGTCTCGTTCGAGTCGAGCAGTTCGTCGTGGGTGCCGCGGCCGACGATGCGTCCGCCTTCGAGCACCAGGATCTGGTCGGCACCGACGATGGTCGACACCCGCTGGGCGACGATCACCAGGGTGGCGCCGCCCGTGCCGAGGGCCAGGGCCTGGCGCAGCCGGGCATCCGTCGCCAGGTCGAGCGAGGAGAACGAGTCGTCGAAGATGTAGAGTTCGGGTCGTTTGACCAGGGCACGGGCGATGGCCAGGCGCTGCCGTTGCCCGCCGGAGACATTCGTTCCGCCCTGCGCGATCGGGGCGTCGAGTCCGTCCGGCATCTCCACCACGAAGTCGTGGGCCTGCGCGATGGTCAGGGCCTGCCAGAGTTCCGTCTCCGTGGCATCCGGCTTGCCGTAGAGCAGGTTGCTGCGCACGGTGCCGGAGAACAGGTACGGCTTCTGCGGCACCAGCCCGATAGTGCCCCAGAGCAGGTCCGGGTGCAGCTCCCGCACATCCACCCCGTTGACCCGTACGCTGCCGCTGGTGGCGTCGAAGAGACGCGGCAGCAGGTTGACCAGGGTGGTCTTGCCGGATCCGGTGCTGCCGATGATCGCGGTGGTCTGGCCCTGGCGAACGGTGAAGCTCATGTCGGAGAGCACCGGCTGCTCGGCGCCGGGGTAGGCGAAGCCCACGTTCACGAGCTCCAGCTCGCCGCGGCCGATCGTGTCGACGACCGGGTGCCGCGGCGGGCGCACGCTGGACTCGGTGCCGAGCACCTCGCCGATCCGGTCGGCGGACACGGTGGCCCGCGGGATCATCACGGCCATGAACGTGGCCATCATCACGGCCATCAGGATCTGCATCAGGTAGCTGAGGAAGGCGACCAGGGTGCCGACCTGCATGGACCCGTCCTCGATCCGGAACGCCCCGAACCAGATCACGGCCACGCTGGACACGTTCAGCACGAGCATGACGACCGGGAACATCAGAGCCATCAGCCGGCCGGCCTGCAGGGCGGTGTCGGTGACATCCGTGTTCGCCTCGCCGAACCGCACGGTCTCGACGTCTTCACGCACGAACGCGCGGATGACGCGGATGCCCGTGAGCTGCTCCCGCAGCACCCGGTTGACGGTGTCGATGCGGGTCTGCATCAGCCGGAACAACGGCACCATCCGCACGATGATCAGCCCGACGGCGATCAGAAGTACGGGCACGCTCACGGCGATCAGCCAGGACAGCTGCACGTCCTGCCGGATGGCCATGATCACGCCGCCGATGGACAGGATCGGCGCGGTGACCATCATGGTGGCGGTCATCAGCACGAGCATCTGCACCTGCTGCACGTCGTTGGTCGACCGGGTGATCAGCGACGGGGCGCCGAACCGGGTGACCTCCTGCTCGGAGAACTCGCCGACCCGGGTGAAGACGGCGGCGCGCAGGTCGCGCCCGAGCGCCATGGCGGCCTTCGCGCCGAAGTAGACGGCGATGATCGCGCACACGATCTGGAACAGCGTGATCAGCAGCATGAGGACGCCGGTACGCAGGATGTATTCGGTGTCGCCCGTGGCGACACCCTCATCGATGATGTCGGCGTTGAGGGTGGGCAGGTAGAGCGAGGCGATCGACTGGGCCAGCTGGAACACCACGACGGCCGCCAGCAGCCGCCGGTACGGCCGCAGGTACTTCACAAGCAGTTTCCAGAGCATCGGATCTCCTAGAGGGTGGCGTTCGGCGGCGTCGGGGAGCCGAGGATGCCGTAGAGGATGAGGGCGGTCAGCTCGTCGTCGTCGAAGACGGGGCCGGCCGTGATGTGGGGCACGGATGCCGCGAGCGCGATCATCCGGATGACCTGCGCCGCCCGCTCCGGGGTGACCGTGAGGCGCAGGAGGTCCGGCGCGAGAACGTCGGCGAGCAGCAGGGTGAACTCGTGCGCGACGTCGTGCGTGTGGGGTCTGCCCACCTGGCCCACCGCCGTCATCAACGCGAAGACCTGGGCGAAGCGGCGGCGCAGGAGGGTGACCATGGTGCGCACCCGCTCCTCGAGCGGGCGGTGCCGGTCGAGCGCCGCGAGTTCGAGGCGCAAGGGTTCCGGGTCGAGCTGGCGGTCCATGGCCGCACGGAGCAGCTCGTCCTTGCTGTCGAAGGCCCGGAAGATGGTGCCCTCGGCGATCCCGGCGCACTGGGCGATCTGCCGGGTGGTGACGCCCTGCCCGTGCTCGATCAGCAGCGGGGTGACCGCGTCGAGGATCATCGACTGCCGGTCCTCGACGGACAGGGACTTGGCGCGCACAGGTTTGCCGGACATCTCCCCAACCTATCTGAGTGAGCGCTCACTCATCAAGGGGTAGTGTGAGCGGCGCTCCGGCGACGAGGTGCGGGATCCAGATCGGGTCTCTCCGATCGGGTCTCTCCGACAGCCGGCCTGTGCTAGACAGGACTCAATCGCAAAGGGGTGCCGGTGAGTCGTTACACGCTCGGAGTTATGTCGCGTTCAGGTAAGCCGAATGAACGTCGTTTGCCGATTCATCCGTCACATTTCGAACGGATCGATCCCGATCTCCGGGCGCGCATGTTCCTCGAGCTCGGCTACGGCGAGCAGTTCGGGGTGTCGGACGACACGCTGGCCCCGCTCGTGGGCGGCCTGCGGTCGCGCGCGGACCTCATTCGGGAGTGCGACGTCATCCTGCTTGCCAAACCCCTGCTGGAGGATGTCGCGGCGCTCCGCGACGGGCAGGTCCTCTGGGGCTGGCCGCACTGTGTGCAGGACACGAAGCTCACCCAACTGGCGATCGACAAACGGCTGACCCTGATCGCGTTCGAGGCGATGAACCACTGGACCAATGGTGGCGAGTTCCACCTGCACGTGCTGCACAAGAACAACGAACTGGCCGGGTACTGCTCCGTGATGCACGCCCTGTCGCTGATCGGTTCGACCGGTGACTACGGCCGTAAGCTCCGGGCCGCGGTGATCGGCTTCGGGGCCACCGCCCGGGGCGCCGTGACGGCGCTCAACGCCCTCGGCGTCTACGACGTCACGGTGCTGACCAACCGGGACGTGACCGCGGTCAGCTCTCCGATCCACTCCGCCCAGATCGTGCGCCTCGGCCACGGCGACGTGCCGCACGAGAACTACGCCCTGCCGGACAACGAGCGGGTGCCGCTGCCCGAATTCCTCGCCGGTCACGACATCATCGTGAACTGCGTGCTGCAGGACACGAACGCCCCCCTGACGTTCCTGACCGATGACGATCTGGGGATGGTCGCCCCGGGGTCGCTGATCATCGACGTGTCCTGCGACACCGGCATGGGATTCAGCTGGGCGCGATCGACGACTTTCGACGAGCCGACCTTCCTGGTGGGCAGCAATGTCACCTACTACGCGGTCGACCACAGCCCGTCGTATCTCTGGAACTCGGCCACCTGGGAGATCAGCGAGGCGCTGCTGCCCTACCTGCACGACGTGCTCGCGGGCGAGGCCGCCTGGACCGCCAACGACACCCTGCGGCGGGCCATCGAGATTCGCGACGGCATCATCCAGAATCCCAACGTCCTCGCATTCCAGCGCCGCACCGCGGAGTACCCCCACGCCCACCTCGACTGAGGGCGGTCGGCTCCTCCCCAGCAGGGTCCGGCCGGGTTCCCCCTGCCTGGTCCGAAATCCGCGAGGGTCGACTGGTGCCGCCGACTACAGTCGAGGCATGACGACCATCGGAACCTTCCTGATCCGGCTGCCCAGCCCCATCGGCCGGCTGGAACTCACCAGTGACGGCGAGCGCATCCTCTCCCTGTCCATCGAACAGGGCGGGCACCTGCCCCTCGAAGAAACCCCGGAGGAGCCGTCACCCCTGCTCGACCGTGCCGCCCGACAGCTGACGGAGTACTTCGCGGGCACCCGCACGGCCTTCGACCTGCCCGTCACACCGACCGGGGGCACTGCGTTCCAGCAGGGTGTCTGGCAGCGCCTGTCCGAACTCGGTTTCGGCGAAGTGACCTCGTACGGCGAGCTGGGACGCTCGCTGGGCAGGCCGGGGTCCGGCCGGGCCGTGGGCGGCGCCGTCGGGGCCAACCCCGTCCCGATCCTGATCGGCTGCCACCGGGTGCTGGCCGCCGACCACCGCATCACCGGTTACAGCGGCGGCAACGGCGTGCCCACCAAGGTCTGGCTGCTGGACCACGAGGGGATCGAGCACCGCTCATGAGCGCAGAAACGACCCGCGCACGGCCGGCCGAGGCCACGACGCCCGCCTCGCTGAACCTCGGCGACGACGGACTCTCCCGGTGCGGCTGGGTCGGCACCGACCCCGAATACCGGCGCTACCACGATGAGGAGTGGGGGCGACCGCTCCGGGACGAGCGGCTCCTCTTTGAGAAGCTGTGCCTCGAGGGGTTCCAGGCCGGCCTGTCCTGGATCACGATTCTGCGGCGCCGGCCGGCATTCCGGGCCGCGTTCCACGGCTTCGACGTCGACCGCGTGGCCGTGATGGACGAAGCGGAGGTCGCCCGGCTGCTCACGGACGCGAGCATCATCCGGCACCGCGGCAAGATCGAGGCCACCATCCGGAACGCCCGGGTCACCCGGGATCTCGGCGAAAGCCTGACCGGGCTGATCTGGAGTCATGCGCCCGAACCTCGCCGCGCCCGGCTGCGGGAACTCGGGGAGATCCCGGCCATCACGCCGGAATCGACGGCTCTGAGCCGGGCTCTCCGCACCCGCGGCTACACCTTCGTCGGCCCCACCACGATGTACGCGCTGATGCAGTCGGCGGGCCTCGTCGACGACCACCTGAGCGGATGCCACCGGGCGGCCGACGGCTGACGCCAGCCGCTCTGCGGGCGGCGCTCCCCTACCGGAGCGCCGGCAGCAGACCGAGAGCGCGAACGGCCTCCCGCTCCTCGATCAGCTCGGCGACGGACGCGTCGATCCGTGCCCGGGAGAACGCGTTGATCGCCAGGTCCGGCACGATCTGCCAGCGGCCGTCGACGGCCCGCACCGGGAAGGAGCACACGAGTCCCTCCGGCACGCCGTACGAGCCGTCGGAGCTGATTCCCACCGAGGTCCACCGCTGACCGGTCCCGTTGACCCAGTCGTAGACGTGGTCGATGGCGGCGCTGGCCGCGGAGGCTGCCGACGACGCCCCGCGGGCCTGGATGATTTCGTAGCCCCGGTTCGCCACCCGGGGGATGAACTCATCGGCGAGCCAGTCCTGCTCGACCAGGTCGGCGACCGGCCGTCCGCCGGCGGTCGCGTGGAAGACATCCGGGTACTGGCTCGCGGAGTGGTTGCCCCAGATGGTGAGACCGTCCAGCTCGGCGACGTGCACATCCAGTCGGCTGGCGAGTTGGGCGATGCCGCGGTTGTGGTCCAGGCGCGTCATGGCGGTGAACCGCTCGGCGGGGATGTCGGGGGCGAACGCGCTCGCCACCAGGGCGTTCGTGTTGACGGGGTTGCCGACAACCAGAACGCGCACGTCGGCCGCCGCGCCCGCGTTGAGAGCGGTTCCGACCGGGCCGAAGATGCGGCCGTTGCTTTCAAGCAGGGCGACCCGCTCCATGCCGACCGCTCTGGGCTTGGAGCCGACCAGAAGAGCGATATTCACGCCGTCGAAGGCCCGCACGGGGTCTTCCGTGACCGTCACGGACCTCAGCAGGGGGAACGCGCAGTCCTGCAGTTCGAGGGCCGTGCCCTCGGCCGCGGCGCGCCCGGACGGGATCTCCAGCAGGGTCAGGTTGACGGGGGTGGTGGGGCCGAGGAGGTCTCCGGATGCGATCCGGAAGAGCAGCGAGTAGCCGATCTGTCCGCCGGCGCCGGTGACGGTGACATTCATAGGTGTGGACACGAGAGCCAGCCTAGGGCCGGATCGGGCCCGGCGTCAGCCTCGCACCGCCGCGACCGGTGCGGGGACGACCAGATCCAGTTCCCCGGCAGCACCCGGGCGCAACCAGAAGCCGGCCCCGGGCGCCCAGTCGAGCAGCTCGCGAGCCGTGTCGAAGCACTGACCGTGACGGATCAGAGCCCGGACGAAGTCACCCTTGGCCTTCTTGTTGAAGTGATTCAGGGCTCGGGTGTACCCGTCCGACGTCTCCGTGACCACGCGCAGGAACAGCGAGTCGGACCGTACCGGCGCGGGGCCGAGGGCAACGTACCCGTTCGAGCGGAGATCCAGTAGAAGGCCGGCGGAGCCTGCCAGAACACCGCCCACGGCGTCTGCCCAGTGCTTCTTCAGGGCCAGTTCCGGCAGCCGGGAGTCGCAGGACAGCCGGTACGCCGGGAGGAGGTCGAGAGCACCGACCGGCCCGAACAGGGCGGAGTGCACCAGCACGTTCCGGCCGGCCCACTCGCGATCGCGCGGGGTGAGGCTGGCGGCGTCGAGGGCGTCGTAGACGACGCCGGTGTACCGGTCGATGGCCGGCATCGTGGGCGAGCATGACAGCACGCGGTTGCGCTCCACCTCGCCGGACTGCGTGCGGCCCAGTTTGAGGGCCGACATCATCGCATCCGGATGCTTCGCCAGCGACTGCACCGCACGCACAAGTACCCGCCGCTTGGATCCAAGCGACGGGTACTTGAGGTTTTGCAGGTCAAGCGGCAATTCGGTGCCACCGAGACGTTTCGTCTCGGACGGCGGCAACAGGATCAGCACACTGGTTAGACGAGTTCTGCCTTGCGCGCCACGATGGTGACCACGTCATTGGCGACCGACAGGAAACCGTCCGCCGCCTCGGCGACGATCTTTTCGCCGCCGCTCAGGGTCACGCGCACCTCACCGCTGGCCAGGATGGCCAACATGGGCTCGTGCCCGGGGAGGATGCCGATCTGGCCCTCGACGGTGCGAGCGACGACCATGCTCGCCTCGCCGGACCACACCTCGTGGTCGGCCGCGACGACGCTGACCTGGAGCGGAGCAGAGGCCATGACTAGTCGTTCTCCTTCTGGATTTTCGCCCACTTCTCTTCGACGTCGGCGATGCCGCCGACGTTGAAGAATGCCTGCTCGGCCACGTGGTCGAAGTCACCGTTGGCGATGGCCGTGAAGGACTCGATGGTGTCCTTGAGCGGAACCGTCGACCCCTCGACGCCCGTGAACTTCTTGGCCATGTAGGTGTTCTGCGACAGGAACTGCTGGATGCGGCGTGCGCGGGAGACGGTGACCTTGTCTTCCTCGGAGAGCTCGTCGACACCGAGGATCGCGATGATCTCCTGAAGTTCCTTGTTCTTCTGCAGGATCGCCTTGACGCGAACGGCCGTGTTGTAGTGATCGGCGCCCAGGTAGCGGGGGTCGAGGATCCGGCTGGTCGACGTCAGCGGGTCGACGGCCGGGTACAGGCCCTTCGACGCGATTTCCCGCGACAGCTCGGTGGTGGCGTCGAGGTGGGCGAAGGTGGTCGCCGGAGCCGGGTCGGTGTAGTCGTCGGCAGGCACGTAGATGGCCTGCAGCGAGGTGATCGAGTGGCCACGGGTCGACGTGATGCGCTCCTGCAGGATGCCCATCTCGTCGGCCAGGGTCGGCTGGTAGCCGACGGCGCTGGGCATGCGCCCCAGAAGAGTCGACACCTCGGAACCGGCCTGCGTGAAACGGAAGATGTTGTCGATGAAGAGCAACACGTCCTGCTTGGCAACGTCGCGGAAGTACTCGGCCATGGTGAGCGCGGAGAGGGCGACGCGCAGACGCGTTCCCGGCGGCTCGTCCATCTGGCCGAACACGAGGGCGGTCTTGTCGAAGACGCCGGCCTCTTCCATCTCGTGGATGAGGTCGTTTCCCTCACGGGTGCGCTCGCCGACACCGGCGAACACGGACACTCCACCGTGGTCCTGAGCGACGCGCTGGATCATTTCCTGGATCAGAACGGTCTTGCCGACTCCGGCACCACCGAACAGGCCGATCTTTCCACCCAGGACGTACGGGGTGAGCAGGTCGATGACCTTGATGCCGGTCTCGAACAGCTGGGTCTTGGACTCCAGCTGGTCGAAGGGCGGCGGCTTGCGGTGGATGGGCCAGCGCTCGGTGATTTCGATCTTCTCGCCGGGCTCCGCATTGAGCACCTCGCCAATGGCGTTGAACACGCGCCCCTTGGTGACGTCTCCGACGGGAACCGTGATGGGCGAGCCGGTGTCCCGGACTTCCTGGCCACGGACCAGACCGTCGGTCGGGTTGAGTGCGATGGCGCGGATGAGGTCGTCGCCCAGGTGCTGGGCGACCTCGAGCGTGATCACGGTCGACACATCACCGATGACGATGGTGGTCTTCAGTGCGTTGTACATGCCCGGAATCGAGTCGTGCGGGAACTCGATGTCGACGACCGGGCCCGTGACGCGGGCGATCCGGCCCACGGCGACGGTCTCGACCGGTGCATGGACTGGCGCGGTTGCGGTGTCAGTCATTGCTCTCTCTTCTCTGGTTTAGTGCTTGGCGGATGAGAGCGCGTCGGCTCCACCCACGATCTCGGAAATCTGCGACGTGATCTCGGTCTGCCGGGCGTTGTTGGACAGCCGGGTGTAGTCCTTGATCAACTTGTCCGCGTTGTCGGAGGCCGATGACATGGCCTTCTGACGTGCGGCGTGCTCGGCTGCAGCGGACTGCAGCATGGAGTTGAAGATGCGGCTTTCGATGTAGACCGGAAGGAGCGAGTCCAGCACCGTTTCGACGTCCGGCTCGAACTCGTAGAGCGGCAGGACCTGGGTCTCGCCGGGCTCTTCGACACCTTCGACGACCTCGAGCGGGAGCAACCGGACAACCTGCGGAAGCTGGGTGACCATGCTCACGAAGCGGTTGTACACGACGTGGATCTCGTCCACGCCACCGTCTTCCGCGTCGCGGAGGAAGGCCTCGAGCAGCGCCTCGCTGATCTCACGGGCGGTCTCGTACTGCGGCTGATCGGTGGAACCGGTCCAGATTCGTTCGGAGACGCGACGGCGGAAGCTGAAGTACGCGGCGGCCTTGCGCCCGACGAGGAAGTAGACGATGTCCTTACCCTGGCTGCGCAGCAACTCGCTGAGCGACTCCGCCTCACGCAGGACCTGGGAGCTGAACGCCCCGGCCAGACCACGGTCGGAGGCGAAGATGACGACCGCAGCGCGCTCGATCTTCTCCGGTTCGGTCGTGAGCACGTGGGCGACGTTCGAGTAGGTGGCTACCGCAGACACCGCCTGCGTGACGGCAAGGGCGAACGGGGTTGACGCGGCGACGCGGGCCTTGGCCTTTTGAATGCGCGAGGCAGAGATCAACTCCATGGCCCGAGTGATCTTCTTAGTCGTCTGGGCAGACTTGATCTTCTGCCGGTAGACCCGAAGTTGCGCTCCCATGTGTCTCCTGTGCTTCCTTGTCAGTGCTGAATTGGTGCGGGTGATCGAGTGAGGCCGACCGCGTCCCTCGGCTCGGGCGAGTGGGGGACGCGGCCGCCTCACTTAGCGGCGGTGCTTGACGATCTTTTCCTGGTTCACTTCGTCGGCGGCGATCGCCTCGAACTGTTCCTTGCCCACCGAGGCGAGCGGCTTGCCCTCACCCGTCTGGAATTCCTGCTTGAACTTGTCGACCTCGATTTCGAGCGTCGCGATGGTCGCGTCGTCGAGCACGTTCGTGTCGCGCAGCGTCGAGAGGACACTCGTGGTGCGGCCGAGGTGGTCGAGAAGGCCACGCTCGAAGCGCAGCACGTCGGCCACGGGCACCTCGTCGAACTTGCCGTTGGTGCCGGCCCAGATCGAGACGACCTGGTCTTCGACCGGGTACGGCGAGTACTGCGGCTGCTTGAGCAGCTCGGTCAGGCGTGCACCACGGCCCAGCTGGCGACGGCTCGTCGCGTCCAGGTCAGAGGCGAACATCGCGAAGGCCTCGAGCGACCGGTACTGAGCCAGCTCGAGCTTCAGGGTTCCGGAGACCTTCTTGATCGACTTGACCTGAGCGTCACCGCCCACTCGGGAGACCGAGATGCCCACGTCGACCGCGGGACGCTGGTTGGCGTTGAACAGGTCGGACTGCAGGAAGATCTGGCCGTCGGTGATCGAGATCACGTTGGTCGGGATGTAGGCGGAGACGTCGTTCGCCTTGGTTTCGATGATCGGAAGGCCGGTCATCGATCCGGAGCCGAGGGCGTCGGACAGCTTGGCACAACGCTCGAGCAGACGGGAGTGCAGGTAGAACACGTCGCCGGGGTAGGCCTCGCGTCCCGGCGGGCGGCGCAGCAGCAGCGACACGGCGCGGTAAGCCTCGGCCTGCTTGGACAGGTCGTCGAAGATGACCAGAACGTGCTTGCCGGCGTACATCCAGTGCTGGCCGATGGCCGAGCCGGTGTACGGGGCGAGGTACTTGAACCCGGCCGGGTCGGAGGCCGGGGACGCGACGATGGTCGTGTACTCCATGACTCCGGCATCCTCGAGCGCGCCCTTGACGGCGGCGATCGTGGAGCCCTTCTGGCCGATGGCGACGTAGATACAGCGAACCTGCTTGTTGACGTCACCCGAAGCCCAGTTGGCCTTCTGGTTGATGATCGTGTCGATCGCGATCGCGGTCTTGCCGGTCTGGCGGTCACCGATGATCAGCTGGCGCTGACCGCGGCCGATCGGGATCATGGCGTCGATGGCCTTGATACCGGTCTGCATCGGCTCGTGGACCGATTTGCGGTCCATCACGCCGGGAGCCTGAAGCTCCAGGGCGCGGCGGCCTTCGCTCTTGATCTCGCCGAGACCGTCGATGGGCGCGCCGAGCGGGTCGACGACGCGGCCGAGGTAGCCGTCGCCGACGGGCACGGAAAGCACCTCACCGGTGCGGTGCACCTCCATGCCCTCGACGATGCCGGCGAACTCGCCGAGTACGACGACGCCGATCTCGTCTTCGTCCAGGTTCTGGGCGAGGCCGAGGGTGCCGTCAGCGAACTTGATGAGCTCGTTGGCCATCACGCCGGGAAGGCCCTCGACGTGGGCGATACCGTCGCCGGCCGTGGTGACGTAGCCAACCTCGGTCGTTGCGGTCTTGTTCGGCTCGTAGGACTTCACGAAGTCCTGGAGAGCGTCGCGGATCTCATCGGGGCTGATCGTTAGTTCTGCCATCATCTTCCCTTTTCTGTACTGGGTGTACAGGTTCTGTCGTGCACGAGACGCTGCCGTCCCGAGGTGTGTGGTACTGGCTGAAGCGGTCAGCCAGCGAGCTGGAGTCTCAGATCTTTGATGCGGGTGGCAATGCTGCCATCGATGACATCGTCACCGATTTGAACGTGAACGCCCCCGACAAGAGCGGAGTCGACAACCTGGTTGATGCTGAGCCGGCGCCCGTAGCGCACCGTGAGACTGGCGCGTAGGCGCTCGACCTGCTCCGGGGCCAGTGCGGCAGCCGACGTGATCGTGGCGATCGAAGTGCCCGCCTGGTCCGCGACGATGGATGCCGCATAGCGCAGCAATTCGCCGATGCGGCGGCCGCGAGGCTGCTGCACGAGGTGTCGGACGATCGTGAGGGTCTGCTCGGTGACTTTGCCGGCCAGCAACGAGTTGACCAGGCCGACTTTGGCGCTTGTCTTCCCCAGTTTGCTGGCCAGGGCAAGTTCGAGCTCGGCGTTGGACGACACCGCCGTGCCGAAGGCGAATAGTTCGCTTTCGACTACGCCGGAGGACGGGGCCGACGTCGCGATGGACCGCAAGCCGAGGTCTTCGATCCCGGCAAGCAGGTCGTCGTGGCTGGACCAGCGCGTCGCGGAGACCGCCTGAACCAGCTCGAGGGCCGTCGGGGTCAGCCCCGACGCGAAGACCACGCGAACGAGCGCGGCCTTCGCCGCGTCATCCGCTGCCGGGTCGGCCAGAGCCGACAACAGCTGTGACGATTCACCGATGACACGGCCGGCGTTCAACAGGCTCTCACCCGTCGCCAGATCGGCCGTGCTGCCATGGGCAGCCAGTGCCGCCCGCGACGAGGCCAAAGCTTCTCTGGTGGCGCTTCCCATTACTTAGCTGCTTTCTCCGAGGCCTCAAGATCAGCCAGGAAACGGTCGACAATGGCGCTGGCCTTCGCGTCGTCGGCCAGGCTTTCGCCGATGACACCGGATGCGAGGTCGATGGCCAGGGTGCCCACTTCGGAGCGGAGCGAGACAACTGCCGCCTGACGCTCTGCTTCGATCTGGGCCTTGGCGCTCGAGGTCACGCGTGCGGCCTCGGCCAGAGCCTGATCCTTGTGCTCGGCGACGATCTTGTGACCGTCGGCGCGAGCCTGCTCCCGAATCTGGCCGGCCTCGGCACGAGCGTCGGCGAGCTGGGCCGTGTACTGCTCGAGGGCAGCTTCGGCCTTCCGCTGAGCGTCGTCCGCCTTGGCGATGTTGCCTTCGATGGCCTCGGCACGGTCGTCGAGCAGCTTCTGCATCTTCGGCAGTACGTACTTCCAGAAGAAGAACAGAATGACGACGAAAATGACCAAGGACCAGACAATGTCGTAGACCGCGGGGAGGAGCGGGTTCGCCGACTCCCCCTCTGCAGCAGCTGCAATCACTGCGTTAAACATCGTGCCTCCTGACTAGAGAGAAAAGAGGACTAAACGAAGATGAAGTAGGTGGCGATACCGATGAAGGCGAGTGCCTCCGTGAAGGCGATGCCGATGTACATCAGAACCTGCAACTGGCCGGCCAGTTCAGGCTGACGGGCGACACCNCAGGCTGACGGGCGACACCCTCGATGGTCTTGCCGACGACGATACCCACGCCGATGGCCGGGCCGATTGCGGCGAGGCCGTAACCGACAGTCGCGATGTTGCCGTTGATTTCCGCGAGAACGGTTGTTGCGTCCAACATGTTTCCTTCCGTAGTGACAAATTCAGCAAGTGCTGGACTTGTTGTTTAGTGTTCCTCAGCCAGCGCGAGCTGGATGTAGACAGCGGTGAGCAGGGCGAAAATATAGGCCTGCAGCAGGGCGATCAGAACTTCGAACAGCGTGAAAGCGAAGCCGAAGACCAGGGTGCCCACGCCGAACAGCTTGAATCCGCCGTCTGCCGTGAAGAAGAAGAATTGCGTGGCGCTGAAGAACAGCACCAGGAGCAGGTGGCCGACGATCATGTTCATCAGCAACCGCAGCGTCAGCGTGATCGGCCGAATAACGAACGTCGAAATGAATTCGATCGGCGTCACGATGATGTAAAGGAACGGCGGGACCCCGGGAGGGAACAGCGCGTTGCGGAAGAAGTTACCCGGGCTCTTCTTGACGCCGGCGTAGATGAATGCGCCGTAGGCCACGAGGGCCAGAACCAGCGGAACCCCGATCACGGAGGTGCCGGCGATGTTCAGGAAGGGGATCGGCCCGGTGATGTTCAGGAAGAGCACCATGAAGAAGATGGTCGTGATCAACGGCAGGAAACGCTTGCCGTCTTTCTTGCCGAGGATGTCCTCGGCGATGTTGACCCGGGCGAAGTCCAGGCCCATCTCGACGATGCTCTGCATGCGGGTCGGAATGACCTTCATGCGGCGGGTGCCCAGCCAGAAGACCAGCAGCAGCACGGCCACGGCCAGGAATCGGACGAGCATGATCCGGTTGATTTCGAATGGCGTCCCGGCGAAGAAAATCGCCTCCGGGAAGAATTCGCCAATCGTCGGACCGTTGAAACCACCCTCGTCGGTGGCAAACGGAATCATCAGGTTTACGGCGGTTTCTAGCAGCGCTTTCTCCTGTTTCGGGGCGGGGAGCTCTGCTCTCGCGGTGACGAATGATGGGCCGGGCAGCTGTGCAACATGGCATAGAAAGACCGGGGCGAACCGTGGCTAACCATAGCAAAGATTGGGCCCGGGACCGAATCGAGGCGCGCCGTCACCCCTGGTCGGATGGAGCGGGGAGTGTGATGTCGCTGACGTAGGGCATTCTGCTCTTCATCAGGACGAAAACGTCGACCAGGAGCGAGCCCACGACCCCGGCGATGATGCTGAGGAACAGCACCACCGGCTGGATCCAGGGCTGGTCCTTGAGAAGGACCATCAGCACCAGGAAGACCACGAACTTGACCAGCCAGCCGCCCATCACGATGCCGAAGAAGGCACCGATGGCGGCTGACGTGCCGGCGAAGCGGTTGGCCAACAGGATGCTGCCCGCGGTGATGCCCATGAAGACCACGGCCATCAGGGTGCCGATCAGGGCACTCACAACGCCGGAGCCGCCGGCGACGAAGCCGCCGATGACGGCTCCGACCAGGGCGATCCCTCCGGCGAGGAACGAACCGTGAACGAGGATGCGACGCAGGA
This sequence comes from Cryobacterium cheniae, assembly GCF_004403395.1. Classification (GTDB taxonomy): domain Bacteria; phylum Actinomycetota; class Actinomycetes; order Actinomycetales; family Microbacteriaceae; genus Cryobacterium; species Cryobacterium cheniae. The sequence continues at coordinate 17,861 of NZ_SOGN01000041.1, forward strand.
CCGGAACCGAGGTGGGCTGGGGCGGACGGGGTGGTGCGGTGGTCATACCTTCTCCTCCGCCGTCGCCGATGCCTCATCGAGGCGATCGAGTCGGGCGATTTCTTGTCTGTGGTCGGCCGTTCGGGCGAGCTGGCTGGCGGCCTCAACGGCCTTGCGCCGACTCAGGGGAGCCAGCGTGACGAGGGTGCAGACCAGCAGCGCGACGATCAGGAAGATTGTGGCATACCAGGTGGGGAGCCCGAAATGCACCGGAAGCAGGAAGTAGAGCAGGCAACCGACCGATGCGGCCGCGGTCCAGCCGTAGAAGATCAGCACGGCGTGCAGGTGCGAATGGCCCATGTCCAGGAGCCGATGGTGCAGGTGCTTGCGGTCGGCGCTGAAGGGTGATTTGCCGGCCCGGACGCGCCGGAAGACCGCCAGACCGAAGTCGAGAAGCGGAATGATCAGGATGGCGATGGGCAGGATGATCGGGATGAAGGCCGGGAAGAGCTGCGACCGGTTGACGGCGGTCGGGTCGACCTGGCCCGTGATCGCGATCGCGGACGTCGCCATCAGCAAACCGACCAGGAGCGCGCCGGCATCCCCCATGAACAGTTTCGCCGGCCTCCAGTTGAGCGGCAGGAACCCGATACAGGCGCCCACCAGGATGGCCGCGATCAGCGAGGCGAGGTTGAAGTAGTTGCTCGGGGAGGTATCCCGGGCCAGCAGATAGCTGTAGAGGAAGAACACTCCGTTCGCGATCAGCGCGACTCCCGCGACCAGCCCGTCGAGCCCGTCGATGAAGTTGATCATGTTCATCACGATCACGATCACGAGCACGGTGATCAGGATCGACATCCAGGAGGAGCCGACGGTCAGGCCGCCGATCGGCAGCGACAAGACCTGCACACCCTGCCAGGCGATGAGGCCGGCCGCGATGAACTGCCCGGCCAGTTTGGTCATCCAGTCCAGGTCCCAGAGGTCGTCCGCCACCCCGAGCAGCACGATTAGCAGTGCTGCGCCCAGGATGGCCAGAATCTGCTGGGGATCGCTGAAGATGAGCCGCAGCGGCGCGAAGCGGGCCGCGACCAGATAGGCCACCCCGAAGGCGGCGACGATGCCGACGAAAATCGCGATCCCGCCGAGGCGGGGCGTGGGACGGGTGTGCACATCGCGTTCGCGGATCTTCGGGTACAGGCGGTAGCGGTGACTGAGCTTGAGCACGATGACGGAGAACCCGAAGGTCACCAGAGCCGAGACGAGGCTGAGCAGAATGAAGACGGTCATGGCTAGCCCGCGTCTGCCGCAGGGGGGGCCGGGTCGGGCGTCGCCGCGGCGGGGAGCTCTTCCCCAGGCAAGCCGAACCCGATCGGCGCCAGCGCCTCACCGATGACGGATTCGATGGCCGCCCGGGAGATCACACCGTTTCGCACGATCAGCACCTTTCCGCCGTTCGAGTCGAAACCGGTGGCATCCACGATGGTCGACGAGGTATCCCCGGGCCGGTCGCCGATGGGTTCGTAGCCGAGACCGGCTGTTCCACCATCAAGGTAGACGGCCACGCTGTCGCCGAGCATCTCTTCGGCGCCGTCCACGTCGATGGCGGAGGGCCGACCGCTCGTGTTGGCGGATGACACGGCCAGAGGCCCCGTCTCGGAGAGGAGGTTGAGGGCAACCGGGTTGCTCGGCATCCGCAGGGCCACCGTGCCTCGGGTGTCCCCCAGGTCCCAGGCCAGCGACGGCTGGGCGTTCAGAACCACCGTGAGGCCGCCGGGCCAGAACGCGGCGACGAGCTCGCGCACCGGCTGCGGAATGTTCTGGGCCAGGGCGTCGAGGGTGGGGATGCCGGGGATCAGAACGGGCGGCGGCGAGGAACGGTCACGGCCTTTGGCGTCGAGGAGCCGTTGCACCGCATCCGGGTCGAACGCGTCCGCGGCGATGCCGTAGACCGTGTCGGTGGGGATGACGACGAGCGCGCCGCGGCCGATGGCCGAGCGCGCGAGCCTCATGCCGGCCGCGTATTCCGTGTCAACCGAGCAGTCATAGATGCGAGTCATTGTGACCGATTCTAGTCCAGCCACCCTGAGGGAACGGCTTCACCGGTCGGCGGGAACCGGGGCGAGGGCCGTGGTGGCGCGGTCGCGGGTGGTGTAGTCGCGGTGGGTGGCCGCGGCGCGCCAGCCGTCGGCGGTCAGCAGGTCCCGAATTTCAGCCCCCTGCAGCTCGCCGTGCTCGATCACGACCTGGCCGCCGGGGCGCAGGAGGCGCAGGGCCGTGCGGGAGACGTGCCGCACCACGTCGAGCCCGTCGAGGCCGCCGAACAGGGCGCTGGCCGGGTCGAAGAGACGCACCTCGGGGTCCCGCGGGATCGCATCCGCCGGGATGTAGGGCGGGTTGGAGATGACCACGGCCACGGTCCCGTCGAGTTCGATGAGCGCGTCGGCGAGGTCGCCGAACACCAGCGTGGCGTTCGGCGCGGCTACGTGCTCGAAATTGCGGGACGTCCAGGGGAAGGCCTCCGGCGAATTCTCGACCGCCCAGATGCGCGCGTTCGGCACCTCGACCGCCAGGGCCAGGGCGATCGCGCCGCTGCCGGTGCCGAGGTCCACGCCGATCGGCTCCGCATCGGGCAGGGCCCGGAGTGCGTCGATGGCGAACTGCGCCACCTGCTCCGTCTCGGGGCGGGGAACGAATACACCCGGCCCGACGAACAGTTCGAGGGAGCGGAAGGGCGCCCGCCCGGTGATGTGCTGCAGCGGCTCGCGCAGGGAGCGGCGTTGAACGAGTTCCAGGACGGCCGCGACATCCGTGGCGCTGAGGATGGTGCGCAGGATGGCGGCGGCCTGCACCTGGCCGCGGCTCTGGGTGAGAACATGGCCGATCAGAAGATCGGCGTCGACGTCGGGATCGCTGATGCCGGCCCGGGACAGGGTACCGATGGCCAGGCTCCGCAATTCGGCAATGTTGGTGGGAATGGCGCTGGTGGGAATGGAATCGTTGCCGGGCGGAGTTGTCACGTATTGAAATGTAACCCACGCGCCTGCCCGATGCCGTAGCCGTAAGCTGGGCGAGGTTAGTGAACCCGATCGAAAGGCGACCCCGATGCCCGCTCAGATTTACTCCGATATCACCGCTGCCGTTGGCAAGACCCCCCTGGTCAAGCTCAACCGGCTCACCGCGGGCCTCGACGCCACCGTGCTGGTGAAGCTGGAGTTCTACAATCCGTCGGGCAGTGTGAAGGACCGGATCGGGATCGCGATCGTCGATGCGGCCGAGGCGTCCGGCGAGCTCGCTCCGGGCGGAACCATCGTCGAGGGCACCAGCGGCAACACCGGGATCGCCCTGGCCATGGTGGGCGCCGCCCGCGGGTATACCGTCATCCTGGCGATGCCGGAGACCATGAGCCGCGAACGCCGTCAGCTGCTGCGCGCCTACGGCGCCCAGATTGTGCTGACGCCGGGCTCCGAGGGAATGCGCGGCGCGGTCACGAAGGCCGAGGAAATCGCCGCCGCCACCCCCGGGGCGATCCTGGCCCGCCAGTTCGACAACCCGGCCAACCCGGCCATCCACTTCGCGACCACGGGTGTTGAGATCTGGGACGACACTGCGGGCGCCGTCGAGATCCTCGTCGCCGGGATCGGCACCGGAGGCACCATCACGGGCGCCGGCCGGCTGCTCAAGGAACGCAAGCCCTCCGTGCGCGTCGTCGGCGTCGAGCCGATCGACTCCCCCATCCTCACCGGAGGCAAGCCCGGACCGCACAAGATCCAGGGAATCGGCGCCAACTTCATCCCGAGCGTTCTGGACACGCAGGTCTACGACGAGGTCACCGACGTCACTCTCGCCGACTCCGTCTCCACGGCGCGACAGCTCGCGACGGACGAGGGCATCCTCTCCGGCATTTCCGGCGGATCGGCCGTCTGGGCGGCCATCGAACAGGCCAAGCGCCCCGAGAACGCGGGCAAGACCATCGTCGCGATCATGCCGAGCTTCGGCGAACGCTACCTCTCTACCGTGCTCTACGAGGACCTGCTGGACTAGTCGGCGGAACCCGGCAGGCAAGGAAGCGAATGGGAGTCTTTTCCAGCATCCGGGAGGACATGGCGATGGCGCGCGCCCACGACCCTGCCGCTCGCAGCAACATTGAGGTGTTCCTGGCCTACAGCGGTCTGCACGCCGTGTGGTCGTACCGGGTGTCGCACCGGCTGTGGGAAGCAGGATTGCGGCTGCCGGCCCGGCTCCTGTCGCAGTTCACCCGATTCCTGACCGGGATCGAGATCCACCCCGGCGCCCGGATCGGCCGAAGGCTGTTCATCGACCACGGCATGGGCGTGGTGATCGGGGAAACCTCGGACGTCGGCGACGACGTGATGCTTTATCACGGGGTCACCCTCGGCGGGAAGACCCGGCACGGAGTGACCCGTGGTGAGAAGCGGCATCCCACACTGCAGGACGGGGTGACGATCGGCGCGGGGGCGAAAGTGCTCGGACCCATCGTCATCGGCGCCTGGAGCACCATCGGCGCCAACGCGGTGGTGACCCGGGATGCCCCGTCCAAGTCACTGCTGCTCGGCATCCCCGCCACCGTGCAGCCGGCCAGCCCCGACACGATCGAATCCGCCCGCGGGTTGCAGCCCGGCGACGAGTGAGGAACCCAGACCGATGAGCACCGACCGATGAGCACCGACACCGCACCCCTCACCCTCCCCGTTCTCGATCTCTCGCGACTCGACCGGGGTGACGCGGAAGCGGAGGCATTCCGCACCGACCTCCGGGAGGCCACCCACTCCTTCGGGTTCTTCTACCTGACCGGTCATGGTGTGCCTGCGGACCTGACCGACCGGGTGATGCGCACCGCCCGGGACTTCTTCGCCCTCCCCGAAGCCGACAAGATGGCGATCGAGAATCTGAAGAGCCCGCACTTCCGGGGCTACACCCGTGTGGGCGGCGAACTCACCCAGGGCAGGGTCGACTGGCGCGAGCAGATCGACATCGGGCCGGAACGACCGGCACTGCCAAGGCCCACGGATGCCGACTACCTGCGACTCGAGGGACCGAACCAGTGGCCGTCCGCGCTCCCCGCTCTCGAAGAGGTGATGACCGCCTGGCGCGAGGAACTCAACGCGGTCGCCCTGCGCCTGATGCAGGCCTGGGCGCTGTCCCTCGGCGCCGATGAGCACGTGTTCGACGCGGCTTTCGCCGAGAAGCCGTTCACGCTGATCAAGATCGTGCGTTACCCCGGCAAGTCCGATCCCACCCCGCGACAGGGTGTGGGCGCGCACAAGGACTCCGGCGTGCTGACGCTCCTGTTCGTCGAACCGGGCAAGGGCGGCCTGCAGGTCGAGAAGGATGGCGCCTGGATCGACGCTCCCCCGCTCGACGGCGCCTTCGTCGTCAATATCGGCGAACTGCTCGAGGTGGCCACGAACGGCTACCTCAAGGCCACCGTGCACCGGGTGATCTCGCCCTTGATCGGCGACGACCGGGTTTCGATCCCGTTCTTCTTCGGCCCCGCGCTCGACGCGACCATCCCGCTGCTCACCGTGCCGGACGCACTCGAGGCTCCCGGTGTCACGGCCGACCCGGATAATCCGATCTTCTCCACCTATGGGGAGAACGCGTTGAAGAGCCGTCTGCGCGCGCACCCGGACGTGGCGGCGATCCACTACTCCGACCTGGCCCTGTAGCCGGGACCGGGCCGGCTTCTGGCGTTCGTTACGGCTGCAGGCGTTCCAACGTCCAGCCGCCGCCCTCCTGCGCCGTGAAGCGCAGGCGGTCGTGCAGTCGGGACGTGCGACCCTGCCAGAACTCGATGGCGTGCGGAACCACCCGGAATCCGCCCCAGGTGACCGGGCGTGGGATCGCCGAGTCGCCCGGGTAGCGGCGCTCGACCTCCCGCACCTGTTCCTCCAGCAGCTCGCGGTTCGCAATCGGCTTCGACTGTTCACTGGCGAGGGCGGCGATGCGGGCGGGTCGCGGCCGACGCGCGAAATAGGCGTCGCTGACGGCGGCATCCGTGGCCTCGGCGGTGCCGTAGACGATCACCTGGCGCTGCATCGAGTACCAGGGGAACAGCAGCGTCACGCCGGGGTTCACCCGGAGCGCGCGCCCCTTGCGCGAGTCATAGTTGGTGACGAAGTCGAACCCGCTGCCGTCGAGCCCCTTCAGCAGCACGGTGCGGCTGCTCGGCCGGCCGTCGGGGTCGACGGTGGCGACGACCATGGCGTTGGGTTCGTAGACCCCGGCCGCCTCGGCGGCCGCCAGCCAGGCCGCGAACTCGAGCATCGGGTCAGGGTTGACCATGTCCTCGGTCAGGCTCACTGCGCCGTAGTCGGTGTGACTCGTCAGGGATTCCATCAGCATCCTCGCCTCGTTGTCGAACGGAGGATGCGAAAAGCCCGGCCTCCGTTCTCTCCAGACTACGAGAGACCGGCGGCTGGGCAACCGCGGCGTGCGTGGTTAGTCGTGATCGCCGATCTCGGCCAGCCGGGTTGCTTCATCCGCCGTGATACAGGAGTCGATCACAGCGTCGAGGGCGCCGTTCATGACCGTGTCCAGGTTGTAAGCCTTGTAGCCGGTGCGGTGGTCCGCGATCCGGTTCTCCGGGAAGTTGTACGTGCGGATGCGCTCGGACCGGTCCATCGTGCGGATCTGGCCCTTGCGCACGAGGGAGGCCGCGGCGTCGATTTCTTCCTGCTGCCGGGCGAGAACGCGAGCACGCAGAACGCGCATGCCGGCTTCCTTGTTCTGCAGCTGGCTCTTCTCGTTCTGCATGGCCACGACGATGCCGGTCGGAAGGTGCGTGATGCGCACGGCGGAGTCGGTCGTGTTCACCGACTGTCCGCCGGGGCCGCTGGAGCGGTACACATCGATCTTGAGGTCGTTCGCGCTGATCTCGACCTCTTCGGGCTCGTCGACCTCAGGGAAGACGAGGACTCCGGCGGCGGAGGTGTGGATGCGTCCCTGCGACTCCGTGGCCGGCACCCGCTGAACGCGGTGCACGCCACCCTCGTACTTCAGGTGCGCCCAGACGCCCTCGGCAGGGTCGCTCGAGTTGCCCTTGATGGCGAGCTGGATGTCCTTGATGCCGCCGAGGTCGCTCGTGGTCTGCTCGATGATCTCGGTCTTCCAGCGCTTCGACTCCGCGTAGTGCAGGTACATGCGAAGCAGGTCGGCGGCGAACAGTGCGGACTCCGCACCGCCCTCCCCCATCTTGATCTCCATGATCACGTCGCGGGCATCGAGCGGGTCGCGCGGGATCAGCAGGCGCCGCAGCTTTTCGGCTGCGGTTTCCAGCTGCTCCACCAGACCGGGGATCTCCGCGGCGAAATCGGCGTCCTCGTCCGCGAGTTCCCGCGCGGCGTCGAGGTTTTCGCCGATCTCTTTCCACTCGTTCCAGGCCGCGATGATACGACTGAGTTCGGCGTAGCGACGGTTGACCTTTTTTGACCTGGCCGGGTTCGCGTGCAGCTCGGGATCCGCCAGCTGAGACTGGAGTTCATCGTGCTCAGCCAGCAGAGTCAGAACAGACTCGAACATCAGTGATCCTTGTCTGACCCACCGAGGGTCGGCATCGACTTCTGAACCTGCATCAGGAACTCGACGTTGGATGTGGTCTCCTTGAGACGGCCGAGGATGACCTCCAGTGCCTGCTGCTGCTCGAGCCCGGCGAGGGCGCGGCGCAGCTTCCAGGTGATCTTCACTTCGTCGGCGCTCATCAGCATTTCTTCACGCCGGGTGCCGGATGCGTTGACATCCACGGCAGGGAAGATGCGCTTGTCGGCCAGGTGGCGGGACAGCCGGAGCTCCATGTTGCCCGTGCCCTTGAACTCCTCGAAGATGACCTCGTCCATCTTGGATCCGGTCTCCACCAGCGCGGAGGCGAGGATGGTGAGCGAGCCACCGTTCTCGATGTTGCGGGCGGCGCCGAAGAAACGCTTCGGCGGGTAGAGCGCGGAGGCGTCGACGCCGCCGGAGAGGACCCGGCCCGACGGCGGGGCCGTCAGGTTGTAGGCGCGGCCCAGGCGGGTGATCGAGTCGAGCAGCACGACGACGTCGTGGCCCAGCTCGACGAGACGCTTGGCGCGCTCGATGGCAAGCTCGGCAACCGTGGTGTGGTCCTCGGCGGGACGATCGAAGGTGGAGGCAATGACCTCACCCTTCACCGTGCGCTGCATGTCGGTGACCTCTTCGGGACGCTCGTCGACCAGGACGACCATGAGGTGGACCTCGGGGTTGTTCGTGGCGATGGCGTTGGCGATCTGCTGCATGACGATGGTCTTGCCGGCCTTGGGCGGAGCGACGATCAGGCCGCGCTGGCCCTTGCCGATCGGGGCGACCAGGTCGATGATGCGCTGGGTCAGCTTGCCCGGCTCGGTCTCGAGGCGCAGACGCTCCGTCGGGTAGAGCGGGGTGAGCTTCTGGAATTCGACGCGGCTCGCGGCCTCTTCGACGGTCAGGCCGTTGATCGAGTCGACCCTGACGATCGCGTTGTACTTCTGGCGACCACTCTGGTCGCCTTCGTGCGGCTGGCGGATGGCGCCGACGACGGCGTCACCCTTGCGCAGGTTGTACTTCTTGACCTGGCCGAGCGAGACGTAGACGTCGCTGGCACCCGGCAGGTAGCCGGAGGTGCGCACAAACGCGTAGTTGTCGAGAACATCGAGGATGCCGGCAACGGGGATCAGCACGTCGTCGTCGTTCAGCTCCGGCTCGAAGTCGTCGCCGGTGGTGACGCCGCGACGCTTGCGGTCACGGAAACGGTTGCGGTTGCTGCGGCCGTTCAGGTCGTCTTCGAGCCCGGCGCGGTCGGGGCCGGCGTTGCGGTCCTGACCCTGGTTGCGGTCCTGACCCTGGTTACGGTCCTGACCCTGGTTACGGTCCTGGCGATCCTGACGGTCCTGAGCCTGACGCTCCTGACGGTCCTGGCCGCGATCCTGGCCCTGCTGCGACTGGCGGTCCTGACCCTGGTTGCGGTCCTGACCCTGCGCCTGGCGGTCCTGACCCTCGCTGCGGTCCTGAGCCTGACGGTCCTGGCCCTGGTTGTCCTGGCCCTGGCCGCGGTTGCCGGTCTGGCGATTCTGGCGGGTGGAGTCCTCACCGCGGTCGGCGCCCTGGGTGCGGTCGCCCCCGCGGCTGCGGTTGCGGTTGCGGCCCTGGCGGGGCTGCTCGGCCGGTTCGACCTGCTCGACCTGCTCGACCTCTGCGGCCGGTTCGGTGGCGGTGGTCTCGGCCGTGGCGTCCAGGTCCGTGACGGTCTCCGTGGCGAGCTCGTCGGCATTGTTACGCGCGTCGATGCTGGTGCGCGCGTCGATGCTGTTGCGGGCGCCGCCACTGCGGCCACCGCGTGAGCTGCCGCGACGCGACCGGCCGGAGCCGGTGGTCTCGGGCGCAGCCTCGGTGGCCTCTTCGACCACGGCCGCGGTCGCGGTATTGGTCCTGGTCTCGCTCTCGGTATCGACGACGGCCTCGGCAGGGGCGCCTTCGGTGACGATCTCGTCGACGGGCGCCACGGCCTCGGAGGCTGCCGCTGCGGCCTCGGCCTTCACGGTGACCGAGGTGGCGCGCTTGCGCGCCTGGCGGACCGGCTTCGTGGCAGGGGCAGTCTCGGTCGCGGGCGAATTCGCCGAGGAGCCGGCGTAGGTGGTGGGGGCCGTGGTGCGGCGGAGCTTGGCGGCGTCGTCCGGAACGATCATGCCGATGCCCAGGTCACCGTCGGCGTTGATGTGCGCGACGGCGGGAGCCGAAGTGTCGCTGGAGGCGCGCCGGGAGACCCGCTTGCGGGGCGCGGCAACGGCGACGTCGGCGGTCTCGGCAGCGTCGGTCACGGCGTCCGCCGCGGGAGCCGCGTCAGGGGCGTCGACGGCTGTGGCATCAGCGGAGACACCCGAGGAAGCGTTCTTGGCCTGCTCGGCGGTGATAGCTCCGACGAGCTCTCCCTTGCGAAGCTTGGACGCACCCGGGATGCCCAGTTCGAGCGCCAGAGCCTGAAGCTCGGCGACGCGAAGGGTGGTGAGGTGCGAAGAATTCGCACCGGGGGTGAGGAGGTTGACGTCAGTCACGAAAATTGTCCTTTCCCCTGGCGTCATGCGTGCTGGCCAGGGAAGCTGTTGCAGCGTCTCACGCGCTGCGGGTGGTTCAATCCCAAAGTGATGTGGATTGAGGTGAACACACACAGCTACGCATAGATGATGCGATAGCAGTGAGTTACAGGGAATGCACCGGAGAAGGGAGCCGGGCGTTACGCGGTTCCATCGGGTGCCCCTTCACTGTAGCAGAACGCAAGAACGCCGATGGCCTCCGGAATCGGCGTGTCCTCGACGTTCGGACGCGCTTCTACCGGTCGGTGCGGGTGACGGTCGCGCCCAGCACGTCGACGGCCAGCATGAGCGCCTGCCAGGGAGTCTCGGACTCGGCGGCGACGAGCTCGGCCGCGACGAGACGCTGCCCCGGATCGCTGGCCAGCACCAGAATCGACGGCCCGGCGCCGGAGACGACGGCGGCGAATCCGTGCTCCCGCAGCAGGGTGATCAGCCGGTTGGTCTCCGGCATGGCAGCGGCACGGTAGCTCTGGTGCAGTTTGTCTTCGGTGGCCGCGAGCAGGAGTTCCGGGCTCTGGATCAGGGCGGCGATCAGCAGGGCCGAGCGCGACAGGTTGAAGACGGCGTCTTCGTGCGGGACACTCTCGGGTTGCAGGCTGCGGGCCAGTGCCGTGGACATGGCGTGCTCGGGAACGAAGACCAGCGGCTTGACGCCGCGGTGCACCATCAGCTTCTTGTGGCGGGGGCCCTCGGGGGTCATCCAGGCGATCGTGAGCCCGCCGAACAGGGCCGGGGCCACGTTGTCGGGGTGCCCCTCCATCTCGGTCGCGAGGGCGAGGAGCGCCTCGGCGTCGATGTCGACGACGCCCTCGAGGAGTCCCTTCGCGGCCATGATCCCGGAGACGATGGCGGCGCCGGATGAGCCCAGGCCGCGGCCGTGCGGGATCTCGTTGTGCGCGACGAGGTTCAGACCGGGCAGTTCCTGGTCGTAGGCGGCGAAGGTGTGGATGATGGCGCGCACGACGAGGTTGCTCTCATCGGTGGGCACCACGCCTGCACCGACGCCGTGCACCTCGACCGTGATGCCCGGCTCGTCGCGCACCGAGACCTCAAGGTGGTCGTGGTGCGCCAGAGCCAGGCCCAGGGTGTCGAATCCGGGGCCGAGGTTGGCCGTGGTCGCCGGCACCTGCACGGTGACTGAACGGCCCGAGAGCACGGACTTGCCGGAGAGGGCCTCGGCAACGGTCATTTCTGGACCAGCCCGAGGATGCCGGCGATTTCGGCGGTGTCGACGGGCACGATGGTCGGCGTGACGTCGGAGCCGTCCGCGGTGCGGAGCGCCCACTGCGGGTCTTTCAGACCGTGGCCGGTGACCGTGAGAACCACGGTTGAGCCGGCGGGGATGAGTCCGGCTTCGGCGCGTTCGAGCAGACCGGCGACGCTGATCGCGGAGGCAGGCTCGACGAAGATGCCGACCTCGGCCGACAGGATGCGGTAGGCCTCGAGGATCTTCTCGTCGGTGATCGCACCGAAGTAGCCGTCGGTGAGGGTGCGGGCGGCCAGGGCGAGGTCCCAGGAGGCGGGGTTGCCGATTCGAATGGCGCTGGCGATGGTCTCCGGGTGGTCGACGCGGTGGCCGAGCACGATCGGGGCGCTGCCGGCAGCCTGGAACCCGAACATGCGCGGCAGCTTCGTGGTGGCGCCGCGCTCGAGTTCTTCGGTGTAGCCGCGCGTGTAGGCGGTGTAGTTGCCGGCGTTGCCGACAGGGACGATGTGGATGTCCGGGGCGTCTTCCAGCACCTCGACGACCTCGAAGGCGGCCGTCTTCTGGCCTTCGATCCGGTCGGGGTTGACCGAGTTGACCAGGTGCACGGGGTAGTTCGCGGAGAGGTCGCGGGCGATGTCGAGGCAGTCGTCGAAGTTGCCCTGCACCTGCAGCAGCTGCGCGTTGTGCGCGATGGCCTGGCTGAGCTTGCCCATGGCGATCTTGCCCTCGGGTACCAGCACGACCGCCTGGATGCCGGCGTGGGTCGCATAGGCGGCGGCCGACGCGGACGTGTTGCCGGTGGAGGCGCAGATGACGGCCTGGGCGCCGTCTTCGACGGCCTTGGAGATGGCCATGGTCATGCCGCGGTCTTTGAACGAACCGGTCGGGTTCATGCCCTCATATTTGATCCAGACCTTCGCACCCGTACGGGCGGAGAGCGCCGGCGCGGGAATCAGCGGGGTGCCACCCTCGCCCAGCGTGATGATGGGCGTCTCAGACGTGATGTTCAGGCGGTCCGCGTACTCGCGCAGCACGCCGCGCCACTGCCGGGAAGCCGTCTTCACGGCCGGCTTCGTCAGAGTCTCTCGTTCGCTGGACATCAGGCTCCTTCAACTCTCAAAACGGATGCGACATTGGTGACAAATCTGTTCGCGGCGAGGTCTGTCACGGTGGCAGCCAGGGCAGCCTCCGTGGCCTCGTGCGTTCCGATAACAAGGGTAGCCGTGGCGGAGACGGCGGAGCGACTCGCGGTGCCGGGCTGGGCCGGCGTCATCGACTGCTCGACCAGGGCCAGGGAGACGCCGTGGTCGCTGCACACGCCGGCGAGGGTGGCGAGCACGCCGGGCTCGTCGGTGACTTCCAGCGTGACGGCGTAGCGCGTCACGATGCGTCCGATGTCGAGGATGGGCAGGTCGGCGTGCTGGGACGCGGGAACGCCGGGGCCGCCGGCGATGTGGCGGCGGGCCAGGGAAACCAGGTCGCCGAGCACGGCGGACGCCGTCTCCACTCCCCCGGCGCCGGCGCCGTAGAACATCAGGCTGCCGGCCGACTCCGCCTCGACGAAGACCGCGTTGTTGGCGCCGTGCACGGAGGCGAGCGGGTGGCTGCGGTGCACCATGGCCGGGTAGACCCGGGCGGAGACGCCCTCCTGGCCGGTTGCGGCATCGACGAGACGTTCACAGATGGCAAGCAGCTTCACGACGTAGCCGGCCTTCCGGGCGGACTCGATCTGCGCGGGGGTGATGGCCGTGATGCCCTCGCGGTAGACGGATGCCAGCGGCACGGTCGTGTGGAAGGCGAGACTGGCGAGAATGGCCGCCTTCTGCGCCGCGTCGTACCCGCCGATGTCGGCGGTCGGGTCGGCCTCGGCGTAGCCCAGATCGGTGGCCAGCGCGAGCGCCTCCTCGAGGGTGTCTCCCTCGGTGTCCATCCGGTCGAGGATGAAGTTGGTGGTGCCGTTCACGATGCCGAGAATACGGTTGACCTGGTCGCCGCCGAGGCTCTCGCCGAGCGGCCGCACGATCGGGATCGCGCCGGCCACGGCGGCCTCGTACTTGAGCTGCGCACCGACCTGGTCGGCGGCGGCGAAGAGTTCGGGCCCGTGGGTGGCCAGCAGCGCCTTGTTGGCGGTGACGACATCCGCCCCCGAATTGATCGCCATCAGGATGTATTCGCGGGCGGGCTCGATGCCGCCCATCAGCTCGATCACGACGTCGGCGCCGAGGATCAGGGTCTCGGCGTCGGTGGTGAACAGCTCGCGGGGCAGGTCGACGGTGCGTTCGGCGTCGACGTCGCGCACCAGGATGCCGACCAGCTCGAGGCTGGCGCCGACCCGGTTGGCGAGTTCTTCACTGTGTTCGAGCAGCAGCCGGGCCACCTGGGCGCCGACGGAGCCGCCGCCGAGGAGTGCGACGCGCAAATTGCGGTATTCGATCATCGGGAGGGTTCCTTCGGTAGATCGGCGGTCGAGTCGGCGGTGGTCGAACCGGCGGTGGTCGAACCGGCCCCGACGCCCGTGTCGCGGGCGAGCAGGTCGGCGATGGTCTCGCCGCGCACGAGCATCCGCGGGGTGCCTTCGGCCACCGCGACCACGGCCGGCCGGCCGAGGAAGTTGTAGTTGTTCGACAACGACCAGCAGTAGGCGCCGGTGGCCGCCACGGCCACCAGATCGCCCGGGGACACGTCTGCGGGCAGGTAGTCGGCGTCGACGACGATGTCGCCGCTCTCGCAGTGCTTGCCGGCGAGGCGCACCAGAACCGGCTCGGCCGCCGACACCCGGCCGGCGAGCCGCACGGTGTAGTCGGCGCCGTAGAGGGCCGGACGGGCATTGTCGCTCATGCCACCGTCGACGCTGACATAGAGGCGCGGGTTGCCGGCCACGTCGACGGCCTTGGTGGTACCGACCTCGTACAGGGTGATGCCGGCCGGGCCGATGATGTAGCGTCCCGGTTCGAAGGCGACGACGGGCACCGGGATGCCCCGCGTGCCGCACTCGGCGGCGACGATGTCGGCCAGGCTGGCCGCGAGTTCGCCGATCGGGGTCGGGGTGTCGGCGGAGGTGTAGGCGATGCCGAAGCCGCCGCCGAGGTTCAGCTCGGGGACCGGTCCGCCGTCGAGGAGTGCGGCGTGCACGGCCAGGAGCCTCGACGCGGACTCGGCGAAACCGTCGGCGCCGAAGATCTGTGAACCGATGTGGCAGTGCAGGCCGCGAAAGGCCAGGCTCGGCTCGGCTCGGATGCGCCCCACCAGAGCCGGGGCGTCATCGAGGGTCACGCCGAACTTCTGGTCTTCGTGCGCGGTGGCCAGGAACTCGTGGGTGTGCGCGTGCACGCCGCTGTTGACGCGCAGACGAACGGCCTGAACGATGCCGTGCCGGGCGGCGGCCGCGGCGACCCGCCCGATTTCGACCGGGCTGTCGATCACGATGGTGCCGACGCCGACCCGGCAGGCCTCGTCGATCTCGGCCAGTGATTTGTTGTTGCCGTGATACCCGATCCGGTTCGGCGGGCTGCCGGCGGCCAGCGCCACGGCGAGTTCACCGCCGCTGCAGATGTCGATGTTGAGACCCTCGGCCAGCATCCAGCGGGCGATCTCGGTGGAGAGGAAGGCCTTGCCGGCGTAGTAGATGTGCACGCTGGTTCCGATGCGGGCGAACTCGGTCTCGAAGGCGGCGCGGAGCGAGGCCGCGCGGGCTCGGGCATCCGTTTCGTCGATCAGATAGAGAGGCGTGCCGAATTCGGCGGCCAGGGCCGCGGCGGTGCAGCCGCCGATGAGGAGCTCCCCCTGCGGCGTGCGTGCGGCGGTGGCCGGCCAGAGACCGTCGGCGAGAACATTGGCGTCAGCGGGCAGGCGGAGCCATGCGGGGGCGAGCGGGTTGGTGGCCACGGGTGAAAACCTCACGGGAAATGTCGAGTGGGTGTCTCACTGAGTGGCGAGCGAACCCGGGTTGGTCCCTGAAGCCAGTGAAAGGATGCCGTCGGCTGCGACCGGGGACCTGCCCCGAGTGTAGCGAACGCCGCCGGTGAGCACCGAATCGCGTTACGCCCCGCTCCGCGGCGGGATCCCCGTTGGGCTGCGCGGCGGGCCGTGCGGTGGGCTGCGGCTAGAGCAGCTCGGCGGTCTCGGCCGCCTCGACGATCCACGCCTCCGGGTCGATCATGACCGTCGAGCCGCTGCTGCTCCAGATGCGCCGCATCTTGAGGAGAAGCTTCTCCGCCTCTCGGACGGTGCCCAGCTCCAGGTCGATCATGACGAAGTTCGGATTCGTCACCGAGCGCATGATCGTGTAGCGGATCACCCCGGATCCGCGCCGGTCGGCCGGGTCCTGGTCGAAGGCGCGCTTCCAGCGGTCGTAGTCGGGCACGGGGTGTTGAATGCGCAGGACAGTCATGGTGCCTCCTTGAACAGGCGAATGCGCTGAGACCAGCGTACGACGCCGCGGCCACCGTGTCAGCCCCGGTTTGGTCACGGACCGAACGGTTCACGAACCGGTCGGTCACGGTCGGAGTGCCGCGCGCGGCTCAGTCGCTGCTGCAGCTGCCGAGGGTGGTCAGCGCCTGGCGGCTGAGCGTCAGCGTGCTGGACTCCAGCGTGAGCCGGGCGCGTTCGGGCGTCACGTTCACGCCGGCGAGGGTGATCCCCTCGGGGAGGTACTGGGCCACGCAGATGCGAAGCGGTTCCTCGCCGAGGACGAGCGTGAGCAGGTTGCCGGCGTCGATGCTGCCCTCACTGGAAGTGACGCTGGCACCGCTCGGCGTGAGCATCAGGGCGTCGGCGTCGACGCTCGGCGTCGCCGACGCCCGGTAGCCGATCGGGAGGCCGAGCACCCGGGCACTGCCGCTGTAGCTGATCTCGTCCTGCCCCAGTTCGACGCTGGCGTCGGGTGCATCGCTCGGCAGCGACCGGCTCAGCAGGGCGTTGATCGCGTCGGGTTCGAGGTCGACGATGCCGCGCAGGTCGCCGACGGGCTGGGACTGGTCGAGCGGGACATCCGTCGCCACGACGTGCACGGATGCCGGCACGCCGTCCACGGTCAGCGCGCCGGATTCCAGGGCCACCCGGTCGAAGCTGCCGCCGAGGTACTGCGCGATGACCGAAAACCCGCCGACGGAGACGGCCACGTCCCCGGTCACGGTGTCGGGCAGGTTCGAGGCGATCTCCTGCTCGATCTGGTTTTCGGCGTAGCTGCGCAGTCCCCCGTCGAGGACGAAGTAGGCCGCGACGAGCCCGACCACCACGAGACCCGCGACGACGAGCGCCCCGAGCGTGCGGCGCCGGGGTTTCCGGGCAGAGGCGTCCACGCTTACATGCGTTCCGGCGCGGAGACGCCGAGCAGGCCGAGGCCGTTGCGGATGACCTGGCCGGTGGCGTCGTTGAGCCACAGGCGGGTGCGGTGCAAGTCGGTGATCGGCTCGTCACCGAGTGGGATCACGCGGCAGCTGTCGTACCAGCGGTGGTAGTAGCCGGCCACCTCTTCGATGTAGCGGGCGATGCGGTGGGGCTCGCGCAGTTCGGCGGCCTGCGCGACGACGCGCGGGTATTCCTGCAGCACGCCGAGCAGGGCCGACTCGCTGTCGTGGATGAGCAGTTCCGGGGCGAACGCGCTGCGCTCCACGCCCGCGGCGGTCGCGTTGCGGGCAACGGAGCAGGTGCGGGCGTGCGCATACTGCACGTAGAAGACCGGGTTCTCGTTGGTGCGCTTGCCGAGCAGGTCCAGGTCGATGTCGAGCTGGGTGTCGCTCGAGGAGCGCACCAGCGAGTACCGGCCGGCGTCCACGCCGACGGCGTCGACGAGGTCGTCGAGGGTGACGATCGTGCCGGCGCGCTTGCTCATCCGAACGGGTTCGCCGCCCTTGAGCAGGTTGACCATCTGGCCGATCAGGATCTGCAGGTTGACGCCCGGCACGTCGCCGAAGGCCTCGACCATCGCCATCATGCGACCGACGTAGCCGTGGTGGTCGGCGCCCAGCATGATCAGGTTCTGGTCGAAGCCGCGCTCACGCTTGTCGAGGTAGTAGCCGAGGTCGCCGGAGATGTAGGCCGGTTCACCGTTGGAACGGATGATGACCCGGTCGCGGTCGTCGCCGAACGTGGTCGTGCGCAACCAGATGGCACCGTCTTCTTCGAAGATGTGGCCCTGTTCGCGCAGCCGTTCGATGGCCCGGTTGACGGCGCCGGACTCGTGCAGGGAATCTTCGTGGAAGTAGACGTCGAAGTCCACACCGAAGCCGTGCAGCTTCTCCTTGATCTCGGTGAACATCAGGTCGACGCCGACGCTGCGGAAGACTTCCTGCTGCTCGTCACGGGACAGCACGGCGATGTCGCCGGCATGGCCGGCCACGACCTGGTCGGCGATGTCGCCGATGTAGGCGCCGCCGTAGCCGTCCTCGGGGGTGGGCTCGCCCAGGTAACCCGCGAGCACGCTGCGGGCGAAACGGTCGATCTGCGAGCCGTGGTCGTTGAAGTAGTACTCGCGGGTGACGTCGGCGCCCTCCGCCTGCAGCACCCGGGCGAGGCTGTCGCCCACGGCCGCCCAACGCACGCCTCCCATGTGGATGGGGCCGGTGGGGTTGGCGGAGACGAACTCGAGGTTGATTTTGAGGCCGTCGTAGAGGTGTCCGGTGCCGTAGGCAGGACCGGCGTCGACGATGGTCTTCGCCAGTGCGCCGGCGGCGGCGGCCTCGAGACGGATGTTGATGAAGCCGGGACCGGCGACGTCGACCGAGGCCACGTCCGGAAGCTGTTCCAGGCCGGCGGCCAGTTCGGCGGCCACCTCGCGCGGGTTGGAGCCGAGCGGCTTGGCGATCTTCATCGCGATACTGGAGGCCCAGTCACCGTGGTCGCGGTTTCTGGGACGCTCGAGCGTGACATCCGCCACGCTCAGATTGAGGTCGGCCACCGGGGTCCCTGCCTCGCGTCGACGCTCGCTCAATTGGAGGATGAGGTCGAACAGGGATTGGGAAAGCTCAGCGGGAGTCACGAAACGCAATCTTACCGGCCCGGTCACGGGCCACCCACTTGGTAAGGTCAAGCGTGACTGACTCCCTCTCGCCCACATTCCCGCGCGGACGGCTCCTGCGCACCACCCTCCTCCTTGCCACGGGCACAGTCGCCGTCGTGGCGCTGGCCGGCTGCGGCGCAGGTTCACCGTCGGGGAGCGGCCCGACGGCAACGTCGTCCGCGTCCACTCCCGGGTCGACTCCAGCGTCGACGGCGGACGCCACGCAGACGCCGGAGTCCACTGCGACGCCGACTCCCACACCCACGGCCGCAGGAACGCCGGTCGCGCTCACCTGCGACCAGGTGCTCACGCTCGACGACGTCTACGCGTACAACCCGAACTACGGCTCCGCGCCCGGTTTCGAGCCGACCCTCGATGCGGGCCAGAAAGCGGCCGAGTTCCAGGGGCTGAACTGCGGGCTGCTCCATCAATCCAGCGGCGGAACCATCGAGGTCTCGGTGACCCAGCCCAACGACGTGCTGCTGTCCCAGCTCAAGACCGAGGCCGTCGGCTCCAGCCAGATCGTTCCCACGTATGGCACCCCTCCCGACGTTGAAGGCTATTTCTCGGCGGCCGGCGGCACCGGAGTGGCTCAGGTCTTCACCTCCACCTACTGGATCACGGTCGGCTCCCCCGAGTTCTTCGAGCCCGGCGACGCCGCAGCACTCGTTTCCGCGGCGATCTCGAACCTGCAGTAGCACCCCCGCCGGACCGCGCGGCGAAACCCGTTCGAACCTGCCCACCCCCGTCCGAACCTCCCGGAATCCGCCGTGTTCGACACTTCCGGTCGAGTTCGAATGGCCTGCGAGGCGAGCTCGACCGCATCCGTCGAACTCGATGCGGAACATGGCACGCCGAGATGCTGATAACCTAGTGTTTTCCCTGGCCCCCATAGCTCAGGGGATAGAGCACTGCCCTCCGGAGGCAGGGGCGGCAGTTCGAATCTGCCTGGGGGCACATTTGACGCGTGACAGTCCATTTCGGGCGTTCTCCACGCAGTTCCGACCACTGGCCGCCACTTCGACCGCGCCATACGCAAATGTCGACGCGCACGGGCACCACCGGTGTACGGGGCTGACTCGGAGTGAAAGGTCCTCCACGAGAGCAAGGACATCACGATGCGCGACGAGCGGCCGGTCGGCTGGCTGCGTCGCTGTTGGCCACGTTGAACGCCTCGGCTATACCGTGATCGCCGGGAAGGGTAGACGACGGGCGGAGGCAGGTAGGTGTGTCATGATTCCTCAGCTACTGGCACGCAATTCGCGAGGGTCCAATCCGGATTCACTTCTTCAGAGTCTTGGCGTGGTCCGTGACGAAGTTCGCCTCGTCATGAGGGGGCCGGTCGTACTCGTTCGCGTCCGGACGATCCGGGATGGTCACTTTTTTCGGTTCCCGGTGCTCGTAGGGAATCTGGGTCAGGAGATGCTTGATGGAATTGATCCGGGACGCGCGCTTGTCATCGCTCTCAATCGTCCACCACGGCGCATAGGACAGGTCCGTTGCCGCGAACATCGCGTCCTTGGCCCGAGAGTAATCCTCCCAGCGCGTAATTGAAAAGAGGTCTGTGTCGGAAAGCTTCCACCGGCGCATCGGGTCCTCCAGACGGGAGCGAAACCTTTCCTCCTGGATCTTGTCGGAAACGGAGAACCAGAACTTGACCAAAATGATCCCGTCATCAACGAGCATCCGTTCCACCTGGGGTACCTGTTCCAGAAACCGGTGGTACTGCTCATCGGTGCAATAGCCCAAAACCCGTTCGACGCCACCACGGTTGTACCAGGAACGGTCCATCAGGACGATCTCTCCGGCAGTGGGCAGCTGCTCGATGTATCGCTGGAAATACCACTGCTTCTGTTCCCGCTCACTCGGAACTGGCAGTGCCACGACTCGGGCCGAGCGCGGATTGAGGTATTGGACGATGCGCTTGATGGCGCCGCCCTTGCCCGCGGCATCTCGGCCCTCGAAGATGACCAGAACACGTGCCCCGGTTTCGATGACCCACTGTTGCATGCCGACCAATTCGGCTTGCAACCGTTCCAATTCCTGCTCGTACAGCGGCTTGGGAACTCGTTTGACAGCGCCCGACTTTTTCGATTTCGACACGGTTGACCTTTCAGTGACCTTCATCAGTGGCCTGATGTCCCGGCCGGGACGAGCATAAATGGTTTGTCACAGACAAGACGGTATTGAACGATGCTTTGTCACGGACAAACCGCGCTGAACGCCCAGGTTCACCGCCATGGCGTCCTGTTAGGCTGCCGACCACGCGTCGCTGCCGCACGGCATATCCCTTCCCCCTAAGGGATCGAGACCCGCAGCCATAGCCGCCATACCTGCCACCTCAAGAATCTGGGAGTCGATCATGTTTTTACTCTTCGGCACGCGCGCTCACCAGGCGTTGATCAACGTCGTCTCCTTCGCGTGCGCATACTGCGGCACCCTGGCCGAACAGCACGTGATCAAAAGATCAACAAAATTCACCCTGTTCTTCATCCCCCTGTTCCCGCTGTCGTCGAGATACATCAACACCTGCACGCACTGCGGGGGTACCACCAGGCTCACCGCAGCTCAGGCACGTCACTCGCTGGAATGGGCGCGCACACACCCTCAACTCTGAGCCGCGAACCCCCACGGGCCGGGCCGGGCGCTAAAGATTCGCGCTCTTGCTCGGCAGTGCGATCAGTTTCTGCTCCGGGTCCACTTCTATCGGCGGCCGGAGCCAGTAGTCGGTCCCGTTGCGGAGGATCGTCCAGTGCTGGTTGTGCAGCAGCAGGTGGTGCGGGTGGCAGAGGAGTACTCCGTCTGCGAGGTCGGTGTTCCCGTTGTTTTTCAGCCATTCGTTGATGTGGTGGGCTTCGGTCCCGGCGGGTGATCGGTCGCAGTCGACCTAGAGGCATCCGCCGTCCCGTACGGCCATCGCGGCGCGCTGGGCCTGTGTGAAGAGGCGTTCGTCGCGGCCGACGTTGATGATCTGGCCGTCTGCGTCGAGCTGGATGCCGCGGGTTCCGGTGTCGCAGAGCAGCCGGTCGATGGTTTCCTGCGAGATCGGGACCGGGTTTCCCTCGATCTGCCCGTGAGCGGCGGACGTGGCGGGCTCGGCGGGGTCCGTGGCTCCCGGCTGACCCGGCTTGAGCGCCTTCTCGGTCACGATGACGCGCACCGAGGGGCGTCGGCCGCCGAACACCCGGCCCGGGTCGGCCTCACCCGCGATCTTGAGCAGCTGCACCAGGGAGTCCGCGGCGATCTGCTCCGTGCTGCGCGGGTCCTCCTGCAGACGTTTGGCCCAGGCGGCCCGCTCCGGGTCGACGAATCGGACCCCGCCGCGACGCGGACCGGTGATGGAGTCGAAGGTGGAGAGCACGAACTCGCCGTCTTCCGGGGCGAACAGACCGCTCAGGCGCACGTTGCCATTGCCGAGCCGGTAGACCTTCAGGTAGCGGTCGTCGTGGGCCTGCTTTTCGCGGGCGGCGATGCCGGCCTCGTCGAGCCGGTCGCGCATCCGTCTCGCGCATTTGAAGACCTCGTCGGCGTTCAGAGTCGACGCCTCGGCCAACAGCGTCTCGAGAGCCGCCCCGAGCTTCTCGGCCGTGACCGCGGCATCGATCTGACCGAGTCCGGAACGGATCGACTCCGCCGCGTCGACCGAGAGGGTACCGGTTGTCACGGCCCGGGCGATCGGGGCCTGCCAGGGCACCTTTGCGACGAATCCGGCCACGCCGGCGGCATCAATGTCGGGCGACGAGAGGGCGGCTTCGACGAGCTTCTCCGCCGCCTCGGCATCGGCCATCATCGTGCCGACCGCGACCAGCTTGTACGCGTCGCCTTTGGACGAGCCGGTCCACTTCTGGATCAGGGCTTCGGGCGAGAGGAACCCCTGCTGCGCTGCCAGACCCGAGTGGCCAAGCTCGGGCCGGGAACGGCGGGCGATGGTCGCGGCCATCCACGCGGACCGGGTATCGAGCAGGCGCCGGGCGGCCGCGAGCTGCTTCTGACCGGCCAACACCACGGCGTCGGGCAGGGCCTCATAGTCGGCGCTGGACGAGCCCAGGCGGGCGACGGCATCCGTTGCCTGCCTGAGGTCGTCCGCGAGGTTTGTCATGCTTCGAGGATAGCTTGATTAGTACGAATAATCGAGAGTCTGTCATCTTTCATGGGATTTTTTTAGAATTAGTATCGAATTCCTGTTCACCGGCCCCAGGGCGTTTCGCCGGTCTCGACGGGCTCGCCCACCGGGTTGGCCGGGTCGCCGCCCCGTTGCCAGGGGCAACAGCCGGGCCTAGCATGTTCCGCAGCCCCACTTCGGGGACCAGCGACGGTGCCGTGTCTCGGCAGGTCACCGCATGCAGGTCTCGGGCGTTACTCCGGATGCCCGCGTCCTGCGCATCAGAGGACGGGAATCACCATGAGTAAATATCTGTTTGAAGCGAACTACGTGGGCGAAGGCATCAAGGGCCTGATGCGCGAAGGCGGCACGAGCCGTCGGGAGGCGCTCGTCGCCGCCCTCAAAACGGTGGGCGGATCAGTCGAGTGCTTCTACTACGCCTTCGGGGAGACCGACGTTCTGGGGGTCATCGAGGTCCCGGAACCCTCTGACGCCGCGGCACTTTCGCTCATGATCAATTCGACGGGTGCGGTGAGGGTGCGATTGAAGCCGCTCCTGACGGTGGAGGATCTCGACGCCGCCGCCAGGAAGACACCGGCCTATCGGGCTCCCGGCCAGTAGTCGGGCGGCGGCGGGGCGCTCGCTCCCCCGGGTGACGCCGTCCGTGGTCGCTCCCACGGCTGACGATCACTCCGGCCAGAGCCCCGGAATGACGATGACCAGTTTGCAGCACGGGCACCGGTGACAGGACTCGAGCCCCTCGGCCGTGTCCACGCCGTCTGCACTCATCTCTGCCCCGCATGCCGGACACGCGGGGCCATCACCGTCGAGTGCGAGGTCTTCCACCTTCCCATTCTGCGGCATCGGTGCGTGGCCGACGCCGCGGGCATCCGTCTCGCGCAGGTCGTGCGCCGCTTCGCGCGTGGCACGCCTGGCGCGGAGCGGCGCAGCTCCCGCGCAACGCCGAATGAGCACCCGGACACACTCGTCGCGACTCCGTAGCGGACGGTTTCCGCGAGAGGCCCGCTCAGCACCTCAGGTGGCGCGCTCCACGGCCGCCAGAATTGCGGCGCCGAGTTCGGCCGGCCTGGTGAACTGGGGCCAGTGCCCGGTGGGCAGGTCCACGTACTCGACGTCGTGGATGCGGGCGAGCTCGTCCACGAACGGATGTCCGGCCGCGATCCACTCGGTGAGCAGCTTGGACGGGATCTCGCAGGAGATGATAGTGGCCGGAACGTCGTATCGGCGCTCGTCCAGCAGCTGCAGCAGGTCTGAGGCCACACGCCGCGGTTCCGGAACGGCGCGGGCCCGGAACATTGCCCGCAAATCGTCCGTCAGGTCCACGAGTTCGGCCTGCTCGAAGTCCTTCCACGGCGGCAGCGGTATATCGTCGCCCACGGCGGACAACCCGTCGTTGATGACGCCCCCTGCTCCGAGCGGGCCGCTGTCGACGTAGACGGCGCGAACCACCCGTTCCGGGCGGGCGTCGACGGCGCCGTGAATGATGGCACCTCCGCCGGAGTGGCCGACCAGGACCACCGGGCCGCCGATGGCGTCGACCGCCGCCACGACCGTGTCGATGTGGTCGCGCAGTCCGATGCCGGCCCGTGGCGCGTCGGCCGCTTCCAGTCCGGGCAGGGTGAGCGGATGCACCCGATGCCCCGCAGCGACCAGCGCCGGGGTGACCTCCGACCACGACGAGGCATCCAACCAGAACCCGGGAACGAGGATGATGTCCATGCCGGGATCCTAGGCCGCTCCGGCCAGGGGCGCAGCAGCCGTCGCGGCGCACCCTGGGGAAGCGGGCGCATGTTCGATCGTGCGCCGGCTTCCACACGGTGCGCCCCGACGGGTACGGTCTCCCCACCCTCACGGTGAACGGCAGCCCACTCATCGGCGTGGCCGCCAGCGCCGAGCCGCTGTCAGTTCTCCCGTTCTCACCCGCGGCGATCGATGCGGTGCGCGCTCACCTCGAGGGCTTCTCCCTGTCGACGGGCACCATCCGCTTCACGCCGGACCGCCCGGTGCCCGACGATGTGCTCGAGCAGATCGTGGAGGCGCGCCTGGCGGAGATCACCGGCCAGCAGGGATCCGAGGACCACCCCGGCGGCAACGAACCGAAGTTCCACGAACTCTTCCCGGGAGGCCTCCGATCCCACCGGGGGGCCTCAGCTCTGCAGGAACGTGGTGACGTAGGCCACGGTGTCGGCCTGGCTGACCCCCAGCTCCCGCAGGCGTTCGACATAGGTCTGCGCCGCGCCGAGCGCCTGCTGTTCGACCGATTCCGGCGCGGCCCTGACGAAGGAACCGGCCCGGCCGCGAGTCTCGATGAACCCCGCAGCCTCGAGTTCCTTGTACGCGCGGGCCACGGTGTTCGGCGCTAGCCCCAGGTCCGCGGCAAGCCGGCGTACTGTCGGCAGGCGTGTTCCCGCAACCATGGCCCCGCTCCCGATGTGCGCAATGACTTGCACGCGCAGCTGATCGAACGGCGGTGTCGCCGAGCTCGGGTCGATGCGGAGGATCATTTCGGGCCGACCAGGCGCGGAGCGGCATCCGCATGGAGGGTGCGGAGGGTATGGCGCCGTGACGAGGTGAGAGCCGATGCGGCGGTACCCGCGCACAGCACTGCGAACGCGAAGACGTTGACCGCTTCCACGGAGGCCAGACCGCCACCGCTCCCCTGGAGCGCCATCGCGATTTCCTGAACCGCGAAGAAGGCGCCGAACGCGCCGAGCAGGGACGCGGCGGCGACCAGATCCAGGATCGCAGCCGAGCGCAGCGCATCGTCCCAGGCCAGCTCCCGCTCCGACGCCGTGGTCTGGGGCCGTGCAACGAGGAGCCGGCCGCCAATTTCGAACGCAGCAAGCGCCCCCACGGCCAACCCGGACACCACCACCGCCAGACTGAAGCGCTCGGGGAAGACGGCGAGCTGCAGCTCCCGGGTGACGGGCAGCATTACCAGGATGCCGAGTACCGCCAGGCTGAGAGACACGGCGATACGGGCTCCGACGCGTTTCCACCGCGGCACATAATCAGCCAGCCGGGCGCGACGTCCGTGGGCGACACGCTCCCCCACACCGGTCCTCTTCACCTCGCCGGCCACGGATGCGACGGCACGGCCCAACGCCCCGACGATCAAAAAACCGCCGAGCAGGAACACGGTGGCCGGGCCGCCGCGGTCCGCCCCGAGGAGGTACACGAAGAAGACCGCAACGATCACGCCGAGGAATGCACCGACGGCGAAGCCGCGCACCCGCCGCACCTGGGCAGCCCGCACCATCGGTGCCGACGCGTGCGGCAGGCCCAGCCCGGCGGCCGTCGACGCCTGGGCAACGAGCCGTCGCTGCACAGCGGGAACGTGGGTCGAGAACCACAGAAGCACGCACGAACCCCCGAGCAGAACGGCCACGACCCAGGTTGAGAGGGCCACGTGGAAAACCATGTTGGACCAGACGTCACCGAGCATCAGAACCCCCCGTTGTGTTCTTAGTTTTGTATTAGCCTATCAATACAAGCATAAGTACACAACGAGGATTCCAGCCGGCGGGCGACCTATTGCCGCGCCATATGCGCCCGCAGCTCGGCCTCCGGGTCGGAGAGCAGTTCACCGCTGATGTCCACGGTCGCCTCGCGGATCGTGCCGGTGAACTTGAACGGGCTCGTGAACTCCCGCGTGACCGGGAGCCGGGGTTGGCGCTGCAGGTCAGGACGCCCGGGTTCAGCGCGAACGGGGACGGTGACCGGCGCCTCGGCGTCGGCGACGAGCGCGCCGTCCAGGTAGAGCTGCATCCGGCCCGGCGTACCCTTGCCTGCCGTCAGGTCGGGTGGTCCGGTCGACTCGAACTCGAAGTCGAGTTCGCGCGTCCCGGTCGGCAGGATGTCAGGGCAGGAGACGGGATAGAGTTCGCCCACGACGGAATTGTGCACGTAATGCGTCGCCGACCTTGACATCGAACGATGAACCCGCGGCCGGGCACGCGCCGCCCGGCTCGGCTCAGCCCGGCTCAGCCCGGCTCAGCCCGGCTCAGCCCGGCTCAGCCGGCCAGCATGCCCGGCAGCAGCGGCGAGAAGATCACCACGAAAGCCACCAGGTTCAGGGCCACCGTGCCCCAGAACGCCTGCCGGAAACTGGCCTTCTTCGTCTTGTGCCGCAGCACCTGCTGGGCCACGATCGCACCCGGCCAGCCGCCGGCGAACCCGAGGAGCAGCAGCGTGTTCTCCGGCACCCGCCAGCGCGCCGCGACCGCGGCGGACTTGTCCACGGCGTAGACGACAAAGCAGGCGAGGCTGAGGGCCAGGTAGAACGCGGCCACCCAGATCGAAACCGGCCGGTAGGCGTCGACGACGAGGTAGGTCGCCACGAAGGCGACGATGGCGAGGTAGGCGACGGCTCCCGAACCGGTGCGGGTGGGCATCCGTCGCCGCGTGCCGGTCTGACTGCCGGGCCGGGACTTCCTCCGGGGCATGGATCTCGTTTTCATCTCGGTCTCATCTCGGTCTCTCGGCTGCGGCGGCTCAGTCGAGGAAGTCGCGCACGACGGTGTCGAGGGCCGCGACCGTCAGCGCGATCGAGCCGATGTCGATGCGCTCGTCGTTGCCGTGGAACAGCTGCCGGAAGGTGCCGTAGTCCCAGTGCCGGCTGAGCAGCGCAAAGCCGTAGGCGGGGATGCCGCGACGGCGGTAGAACCTCGCATCGGAGCCGCCGACGCTGAGCACCGGGAGCAGGTCGGCGTCGGGGTAGGCCCGGCGCACGGCCTTGCCGAGCGAGCGGAACAGCGGCGTGTCGACCGCCGACCGGGTGGCGGCGGCGAAATCGTCGCCCTCGATGGTGACGTCGTCGGCCAGGTCGCCGAGCGCGTCGCGCAGGTACGCGTCGACGTCGGTGGCCGCCAGATCGGGCAGGACCCGGATGTCGAGCGTGATGGTCGCCAGCGCGGGGATGACGTTGTCCTTCACCCCTGCCCGCACGATGTTGGGTGAGATGGTGGTGTGGGTGGAGGCGTGGGCGAAGCCGGCCAGGCTGCCGAGTTCGTTCAGGGCGTCGTCGATCCGGTGCGGGTCCAGCAGTCGCGCGGCGAGGGTGGGGTCCAGTTCGAGGGCCTGCACGTAGCGGCGCCAATCCGCGGTGATCTGCACCGGGGCGCGGTACCGGGCCAGGCGGGTCACCGCATCCGCCGCGATCACGGCCGCGTTGCGGGCACCCCACGGGGCCGACCCGTGGCCGGGTGTGCCGCGCACCGACAGGCGCCGCCCGGCGATGCCCTTCTCGCCGACGGCCGTCGAGATCAGCGGCCGCGGCCCGACCATGGCCCCGCCGGATTCGGTCAGCACCGCGTCGGCGTCGATCAGGTCGAGCCGGTTCTCGGTCAGCCACTCCACACCGAAGCGGCTGCCGTCTTCCTCGTCCGCGACCGCGGCGAAGATGAGGTCGCCGCGCGGCCGGTACGGTCCGGTCGCGATGGCCCGGGTGACGACGGCATAGGCGGCGGTCAGGTAAAGCATGTCGAGGGCGCCGCGCCCCCAGATCTCGCCGTCGACGATCTCGGCGCCGAACGGATCGCGGGTCCAGCCGCCGTCATCGACCGGCACGACGTCGAGGTGGCCGACCAGGGCGAGGGTGGGGGCCGTGGAGTCGGTGCCCCGGATGCGCGCGATCAGGGAGGCGCGCCCCGGATGCGGTTCGACGACCTCGAGGTCGAGTCCGGACCCGGCGAAGAACCCCTCGAGCGTGCGCACGCTGCGGATCTCGCCGCCCGAATCGGGAGTGCCGTCATTGACGCAGGCGTTGCGGATGAGATCGCGCAACAGGTCCACCGTCTGGCGGGTGAGGGCTTCCTGGCCACTCATGCGCGCGCTCGGCGGAGATGGTGCGCGGCAGTCGATTCCATGGTGGCGGCCAGTCCTTTTGTAAAGTGCCTGAACTCTACCCGGTGAGGTCGGCCGCGGCGGACGCCTGGGCGGCGGCCGCGCGCGAAATCGAGTAGCGGATGTGCACCCGCAACGGCGAGCCGACGGGGATCTTCGGATGCTGGAACTCGGCCGTCGCGGTCATCCCGAGTCGTTCCATCACGGCCCGCGACGGTTCGTTGATGACCGCCGTGATCGCGTGCACCTGTTCGAGTTCGAGCCGACCGAAGGCGAAATCGAGGGCCGCCCGGGCTGCCTCGGTGGCGTAGCCCTGGCCCCAGGACGCGCGGGACAGCCTCCAGCCGACCTCGATCCCACCGGGGCCGGGGAGGAACGCGGGCACGGGTGCGAGCCCGGTGAAGCCGAGGAAATCGCCCGTCGACCGTTTCTCGAGCGCCCAGAGCCCGTAGCCGTGCGTGTCGAAGAGCCGGTCGGCCCGGGCGGCGAGCGCGTCGCTCTCGGTCCGGGCGAGGAGTGCCGGGAAGTACCGCATCACCTCCGGGTCCTGCCCCATCGCGGCGAACGGCGCCAGGTCTGACTCGCGCCAGCGGCGCAGCAGGAGGCGGAGGGTGCGAATCTCGAGCGGCATCCGTCCAGACTAGTGACCCGGGCATCCGGGTGCTGAGCCGGGTCAGGCGGCCAGCGGGTCGGCGACGCGAGCCTCGGCGAGCTGAGACTGCAGGGCGGCCAGCAGCAGCGGAAGCTGCTCCGCCGGGGAATCCGGCGCCTCCGGGTGCCACTGCACGCCCGTGATCGGCGCGGACTCGTGTTCGACCGCCTCGACGAGGCCGTCGGGAGCCACCCCGGCCGGGACCAGGCCGGCGCCGAGGCGGTCGACGCTCTGGTGGTGGGCGCTCTGCACCGAGATGCCGGCCTGGCCGAGGCTTCGGCGCAGGCTACTGCCGGGCAGCAGGCGCACGGCGTGCTCGCGCAGGATCTGGTCGATGGGCACGTCGACGTTGCGGTGGAGGCCCTCCTCGATGTGCTGCACGATGGTTCCGCCGAGGGCGACGTTGATGATCTGCAGGCCGCGGCAGATGCCCAGCAGCGGGGTGGCCCGGTCGAGGGCGCGCCGCACGAGGGCGATCTGCCCGGCGTCGGCCACCGCGAAGTGACGGGTCTCCCCCGGATAGCCGGTGCCGCCGCCGTAGAACCGCGGGTCGATGTCTTCGCCACCCATGATCAGGATGGCGTCGCAGTCATCCGTCGCCGCCAGCAGTTCGGCCGGCGTGCGGTCGGCGGCCGCCAGCCGGGAGACCGACCAGCCGCCGTGTTCGGCGGCGTCGGCGGCGGCGGCATTGAGCAGCTGCACCTTCGCGTGGTACGCGGGCCGGTCGGGGCGGTGGCGGGTGACTTCGACGACCGCGATCCGCGGAGCCATGGAGAACGAACGGGTCATGGTCGGCCTCCGGAGGTCGGATTCTGTGGTGTCCGCGTGCGCGGTTACCGCGGTTGGGGTGTGGACCCAGTCTGGGGACAGCGGGCCGGCACCGCCAGCCGGCCGTAACAGTGGGCAATGGTGCCTCTGGCGCGTGGACGGTGGACGGGCCTGCTTCGCCGTTCTATGCTCGGCAGAGGAACGCCGGAGAAGCGATGGTTGGTGTGAGGATGGGGTCCATGCGGTCACGGTGGTTGATTCCGGTCGCGGTTGCGGCGGTTGTGAGCTTTTCGATGTCCAGCGCGTGGGCGCCCACGGCGGCCTGGGCTGAAGACCCGGTCGACTTCGGGGCCAGTCATATCGTGGACACGGTCGACGCCGTCACCGACCGCGCGGACGAAGTCACCGCCGCGTTCGATGAGCTCTATTCCGAGACCGGTGCCGACCTCTTCGTGGCCTACGTCGACAGTTTCACCGGGGTCGAGGACCGCGAGCAGTGGGCCGACCAGACGGCCGACAACAACGGCTTCGGCACCAACGACGTGCTGCTGGCCGTGGCGACGGACGACCGCCAGTACCAGCTGTCGGTGGCCCCCGACTCGGCGCTGACGGATGCCCAGCTCCGGGAGATCGAAACCGTCGCCATCGAGCCGGCCCTGCGCCAGAACGATTGGGCGGGCGCCGCGATCAGCGCAGCCGAGGGGGTCTCCGCGGCTCTCCAGGGCGAACCGGTCGCTCCGGGCGAGATCAGCCCCGGAAACGAAAGCCCCGGCGGTGCCGGCGGATTGCTCATCGTCGTGTTCGTGGTCATCGCCGTGCTCGTGCTCCTTGTCGTCGGCGCGGTCATCCTGCTCGCCCGCCGCGGTGGCAGGAAGTCCCTCCCGGCCGGCGCCGCAGCGCCGACCGGGTTGCAGGCCCTGACGACCCCCGAGCTCAAGCGGCGCGCCTCGAGCACCCTCGTGCAGACCGACGACGCGATCCGTTCCAGCGAGCAGGAGCTCGGTTTCGCGGTCGCCCAGTACGGCACGGAGGCCACCACCGCCTTCCAGGCTGCGCTCGAAACGGCCAGGAACCAGCTCAGCCAGGCGTTCACCCTGCAGCAGAAACTCGACGATGCCGAGCCCGACTCCGAAGAGCAGGAGCGGGCCTGGTACGCCGCGATCATCGACCTCTGCAGCCAGGCCAACCTCACCCTCGACGCGCAGACCGACGACTTCGACGAACTGCGACAGTTGGAGAAGAACGCTCCGGCGGTCGCCGCCACCGTGTCCCGGGGCGCCGATGCGGTGCGGGCCCGCCTCGGCGGCAGCGAGGAGAGCCTGGCGGGGCTGGCCGCCCGCTACACCGACGCGACGCTCGGCACGGTCGCCGACAACCCCGCCGAGACTCGGGAACGCCTCGCCTTCACGGACACCGCCCTGGCCCGCGCCGCCACCCGGCTGGGTGCCGGCGAGACGGCGGCGGCCGCCGTGGACATCCGTGCGGCCGAGGAATCGGTCGACCAGGCACGAATGCTGCTGGACGCCGTGGACCGCCTCGGCACCGACCTCGCCGCCGCAACCCAGCGGATGGCGGCCACGGTCGCCGAACTGCAGACCGATCTGGTGACCGCGCGCGGCCTGCCCGCGTCGACCGAGGCTGCCGCCGCGCTGCCGGGGGTGATCGGCCACACCGAACAGACCCTCGCCGACGTGCGCGCCCGGTCCGCGGCCGGCCGGATCAACCCGCTCGAGCTGATGGCGGGGCTCGACGCCGCCAACAACCAGATGGATGCCGCGCTGCAGGGCGTGCGGGACGCCGAGGCACGCGCCCAGCGCGCCCGGGCCGCCCTGAACCAGAACCTGCTCGCCGCGCGCGGGCAGGTGTCGGCCGCCGAAGACTTCATCTCCGCCCGACGAGGGGCCGTGGGCGCGGAGGCGCGCACCCGGCTCGCCGAAGCCGGACGGGTCCTCGTGGAGGCCGAATCACTGGCCACCGCCGACCCGGATGCCGCCCTGGCCGCCTCGCAACGGGCCAACTCCCTCGCCGCGGCCGCCATCGCCCGCGCCCGGGACGACGTCGACGGGTTCGCCGGTCAGGTTCCGGGCGGCTACGGCCCCGGTCACCAAACCGGCGGCAGCGGCGGCAACGGGGTGATGGGGGCCGTGCTCGGCGGCATCCTGATCAACACGATCCTCTCCGGCGGCGGCGGGGGCGGCATGTTCGGCGGAGGCGGAGGCGGCGGTCGCCGCGGCGGGGGCGGCGGCTTCGGCATGCCCGGCGGATTCGGCGGGGCCGGATCCCGTTCGCGCCGCGGCGGAGGCGGGCGGTTCTAGACACCGGACCCCTCGCATCCGCCGGGCATGCCGAAACAGCAGCCCGGCGCCCCGCCCGGGGCCCACGCACGACTCGACCAGCACAAACCGACACAATGGAGGCATCCGCTGCTCCGGAACTCGAAAGGACACCGCACAATGACGAAACAATCCATCTTCGGCCGAATTTCCCAGCTGACCAAAGCGAACATCAACTCAATCCTGGACTCCGCCGAAGACCCGAAGAAGATGCTCGACCAGATGGTGCGCGACTACACCAACAGCATCGCCGACGCGGAGAGCGCGATCGCCGAGACGATCGGCAACCTGCGCCTGCTCGAGGACGACTACCGGGAAGACGTGGAAGCCGCGACCGAGTGGGGCGGCAAGGCCCTGGCCGCGAGCCGCAAAGCCGACGAGCTGCGTGCCGCCGGTAACACGGCCGACGCCGACCGCTTCGACAACCTCGCCAAGATGGCCCTCGGCCGCCAGCTGCAGTCCGAGAAGGAGGCGAAGATCGCCGAACCTCAGATCGCCTCGCAGACGGCCGTCGTGGCCCAGCTCAAGGACGGCCTCAACAAGATGAAGGAGAAGCTGAACCAGCTCTCCGCCAAGCGCAGCGAACTGATCGCTCGGTCGAAGACCGCCGAGGCGCAGACCAGGGTGATGGATGCCGTCAAGAGCATCGACATCATGGATCCGACCAGCGAGGTCAGCCGTTTCGAGGACAAGATCCGCCGCGAGGAGGCCCGCGTGCGCGGTGCCCACGAACTGGCCGCGTCGAGCCTGGACGCCCAGTTCGAAAGCCTCGACGACCTCGGCGAACTCACCGAGGTCGACGCTCGCCTCGCCGCGCTCAAGTCCGGCGGAACCAGCTCCATCACGCAGTAGCGGCCGCTACCCGCACAGAGGGGCGCCGACGGGAGCATCCCATCGGCGCCCCTCTGCGTTCGGGGCAGCTCATCGGGCGTTCGGGGCCGCCCGATCCGCCACGAAAACCCCGCGCGCGGGGAAGGTCTGGGAGCATACTGAAGTATGGCTCCCACCTTCGTTGTTGTGCCGCAGTGGCAGGGTTCGGTTTCTCCGCGCGCGATGCGCCTGAGCGACGGGGCGGAGGCGATCCGAGGCGATCTTCCCTCCTCCGTCACCCACCAAGTGCCCGTGCCGGCCGAGGCCGGCGATGCTCTCAACACCGGAATCGACCGCTTCTCGACCCTGGTCATGGTGCGCGAACGACTCGCGGCCGCGCTGCCCGGCCGTGACGGACCGGTGCTCACGATCGGCGGCGACAACGGGGTGTCACTGGCGGCCGTCGAGCACGCGTCGCGGCGGCATCCGGATGACCTCGCCGTGGTCTGGCTGGACGCCCACGCCGCCCTGCACACCCCCGAGACCTCCTCCTCCCGCGGTTTCACCGGCATGGTGCTGCGCGCCATCACCGGCGAGGGCGCCGAGGGGCTGACCCTCGACGCGGACGTGTGCATTCCGCTGGAGCGCGTCGTCATCGGCGGCGTGCGCGACCTCGACCCGGCCGAGGACGCGCTGATCCAGGAACGTGGGATCGTGAGCCTCCCGGTCGACGACCTCGACTCCCCCGGCGCCCTCGTCGCTGCCCTGCACGCCACCGGCGTGCAGAACTTCTACCTGCATCTCGACCTGGACGTGCTCGACCCGTCGGCGTTGGACGGCCTCGCCGACCTCTACCCGTTCGGGCTGAGCGTCGAGTCCCTGAACCGGCTGATCACCGCCCTGCGCGCCGAATTCGAGCTGGCCGGCGCCACCATCGCCGGATTCGCCCCGGCCTCGCCGGAGGCCGCCACCGACGACCTGCCGAGCATCCTGCGCATCATCGGCGCGCTCACCCGCTGAGTTCCGCGACTCGAAAGTGCTGGTCGGGGGGCTGCCCCGCGCGGCCTTAGCATGGGATCGACGCGCCAGCGTCACGAGGCCAAGGGAGGCATCCGTGAACGAGCAGCACTCCGTTTCCGATTCATCACGAATCATCACCGAGAGGCGCGGGCACGTGCTGCTGATCGGTTTCAACCGCCCGGAGAAGCGCAACGCCGCCGACCTGGCGCTGCTGCAGCAGCTGGCTCTCGCCTACGGGGAGCTGGAGCGCGACCCCGAGCTTCGCGTCGGCCTCGTCTACGCGGTCGGCGACCACTTCACGGCCGGCCTCGACCTGGCCGACATCGGCCCCCGGCTCGGCCCCGACGGCCTGGACATGGTGCCGGACGGCGGCATCCACCCGTGGCAGGTCGACGGGCAGAGCGTGTCCAAGCCCGTGGTGATGGCCGTGCAGGGCACCTGCCTCACCCTCGGCATCGAGCTGATGCTCGCCAGCGACATCTCCGTCGCGGCCGAGTCGACCCGGTTCGGCCAGATCGAGGTGGCGCGCGGGATCCTGCCGTTCGGCGGCGCGACGATCCGATTCCCGCGCACCTCCGGCTGGGGCAACGCCATGCGCTGGATGCTCACCGGCGACATGTTCGACTCCCGCGAGGCCCACCGCATCGGGCTCGTGCAGGAGGTGGTACCGGACGGAACCCAGTTCGAGCGTGCACTGGAACTGGCCGAGCGGATCGCCGCCCAGGCCCCGCTGGCCGTGCAGGCCACGCTCGCCAGCGCCCGCACCGCCGTGCGGGAGGGCGCCGCGGCCGCGGAGGCCGGGCTGCAGCCGGCCCTGGCCCGCCTGGCCGTGACCGAGGACTCCCGCATCGGCATGGAGGCCTTCGTCAGTCGCCGGCCCGCGACGTTCGTCGGGCGTTAGGCTGTCCGCACCACCGATTCACGCCACTGATCAGCGCCACTGATCAGTGCCACTGACCCCAGGAGAGACGGATGCCCGCCACCAGCACCACCCCCACCGAACCCGGCGCGATGAGCTTCGACGTCATCGTGATCGGCGCCGGCGCTGTGGGCGAGAACGTCGCCGACCGCACGACGCAGGCAGGCCTGCGCACCGTGATCATCGAGGCCGAGCTGGTCGGCGGCGAGTGCTCCTACTGGGCGTGCATGCCGTCGAAGGCGTTGCTGCGCAGCGGGGCGGCTCTGGCCGCCGCCCGGCGCGTCGGTGGGGCAGCGGAGGCTGTCACCGGCGACCTGGATGTCGCGGCCGTTCTGCGCCGCCGCGACTCCTTCACGAGCAATTGGTCCGACGAGGGCCAGGTGCGCTGGCTGGAGAAGACCGGGATCACCCTCGTGCGCGGGCACGCCCGGCTCACCGGTGTGCGGCAGGTGACCGTGACCGCTGACGACGGCAACACGACCGTGCTGACCGCCGCGCACGCCGTGGTCGTCAGCACCGGGTCGACGGCGCTGCTGCCCGACATCGCCGGCCTGGCATCCGTGTCGCCGTGGACCAGCCGCGAGGCCACCAGCGCCCCCGGAATCCCGGACAGCCTGGCGATCATCGGCGGCGGCGTGGTCGCGGCCGAGATGGCCACCGCCTACGCCGGGCTCGGCGCCGAGGTCACGATGATCGTTCGGAGCGCTTTGCTCGGCGGTCAGGAGCCGTTCGCCGGCGAACTCGTGCTCGCTGCCCTCGGGGAAGCAGGCGTCACCGTGCTGTCCGGGGTGTCGACCACCGAGGCGACCCGCAACGCCGACGGCGACGTGACGCTCACCCTGTCCAACGGCACCCGGGTCACCGCGACCGAGGTGCTCGTGGCCACCGGTCGGGTGCCCCGCACCGAGGATGTCGGGCTCGAAACGGTTGGCCTCGCACCGGGTGACTGGCTCGAGGTCGACGACACCCTGCTGGTGCAGGGCGCCGCGCCGGAACTGGCCGGGGAGTGGCTGTACGCCGCCGGCGACGTCAACCACCGGGCCCTCCTCACGCACCAGGGCAAGTACCAGGCCCGCGCGGCCGGCGACGTGATCGCGGCCCGGGCCGCCGGCACAAGCGTCGACGACACCCGCTGGGGCACCCACGTCGCCACGGCCGACCATGCCGCCGTGCCGCAGGTCACCTTCACCGACCCCGAAGTGGCGTCGATCGGACTGACCCAGGCTGCTGCCGAGAAGGCCGGGTTTCGCATTCGGGTGCTGGACTACAACCTGGGCGGGGTGGCCGGGGCATCCGTGCACGCCGACGGCTA
Source organism: Cryobacterium cheniae (assembly GCF_004403395.1). Lineage (GTDB taxonomy): Bacteria > Actinomycetota > Actinomycetes > Actinomycetales > Microbacteriaceae > Cryobacterium > Cryobacterium cheniae. The sequence continues at coordinate 53,928 of NZ_SOGN01000041.1, forward strand.
CACCGGGTCGGCGCGCGCCATCGTGGACCTCGACCGGGAGGTGCTGATCGGGGCCACCTTCGTGGGGCCGGATGTCGCGGAGCTGCTGCACGCGGCCACCATTGCCGTGGTCGGTGAGGTGCCGATCCGCCGGCTGTGGCACGCGGTGCCGAGCTACCCCACCCTGAGCGAGGTCTGGCTGCGCCTGCTCGAGGAGTACGGCCGCCCGTAGCCGCGCCCGCGCCCGTGGACTGGCCTGATCGGGCGGCACCGCCTGGGGAGCGAAAGACTCAGCTTTCTGTCGTGGGGGCCGCCTACGCTGGAGGAGTGCGCCGCATCCTCTTCGACTCCCCCCTCAGCCGGGCCGGCTATCTCTACGCCACCACGGTCGCCCTGATCTGGGGATCCATCTGGAGCACCGGCAAGGTCGAGCGCCGAGGCGGCCTCATCGTCTTCCGCGGGATGCCCGCCTGGACATTCGGTCGCGGCGGATCCTGTGTCGGCGGCTGCTACCTGACCAACCGGAACGTGTCGGCGGCCGTCCTCGAACACGAGGCCGTGCACAAACGCCAGTGGCAGCGCTTCGGCATGGTCTTTCCGCTGCTCTACCTGGTGGCCGGCCGCAATCCGCTGCAGAACCGCTTCGAAATCGAAGCCGGCCTGAAAAAGGGCGGCTATGTCACGTAACCCAGGGGGACCAGAAATGACCGAACGCACCATCGTGATCACCGGCGCCAGCGACGGGATCGGCGCCGCCGCCGCCCGCGCCCTCAGCCAGTCCGGCGACCGCGTCGTGATCGTGGGCCGCTCGCCCGCCAAGACCGCCGCTATCGCCGCGGAGCTGGGCGCCGACTTCCTCGTGGCCGACTTCTCCCGCCTTGACGAGGTGCGCAACCTCGCGGTCGAACTGCAGGAGCGTTACCCGCGCATCGACGTGCTCGCCAACAACGCCGGCGGAATCATGGGTGAGCGCGAAACCACCGTGGACGGCTGCGAGAAGACCTTCCAGGTCAACCACCTGGCTCCCTTCCTGCTGACCACCCTGCTGATGGATCGGCTCATCGCCAGCCAGGCCCGGGTGATCAACACGTCCAGCGCCGCCAACCTGCTCTTCGGCAAGATCGACCTGGGCGATCTGCAGGCCGAGACGAAGTACTCCGCGAACAAGTCCTACGGCGACGCCAAGCTTGCGAACATCCTCTTCACCAGGGAGCTCCACCACCGCTACAGCGACCAGGGACTCACCACGGCCGCCTTCCACCCGGGCGTGGTGGCGACGAGCTTCTCCACCGGGTCGACGACCCTGATGCGGCTGATCTACCAGACTCCCTTGAAACGCCTGCTGCTCGGGGCCGAGCAGGGGGCCGACACCTTGGTCTGGCTGGCCACCGCGAAGCCGGGCACCGACTGGGCATCGGGCGAGTACTACGAGAAGCGCCGCATCCAGAAGGCGAACAAGCAGGCCTACGACGCCCAGCTGGCGGCCGAACTCTGGGAGCGGAGCTCCGCGCTGGTCGCCGCGCACTCGGCACCTCTGGCTTCCTAGACGGTGGCGGGTCGGGCCACCTGCGCGCATGATGGACTCGGGGTGACATTGCGCCGTCCCGAGTGAACGTCATCCAAGTGGAGGAACACCATGAGCTACGCACACACAGTCACGGTCAATGTCCCGTTCGACGAGGCGGTCCGGATGGCCCGGGAAGCGCTCGCCGACCAGGGCTTCGGAGTGCTGACCGAAATCGACATGCAGTCCACCTTCGCGGCCAAGCTCGGCCAGGAAGCCGCCGATGCGGTTGGCGACTACCTGATTCTCGGTGCGTGCAACCCCGCCCTGGCCCAGCGAGCCGTGACTGCCGACCCGGGAATCGGCGCCCTGCTCCCCTGCAACGTCGTCGTTCGTCGCCACGCGGGGGCCGGGGAGACCACCGTGGAGGCCCTCGACCCGGCCATCATGGCGCAGCTCAGCACGAAGCCGGAGATCAAACAGGTCGCCATCGAGGCGGATGCCCGGCTGCGCGCAGCCCTCGCCGCCGTGCTCGCCGGCGCCGCGCAGTAACATGTGACCACGGCATGATCGGGTGGGGGACACAGTGACCGGCGGGGGAATCAATGACTGAACGACGCACAACAGGTGATCGGGCCCGGTCCCGGATCCGGGGCAGCATCGCCCTGGCCATGCTGGCGGGGCTGCTGCTGAGCGCCTGCTCCTCCGCCCCCGCACCGGGGACCACCCCCACCGCCACCGTGCAGGCCACCGCGGAGGCCACTGCGTCGGCCACTCCCCCGGCCACGCCGACGCAGGCCGCAGCGTCCACCGTGTCGACGATCGTGATGAGTGGCTCCCGGCTGGTCAGCCAGACCTCCGACGGGCAGACCGTGCAGATCGCGGTCTTCGCCGACGGCCCCCGCACGGCCATCACCTTTCTCACGACTACCTTCGGTAAGTCGCCGGTCCAGACGGAGATGACGCAGGATGAGGCCTGCGACGCCCCCTCGACCCATTACGACTGGGACGACGCAAGCCTCTCCGTGGCGTCGACGGGGTTCACGGTCAAGTTCAGCGGCCCCGCCGTTGCCGGGATAGCCCTGCAGAGCAGCGGTGGATTCGCGGTCGGCGACAATGCCCAGGCCTTCTTCGACGCGCTCCCGGAGGACCAGGCGCACGATGAATACAACGACGGCTCGGGCCCGTTCGTCTACGACAAGGTGGCTGACGGCGCCCCCTGGGGTGAAGACGGCTCCGCCTTCGGCGGCGTGGCCCTCCTGCAGCCCGGCGGTGTCGTGACCGCGATCGTCGCGCCCGACACGACGCGCGCCTTCTACTGCTGACGCCGGTTCACCGGCACACCGGATAGGGGCCCGACACGAGAGCCGGACACGAGAACGCCCGGCCTCCGAGGAGGCCGGGCGTTCTGCGGTGCGGGCGGTGCTGCTACTCGACCGGGTAACCGGATGCGGCCTCGGCCAGCATGTCGGCTTCGGCCCAGGTCGCAAGGTTCGCGCGCAGCTTGATGCCGAGGCCGACGTCGACGGCGGTCCAGTACGCGATGGCGCGCTCGGTCACCTCGGGGCGCTGCACCCCGCTGATGGCACCGGTGATGGTGTCGAGGAAGCGCGCCTTGGCGTCGTCGTCGTAGACGTCGCGGTACAGCGTTCCGGCCTGGCCGAAGTCGCTGTCCTCGCTGCGCAGCTTCGCCGCGGCGCGCATCAGCTCGCCGTCGTTCTCCCAGCCGCCTTCGACCGCGAGCAGCGGATCGGCCACGGGGCCGCCCAACGAGTTCGGGGCATAGTTCGGCGCGGTCGGCGGGTTGTAGTGGTGGCGCGCGGCGCCGTCCTGCGAGTAGTTGTTCACCGGCGACTTCGGAGCGTTGACCGGCAGCTCGGCGAAGTTGGTGCCGACCCGGTAGCGCTGGGCGTCCGGGTAGGAGAAGATGCGCGCCATCAGCATCTTGTCGGGGCTCGCCGCGATGCCGGGCACGAAGTTCGCCGGGGAGAAGGCCGCCTGCTCGATTTCCGCGAAGAAGTTCTCCGGGTTGCGGTTCAGGGTGTGCGTGCCGATCTTGATCAGCGGGTAGTCCGCGTGCGGCCAGACCTTGGTGAGGTCGAACGGGTTGAACCGGTACGTTTTGCCGTCTTCGTAGGGCATGACCTGCACGGAGAGGTCCCAGGACGGGAAATCGCCGGCCTCGATCGCGTCGTGCAGGTCGCGACGGTAATAGTCGGCGTCGGCGCCCGCGATGAGCTCGGCCTCCGAACCCTCCATCTCGATGTTGCCCTGGTTGGAGGTGAAGTGGTACTTCACCCAGAAGCGCTCGCCGGCGGCGTTGATCCACTGGTAGGTGTGCGAGCCGAAGCCGGGCATCTCACGCCACGAGCGCGGCAGGCCGCGGTCGCCCATCAGGTAGGTGACCTGGTGCGCGGACTCAGGGGAGAGCGTCCAGAAGTCCCACTGCATGGTCGCGTCGCGGAGGCCGGAGCCCGGCAGGCGCTTCTGAGAGTGGATGAAGTCGGGGAACTTGATGCCGTCGCGGATGAAGAACACCGGGGTGTTGTTACCGACGATGTCGTAGTTGCCCTCGGAGGTGTAGAACTTCACCGAGAAACCGCGCACGTCGCGCCAGGTGTCGGGGCTGCCCTGCTCGCCGGCGACGCTGGAGAAGCGCTGGATCGTCTCGGTGGTCGCGCCGGGCTGGAACACGGCCGCGCGGGTGTACTGGGACACGTCATTGGTCACCACGAACTGGCCGTGTGCTCCGCCGCCCTTGGCGTGCACGATGCGCTCCGGGATGCGCTCCCGGTTGAACTGGGCCAGTTTCTCGACCAGGTACCGGTCGTGCAGGGCGGTGACTCCCTCGGTTCCGACGGTGAGGGAGTGCTCGTCGCTGGCGACGGGCGTTCCCGTCTGCGTGGTGGTGGGCTTGATAGTCATCGTGCTCCTTTGTTCGACAGCGGTGCAGGTGCGGAAAGTAGGGACGGTGAGGCGGATGTGGCCGCCTGGCAGTCGGGGCAGAGACCCCAATAGGTGACCTCGGCGGTGTGCACGGCGAATCCGGAGGCATGCGCGGGGGTCAGGCAGGGTGCCTGCCCCACGGCGCAGTCGACGTCGTGCACCGCGCTGCAGCGGGTGCAGACGATGTGGTGGTGGTTGTCGCCGACCCGGCGCTCGAACAGGGCCGGGGAACCGGCCGGCTCGATCTTCTGCGCGATCCCGGCAGCGGTGAAGGCCGCGAGCACGCCGTAGACGGCCTGCAGCGAGGTGCTCGGCAGTTCGGCTCGAACCGTGGCGAACAGTCGCTCGGCGGTCGAGTGCGGGGCCTGGTCGAGAACCCGCAGCACCGCCAGGCGGGGCGCGGTGACCTTGAGCCCCGCGGCACGGATGCTGTCGGCGAGCGTGCGCGGCGGCTCATCCGCCCGCATCCGCTCAGTTTCCGTCATGGGCCCCACGCTAACAGTTGTTTTGAGTCAATCAAAACAGCAGACCCCGTCGGCGTGGCGCAGGCAGTCGCAAAAGTCAGGCCGGCGAACCCAGCACCGAATGGTAGACGCCGACGACCCGGGCGAGGAAGGCCTCGATGACCTGCCGCTCGTCGTCGGAGAGCTCCTGGGTGACCGCCGCCACTCCCCCGATCACCGGATACAGCTGCTGGAACGCGCGCGCAACCGACTCCTGAGCCGGCACCACGACGACCTTGCGTCGGTCCGAAGAGTGCGGATGCCGCTGCGCGTGGCCGAGGGCCACCAGCCGGTCGACCACGAGAGTGGTTGCCGCCGTGGAGATGTCCAGGCGTCGGGACAGCTCGCCCGGGGTCAGCGATCCCTCCTGGATCAGGTGTTCCATGGCGGACAGGTCGGTGGTGTTCACCGCGAGGGCCGCTCCGACCTGGCGCTCGAAGGCGCGAGAGAGATGCACGATCTCATGCAGCCGGAAGCCGATCGCACCCGAATCCGGCAGGCCGGAATCACGGTCTTCGCCGCTCCCGGGCGTGCCGGCAACCCCGGCCTCGGCACCGGGAGTGAACTTGCGACGCTCTTCCATAAACGACATACTATTACGAATATTGCTAGGACGCCTAGCAATCAGGCTTCTTGGAGGAATTGTGCTCGCGATTCAACGGTTCATCACCGGTCGACGCACGGCCTGGATCGTCCTGGTCGCGACGATCGTCGCCGTCGGCCTGCTCTTCGCCCTTCTCCCCTCCGACGATTCCGAGGAGTTCCCCACCTCCGGGCTGCCCACCTCCAGCCAGGCCGCACAGGTCGACGCACTCCTCGCCGAGTTCCCGTCGGCCGAGCAGACCTCCGCAATCGTGGTCTGGACCCGGGACGGCAGCGAGCTGACCCAGGCGGACATCGCGGCCATCACCGAACGCGCCGCCGCCCTCGCCGAGCAATCGATCGCCCCGCGGGCCACCACGCCGCGGTTCAGCGACGACGGGCAGGCCGCCATCAGCATCGTGCCGTTGGACGCGGACGAGGCCAACGCCGACATCGGGCAGACGGCCACCGACATCCGGGACACCGCGTCCGACGGTCTGCCGACGGGCCTCGACGCCTACGTCACCGGCGCCGTCGGTTTCCAGTCCGACATCACGAACGCCTTCGCCGGCGCCGACGTGCGACTGCTGCTGGTCACCGTGATCGTCGTGGCCGTGCTGCTGATCGTCACCTACCGCAGCCCCGTCCTGTGGATCGTTCCGCTCGTCGTCGTCGGCATCGCGGACGGCCTGTCCGGCGTCGTCGTCGGCGCGCTGGCCGAACCGTTCGGCATCACCCTCGACCCTTCCGTCGCCGGCATCCAGTCCGTGCTGGTCTTCGGAGCGGGCACGAACTACGCCCTGCTGCTCGTGGCCCGCTACCGCGAGGAGCTGCTCCGCACCGAGAGCCGCAACGACGCCATGCTGGCCGCGGTGCGCGGCGCCGGCCCGGCCATCGCCGCCAGTGGCGGCACGGTCGCGCTCAGCCTGCTCACCCTGCTGTTCGCCGAGCTGTCGGGTAACCGCGCGCTCGGGTTCGCCTGCGCCATCGGCGTGGTCATCGCCATCATCTTCGCCCTGGTCGTGCTGCCGGCCGCACTGGTGGTCTGCGGCCGCGGCCTGTTCTGGCCGTTCATCCCCCGCTACCTGCCGGGCTCCGGCACCGCGCTGCGCCCCGGCTTCTGGACCCGTCTCGGCCGCGGCGTGCAGCGCCGTCCGATCGTGGTCATCGCGGCATCCGTCGCCGGTATCGCCGCCCTCAGCCTGGGGCTGATCGGCGCCTCGGTGGGGCTGTCGCAGGCCGACCAGCTCCTCGGCAAGCCCGAGTCGGTGCAGGCGCAGGCCATCGTGGAGGAGTCCTTCTCGGCCGGCCTGACCAGCCAGACCATCGTGCTGGTTCCGGATGCCGCCGCAATCGAGGCCACGAAGCTCGCCGCCGAGACGCCCGGCATCGAGTCCGTTCTGCCGGGCGAGAGCGCGAACGGCCTCACCCGGCTGGACCTCTCCCTGGCCAGCGAGCCGGGCAGCGACGAGACCTTCTTCATTATCGACACCCTGCGCGGCACCTATGCCGATGCGTCGGGCGACGTGTCCGAGGCGCTGGTCGGCGGCAGCGATGCCACGGCCTTCGACAACAAGACAAGCGCCCAGGCGGACCAGGCCCTGATCATCCCGATGATCCTGGCCATCGTGTTCGCCATCCTCGCCCTGTTGCTGCGCTCCCTGGTGGCGCCCGTGCTGCTGATCCTGAGTGTGCTGGCGACCTTCTTCGCCAGTCTCGGCGCCTCCAACTGGATCTTCCAGAATCTGATGGGCTTCCCTGCCTTCAACACCAACGTGGTGCTGTTCGCGTTCCTGTTCCTGGTGGCACTCGGGGTGGACTACAACATCTTCCTCACCACCCGGGCCCGGGAGGAGGGCATCCGGTTCGGCACCGGGGAGGGCATGGTGCGCGCCCTGTCGTCGACGGGTGCGGTCATCACGAGCGCCGGCATCCTGATCGCGGCGGTCTTCGCCGTACTGGGCGTGCTGCCGGTCGTGGCACTCACCCAGATCGGTGTCATCGTCTGCATCGGCGTGCTGCTCGACACGCTCGTGGTGCGCACCCTCGTGGTGCCGGCGCTGGTCTTCCTCACCGGCGACCGCTTCTGGTGGCCGTCGCGTCCGGCCGCGAAGGCCCCGCGGGTCTAGCGCTGCCGCGGTCTGGCGCTGCCGCGGTCTGGCGCTGCCGCAATCCAGCTCTGCTGCGGTCTACCGCGGATCGGCCTCGGGCGGTGTGCGGTGCTGCCAGCGCAGCCTCCGTTCGAGCTGGGCGCCGAGCGCCAGCAGTGTGGCCTCGCCACCGGGGCGGCCGATCAGCTGCACCCCCATCGGCAGTCCCGCAGCGGTTTCGGCCACGGGCAGCACGATCGCGGGCAGTCCGCTCACGTTCACCATGGACGTGAACGGCGTGTACTGCACCTGCTGGGCGAAATTGCGCTCCCCGTCGACCGCGTCGTACCAGCCGATCGGGCGCGGCGTGAGCGCGAGGGCCGGGGTCAGCACCGCGTCGAACCGGGACAGCTGGCGGATGAAGGACCGCTCGTAGGCGGCCAGGGCCGCGAGCGCCTGGGCCAGGTCCCTGGCCGAGAGTTCCCGACCGCGGTGCATCAGCCACCGGGTGAGCGGTTCGAGTAGCTGCTCCTGCTCCGGGGTGTCGGCGGGGATGCCCGCGGCCCCGGCCTGCCAGATCGTGCGGAAGGCCGGCACATAGCTGTCGTCGGGTTCGAGCGCCGTCTCCTCCACACCGTGACCCAGGGCCGCGAACTCGTCGACGGCCACCCTCAGGGCCGCCAGCGCCTCGGGAGAGAGCGCGATCGGGTAGGAGTCGTCCCAGGCGGAGGTCGTCATCACGCCGAGCTGGAACCGCCCCTCGCCGCGCACGGCGGCGGCCAGCAGGGGGGCGTCGTCGGCGGGGGCCCTCAGCGAGAACAGGTGCTGCGGATGCCCGCCCCGCGGCGCGATCATGGCGTCCAGCAGCAGGGCGGCATCCGTCACGGTCCGTGCCAGCGGCCCGGCCACGCTGAGGCCGCCGAGCGCGTCGATCCCGGAGCCCGACGGCACCCTGCCACGTGACGGCTTCACGCCCACGAGGCCGCAGGCCGCCGCGGGGATCCGCACCGAGCCGCCGCCGTCGGAGCCCGGCGCGAAGGGAAGCAGCCGGGCGGCGACGGCCACCGCCGCCCCGCCGCTGGAGCCGCCGGCACCACGGGTGCGGTCCCACGGGTTGCGCGCGGGCGGTCCGGCCAGCGTCTCGGTGTACGACGGCAGCCCGAATTCGGGCGTGCTGGTCTTGCCCAGGCTCACCCCGCCGGCCGTGTCGAGCGCGAGCACGAGATCGTCGGACTCGGCCGGCACGTTGTTCTGCAACAGCCGGGAACCGAACCGGGCGGGCACCCCGGCGCGGCTCTGCAGGTCCTTGTCGGCGAAGGGCAGACCCCAGAGCGGCCTGGTGCGCGGCACGTTCTGCTCGACGAAGCGGGCCCGCTCGCGCGCGGCATCCGCCGTCACGGTCACGAACGCGCCGAGTCCGGGGTCCTGCGCCTCGATCCGGCCCAGGTAGTGCTCGGTCAGCTCGGTGGGACTGAGCTCACCGCGCTGCAGCGCCTGCCACTGTTCGAGAGCGGTCAGTTCATGCGGAGCGGCCATCCCCCGAGCCTAGTCAGCAAGGCAGCCGGGCGGCGTGCCGGTCAGGGGTGGGACAGGCCGGTCAGCAGCGTCTGGAAGGCCCGCGGCGAGGCCCGCAGAACGGATGCCGCCGCCCACGACCCGGCCCACGGCGCCACCTGCGCCACGTTGACGATCTCGTACTGCACGAGTGACCCGGTCTCGTCCTCGGGCAGCACCTGGTACTCCCCGCGGTACCACCAGCCGCGCCGCAGCACGACCATGCGCCGGTCCCGGTCGGTGTACACATTCCCGCCTCCGGCGGCCCCCGCGGCCATCGCGACCACGAGCCGGTTGAACACGGCGTCGGGACCGGCATCGAGGTGGCCTGCGAAGGAGCGCAACACGGTGTGGTGCTCGGGCAGGGCTGGAAGGGCATCCGTCATCCCTCGATTTTAGGCGTCCCGTGGCCGCCGGCCTGAATCCAGGTGCCGCACCGGCCTATTTGAGGCTCTTCTGCAGGAGCACGGTGCCGAGCCAGCGGTCGAATTTGAAGCCGACCTTGCCCATCCGGCCGATCTCCTCGAAGCCGAAGTCACGGTGCAGCTTGATCGACGCGTCGGCGCCCTGGTCGGCGATGACCGCGATGATCTCCTTGAGCCCGGCCGCCTTGGAGCGCTCGATCAGTTCGCCGAGCAGCATCCTGCCCAGTCCCTTGCCGGTGGACGCCGCGCCGAGATAGATCGAGTTCTCGACCGTGAACCGGTAGGCACGTTTCTGCTTCCACGGGCTGACCAGGGCGTAGCCGAGCAGCTGGCCGGCCGGGGAGACGGCGACGATGAACGGCATCCCGAGCTTGCCCAGGTAGTAGAACTTGCTGCGCCACTCGGCCAGGGTCATCGGATCGACGTCGAAGGTGACCGTGCTGTTGGCGACGTAGTAGTTGTAGATCTCCCGGATATAGGGCAGATCGGTGATGTGGGCCTCACGCAGGGTGAATCCGAACGGCGCCTCTTCCGTGGGCGTCGGTCGAAGATGCCGGGGCAATTGCCGGCGCGGCTGGTATTCCTCTTCAAGCACAGCTGACTCCTTCAGAGCCTCCAGATTACCCGAGGGACCAGTCCACCGGCGCCGCCCCGGCGCGGACGAGGTACTCGTTGGCCCGGCTGAACGGCTTCGAACCGAAGAACCCGCGCCGGGCCGAGAGCGGGCTCGGGTGCGCGGACTCGATCACCGGGGTGTCCCCGAGCAGCGGCCGCAGCGTGCCGGCATCCTTCCCCCAGAGGATCGCCACGAGCGGCCGTTCGCGGGCGACGAGGGCACGGATGGCCTGCTCGGTCACGCATTCCCAGCCACGGCGCCGATGCGACCCGACGAGGCCGGCCTGCACGGTGAGCACGCGGTTGAGCAGAAGAACGCCGCGCTGCGACCACGGGGAGAGGTCGCCGGTGATGCCGGTGACACCCACGTCGTCGTGCAGCTCCCGGAAGATGTTCGCCAGGCTGCGCGGCAGCGGCCGCACGTGCGCCTCGGCCGCGAAGGCGAGCCCGATGGGATGCCCCGCGCTCGGATACGGGTCCTGGCCGACGATGAGCACCCTGACCTCGTCGAACGGTTCGGCGAAGGCGCGGAAGACGTTTTCCGCGGCGGGAAGCCAGTCCCGGCCGGCCTGGGTCTCGGCGCGGAGGAACTCCGCCAGCGCATCGATCTGCGGAGCCACGGGCGCCAGCGCCCGGGCCCAACCGGGATCGACGGCCCGGCCGGCGGCCAGCGCCGCGAGGGAGGAGGACATGCCCGGCTCAGGCCCCGAAGGTGCTCACCAGCACGCCGCCATCGGACTGGCTGACGCGCCAGACGCTGCCTGCTCCGACGACGCCGAGCGCGCCCTCGCCCACGACCAGCGCGGTGTTCTCGTCGACGGCCAGTCCGCCGTCGATCAGGCCGGCCTCGGTGGCCGCGACCAGCCGGGAGAGGGTGCCCCACTGGGCTGCGTGCACCTCGACGGTGACGTCGAGCAGTCCGATGCCAAGTTCGATGGCGATCTCGTCGAGCCCCTCGGCGGCGTGCTCGCCGCTGACCTCGACGCCGCCCATGCGCCAGCCGCCGATCAGGGCGCGCTCGGCCGCGATCGTCGCGCCGGCGGAAAAACCGAGATAGGGGATGCCGGCAGCCACCTGGCGGCGGATCTCACCGGCAATCGGGGTCACGGCGGCCAGGTACGCCGGGGTGACCCCACCGCCGACCAGGATGCCGTCGACCTCGGAGAGAGCGGCCAGGGCGAAGACGTCGCCCGGGGCCACGACGGTGACCTTCGACTCGAACACGCCGGCCGCGGCAACGGCGGCGACCAGGCTCGCGGCGTGTTCGGCGCCGTCACCGTCACGCACCACGAGGATCGCGAGGAGCGGCTCCGCGCGACCGGAGGCGGCTCCGCGCGCCGTGGCCTCGGCCAGGAAGGGGCCGAAGACGGCCGCGTCGGTCCGGGCATTCCAGCCGCCACCGACCAGGTGCACGCTCACAGCAGGCTCGCGGCAGGCAGGGTGTCGGCAGGCAGGGTCGCGCCGGCGAGGCTTTCCGCCACGGGAGGCAGCGACGCCCAGGGGAACACGATCCAGGCATCCGTTTCGCACCACGTGAAGTCGGGCACCAGCACGGTGCGGGGCTTCGTGTACAGGGTGGCGGTGCGCACCTCGCAGGCCGTCTCCCGCAGCAGCGCGACGACCATCGCGAGCGTGTGCCCGGAGTCGGAGACGTCGTCGACGAGCAGCACGCGCAGGCCGGTCAGCGACGGCGCGTCGAGCATCGGTCCCGACAGCACCGGTTCGGGCAGGCGCTCGTCGACGCCGGTGTAGAACTGCACGTTGATGCTGCCGCAGTTCTTGGTGCCGAGCGCGTAGGACATCGCGCCGGCGAGCAGCAGGCCGCCGCGGGCGATGGCGATCACGACATCCGGCCGGAAACCGCTCGCCAGCACCATCGAGGACAGCTGGCGAGACGCGTCCGCGAACACGTCCCAGCCCAGCACTTCCCGCTCAATACCGGTCACATTACTTGCAGCGTCGTCCGCGTCGAATCCCATCTCCCAATGGTAGGTCACGGCACGGCCACCGCCGGGTCAGGCCAGGTGCCGCTCTTCGTGGCCGTTGTAGAGCGAAAGCGGCCGGATCAGGGCATTCGATGCCGTCTGTTCGATGATGTGCGCCGTCCACCCGGTCAGCCGCGCCGCAACGAAGATCGGCGTGAACGTGAGGGTGTCGAATCCCATCAGGTTGTACGCCGGCCCCGACGGGTAGTCCAGGTTCGGCAGGATGCCGGTGCGCTTCGTCATCCCGGCCTCGAGGGATTCGTAGAGCTCCAGCAGGTCGGGCCGGTCGTAGTGCTCGACCAGAGTGACCAGCGCGGTCCGCATGGTCGGAACCCGTGAGTCCCCGTGCTTGTACACCCGGTGGCCGAAGCCCATCACCTTGCGCCTGGCGGCGAGGGTTTCGTTCAGCCAGGCCTCGGCGCGTTCCCCGGCCCCCAGGCCGAGCCCGATCTCATCGAAGATGTGCATCACGGCCTCGTTCGCCCCGCCGTGCAGAGGGCCCTTGAGCGCCCCGATCGCCCCGGTGACCGCGGAGTGCAGGTCGGACATGGTCGAGGTGATCACCCGGGCGGTGAACGTCGACGCGTTGAAGGAATGCTCCGCGTACATGATCATCGACACGTCGAACGCGTTGACGACCACGAGCTCGGGCACCTCTCCGAATGTCATGAACAGGAAGTTGGCCGAGTAGCCGAGGTCGCTTCGCGGTTCGATCGGTTCGAGGCCGTTCCGGCGGCGCTGGTCGTAGGCCACGATCGCCGGCATCTGGGCCCAGAGCCGCAGGCCCTTGGCTCGGTTGGCCGCCGGTGACGCATCCGCCGCATCGGGGTCGTTCGCCCCGATCAGGCTGACCGCCGTGCGCACCACGTCCATCGGGTGCGCGGTCATCGGCAGCTCGTCGATGACGCGCTTCACGGCGGGAGTCAGGTGCCGGAGCGAGCGCTCCTGCTCCTCGAATTCGCCGAGCTCCGCATCGGTCGGCAACTCGCCGTGCCAGAGCAGGTAGGCCACCTCCTCGAAGCTCTTCTGCGCCGCCAGCTCCTGCACCGGGTAGCCGCGGTACAGCAGCGAGTTCGTGTCGGGGTTGACCTTGGACACCTGCGTGCGGTCGACCACGACGCCGGCCAGGCCCTTGTAGATGGTCGGTTCGTTCTGACTCATGTCGCTCCCTTGCGTTGAGATTGGATCTGCGTGCGAAGCCGGGTGCTACGAGGCAACATCCGGGTTGAGGGTGAAGTTGAAGACGCCGGAGTCGAAGTGGCTGTACGACTCGTAGTCGAGCAGTTCGTAGAGCCTCGCCCGGTGCTGCATCTCCGGCAGCAGGCTGGTCAGGGACCCCAACGCCTCGATGGTGTCCAGGCCGCGTTCGGCCGCCCCCATCGCCAGGCGCAGCAGGGACACCGGGAAGATGACGATATTCATTCCGACATCCGCCAGTTGCTGGGTCGTGTAGAGCTCGCCCTTGCCGAATTCGGTCATGTTCGCCAGCACCGGCACGTCCACGGCGGCCCGGATGGCCGCGAACTCGGCCAGGGACGCCATCGCCTCCGGGAAGATCGCGTCGGCCCCGGCGTCGACGAGCTTCTTCGCCCGGTCGACCGCGGCGGCCAGGCCGTCGACGGCACGGATGTCCGTGCGCGCCATGATCAGGAAGTTCGGATCCCTCCGGGCATCGACGGCCGCCCGGATGCGCTTGGCCGCCGTTCCGTCGTCCACGACCTGCTTGCCGTCCAGGTGACCGCAGCGTTTCGGATTGACCTGGTCCTCGATGTGCATACCCGCCAGGCCGGCATCCTCGAGGGTCTGAATCGTGCGCGCCACGTTCATCGGTTCGCCGAAGCCGGTGTCGGCGTCCACGATCGTGGGCAGGTCGCTCATCCGGGCGATCTGCTGGCTCCGGCCGGCCACCTCGGTGAGGGTGGTCAGGCCGATGTCGGGCAGTCCCAGGTCGGCCGAGAGCACCGCACCGGAGATGTACACCCCTTCGAAGCCCTTGGCCGCGATCAGCCGGGCCGAGAGCGGGTTGAACGCGCCGGGGAAGCGCAGCAGCCGTCCGCTCGCCAGGTCCGCGCGGAACGCGGCCCGTTTGGCGGCGGGGGTGAGCGTCGAGTACAGCATCAGAAGATTCCGTTCGCGGTGGGGAGCGAGGCGAGCAGCCCGTTGTGGGCCACGATGGTGAGCTGGCCGAGCTCCCCGGCTCCGAGCCGCGGTAGGCGTTCGGCCGCACTGAGGAAGCGCACGATCTCGCCCTCCTCGACGATTCCCTGCGCGAGGGTGCGGAACTTGTTCACGTATTCGGCCCGCCCGAACGGTTTCGCTCCGAGCGGGTGGGCGTCGGCGACGGCGATCTCGTCCACGATCCGGCTGCCGTCGGTGAGCTCGATCTCGACGCGACCGCCGAAGGCCTTCTCGGCCGGGTCCAGCGAATGGTATCGGCGGGTCCACTCCGGGTCCTCCGTGGTGGTCACCTTGTTCCAGAGGGCGACCGTGTCGGCCCGGCCGGCGCGTTCGGGCCGGTAGGAGTCCACGTGGTGCCAGCTGCCGTCCTGCAGGGCGACCGTGAAGATATACGGGATGGAGTGGTCGAGCGTCTCCCGGCTGGCCGTGGGGTCGTACTTCTGCGGGTCGTTCGCGCCCGATCCGATCACGTAGTGGGTGTGGTGGCTGGTGTGGATGACGACGGATGCGACGTTGGCCGGGTCGGACAACGCCGGGTGCTCCCGGTGCAGCTTCCGGGCCAGGTCGATCCAGGCCTGCGCCTGATACTCCGCCGAGTGCTCCTTCGTGTAGCTGTCGAGGATGGCCCGCTTCGTTTCACCGGCCGAGGGCAGTGACACCTCGTAGGCGGCAGCGGGGCCGTCGAGCAGCCAGGCGATCACGCCGTCTTCGCCCTCGTAGATCGGGGTGGGGCTGGTTTCGCCGCGCATCGCGCGGTCGACCGCTTCCACCGCCATCTTGCCGGCGAAGGCCGGGGCGTGCGCCTTCCAGCTGGAGATCTCGCCCTTCCGCGACTGCCGGGTGGCCGTCGTGGTGTGCAGGGCCTGCCCCACGGCCTGGAAGATGGTCTCGGGGTCGAGTCCGAGCAGGGTGCCGATGCCGGCGGCGGCCGACGGGCCGAGGTGTGCGACGTGGTCGATCTTGTGCGCATGCAAGCTGATGCCCTTGACCAGGTCGATCTGGATCTCGTAGCCGGTGGCGATGCCGCGCACGAGGTCGCGACCGGTCAGGCCGCGGGCGGTGGCGAGGTGCTGGGCGACCGCGACGACCGGCGGGATGTTGTCGCCGGGGTGTGAATACTCCGCGGCGAGGAACGTGTCGTGGTAGTCCAGTTCGCGCACGGCCACGCCGTTGGCCCAGGCCGCCCATTCCGGCGACACCCGGCGGGAGAGCTGCTCGCCGAACACGGTCGCCCCGATGCCGTTCAACGAGCGCGGATGCGCCAGCGCCTGCGTGCGTGCCGACACCACCGGCCGCCGGGTCAACGACGCCGCGGCGACCGCGGCGTTGTCGATCACCCGGTTGATGATCATCTCGGTCACCTCGTCGGTCACCTCGACCGGGTCTGCGGCGCACAAGGCGATCTTCCAGGCGAGCTGGTCGGTGCGGGCGAGGTTCTCGTCGCTGCGGTGAACGCGAACGTGGTGAAGCTGCACGGTGGATCCCTTCGATTAGGTCGATTAGTTCGGTGAGTGCGAGTGATGCGCCGAGCGCGGCGCCGGGCCGGCCGGAACGACTCCGGCCTCCCCGAGCGTCCCGAGAACGCTAGTGAGGCTCTGGTGAAGGTGCACATGCGTGGCGTGGGCGGCGAGCGACGAGTCGCCCGCGAGCACGGCATCCACGATCAGGAGGTGCTCGGCGGCGGCGCTGCGGAGCCGGTGGGGGTTGTCCCGGGCCAGGCGACGGATGCGGGCGAGGTGCGTGCGCACCCCGGCGAGCGCCCCCACGAGGAAGGGGTTCGCGACGGCCGCGTCGAGGGCGAGGTCGAATTCATCGATCAGCTCGTAGTAGCGGCGCAGCCCCGCGTCGCCGTGCCGGAGCAGCTCCGGGGCCGCAACGAACTGCGCGCGCAGGGCCTCGAAGACCGCGGGGTCACGGCGTTCGGCGGCGATGCGGGCGGCGTGTTCTTCCAGGGCCCGGCGCACCTCGTAGAGTTCCCGGATGCTGTCCACGCTCATCTCGGTGACCATGAAACCGCGGCCGGGGCGGCCGGCCACCAGCCCGTCGGCGATCAGCCGGGCGATCGCCGCGCGCAGCGGGGTACGCGAGACCCCGATCCGGGCCGATTGCTCCACCTCGAGCAGCCCGGTGCCGGGCACCAGGAGCCCGTCGAGAATCTCTCCGCGGAGCTGTCGGTAGGCGCGTTCACTCGCGCGAACCGGGCCGGTGCTCCCCGTCGTTGGGGTTTCTGTATACACAGATCACATGTTATTCCCTTCTTGCCGGTTCTATGCAAGACTTCAGCAATTCTATGTATACATAGGGCTTCAACGGGGAGGTTCGAATGTCAAGGGAAGCGGCAGCGGGATATCACGACCTCTGGCAGCAGAGCGTCGCGGTCCACACTCGTTCGGCATTCTGGCTGCAGGCGGCGCAGGCGATCGACTGGACCCTGCCTCCGACGGTGGCCATGGAGGAGCGCTCCCCCGGCGCCTGGCGCTGGTTCCCGGACGGCGAACTCAACACCAGCTACAACGCGCTCGACCGTCACGTTCTCGCCGGCCGCGGCGACCAGACGGCCGTCATCTACGACTCGGCGATGTCCGGCACCCGGGTACGTCTGAGCTACCGAGAACTTCTGGGGCGCGTCGAGCGCTTCGCCGGGGTGCTCCGCGCCAACGACGTCGGCCAGGGCGACCGGGTGATCGTGTACCTGCCGATGATCCCGGAAGCCATCGTCGCCATGCTGGCGTGTGCCCGCATCGGCGCCATCCACTCCGTCGTCTTCGGCGGCTTCGCCGCCAGCGAGCTCGCCGTACGGATCGACGATGCGCGGCCGACCGTGATCGTGACCGCCTCCGGCGGCCTCGAACCGGGCCGGGCGGTCGAATACCTGCCGCTGGTCGAACGCGCCCTCGCTCGCAGCAAGGGATCGGTGCGCACGGTCATCGTGCGCGACCGGGAAATGATCCCCGGCTGCGCCGCCGACTACGCCGACACCGGTGACGTGGCCTGGCTGGACTGGGCCCACGAGGAGAACGAGGCGGTTCCGGCGGCGCCGGTCAGCCTGCGCTCCGAAGACCCGCTGTACATCCTGTACACCTCCGGCACGACCGGCAGCCCGAAGGGGATCGTCCGTGACAACGGCGGCCACGCGGTGGCGCTGGCCTGGTCGATGGCCAATATCTACAACATCAAGCCCGGCGACGTATTCTGGGCGGCTTCGGACGTCGGCTGGGTGGTCGGCCATTCGTACATCGTCTACGCACCGCTGCTGTCCGGCGCCACCACGGTCATCTACGAGGGCAAACCGGTCGGCACCCCCGATGCCGGGGCATTCTGGCGCGTGGTGGAGGACTACCGGGTGTCGGTCCTGTTCACGGCACCCACGGCCATCCGCGCCATCCGCCGGGTCGACCCTGACCTGGTCGAACTGGCCAGGCACGACATTTCCAGCCTGCACGGCCTGTTCCTGGCCGGCGAACGCCTCGACCCGGAGACATACCACTGGGCCAATGACGGCCTGCACTGCCCCGTGGTCGACCACTGGTGGCAGACCGAGACCGGCTGGGCGATTGCGGCGAACCCGCGCGGCCTCGCCGACATCCCCACCAAGCCCGGCTCCGCCACGTTCCCGGTGCCCGGATACGACATCGTCATCCTCGATTCCAAGGGAAAACCGGTCAAGCGGACCGGCACGGACGGCAACATCGCCATCCGCCTCCCGCTGCCGCCCGGTACCCTGCTCGGGGTCTGGGGCAGTGAGGACCGCTACCAGAGCGCCTACCTGTCGGCGTTCCCCGGGTTCTACGCCACCGGGGACTCCGGCCACTTCGACGACGACGGCTACCTCTACGTGATGGGCCGCACCGACGACGTGATCAACGTCGCCGGGCACCGGCTGTCCACCGGCTCGCTCGAGGAGGTGCTCACCCTGCACCCGGCGGTCGCCGAGTGCGCGGTACTCGGGGTGCACGACCCGCTCAAGGGGCAGCGCGCGGCAGGCTTCGTCACGCTCAAGGCCGGGGCCACGATCGATCACGACACCCTCGCCGCGGAGCTCATCGCGCTGGTGCGGGACCATGTCGGGCCGGTGGCCGCGTTCCGGGACGTGACTATCCTGGATCGACTGCCGAAGACCCGGTCGGGAAAGATCCTCCGCAAGACCATCCGGCAGATCGTCGACGGCGAGCCCTACACGGTGCCGCCCACGATCGAGGACCCGACAGTCCTCGACGCCCTGAAGCAGGCCGTGCACGGCGTCCGCCCGCACCCCTGAATCATCCGTCACCCCCACAGATCACCCCGCACCATCCCACACAGCGCACCTTCACCGGAGCAAAGGAGCCCGCATGACGGAATCATTGCAAGACAAACTCTCGGACGGAGTAGAACCGTCCACCATCGACTACGTCGCGTATGAGAAGACGCCGAAGTTCATCCAGCTGAAGAAGCAGCGGCGCGGATTCGTGTTGCCGCTGGCCGCGTTCTTCTTCATCTGGTATTTCGCCTTCGTGCTCGTGGCCGCCTACCTGCCCGAGGTGATGGCGATCCCCGTCTTCGGCAAGTTCAACCTCGGACTGGTGCTCGGACTCGGCCAGTTCGTCACCACCTTCGCCATCACCATGTGGTACGTGTCGTACTCGAACCGCCGTCTCGACCCCCTCGGGGCCGAGCTGCGTGCCGAGCTTGAGGAGATGGACAAGAAATGATCGCACCCAGCATTCTGCAGTCGCTGCCGGGCCGGCTGGCCCAGGCGGTCGAACCCACGGAGAACAACCCCGTGCTGAACATCTCGATCTTCCTGGCCTTCGTGGCCGTGACGCTGATCGTCGTCATCCGGGCCGGGCGCAACAACAAGACCGCGGCCGACTACTACACCGGCGGCCGGTCCTTCACCGGACCGCAGAACGGGTTCGCCATCGCCGGCGACTATCTCTCCGCGGCGTCATTCCTCGGCATCGTCGGGGCGATCGCGGTCAGCGGCTATGACGGCTTCCTGTACTCGATCGGATTCCTCGTGGCCTGGCTCGTCGCCCTGCTGCTGGTGGCCGAGCTCATGCGCAACACGGGCAAGTACACCATGGCGGATGTGCTCTCCTTCCGTCTGCGGCAGGGCCCCGTGCGCGTGGCCGCGGCGACGACCACCCTGGCCGTGTGCTTCTTCTACCTCCTCGCCCAGATGGCCGGAGCCGGTGGCCTCGTGTCACTGCTCCTCGGCATCAACGACAAGATCGGCCAGTCGGTCGTGGTCACCGTCGTCGGCGGCCTGATGATCATGTACGTGCTCATCGGCGGGATGAAGGGCACCACCTGGGTGCAGATCATCAAGGCCTTCCTGCTCATCATCGGCGCGTTCGCGATGACCGTCTGGGTGCTGGCCATCAACGGCTTCAACTTCTCGGCACTTCTGGACTCGGCCATCGCGGCCTCCACGAGCGTGCCGGCCGACGCCATCCTGGTGCCCGGCCTGAAGTACGGCGAGAACCCGCTCGACTTCGTCTCGCTGGCCATCGCCCTGGTGCTCGGCACCGCGGGCCTGCCGCACGTGCTGATGCGCTTTTACACGGTGCCCAGCGCCAAGGAAGCCCGTCGCTCGGTCGTCTGGGCGATCTGGCTGATCGGCGCGTTCTACCTGTTCACCCTGGTGCTCGGCTTCGGTGCCGCCGCCCTCGTCGGAGCCGACACCATCCTCGCCGCTCCCGGCGGCGTGAACTCGGCCGCGCCGCTGCTGTCCCTCGCCCTCGGCGGACCGCTGCTGCTCGGTTTCATCTCCGCCATCGCCTTCGCCACGATCCTGGCCGTGGTGGCCGGGATCACGATCACCGCCGCCACCTCCTTCGCGCACGACATCTACATGAGCGTGATCAAAAAGGGCAAGGGTGACCCTGACGCCGAGGTCAAGGTTGCTCGCCGCACCGTCGTCGTGATCGGAATCCTCTCGATCGCCGGCGGCATCGGCGTCCAGGGGCAGAACATCGCCTTCCTGGTGGCCCTGGCCTTCGCCGTCGCGGCGAGCGCCAACCTGCCGACCATTTTGTACTCGCTCTTCTGGCGCGGATTCACCACCCGCGGCGCCGTGTGGAGCATGTACGGCGGCCTCGCGGTCACCGTCGGGCTGATCATCTTCTCGCCGGTCTTCTCCGGCACGGAGACGTCGATGTTCGGTGCAGGCGTCGACTTCGCCTGGTTCCCGCTCAGCAACCCCGGCATCATCTCCATCCCGGTCGGGTTCTTCCTCGGCTGGCTCGGTTCGGTCACCAGCACCCGCAAGGAAGACCCGCTGCTGGCTGCGGAGATGTCGGTGCGGTCCATGACCGGCTTCGGCGCCGAGAAGGCCTCCGAGCACTAGACGCACACAGAGACCGACCGGCACGACCACCACTCCCCTCGGCTGTACCCCAGCCGGGGGGAGTAGTGTCGTCCGCGCGTCAGTTTTTGGGAGCCAGCGGTTCCCGCGTGATTCTCGTGGGGGCCGCCTGCGCGAGAGGCTTGATCACGATCAGGTCCAGGTTGACGTGGGCCGGGCGTTCGACGCTCGACACGATCGTCTCGGCAATATCTTCGGCGGTGAGCGGATTCGGCACCCCGGCGTAGGCCGCGGCGGCCTTCTCCGCGTCACCGTTGAAGCGCACCAGCCCGAATTCCTCGGTCTGTACCATCCCGGGGGCAACCTCGATGACCCGGATCGGCTCTCCATTCAATTCCAGGCGCAATACTTCCATCAGGGCGTGCGCGGCGAACTTCGCCGCGTTGTACCCTCCACCTCCGAGGTAGGCGACATGACCGGCAATGGACGTGACCGTGACGATGTCGGCGGCGCCGCCCTCCGCCCGAATGGCGGCGCGCAGCAGCGGCAGCAGGGCACTCGTGACCCGCTTGACCGCGAGCACGTTGATCTCGAACATCCAGGCCCAGTCCTCGACCTTCGAGTCCTCGACGGTGTCCAGCCCCACCGCGCCGCCAGCGTTGTTGACCAGCGCGTGCACCGGCCCGGACGACGCGAGAAAGTCGCGCAGGGCGTCCACGTCGGCCTGCCGGGTGAGGTCGGCCGTGAAGACCCGCGCCCCGGTCTCCGCCTGCAGCGCCGCGAGGCGGTCGGCGCGTCGGGCCACCCCCACCACATCCCAGCCCCGCTGGCGGAACAGGCGCACCGTGGCGGCGCCGATCCCCGAACTCGCACCGGTCACAACGACTCTTTTTGTACCCATGGCTCCATTCTGGTCGGAGACGCAGCATGACGAATCCACGCGCAACCGAAACACCGCCCGCGCCGGAACAACGGGTGCCGCTCTGGGACAACGCGCGGTGGATCGCCATCACCCTGGTGGTGGTCGGACACGCCATCCTGAAACTGATCTCCGAGTCGGATGTCGCCTATGAGTTCTATCTGTTCGTCTACGCCTTCCACGTGCCGCTGTTCGTCGCCGTCAGCGGCTACTTCGCCAGGTCGGGGCCGCTCGGCACCCGCCAACTGCACCGGCTGGTCACCGACATCGTTCTCCCCTATCTGATCTTCGAGACGATCTGGACCGTGGTGCGCTGGCTGCTCGGCGGCGAATTCCGGCTGGACTACTCGACCCCTTCCTGGACGCTGTGGTTCCTGATCGCCATCCTGGTCTGGCGCCTGGCCCTGCCCTTTCTCGTGCTGCTGCGCCATCCGGTGATGATCAGCATGATCATCTCCGTCGGGGCCGGCTACTTCGCGTCGATCGACAGCACCTTCGCCCTGTCCCGCACGCTCGGCCTGCTGCCGTTCTTCGTCTTCGGCTGGCAGTTGCGCCAGTGGAAGATCACCGACCGCTGGTTGGGGCTGCACGCCTCCGCAGTGGGGATTTGGCGGATCGGCGCGATCACGCTGTTCACGGCGCTGTTGGGCGTGATCGTGGCGAACATCGACTCCCTGCGCGAGGCGCAGGTCCGCCAGTTCCTGCTCTACAACGAGGCCTACCCCACGTTCGGTTACGACCAGCTGTGGGCCGGTGGCATCCGTCTGGGTCTCATGCTGCTCGCGTTCGCCCTCATCGTGGCGTTCCTGCTGCTCATCCCCCGGCGGCGCACCTGGTTCACGACCTTCGGCGCGGCCACCATGTACATCTACCTGCTGCACAGTTTCGTGCTGTTCCCTCTCCGGGAGACCGGGGTGCTCGGCGGACCCCAGCCGGGCTGGGTGCTGCCCGCGATGATCGTGTTCAGCGTGCTGATCTCCATCGCCCTCTCGCAGCGGGTGGTGCGCACCGTGTTCCACCCGCTGGTCGAGCCGCGCGCCCGGTGGCTGTTCCGTAAGGAGGCGCGAACGGACACGGGAACGATCGTCCTGCCGCACCTGGAGCCGATCGTCGAACCAACACCCGAGCCGCCGCCCGTCACCCCGCCCGCTGCGACGCCGCCGGACGCACCGCGCTGACCGCTTCGTGACGCTGTGTTTCGGAGTCCGTTGCCGCGCCGGCGACCCCCTGCCTAAACTCGCATTCAGAGCGCTGGAGGGTCCACGCTCGTCGAGGAACACCCGGGAGACCACCTCATGAGCGACACCGCTGCAGACTGGAAGTTCGAAACCAAGCAGGTGCACTCCGGTGCCCGGCCCGACCCGGCCACCAACGCCAGGGCCACCCCGATCTACCAGACCACGTCCTACGTGTTCAACAACGCCCAGCACGCGCAGGACCTGTTCGCGCTGGCCGAACCCGGCAACATCTACACCCGCATCATGAACCCGACCCAGGCCGTCGTCGAGGAGCGCGTCGCCGCCCTCGAAGGCGGCACCGCTGCCCTGCTCCTCGCCTCGGGCCAGGCCGCCTCCACCTTCGCGGTGCTGAACATCGCCCAGGCCGGCGACCACATCGTCTCGTCGAGCTCGATCTACGGCGGAACCTACAACCTGTTCAAGTACACGCTGGCCAAGCTGGGCATCGAGACGACCTTCGTCGAAGACCAGGACGACCCCGAGGAGTGGCGCCGGGCGCTGCGCCCCAACACCAAGCTGTTCTTCGCCGAGACCATCGGCAACCCCAAGATCAACGTGCTCGACATCCGCCTGGTGTCCGATGTGGCGCACGCCGGCGGGGTTCCGCTCATCGTCGACAGCACCATCGCGACCCCCTACCTGATCCGCCCGTTCGAGCACGGCGCGGACATCGTCATCCATTCGGCGACCAAGTTCCTCGGCGGCCACGGCGCGGTCATCGGCGGCGTCATCGTCGACGGCGGCAACTTCGAGTGGTCCCAGAACGTGCAGAAATTCCCCGGTCTCACCGAGCCTGACCCGTCGTACCACGGCGTCAGCTACACGGGCGCGGTCGGCGACGGCATCGCCTACATCGTCAAGGCGCGCGTGCAGCTGCTGCGCGACCTCGGTTCCGCGATCGCCCCGGCGAGCGCCTGGCAACTCATCCAGGGCATCGAGACGCTCAGCCTGCGCATCGAACGCCACGTGCAGAACGCCCAGAACATCGCCGAGTGGCTCGAGAACCACCCGGACATCGCCTCGGTCAACTACGCGGGCCTGCCGTCGAGCCCGTGGTACGCCGCCGCCAACACGTACGCGCCCCGCGGCGTCGGCGCCGTGCTGTCGTTCGAGTTGAAGGGTGGGGTGGATGCCGGCCGCGCCCTGGTCGACAACCTCTCCCTGTTCAGCCACCTGGCCAACATCGGCGACGTGCGGTCGCTCGTGATCCACCCGGCCTCGACCACGCACGCGCAGCTCACCCCGGAGCAGCAGCTCACGGCCGGTGTGACGCCGGGCCTGGTGCGCCTCTCCGTCGGCATCGAGAACCTCGCCGACCTGACGGCCGACCTCGAGACCGGGCTGGCGGCCGCCCGGGCGGTCGTGCAGGCATCCCGCGCCAACGCCTAGACCGGTTGGTGGCCGTTCACCCGGCAGAATAGGGGCCTATGGACTGGCAATATTCGGCAGACACCGTCCCGTCGAGTTTCGTGACCGAAGCCCAGGCGCGATCGCTGCTCGGCAAACCCCCGGCGACGGGTGCGTGGCGCGACGGCGACCCCGTGGGGAACCGCCGTTTCCTCGACGTCGGCCCTCTGCACTTCGAGGCGGGCGGCAGCCTCGGTGCCGTGCGGGTCGCCTACGAGACGTGGGGCGAGCTGTCCCCGAACGGCGACAACGCGGTGCTCGTGTTGCACGCCCTCACCGGGGACAGTCACCTGGCCGGCCCGGCCGGCGACGGCCACGCGACCGCGGGCTGGTGGAGCGGGATCGTCGGCCCCGGCCTGGCCATCGACACCGACCGCTGGTTCGTGGTGGCCCCGAACATGATCGGCGGCTGCCAGGGCAGCACCGGTCCGGCCTCCCTCGCACCCGACGGCTCCGAATGGGGCATCCGCTTCCCCTACCTCACCATTCGCGACCAGGTGGCCGCCCAGGTCGCCTTCTCCGATCTCCTCGGCATCCACCGTTGGGCCGCCGTCGTCGGCGGTTCGATGGGCGGGATGCACGCGCTCGAGTGGGCCATCGAACACCCCTCCCGGGTGTCCCGCCTGGCCATCCTCGCGGCACCGCCGGTGACGACCGCCGACCAGATCGCGCTGAATTCGGTGCAGATCGAAGCGATCCGCAGCGACCCGTTCTTCCAGTCCGGCGACTACTACGATGCCGCCGAGGGCGACGGCCCGACCCGCGGCCTCGCCCTGGCCCGGCGGATGGCCCTGCTCAACTACCGCAGCCCCGAGGAACTGAACCTGCGCTTCGAGCGCGGCTGGCAGAGCGAGATCAGCCCCGTCGGCGCGGGTGGCCGGTTCGCCGTCGAGTCCTACCTCGATTTCCACGGCAACAAGTTCACCCGGCGCTTCGACGCGAACAGCTACATCGTGTTGGTCGAAGCGATGAACTCGCATGATATCGGCCGCGGCCGCGGCGGTGTCGCAGCCGCCCTGGCCCGCATCACCGCGGTGAGCGTCATCGTCGGCATCGACAGCGACCGGCTCTTCCCCCTCGAGGGCCAGAAAGTCATCGCCCGGCACCTGCCGGGCAACATCGACGACACGGATGCCGTCACGCTGCGCTCCGGCTTCGGCCACGACGGTTTTCTGATCGAGAACGAGGCCATCGGCTCGCAGCTCCTGCGCGTCCTGACCCGGCCGGCTCCCCCGCGTCGGGCTTGACACCGTCCCGGATCAAGACGACTTTGACAGGCAGGCCACGGAACGAAGGCACAGCAGAGCACCGTGTCGTGCCCGTGAATGAGACGTACCCTGAATCGAGACGTACCCGATGAGAGGACACTCGCCATGAAACCCGGTTCCGTCATCCTGCTGATCTTCGGCACGATCCTCTCCCTGCTCGGCTTCTCGCTGGCCCTGGCCGGGGCGACGACCGCCGTGGTCAACGCGCAGGGCGACGACGGCTACCTCACCAGCCCCGCCCGCTCGTTCTCCGTGCAGTCGTACGCGCTCACCTCGCCCCGGATGGGCCCGATCGAGATCCAGGACGTCCCCGCGAACATCGGCAGCCTCCGGCTCCGCGCGGCCTCCACCTCCGCACAGGACGTCTTCATCGGCGTCGCCCCGCAGGCCGACGTCGACCGCTACCTGGCCGGGGTGAATCACACCGAGCTGCGCAGCCTGCGCGTCAGCCCCTTCCGCGCGGTGTACCGCGACATCCCCGGCAGCGGCGCCCCCGCAGCCCCGGGCGACCAGGACTTCTGGGCCTCCGCCGCCGAGGGCCCCGGCACTCAGCAAATCGACTGGGACCTGACCAGCGGCAACTGGGCCATCGTCGTGATGAACGCGGATGCGAGTCCCGGCGTCTCGGTCGCGCTCCAGGCCGGGGTGCGCTTCGGGTTCCTCGGCCCGCTGGCCGTGGGTCTGTTGCTGCTCGGGCTGTTCATCCTCCTCATCGGCCTGGTGCTGACCGTGCTCGGCGCGATCGGGCTGGGCCGGGGCACCTCGCCCGCGGCCCGGCCCGGCCCGGCACCGGGCGTCTCCGTCGGAGCAGCGATACCCGCCGGACCGGCGGTCGGAGGACCGCCCGGGGTCGCCGCGGCGCCCGCCTATCCCGGTGATCGGACATTCCCCGCCCGGCTGACCGGGACCCTCGACGAGGGGCTGTCCCGCTGGCTCTGGCTGGTGAAGTGGATCCTGATCTTCCCGCATGTGGTGGTGCTGCTGTTCCTCTGGTTCGGGTTTTTCGTCTCCACCATCGTCGCCGGGTTCGCGATCCTGTTCACCGGCCGGTACCCGAGGTCCCTGTTCCACTACAACGTCGGCGTGCTGCGCTGGAGTTGGCGGGTGTCCTTCTACGCCTACTCGGCGCTCGGCACCGACCGGTACCCGCCGTTCAGCCTGGCGTCGTCGGACGCCTACCCGGCCGACCTGCAGGTCGATTACCCGGAGCGCCTCTCGAACGGACTCGTGCTGGTCAAGTGGTGGCTGCTGGCGATTCCGCACCTGCTGATCGTGGCGGCCTTCACCGGCAGTGCGACCACCTGGCGGTACGCCGAGGGCGCCTGGGTCTCCAACAGCGTCCCCTCGCTGATCGGGGTGCTGGTGCTGATCGCCGCCGTCATCCTCCTCTTCACCGGCCGGTACCGGCGCAGCCTGTTCGATCTGATCCTCGGCATCGACCGCTGGATCTTCCGGGTGGCCGTCTACACCTCCCTGTTCCGCGACGAGTACCCGCCGTTCCGCCTCGACCAGGGCGGCGGCGATGCTCACGCTCCCGCCGCGGTCACCCCCGCGGCGCCCGCCGAACCCCCTGCTGTTGCACCGGCAAGCACGTCCTGACCTTCTCCCGGCGCCGGTGGATACCGCGGGCCACGCTGGGGAACAAGCACCGGGCCGGTAGGGTGCTGTGTAGAGGGTATCGGGGGGTGAGTCGACCGCTATGCAACGGATCTACAAGGAACGTGACCGTCTGCTCCGTAGAGCGGCTCGTCTCTGCGGTCTCGCCGGCTCGGCCGCCGCGCTTCTCGCGATGCTCGTCCCGGGCGGCCTGACCGTGAGCACCCTGGCCCGGTGCCTGCCGCTCCTCCTTCTGCTCGTGGCCGGCCAGTACCTGCTCGGCCGGTCCGGCCGGATGCGCTGGGTCGCCCTGATCCTGGTTTCCGGCATCGCCGTGATCCTGCTGGTGGGCTGGTCGAGCCAGCGGGCCACCGGGCTGAATCTGGTCGAGCAGGCCGTCATCGGCGGCATCGCCGCCGGAGCCCTCAGCTGCGTCGCCCTCGTTCTCGTCGTCAGCGCCTCCCGTCTGCTGGTGCTGGTCACCGCGTTCAGCGCGACCGTGGCCAGCGTGCTGGCCGCCACCCGCGCCTCGGACGACGCAACGGTGCCGCTTCTGCTCACGGTGTGCGTCTGGCTCGCAATCGCCCTGGTCGCCTGGTGGCTGTCCGAAAGCGTGCCGCGGGTCATGCAGCGCATCGCCTTCATCGGCCGAGCCCACCTGGCCGAGCGCCATGCCAGCGAGCTCGACGCTCAACGACGGCAGGATGCCCGGCTGCTGCACGACACCGTGCTGGCCACCCTCACCCTCCTCGCGCACTCCGGCGTCGGCGTCAGCCCGGCGGCGCTGCGCCAGCAGGCCGGCGACGACGCCCGGCTGTTGCGGCAGCTGCGGCTCGGCGGACTCCCTGCCCCGCGCCGTTCCGGGGTGTACACGCTCGAGCCGGCCACCGAGTCAACGCTCGGCAGCACCCTCGAATCGGTCAAGCAGAGATTCGGGCGGATGGGCCTCGCCGTGGACTGGCACGGCTCCGGGCAGGTCCTCCTGCCCAGCGAGGTGCTCGACTCCTTCCTCCTCGCCCTCGGCGAGTGCCTGGAGAACGTGCGACGTCATGCCGGCGTCGACCGCGCCGACGTGACGATCACGGATGACGACACGACCGTGCGCGCCATGGTCACCGACGCGGGGGTCGGCTTCAACCTCAGCGGCGTCAGCGCCGAACGACTCGGGTTCGCCGAGTCCGTGGTGGCCCGCCTGCGCGACGTGGGCGGCAACGCCCGCCTGTTCTCTTCCCCCGGCTCGGGCACCACGGTCGTGCTCGAGGTTCCCAAGTGAGCGGCCCCAGCATCCTCGATGGCCTCCGCGGCGACGTGCGCCGGGAAGCGCCGGCGGGCGGGTCCGATCAGCCGGGCGACCAGGCCCGCCACGGGCGCCGGGAACGCCGGCGCAGTTTCCGCCGCCCCGAACGGACCGAGCAGACCACGCGGGCCAACCAGAACGGCCTGGGTGGCCGCCACCTCGGCATCGGCCTGTCATTCAGCGGCGGTTTCATCGCCCTGTTCCTGTTCGGGCAGTTCGCGGTGCAGCTGTTCGAGTATTCCGACCCGACGCCCAGCCTGATCGCCTGGGCCGTCCTGATGACGATCACGGTACTGTCCCTGATCACCGTGCAGCGCCTCTCCGCCCGGATGCCGGACTG
This sequence comes from Cryobacterium cheniae, assembly GCF_004403395.1. Taxonomy (GTDB): domain Bacteria; phylum Actinomycetota; class Actinomycetes; order Actinomycetales; family Microbacteriaceae; genus Cryobacterium; species Cryobacterium cheniae. The sequence goes on from NZ_SOGN01000041.1 coordinate 82,643, forward strand.
GCTCTTCGCCACGGCCCTCGCCTGCGGCGCCGCCGTGGTGGCGCTCGACCTGAGCGGTTCGTGGGGCGAAGCCGACTCCAGCATCCATCCGACGGCCGCCGCCGCCGTCGGCACCCTGCTCATTTCCCTGGCCACGGTGCGCCGGGGCCGGGACCTCGTCTCGGCCGCGCTGGCGCTCGGCCTGGTGCTCGTCCTCGGGGCCCTCACCGCAGAACGAGCCGACCCGCTCACCTTCGCTCCCGACCTCCTGACGATCAGCCTCGCCGTCCTGCCTCCGTTGCTCGGCGTCGCCACGGTGCGGGGTTTCCGCCGGATGGCCCAGCGCGAGCTCGACCTGGTGCTGGTGCAGAGCACCATCTCCCAGCCTCAGTTCGCGGTGGGGATGTTCGCCTCCGAGGAACTCGCCCGCATCGACCTCGACGCGGAGACCCTGCTCGACGATGTTGCGAAGGGACGCACGGCGCTGCCGCTGAGCGCCGAGAAGTCGACGACGGCGGCAGCCCTGGCCACGCAGCTGCGCCTGCACCTGATCCGAGGCCGACGGCAGACCTGGCTGCACCACGCGATCACGGAGTCCGAGTTCCTCGGACCGTCCGTCGACCTCCACGATCCGTCGGGACTGGCCGGCATGCTCGACCCGGACCAGCGTGATGCCCTTCTTCGCACGATCTGGCTGCTGATCAGCGACACAACCCGCGCCGAGGCATCCGTTTCGCTCTCTCTCGGCCCGATCCGACCCACGCACGGCGTCACGGCTCGGCAGAAGTTACGATTTCCGATCGAATTGACCACGACGGGTGTGCCACGGCGTCGAGTGGACCCCGAGACGTGGCAAGCTATCCGAATAGTCGGCCCTCACGTCGATTCCAACCGGGACGGAAGTCTGCACGTGGAAATCGAATGCAGTATCGATAATCCGGCGGACGCCTCGGCTCCGTAGAACGACGCCGTTGAGCTTCTCAGTCGGGGCCAGAAGCACAAGGAGACAGAAGTGACGAACACAACCACATTGAGCGTCGATGCACCGAGCAGGGACAACCCCATCCGGCTGGCCCTCGTCGACGACCACCGCATGCTGCTGGGGGCCCTCACCGAGTGGATCCGGGGGGCCGCGGACGACATCAACATGGTCGCCGCCGTCACGACCTGGCCCGAGTTGCTCACCCACCCCGAATTCCCCGTCGACGTCGTGCTCCTCGACCTCGACCTCAAAGACAACATCCCGGTCTCACTGAAGATCTCGACCCTCAAGACGGCCGGCGTGAAGACCGTGCTGATGAGCACCTACTCCGAGCCCGGGCTCGTGCGCGAGGCGCTGGCCGCCGGCGCACTCGGCTACCTGGTCAAGAGCGAAGAGGCGACCATGATCGTCGAAGCGATCCGCGCGGCCCACGACGGCGACTCCTTCATCTCGGCCGAACTGGACGAGGCCCTCAACAACGGCGCGAACGGAGGTTCACCCCGCCTCAGCGCGCAGGAGCGCCGGGTGATGGCCCTCTACGGCGCGGGCGAGCCGGTCAAGGCCGTCGCGCACCAGCTCGGCATCTCCGAGGAGACCGCGAAGAGCTACCTCAAGCGGATCCGTGAGAAGTACCGCCTGGCGGGCTTCGACGTGGGCACCAAAGTCGCACTGCGCAAGCGCGCCATCCACGACGGCATCCTGCTCCAGACCGACTGACGCCCGCACTCCGGAACGACCCGGCGAATGAACGGCCCCGGCTGCTGAACGCGGCACGGCCGCCGCCGGATTACGGGGCAGGGGTGGCGGCGGGCGATGACGCGGGCCCGGCCAGGGCCGCCTCGAGGCGCTCGACCTTCCCGGTCAGCTCCCCGCTGCGGCCGGACCGGATGTCAGCCTTGAGCACCAGGGACACCCGCGGCCCCCAGGCGCCGACGGCTTCCGTGGCGGCCTTGACCACCGCGAAGACCTCGTCCCAATCACCCTCGATGGTGGTGAACATCGAGTCGGTGTGGTTGGGCAACCCGGATGCGCGCACGATGCGCACGGCCGCGGCGACCGCGTCGTGCAGGGACCCGTCGTCATCGTGGGTGCCGGACGGGGCGACGGAGAATGCAACCAGCATGGGTTACTCCTTCTGATCGAGGGTGGATGGAAACCGGATCTGCCACACGGCCCAACCGAGCAGCACGACCTCGAGCGCGTTGCGCACGGTCAGCACCAGTACCATGACCGGGTCTGCCGCGAGCAGCAAGTCGTAGACGTGCGGGTAGACGAGCTGGGTCAGGGCCGCGATGACGAGCCCGAGCACGGCCGGGACCCGCCAGCCGCTCCCCCGCACCAACAGCCCGAGGATGAGGGGCGCGGCCAGCCAGGTCGTGAACTGCGGTGAGCCGACCTTGTTGACGACGATCAGAACCAGGACCAGAGCCAGCGCCAGCGGCGGGAACAGGTCGGCCGCCCGGGCGCCCGCGCGCACCCTCTGCCAGGCCAGCAGCAGCACGGCCGACACGCTGAGGGCGAGCAGCGGGGTCATCGCCGCGATGGCGACGTTGGTGCCGGTGCCGACGATCTGGAAGGTGAGGATCTGCTGGTCGTAGTAGAGGTAGCTGCCCGGCATCCCCAAGGCCGCCTGCCACATCCAGATGCCGGCGACGGGGGACTCGATCTGGATCCCGCGGTTCGTCTGCGCGCTGACGAAGCTGAGCACGTTCGGTCCGCTGCCGAGGCCGAGCGCCACCAGGACGATGACCAGGCTGGTCCCGGTTGCCGCGGCCAGCACCCGCCAGCGGTCTTTCGACACCGAGAACAGCGCCAGGATCAGGGCCACCGGCCAGATCTTCACCCAGGTGGCCAGGGTCAGCATCACGGTGCCCCAGACCGGGCGGGTGCCGACCATCAGCAGTGCGGCAATCGCCGGCGGCACGGTGACCGCATCGATCCGGGCGAGGGCGACGGGACCGAGCAGCAGCAGGAAACCCAGCCACCAGGCCGCCGCACCGAGGCCCCGCCGGTCTTGGCCCCGCCCGAGCAGCAGCGCGAAGGCCCCCGCATTCAGCAGGGTCACCAGGCCGAGCCAGGCGGCGGCGTAGAGGTCGGGGCCGAAAGCGAGCGGCGCCAAAACCGGCAGGAGTGCCAGCAGCGGGTAGACGAAGCCGGTGGTGATGCCCACGACGTCGACACCGGACGCCGCGTCGGTCGCCCAGCCGAGGTAGACGACCTCCACGTCGCCCAGCGGCCAACCGGGGGACGCGAAACAGAGCCACCAGAGCACACCGTGCACGAGCGCGAAGCCGGCCCACAGCAGCGTTCGCGGCACCGGCACCCCGTGGCCGGCGCCCCGGCGGTCTACGACGGATTCGGGCACGCTCCACCTTCCCACACCGCCGCCGTTCCGCCGCCGCACCGCCGCCCGCGGTCAGCGCGGGGCGAGCAGGTCCGCGATCGTGGCCGGCACCGCGCTTGCGATGTCCAGCGCGGTGATCGGGCCGCCGTTGGAGGCCCGGGCCGCGGCCCGGGCGTGCACCAGGGCGGCCGTCGCCGCAAGACGGGCCGGCGCGGAGACATCCGTCTGGATGGTCCGGGAATGCGTGGCCAGCAGGGCGCCGAGGATGCCGCCGAGCACGTCCCCCGACCCGGCCGTCGCCAGCCAGGAGGGCGCCTTCGACACCGTCAGCCGGGTGCCGTCGGGCGCCGCGATCCAGGTGACGCTGCCCTTGAGCAGCACCGTCACGCCGAGGCCGGTCGCGGCGCGTACGGCCCACTCCCCCGGCGCCGCGGCCACCTCGGAGCCGGCCACGGACTCGCCCTGTGGGGAGCGCAGCCCGGTGAGGAGACGCGCCAGTTCGCGATAGTGCGGGGTGATCACGACGGGCCCGGTCGCCCGGCCGACCAGGTCGAGCGCTCCGGCATCGCAGACCGTGGGCAGCCCCTCGGCCAGGGCGCCGAGCAGCGCGGCCTCGGTCACCCGGTCACGCGCGGCGGCGTCCTGGCCGGAGCCGAGCAGCCAGGCCTGCACCTGCCCGGCGGCGGTGACGGCCTCCGGGCTGCGGTGCAGCACGAGCTCGGACGGTCGCCTCGGGCCGAGATAGCGCACCATGCCGACGCCGGTGCGGAGAGCCGCCTCGACTCCGAGCACCGCGGCGCCCGGGTACTCGTCCGAGCCCGTCCGCACGCCCAGCACGCCCCGGCGGTACTTGTCGTCGTCCGCCCCGGGAACCGCGATCCATTCCCGCGCCCGGGCGTCGTCCCAGTCCAGCCATCCCCGTGTTTCGCTCATGCACTCACGATAGGTTGTTTTGAGTGCTTCGGGCCGGCCGGATGCCCGCCGGCGCCGACTCTGTCGGGCTGATCACCACCGCAGTACCTTCGCGCCCGGTGGCCGGCCGCCTGAGGCCGGTTACAGGCGGCGGGTCGCGTCCTGAACTTCGCCGACCAGCTCCTCGATGATGTCCTCGAGGAACAGCACTCCGACCGTCTCCCCGGTCGGGGTGAATGAGCGTGCCAGGTGCGCTCCCGAGCGTCGCATGGTGGCCAGGGCGTCCTCCAGGTCGGTGTCCTCGAAGATCGACACCAGCTGACGGATGCGTTTGCCCGGGATCGGCTCCGCGTAACTGCCCTGCCCGGCCGAGGTGGCGGCGTCGCCGTCGAGGTCGATGACGTCTTTCAGGTGCACGTAACCGGTCGGTTCGCCGGACTCGTTCACCAGCACGTACCGGGAGAAGCCGTGCTTGGTGACGGCCTTCTCCACGTCGGCGGGGGTGGCCGCCTCGGGCAGGCTGATCAGGTTCGCGAGGTTCACCGCGACGTCCCGCACCTTCCGGGTGGTGAATTCGAACGTGGCGCTGAGCGCCCCGGTGCCGTCCCGCAGCACGCCCTCCCTGGTCGACTGGGACACGATGGTCGCCACCTCGTCCAGCGTGTAGGTGCTGGTGGCCTCTTCCTTGGGCTGCACCCCGAACATCCGCAGCACCAGGTTGGCGGTGGCGTTGAGCGCCACGATCACGGGCTTGACCAGGCGGCCGAAGAACACGAGCGGCGGGGCGAGCACGAGCACGGCCCGGTCGGGAATGGAGAACGACAGGTTCTTGGGCACCATCTCCCCGAACACGACGTGCAGGTAGGAGACCAGCAGCAGCGTGATCACGAAGGCGATCGCCCCGATGGCCTCCTCCGGCAGCGGGGTGAGGCCCAGCGGGATCTCGAGCAGGTGGTGGATCGCCGGCTCGGAGACGTTCAGGATCAGCAGCGAGCAGACCGTGATGCCCAACTGGGTGGTGGCCAGCATGAGCGTGGCGTGCTCCATCGCCCAGAGCGCCGTGATCGCTCGCTTTTTGCCGGCCTCGGCGAGAGGCTCGATCTGGGACCGGCGCGCGGAGATGACCGCGAATTCCGCGGCGACGAAGAACGCGTTGGCCGCGAGCAGCACAACGAGCCAGACCAGCCCTGCCCAGTCATTCATGGTCGCTCACCTCGCTCTGCTTTCCTTTTTTCTTGCGGCCACCCTTTTTGCCACCCTTGTCGGCGGGCTTCTTGCCACTCTTCTTGGCGGGCTCCGTGTCGTTCACTGTGCCGCGGTCACTCTCGGCAGGCTCGGCCGGCGGGGCCGGTTCCTCGGGTTCGACGAAGGGCGTGAAGCGCAGCCGGTCGATCCGGCGCCCGTCGAGGCGTTCCACGGACAGAGCGCCGCCGGCCAGCGGCACGGCGTCGCCGATCACGGGCAGGCGCCCCAGCTCGCTCATCACGAACCCGCCCACGGTCTCGTAGGGGCCGTCCTCCGGAACGGAGATGCCGGTGCGTTCGAGCAGCTCGTCCGGGCGGAGCATGCCGGGGAAGGTCAGGGAATCCGTGGACAGCACCACACCGGCGCGGGCGCGGTCGTGCTCGTCGGCGACCTCGCCGACGAGTTCCTCGACCAGGTCCTCGAGGGTGGCCACGCCGGCCGTGCCCCCGTATTCGTCCACGACGATGGCCATCTGGTAGCCGCGACCACGCAGCTCGACCAGCAGGCCGTCGAGTTTCATGGTCTCTGGCACCCGGATGGCCTCCGACTGGAGGGCCGACACCGGGACATCCGCCCGGCGGCGCCGGGGCACGGCCACGGCCTGCTTCACGTGTACGATCCCGACGATGTCGTCGACGCCCTCGTCGACGACGGGGAAGCGGGAGTACCCGGTCTGGCGGGTGAGGTCGATCACGGCCTGCGCGGAGGCGGTGCGCTGGATGCTGGCCACCCGCGGGCGGGGCGTCATCACATCCGAGGCGGTGTGCCCGGAGAAGAGCAGGGTGCGGTGCAGCAGCGTGGCCGTGTCTTTCTCCAGCAGCCCGGCGCTGGCCGAGCGCCGCACGAGGGAGGACAGTTCCTCGGCGGTGCGTGCCCCGGAGAGTTCCTCCTTCGGCTCGATCCCGATCGACCGCAGCACCCCGTTGGCGCTGCCGTTGAGCACGACGATGGCCGGCCTGAACACGGTCGTGAACATCGTCTGGAACGGAATGACCAGCTTTGCGGTCTGCACGGGCAGGGCGAGGGCGAAATTCTTCGGCACCAGCTCGCCGATGATCATCGAGGCGAGAGTGGCGACGATGATCGCGATGGCGACCGCGACGACCGGCACCACCGCCGGGGAGAGCCCCAGGGCGGTCAGCGGCGGGGTCAGCAGCGCCGTCAGGGCCGGCTCCATGGTGTAACCGGTGAGCAGGGTGGTGAGAGTGATGCCCAGCTGGGCGCTGGACAGGTGCGTCGAGGTGATCCGGAGTGCGGCGATGGTCAGGCCGAGACGGGTCTCTCCCCGGTCGCGGCGGGCCTCGAGCTCCGACCGGTCCAGGTTGACCAGGGCGAACTCACTGGCGACGAACAGGCCGGTGCCGACGGTGAGGAGCAGCCCCACGGTGAGCATGATCACCTCATACATGGCATACCCCGCCCCGGGCAGCACCGGGGGTCACGGCCGAGGCGTCGTTCGGGTGACGGGAAGAAATGCCGGGCGAAGAAGCGGGCGAATGCGCAGGAGGAGGGTCGTCCATTATTCCGCCCAGTCTACCGCCCGGCGCCGATGCTTCGCAGCGGTCCCGGGACCGGCCCCGGATCCGCTACCAGGAGACGGGCAGGGCCTTGCCCTCCTCGTAGCCGGCCGCCGACTGGATGCCGACCAGCGAACGGGTGTGGAACTCCGCGACCGAGGTCGCGCCGGCGTAGGTGAACGAGCTGCGCACGCCGGAGGTGATCATGTCCAGCAGGTCCTCGACGGACGGCCGGAGGGGGTCCAGGTAGATCTTCGAGCTGGAGATCCCCTCGGCGAAGAGCGTCTTGCGGGCCAGCTCATACGCATCGAGGCGGTCGAACCGCTGGCGCACGGCCTTGGTGGAGGCCATCCCCCAGCTCTCCTTGTAAATGCCGCCGGAGGCGTCCCGGTCCAACTGACCGGGTGCCTCGATCGTGCCCGCGAACCAGGAGCCGATCATGACGGATGCCGCGCCGGCGGCCAGCGCCAGCGCCACGTCGCGCGGGTAGCGCACCCCGCCGTCGGCCCAGACGTGCGCCCCGAGTTCCCGTGCGGCGGCGGCGGTCTCGAGCACGGCCGAGAATTGGGGGCGGCCGACCGCCGTCATCATGCGCGTGGTGCACATGGCGCCGGGGCCGACCCCGACCTTCACGATGGTGGCGCCGGCGCCGACGAGGTCGCCCACGGCATCCGCGGTCACGACGTTGCCGGCCACGATGGGAATGCCGAGGCCGAGATCTGCGACGATCTTGATCGCCCGCGTCATCCCGCCCTGGTGGCCGTGCGCGGTGTCGATGACGAGCACGTCGACCCCCGCGGCGACGAGCGCCCGGGCCTTGGCCGCGATGTCGCCGTTGATGCCGACCGCCGCGGCGACGCGCAGCCGGCCCTGCTCGTCGAGCGCGGGCTGATACAGGGTGGAGCGCAGTGCGCTCTTGCGGCTGAGGGTGCCGATCACCCGGCCGTGGTGCTGCACGGTGGCGAAGTCGAGGTCGGCCGCGGTCATCACATCGAACGCGCGCCGCGGGCCTTCGATGTCATCGGCGTCGAGGGAGGTCATCGCGCCGTGCAGGAGGTCTCCGAGGAGTGCGTCAGGCAGCGCGGTCACCAGGCGGGACGCGTCGATGGCACCCAGATAGTCACCGTTCGGGTCGGTGATGACCAGACCCTGGCCGGCCACGGGCGGCACCTGCCGCAGGGCGAGCGCCACGGTGTCCCCCGGGGCGAAGTTGAAGGGGGTGTCGAAGCGGGTGGACTGGTCCTTGACCCAGCGGATCGCGGCGTCGAGGTCCTGCAGGTGCATGTCCTGCGGCAGCACGCCGAGCCCGCCGCGGCGGGCGAGCGCAGCCGCCAGACGCGGCCCGGTGACCGAGTTCATGTTCGCCGAGACGATGGGGATGGTGGCACCGCTCCCGTCGCCCGGGGCGAGGGAGACGTCGAGGCGACTGCTGACCTCTGACTGACTCGGAACGAGGAAGACGTCGGAATACGTGAGGTCGTGGCTGGGAACCGCTCCATAGAACTGCATGCAAATAACGCTAGCGTCCCGCGCGGATGCCCGCAGCCATGCCCGATGGGATTAGGCTGGACGGGCAGACCGCACCGGGCACTTCGACCCCCGGGACATTCAAAATCAACGTAGAGAGTGGGAATCGGCTGTGTCAAGCCAGTTGACCGGTAGTGGATCCGACGAGACCACGTCGGGTGAATTCGGAGCGAACGAGTGGCTCGTCGACGAACTGTACGAACGGTACCTCGTCGACAAGAACCTGGTGGACGAGTCCTGGTGGCCCGTCCTCGAGAGCTACCACCAGACCGCGACCAACCGTAGCGGCGATTCCAGTGCTGCGGTGAGGAGCACCCCGGCCGGCGACGCTCCCGCAGCGAGCACGCCCGCAACCCCGGCCACGGAACCGGCAGCGGCAGCGGCCGAACCGGCCCCGATCACGGCGTCCATCCCCGTCGTCGGCGGGCAGCGCACCGCGCGCACGACCTCCAGCGCCCCCAAGCCCGTCCCGGTGCCGGCCGACATGCCGATCATGACCCCGCAGACGAGCGCCGCCGAGGCCACCGAGGTCGACGTCGTCACCCCGCTCCGCGGCATGTCCAAGAGCCTCGCGGCGAACATGGCGACCAGCCTGACCGTGCCCACGGCCACCAGCGTGCGCACCATCCCGGCGAAGCTCCTCATCGACAACCGCATCGTGATGAACAACCACATGAAGCGTTCCCGCGGCGGCAAGGTGTCGTTCACGCACCTGATCGGCTGGGCGCTGATCCAGGCGCTGAAGATGTTCCCCAGCCAGAACGTCTACTACAACGAGATCGACGGCAAGCCCTCGGTGATCGCCCCCGCACACGTCGGCATCGGCATCGCGATCGACCTGCCCAAGCCCGACGGCACCCGCTCGCTCATGGTCCCGGCCATCAAGCGCGCGGACACGATGGCCTTCGGCGAGTACCTCTCCGCCTACGAAGACCTCGTCACCCGGGCCCGCAAGGGCAAGCTGACGGCGGATGACTTCTCCGGCGCCACGGTCTCCCTCACCAACCCCGGCGGCATCGGCACCGTGCACTCCGTCCCGCGTCTGATGAAGGGCCAGGGCTGCATCATCGGCGCCGGCGCCCTCGACTACCCCGCCGAGTTCCAGGGTTCCAGCGGCAAGACCCTCACCGGCCTTGCCATCTCCAAGACCATCACGCTGACCAGCACCTACGACCACCGGGTCATCCAGGGTGCCGGTTCGGGCGAGTTCCTCAAGATCGTGCACGAACTCCTGATCGGGCAGCACAATTTCTACGAGGACATCTTCTCGGCCCTCCGCATCCCGTACGACCCGATCCACTGGGCGCCGGACATCAGCGTGGACCTGGCCAGCGCCGTCGACAAGACCGCCCGGGTGCAGGAGCTGATCAACGCCTTCCGCGTGCGCGGCCACCTGATGGCCGACATCGACCCGCTCGAATACACGCAGCGGTCGCACCCCGACCTGGACATCTCGAACCACGGGCTGACCTTCTGGGATCTGGACCGCGAATTCGTCACCGGCGGCTTCGGCAGCAAACGCCTGATGCTCCTGCGCGACATCCTCGGTGTGCTCCGCGACTCCTACTGCCGCACGACCGGCATCGAGTACATGCACATCCAGGATCCTGCCCAGCGCAAGTGGATGCAGGAAAAGATGGAGAAGAGCTACGTCAAGCCGACGCATGACGAGCAGATGCGCATCCTGGGCAAGCTCAACGAGGCCGAGGCCTTCGAGACCTTCCTGCAGACCAAGTACGTCGGCCAGAAGCGGTTCAGCCTCGAGGGCGGCGAGTCCACCATCGCGCTGCTCGACTCCATCCTGCAGGGTGCCGCGGATGCCGGACTCGACGAGGTCTGCATCGGCATGGCCCACCGCGGCCGCCTGAACGTGCTGACCAACATCGCCGGCAAGACCTACGGTCAGATCTTCCGCGAGTTCGAGGGCACCCAGGATCCCCGCACCGTGCAGGGCTCCGGCGACGTCAAGTACCACCTGGGCACCGAGGGCACGTTCCGGGCCACCGACGGCACGGAGATGCCGGTCTACCTCGCCGCGAACCCGTCCCACCTGGAGGCCGTCGACGGCGTCCTCGAGGGCATCGTGCGCGCCAAGCAGGATCGCAAGCCGATCGGCACCTTCTCCACCCTCCCGGTCCTCGTGCACGGCGACGCCGCGATGGCCGGCCAGGGCATCGTCCTGGAGACTCTCCAGATGTCCCAGTTGCGCGGGTTCCGCACCGGCGGCACCATCCATCTGGTCGTCAACAACCAGGTCGGCTTCACCACGCTGCCCGGCGACGGGCGCACCTCGGTGTACTCGACGGATGTCGCCAAGACCATCCAGGCGCCCATCTTCCACGTCAACGGGGACGACCCCGAAGCCGTGGTGCGGGTCGCGGAGCTCGCCTTCGCCTACCGCCAGGAATTCAAGCGGGACGTGGTCATCGACCTGGTCTGCTACCGCCGTCGTGGGCACAACGAGGGCGACGACCCCTCGATGACCCAGCCGCTGATGTACAACCTGATCGAGGCCAAGCGCTCCGTCCGAAAGTTGTACACGGAGGCTCTCGTCGGGCGTGGCGACATCACCCAGGAGGAATACGAGGCCTCCCACGCCGACTTCCAGGACCGCCTCGAGCGTGCGTTCATGGAGACGCACGCGGCGCAGTCCTCGTCGATACCGATCGTCGGCGCGGCCGGTTCCGCGCCGCAGGGCCTCGGTATCATCAAAAACGGTGCCGGCACACACGGGACCGGTACGCACGACGACGCGGTCGGGGAACCGGCCACCACCGGGGTGCCCGAGGCGGTCGTGCACCTGATCGGCGACGCCTTCATGAACAAGCCCGCCGGTTTCACCGTGCACAACAAGCTGCAGCAGCTGATGCAGAAGCGCCACGACATGAGCCGCAGCGGCAAAATCGACTGGAGCTTCGGCGAACTTCTCGCCCTCGGCTCCCTGCTGGTCGAGCGCACCCCGGTGCGTTTCGCCGGCCAGGATGCCCGCCGAGGCACGTTCGTGCAGCGTCACGCGGTGCTGCACGACCGCGTCAACGGCCAGGAATGGCTGCCGCTCGCCAACCTCAGTGAGGACCAGGCCCGATTCTGGATCTACGACTCGCTGCTCAGCGAATACGCTGCCATGGGCTTCGAGTACGGCTACTCGGTGGAACGCGCCGACGCCCTGGTGCTCTGGGAGGCGCAGTTCGGTGACTTCGCGAACGGCGCCCAGACGGTCATCGACGAGTTCGTCTCCTCCGCCGAGCAGAAGTGGGGCCAGCGGTCATCCGTCGTGCTGCTGCTCCCGCACGGCTATGAGGGCCAGGGGCCGGACCACTCGTCCGCCCGGATCGAGCGCTACCTGCAGCTGTGCGCGGAGAACAACATGACCGTGGCCCGCCCGTCGACGCCCGCGTCGTACTTCCACCTGCTGCGCCGTCAGGCCTACATGCGTCCGCGGCGCCCGCTGATCGTCTTCACACCGAAGTCGATGCTGCGCCTACGCGGCGCGACCAGCGATGTGGCCGACTTCACCACCGGCAAGTTCGAGCCGGTCATCGATGACGCCCGGATCACCGACAAGTCGCGCGTCAAGCGGGTGCTGTTCCTGGCCGGCAAGCTCTACTACGACCTGATCGCCGAACTCGACAAGAACCCCAACCCCGAGATCGCCCTGGTTCGGATGGAGCAGTTCTACCCGCTGCCGGCCGTCGAACTCAAGCGCGTCGCCGACCAGTACCCCGACGCCGAACTGGCCTGGGTGCAGGACGAACCGGAGAACCAGGGTGCCTGGCCGTTCTTCTACCTCGAGACGAACAAGCTGGGCCCGCGCCCGGTGACCCTGTTCTCCCGGGCGGCGTCGGCATCGCCGGCGGCGGGATCGGCCAAACGTCACGCGGCCGAGCAGGCCGAGCTGCTGCGCCAGGCGCTCACGCTGTAACCCGCGTCGACAACAGAACCGCACGACAGGACGGGCCGCACCTTTCGGTGCGGCCCGTCCTGCGTCTCCATTGTCGCTGTGTCATTGTCGGGGTCGGCCGCCGGTCCTAGGCTGACAGCACCGCCCGTTGCGGTGCCCAGCGACAAGGAGACCCGTCATGCCTCACCCCCACGCGAAAAGAACCGGTGAACCCTGCTGGGCCGATCTGATGACCTCGGATCTGCCGCGCGCCCGTGAGTTCTACACCCGCCTGTTCGGCTGGACGGCCAGCGATTCCGGGTCAGAGTACGGCAACTACGTCACCTTCCGGAAGGGCGACGCGGACGTCGCCGGCATGGGCGCGCACGAGGCGGGGTCCGAGCTGCCCGACGCGTGGACCACCTACCTGGCGGTGACGGATGCCGACGCCGCCGTCGCCGCCGCCCGCGCGGCCGGTGCAGAGGTGCTGGCCGAACCGATGCAGGTGGGGACCATGGGCCGGATGGCCATCCTGATGGACCCGACGGGTGCGCCTGTCGGCGTGTGGCAGGCCGACGAATTCACCGGATTCGGTGCCTTCGGCGACGCCGGCACGCCGGTCTGGCACGAGCTGAACACCCGTTCCTATGCCGCCGCCCTCGATTTCTACACCCGCGTGTTCGGCTGGAAGCCGGTCGTCCTCAGCGACACGGACGATTTCCGCTACAGCACGATCGGACCGGAAGACGACATGGTCGCGGGCGTCTTCGACGCCGCGGGACACCTGCCCGACAGCGTCTCCTCGCACTGGCAGCTCTACCTCGGGGTGCCCGACGTGCACGCGACCGCCGCCACCGTGACGGAGCTCGGCGGCACAGTCATCCGTGAACCGTGGACGGCGGAGTTCGGCACCTTCGCGCTGGTCACCGACCCGACCGGGGCCCTGTTCGTGATCGGCTCGGTCGACGAGCCGCCCGCCGCCGAAAAGGCCGGCACCGAGGAGGACGGCACCGGGGAGCCGGACGCCGACCTGCCGATCGGCTAGTGACCGGACTGGATGGTGCGCAGCTTCAGCAGCACCTGGTCGCGCAGGTCTTCGGGGGCCATCTCCCGGCACGCGCGCTGCACGGCCTCGGTCAGGGTACGCCCGACCAGGTGCTCGTTGCTGCAGTCGCTGCAGTGGGCGAGGTGCTCCTGAATGTCGGACGCGTCTTCGCCGCACAGTTCATTGTGCAGGTATTCCTCGAGTTCGGCCTTGGCCTTCTCGCAGCCGCAATCGGTCATGCTGGTGTGCTCCCGGTTCGAGTCTGGTCCGCAGCCCCTGTTCCCAGCCCGCGCTCCCGGGCGTAGCCGGCCAACAGGTCACGCAGGAGACGCCGGCCACGATGCAGGCGGCTCATCACGGTGCCAATGGGTGTTTTCATGATGTCGGCGATCTCCTGGTAGGAGAACCCCTCCACGTCGGCGAAGTAGACGGCCAGCCGGAAGTCCTCCGGGATGGACTGCAGCGCGTCCTTGACGGCGCTGTCCGGCAGGTGGTCGATGGCCTCGGCCTCCGCCGACCGGTTGGTCATCGCGGTGCGTGATTCGGCGCCGCCGAGCTGCCAGTCCTCGAGATCGTCGATGGTGCCCTGGAACGGCTCGCGCTGCTTCTTGCGGTAGGTATTGATGAACGTGTTGGTCAGGATGCGGTAGAGCCAGGCTTTGAGGTTGGTGCCCTGCTCGAACTGTTTGAACGCGGCGAACGCTTTCACAAACGTTTCCTGGACCAGGTCCTGCGCGTCGGAGGGGTTGCGCGTCATGCGCATGGCTGCGGCGTACAGCTGGTCGATAAAGGGCAGTGCCTGTTCTTCGAACAGGTCTCGCATTTCGATCGCATCGGTTGTCATCACGGACGATTCTAATCCGTCGCGTGGAACGACCACGGGTCGCTCGAGCACCATGGACAGTGTCACTCGGACCTCCCTCTCTCTTTCATCACCGACTATTCTGATAACCGATGTTGATCTCGAGATATTCCAAGCCTGAGTTCGATCCCTACGGCGACACCTCGCCCGAGGTGACGGATGCCCGCTGGCCCGCGCCGACGGCCGCCGGCCACCTCGACGCGTCCCTGTCCCTGCCGGGGTCGAAGTCGCTGACCAACCGGGAGCTGGTCCTCAGCGCCCTTGCCGCGCATCCGTCCCTGCTGCGTGCCCCGCTGCACTCGCGCGACAGCGACCTGATGGTCGCGGCGCTGCGTCAGCTGGGCACCGTCATCGAGGAGGTCCCCGGTGACGGGGAGTTCGGGCCCGACCTCCGGATCACGCCGGGTGAGCTGCTCGGCTCGACGACCGTCGACTGCGGTCTCGCCGGCACCGTGATGCGCTTCCTCCCGCCGGTCGCGGCGCTCGGCCTCGGCCCGACCACCTTCGACGGTGATGCCGGCGCCCGCCGCCGCCCGATGGGCACCACCATCTCGTCCCTGCGGGCGCTCGGCGCCGACATCAACGACGACGGCCGCGGGGCTCTGCCCTTCACCGTGCACGGCACCGGCGCTCTTCTCGGCGGGGAGATCACCATCGACGCGTCCAGGTCGAGCCAGTTCGTCTCCGGCCTGCTGCTCGCCGCGCCCCGCTTCGAGCAGGGCCTGCACCTCCGCCACTCCGGCGAGCGCCTGCCGAGCCTGCCGCATATCGAGATGACCATCGCCACGCTGGCCCGGCGCGGCGTCACCGTGCACAGCCCCGCCGTCGGCGAGTGGGTCGTGGCCCCCGCCCCGATCCAGGGTGCCGAGATCGACATCGAACCCGATCTCTCGAACGCCGCACCGTTTCTCGCCGCGGCCCTCGTCGCCGGCGGCAGCGTCACCATCACCGGCTGGCCCGAGATCACCACCCAGGTCGGCGCCGACCTGGCCGACCTGCTGCCTCGCTTCGGCGCCGTGGTTTCCCGGGACGGCGACCGGCTCACGGTCACCGGGACCGGGCGCATCCGGGGCGTGGAACTCGATCTGTCGACCGGCGGGGAACTCGCCCCCACCCTCGTGGCCCTGGCCGCCCTGGCCGAGTCCCCGAGCACGATCACCGGGATCGGGCACATCCGCCACCACGAGACGGACCGGCTGGCGGCCCTCGCCGCGGAGATCAACGGGCTCGGCGGTGCCGTCACCGAGCTGCCCGACGGGTTGCGGATCGACCCGCGCCCGCTGCAGGGCGGGCCGTGGAACACCTATGACGACCACCGCATGGCGACCGCGGGCGCCCTGATCGGCCTCCGTGTGCCCGGAGTGCTGATCGAGAACATCGGCACGACCGCGAAAACCCTCCCCCAGTTCACCGAGCTCTGGCAGAGCGTCGTCTCCGGAGTCCGGTCGTGACGTGGTGGGCGAGTGCCGACGACGATGAGCCCGACTTCGACGAGTCCAGCGTGCGCGTGCGCCCCAACCGCAAGGGCAGCAAGCCGCGCACCAAGACCCGACCCGACCATGAGAACGCGCTGACCGGGCGCATCCTCTCGGTCGACCGCGGCCGGTACACCGTCATGCTCGACGAGAACCTGCCCGCCGAGCGCCGGGTGACCGCCGCTCGGGCGAGCGAGTTGCGCAAGCAGGCCGTCGTCACCGGCGACCGCGTCGACATCGTCGGCGACACGACCGGAGCGCCGGGCAGCCTGTCCCGGATCGTGCGGATCGTGCCGCGCGCGACGCTGCTGCGCCGCAGCGCGGACGACACAGACGCCGTGGAGCGTGTGATCGTCGCCAACGCCGACCAGATGCTGATCGTGGTGGCCGCGGCGAACCCGGAGCCGCGTATCCGCCTCGTCGACCGGTACCTCGTCGCCGCCTACGACGCGGGGGTGAAACCCATCCTCTGCATCACCAAGACCGACCTGGCCGACCCCGCCGCATTCCTGCGCAACTTCGCCGGCCTCGACTTCCCCGTCTTCGAGAGCCGCGACGACGCCATGCCGTTGGCGGAGATCTCCGACGCGCTGGTCGGCCACGACACGGTCTTCGTCGGGCACTCCGGCGTCGGCAAGTCCACCCTGGTCAACGCCCTCGTGCCCGACGCCCATCGGGCCGTCGGCGTCGTCAACACGGTGACCGGACGCGGCCGGCACACCTCCTCGTCGACCATCTCGCTGCGTCTGCAGACGGATGCCGGCCGCGGCTGGGTGATCGATACCCCCGGCGTGCGGTCCTTCGGTCTCGGCCACATCAACACGGACAATATTCTGAAGGCGTTCACCGACCTGGCCCTGATCTCCCAGAAATGTCCGCGCGGCTGCACCCACCTGCCGGACGCCCCCGATTGCGCGATCAATGAGGCCGTCGCCGCCGGCCAACTCGGCGAGACCGGCAAGGTGCGCCTGGACTCGCTGCAGCGCCTGCTCGCCACCTTCGCCGCCGCCCCCACCCACTAGCGTGGGGGTCATGACGGATTCCACCCGGCTCGCCGCCGGCGACCAGGCCCCCCGGTTCACCCTGTCCGACCAGGACGGGAGCACCGTCTCGCTGGCCGATTTCGCCGGCTCGAAGGTCGTCCTGTACTTCTACCCGGCGGCGATGACGCCCGGCTGCACGAAGCAGGCCTGCGACTTCCGCGACAGCCTCGACCCGCTGGCGGCGGCCGGCTACCGGGTGCTAAGCGTGTCAAAGGATACCCAGGTCAAGCTGCAAAAATTCCGGGAGACCGAGCGGCTGACATTCCCGCTTCTCAGCGACCCCGACCTCGCGGTGCACACGAGCTACGGTGCGTGGGGCGAGAAGAACCTCTACGGCAAGACGGTCACGGGCGTGCTGCGGTCCACCTTCGTGATCGACGAGGCCGGCACGATCGCGCTGGCCCTCTACAACGTGAAGGCCACCGGGCACGTCGCAAGCCTGCGCAAGAAGCTCGGCCTGCCTGCCTGACCGAAACGGATGCCGGCACCCGGCCCCCACGGGCCTCAGGACGCCCGTGGCGCCCTCCGTCGAAGCGGAGCGCGCCTCGGCTCCACCGTGCGTCTGCCACCGCCGCAGCGGCGCTACTGCGGCGCTGCGGCGGCGCTACTGCGGCGCTCCGTCCTCCGAATGCGCCGATGTCGTCTCCGCGATCACCCGCGGCTGGAACAGCAGCACGAGGACCACGACCGAGGGCAGGAGAAGCGCCCAGCCGAGGTCGGGCCGGGCATAGAGCCCCTGGAAGGAGCCGACGGCAACCGCGATCTGCACCAGCTGCCAGGTGACGGCCGCGCCCCGGATCCAGGACCGGCGCCGCAGCGAGTTCACCGCGATGGCGGTCACCCAGGACGCGCCGATGAGTACCAGCACCAGGACGGCGAGAGCCGTGGCCAGAGAGGTCGGCGTAGCGGTCAGCAGCTCGAGAATGAGCCAGAGGACCGCGGCCCAGAGGAGGGCGGCCTCCGCGTAGAGGATTGCGGCGAGGAGCAGCACGGCCCGTGGCCGACGCACCGTGCCGCCCCGATTCTCGTCGCCGCTGTGGTCTGACCGTGCATTCACAGAGATATCCCATTCAAAACTATTGATTTGACTCCACCATTATGCGACCATATTTGAGGCCCGGTTGACGCTCACAGGGACGTGAGTCGATCTGAACAAGTAGATCCATTACCTTTCCTGCAACCGGCAGCCTCTCATCTTCGGCCAATCGGCCAGGCATCCCCGCAATCAAGGAGCACCCCCTATGGACTGGCGCGACAAAGCTGCCTGCCTCACCGCTGACCCGGAACTTTTCTTCCCCGTCGGTAACACTGGACCCGCCGTGGACCAGATCGAGAAGGCGAAGTCGGTCTGCGCTCGCTGCAACGTCACCGAGGTGTGCCTGCAGTACGCCCTTGAAACCGGGCAGGACTCCGGAGTCTGGGGTGGACTGAGCGAAGACGAGCGTCGCGCGCTCAAGCGCCGCGCGGCCCGCGCCCGGCGCGCGTCCTGACGCGGCGCCCCCGCGGCACAGCAACACAGTGAAAGGCCCGGCTGAAGAGCCGGGCCTTTCACTGTGTGGTCCGGCGCGGTGCTACGCCTCGCGCATGTACCGCAACGGGATCTCGATGGTCACTTCGGTGCCGCTGCCCATCATGGTGTGCCAATCGATGCTGCCGCTGAGCTCCCCCTGAATCAGGGTGCGCACGATCTGGGTGCCGAGTCCCGACCCGACCTTGCCCTCAGGCAGGCCCGTGCCGTTGTCGCGCACCCGCACGGTGAGGGTCTCCTCGTTGCGCTCGGCCTCGATCGACACCTCCCCCTCGCGACCGGCCAGCCCATGCTCGACGGCGTTCGTCACGAGCTCGGTCAGCGCGAGGGCGAGCGGGGTCGCGTAGGCGCTGGGAAGGATGCCGAAACTGCCGGACGATTTCGGATGCGCCGTGGTGTTGTGCGCGGACGCCACCTCCATGATCAACAGCAGCACCCGGTCGAACACCACGTCGAAGTCGACCTTCTGACTGAGCCCCTCGGACAGCGTGTCGTGCACCACGGCGATGGCGGCCACGCGCCGCATCGCCTGGTTGAGCGCTTCCCTGGCCGTGTCGGAATGCGTGCGGCGGGCCTGGATCCGCAGGAGCGAGGCCACCGTCTGCAGGTTGTTCTTGACCCGGTGGTGGATCTCCCGGATGGTGGCATCCTTCGTGATCAGCTCACGTTCCTGGTGTCGCAGCTCGGTGACATCCCGGCAGAGCACGATGGCCCCGATCCGTTGGCCCCGGTTGCGGATCGGGATGGCGCGCAGCGAAACCGTCACGCCCCTGGCCTCGACGTCGGTGCGCCACGGCGCCCGGCCCGTGACCACGAGCGGCAGGGTCTCGTCGACGACCGCCGTTCCGGTGAGCAGGCTCGTGGTCACCTCGGCGAGCGATTCGCCCTCGAGCTCGTCGGCGAATCCCATCCGATTGAAAGCGGAGAGGGCATTCGGACTGGCGAAGGTGGTCACACCGTCGACGTCGAGACGGATGAGCCCGTCCGAGGCCCGCGGGGCGCCGCGCCTCGGGCCGGTGGGCGCGCCCAGATCGGGGAAATCGCCGGACGCGATCATGGCGAAGAGGTCATTGGCGCAGTCGTTGAAGGTCAGTTCCTGCCGGCTCGGCGTTCGTGCCTCGCTCAGGTTCGTGTGCCGGGTGAGCACCGCCACCGGCGTGTCCGAGATCTGCGAGCCGCTGGAGCTGAGCCGCCGCCGCACCGGGATCGCGCGCACCCGGGTGGGGGTCTCCTCGTACCAGTCGGGAGCCGTGGTGTCGATGATCTTCGCCGTCTCGTAGGCCTCGGTGACCTGCTGGCGCCACTCGACCTTGATGCTCTGCCCGACGAAGTCCCGATAGAAAAGGGTGGCGGCGCTCGACGGCCGGGCATGGGCCACGGCCACGAAGCCGCCGGTGCTGCTGGGCACCCAGACCACGATGTCGGCGAAGGCGAGGTCCGCCAGGAGCTGGCCGTCCGCGACGAGCATATGGAGCCAATCCACATCCTCCGCGCTGCTGCGGCCCTGGGCGAGTACGAGGTTACTGAGCGTCGACACGGTTCATAGCCTAGGCCCCCGCACGCGTGATGGTGCCTCAAGGCGGATTGGGCCAAGCTGAGCCTATGAGCACAGCAAGCGGGAAACCCGATCGGACCCTGGTGGTCCTTCTGTCCGTGATCGGAGCGCTGGTCGTCATCGCCCTCCTCGTCGTCTTCACCGGCGGCGAACCCGAGAAGCTGGACCCGGACACCCCGGAAGGCGTCGTCCAGGCCTACACCGCGGCCATCATCGACGGCGACGAGCAGGCCGCCGGCGAGTACCTCACCGAGGGCGCGTTCGAGGGGTGCGAGGACTTCGACCGGGGGCCCACCGACAACCCGCGGGTCACCCTCGTCTCGACCACCGTTCGCGCCGAGTCCGCCGACGTGAAGGTGTCCATCGTCACCTCCTACGGCAGCGGCCCCTTCGGCGCCGACGAGTATGAGACCCAGGGCGTCTTCGACCTGGTTCTTGCCGACGGCACATGGCTGATCGAGGACGCCCCCTACGAGCTCAGCTTCTGCCCGAACCCGAAGGCCGGCTCCTGATGGTCGGCGTGGTGCTGCTGGTCGCCGTCCTGGTGATCGGCGGCGGCATCGCCGGCATCGTGATCGCGGTGCGCAAATCGTCCCCGCACGGGGAGAGCGCGGCCCAGCCCACGGTGCGCCGGGTGATCGTGTTCGTCCTGCTGTTCGCCCTGGTCGTGATCGCCGCCATCGGGGTGAGCGGCCTGCTCGGGCGCCTCCTCGATGCCGGCAACGCGCTCGCCTCCAGCGACGTCTCCGGGCTCGCCCGCTCGCTCGCGTTCACCCTCATCGCCGGCCCGTTCGCCGCGGTGCTCTGGTGGGTGCTGTGGCGCCGGATGGATGGTGCGGAACGGTCATCCATCGCCTGGGGCCTCTATCTGGCCGGTATGTCCACGGTCTCCCTGGTCACCTTCAGCACCGCCCTGCTGACCACGGCGGCCGTGCTCGTGCGCGGGGACTGGCGGCCGCGTCTCTTCGCCACCGGCGTGGTCTGGGCCGGCGTGTGGGTCTGGCATGTGTGGATGTCCCGGGACCGGGAGAAGAGTCCCACCCGGCTCGTCACCGTGGCCCCGATCCTCGGTTCCGTCTTCGGTCTCGTGATCGCGGTGGGCGGCGCCGTCACGGCGATCAGCTCCCTGCTCGACGCCGCCGTGGACGCCTTCGCGCCGAGCCTCACCCAGGGCGACCCCTGGTGGCGGTTGACCCTCCAGGCGCTGATCTGGTTCGCCGGCGGGCTGGTCGTCTGGTGGTGGCACTGGATCCGGGGCCGGGCCCGCGATCTGCGCGGAGGCCTCGCCGATCTGGCGCTCGTGGCCGTGGGCGTGGCCGGGGCGGCCATCCTGACACTGAGCGGGGCCGGAACCGTGCTGTTCGTGCTGCTCAGGCTGGCCTTCGACCGCACCGACCCGGTCACCGACATCGTCGGCCTCCTCGGCTTCGGCATCTCCGCAGCCGTGATCGGCGCGCTGGTCTGGAGCTACCACCGTGGACTGACCCTGGGCCGGTCGCCACCGACGAGACTGGCGACGAAGCTGGTGACCTCCGGCGTGGGTCTCGTGTCCGCGGCCACCGGGCTGGGCGTGGTGGTGAACGCCATCCTCGCCACCACCACCACCCCGCTCGCCGGTTCGGACGCCCGGTCCCTCCTGCTCGGCGGCATCAGCGCCCTCGTGGTCGGCGGCCCGGTCTGGTGGCTGGCCTGGCAGCCGACGCAGCAACTCTCCCCCGCGGAGGTCCACTCCACGGGGCGGAGGGTCTATCTCATCCTGGTGTTCGGCGTGAGCGCGGTCGTCGCGATCGTGACCCTCCTGGTGATCGGCTACCGGCTCTTCGAATTCGCCCTCGGCGACTTCACCGGGGACAGCTTGGTCGACCGGGTGCGGGCCCCGCTCGGCCTGCTGGTGGCCACCGGCCTCGTTGCCGGCTACCACTTCGCCGTCTGGCGACGCGACCGCTCGGTGAGCGCGGCGGCCCCGCAGCCGGCGCGCACCGTCGGCCGGGTGATCCTGGTCACGGATGCCGACCCGGAACCCTTGAGCCAGGCGATCGGCGCGGCCACCGGCGGCGCGGCCGTCTCCGTGCTGAAGCGCGCCGACGGTGCCGGCTCCGCGGCAACGCCGGAGCAGCTCACCCGGGCCCTCACCGGCGTGACCGGAAAACGGGTGCTGGTCGTCACCGGCCCCGGCGACCGGGTCGAGGTGATTCCGCTTCGGGACTAGCGTCACCGCCGGCCCGCTCAGGTGGCCACGGCGGGCCGCCGCCATCGTGATTCCCGGCGGCGTCGCCCTGTGGCGGGCGCGGGCACCGGCAGCAGTTCCGTGCGCACGAAGCGACGGATGCTGGTGCGCGCCGGGGACTTCGGCGCGGCGTCCCGCAGCGTGCGCCCGGCGACGATGGCCGCATCCGTGGACGGCTGGTCCTGCGGCACCAGGATCGGTGACTCGATGCCGCCGAACCGCCGCAGCGCCGACACGACCTGCCCGTTCGGGTCCAGCCCGACCGCGCCCCGGCGCACCCGGTTCATCACCACGCTGACCTGGGCGGTCGTGACCACATCGGCCAGGTCCACCCAGGCGCGCAGGAACCGGGCCATCCCGACCGGGTCTGCGAGCCCGCAGGCGACGACGTGGTCGGCCAGTCCGAGGCCCGTGAGGGTGGCGGCGTTGCGGCGTGGCGCGAACAGGTCGCTGGAGATCTCCTCGTCGCTTTCGAGGCTGAACCCGGTGTCGAGCACGACATAGTCGACCCAGTTGCGCAGTGCGTCGATGGTGCGCGTCACCCGCTCGCCGGAGAGCTCGGGCCAACGGGACGGCCGCCCGATGCCGGTGAGCACCCAGAAGGCTCCCTGCGGGGAGTTGTAGCGCTGGGCGATGCGCTCGAACTCGGAGCGGGTGAAGCTGTCCGAGCCCGCCAGGCGGCACGCGGCCGCGAAACCCGGCGCCTCGTCGAGCATCCCCAGGCTCGGCGCCACCGAACCGCTGTAGGTGTCGATGTCCGCCAGGGCGACGGTGTGCCCGGCGGCGGCGATCTCCGCCGCGATGTTGATCGCCAGGGTGGTGCGGCCCGGGGCTCCCGCGGGACCCCAGACGGCGATGACCGTGGCCTGCCGCCGCGCCCCGGGCGAGCCCGCGGGATCGCCGACCCGCAGCGGAATGGCAAACCCGGCGCCGATCAGCGCCTCGGTTTCGGCCCAGTCGGCGGCGGCGTCCACCACGTCGAAGAGCCCGAGCCCGGCCGCATTCCGCCGGTCCTGGTCGTTCGCGGCGAGCGCGATCACCCGGGCGCCGTGGGCGTCGCAGGCGGTGATCAGTTCGGCCGTGAGCGTGGCGCGGCCTGCACCGACGATCACCACCTCGGGTGAGCTCTGCCGCAGGGCGAGGATCACGTCGCCCGCCGTCGCCGAGCGCGCCACGATCACATGGCCCTGCTCGATGATGTCAATCAGCAGCCGGTCTTCCGTGTGCCGGTCGAGAGCCAGCGCGAGGGTGGCCACGATCACTGCTCCAGCGGTTCGTTGACGGGCACGACGGCGATGGCGTCGCGGTTCGCGATGGACTCGAGCACCGCGGCGACGGCGTCCTTGGGCACCAGAATCTCCAGTGTTCGGATGCCGCCTCCCGCCACGAGACCGGTCGGCTCGACCAGGCGCACGACCGCGGCCTGGTCGACGAGCACCGTCGGGGGCCCGAACGTGTTCGGGTCGGTCTTGCGTGCGGACCAGACATCGACCACGGAACCGGGGCCGATGTTCGCGGCCAGGCCACTGGTCAGCTCCACCACGACGCTTGTGACCTCGGTGCCGGTGGTGCGCCCGACCGCCGAGGCCGGAACGAGTTCCCCCGCAGCGATCGTGCGCGTGACGACCAACCCGTCGTCCGGCAGCCGGTCGGGCGTCACGTACAGGTCTCCCGTTCCGCCGAGACGCACCTGCGTGGGGACCAGATCGGCCGCCTCCACCCGGTCCCCCACGGCGAGCGCCGAGCGCGCGGTGAAGACCGCCGTGGTCTGGTCGCTGGCGGAGACGATCAGGTAGACGCCCCCGACGGCAGCGACCACCAGCGCCAGCCCGATGGCGAAACGGGGGTCGAACCAGAATCTGCGTCGTGTGTTCCTTGCCGGCTTGCTCACGGTCGCCTGCCTCCCCCGTACTCAGTCGTTGATGCTGCCTCGTCGGTACTGACTCGTTGCTCGAGAGTTCGTCTCGAACTCCATCGTGACCGTCTCCGCCCCCACGCGGGAAAGTTATCCACAGCCTCATTCCAGTCGGATGCGGGGCCGCCCACCGACGGATAATCGATTCATGAACGATTCCGAGGCTGCCTCCGGCGTGGGCCGGTTCCTCACCCTCGCCGACACCGCGGAGATCCTGTCGCTGACGGCGGCCGAGGTGCTGGAGCTGGTGCGCACCGGCGAGCTGCCCGCCATCCGGCTCGGCACCCAGAGCACCCGGGCGGGCGAGTCAGGCACGATCGGTGCCGGCGGCGCGGGTGTGTGGCGGGTCGAACGCATCGTGCTCGAGTCCTTCATCGAGGCCAAGTATGAGGAGGCCCGGCGCATGTCGCTGTGGCAGCAGTCTGACTTCGGAAACATCCCCGAGCTGTCCGGCGGCACGATCATCCGTCCCGACGACTGACCCGGCCCAGGGGCCGGTGGCCCGCGCTTCCGCTGTCAGGGCAGCCGCACGAGCTGGATCTCGGCCACCGGCACGATGCGGTACTGGTGCACCTCCGCTTCGCGCCGCAGGGTGCCCGGAGCGTGCAGGGCCAGGTCGATATGGTCCCGTCCGACCCGGTCGATGGTGCCGGGAAGCACGCCGGCCCGGGTGTGCACCTCCACGTTCGAACGCCGCCGGCAGAGGTCCCGCAGCACGAATGCCAGGCCGATGCGGTCCACGACCCGGGCGGCGGATTCCGGCTCGGTGCCCAGCGACACGGGGATCTCCCCCCGGCGCAGGACGACCCCGGCCACGGCGGACAGCGGGAGCACGCATTGGGAGCCGGTGGAGGGGGAATCCAGCAGATCGCCCGCGAGCCAGTCCCGCCCGAAGGTGGTCGGGCGCACGGTGATCGTCTCCCCCAGCGCGAGCACGATTCGCAGCACTCCCGTGCCGGGCGCACGCGCGAGACCGGTCAAGCGGTTGCGCAGGGACAGCCGACCCAGCCGCAGCCGCTCTTCCTCTGCGCGCAGGTCGATCTCCTCGGCGCGCAACTCGTGTTCGAGCTGCCCCTCGAGGTCGTCGAACAGGTTGTCCCAGCGCACATCCCGAAGTTAGCCCGCCCCGCCGAGACCCTGCCCGGGTTATCCACAGGCCTTATAAACACTCGACACCGCCGGCCCGGGCTGGTTGAGTGTCGATCAGCGTTCAGGCACCCCCAGATGGGGGTGCCCCGGCTCACCGTCACCTGCTCCGCCGCACCCCTGATCCACCCGAACCCTTGAGCCACCCGCATGCCACGGCAGGTCTGCCACTGACAGCGGATTCACGCACCTCGGAGGAGTCATGAGCGATCCAGCCGCCACCCCGGCACGCCAACCCCGCTCACGGGACAACAAGTTCGTCGAGGACGATTTCTTCGGCCACCAGCCCAGCACCCGGGACCAATTGCCGGACCCGGAACCGCTGCTGATCAACCTCACCCGCTGCGTGATCGAGGTGCTCGCCGGCGCCCGCGAGCTCGACCAGCTCGCCCGGTGGGTCAGTGACGACGTTTACCGGCACCTGCTGAAACGGGTGGTGCTCTCGGCTCGGGCGCGCTCCGTCAAGGGTCAGAGGGCCCAGCGCCCGGCTTTCACGATCGGCCGGGTCACGATTTCCGAGCCCCGGGACGGTGTGATCGAGGCCGTGGTGATGGTGCACAGCAAGGTGCGCGTGCGCGCCGTGGCCCTGCGCCTGGAGGGTTTGGACCAGCGCTGGCGGGCGAGCGCCATCAACGTGTTGTGACCGGCAGCCCCGCTACTTCTTCCCCTGCGCGCGCCGCTCGGAGCGATTGGCCGGAGCGGGCTTCGCGGCGTCACCGCGCTGGCCGAATGTCCCGCGCTGGGGCGGTCCGGCCGCCACGTCCGGCTCCGCCTCATCGACGGGGTCCGGAGCGCTCGCCCGGCGGGCACGGTCCGTGGCGGCCTGCTGGATCTGCCCGCGCTGGTTGCGCACCTCGACGCCCCCCGAATCGCTCGGGGCGGTGTAGCTGAGCTTCTCCTCGGGGGCCGCGGACGGGGCGAGCCCCTTGGCGGCGACGACGGGACCGGCGACGGCGCCCGGCGCCTGGCTGACCTCAACCTCGAGGTTGAACAGGAAGCCGACGGTTTCCTCGCGGATCTGACCCATCATCTGCTGGAACATGACGAAACCCTCGCGCTGGTACTCCACCAGCGGGTCGCGCTGGGCCATGGCGCGCAGGCCGATACCGTCCTTCAGATAATCCATCTCATAGAGGTGCTCGCGCCAGCGGCGGTCGATGACCGACAGGACGACGCGGCGCTCGAGTTCACGCATCGCCGGGGAACCCAGCGACTCTTCCCGGTGCTGGTAGGCGACTTTGGCATCCGAGAGGATCTCACGGCGCATGAAGTCGCGGTTGATCTTGCCGCGGTTGCCGGCCTCGGCGACAACCTCGTCGATGGTCAGTCCCACCGGGTACAGCGTCTTGAGCTCGGTCCACAGGGCGTCGAAGTCCCAGTCGTCGCCGTTGCCCTCACCCGTGTGCACCTCGAGGACCTCGTCGACGACGTCTTCCAGGAAGCGCTGCGTGCGCTC
Source organism: Cryobacterium cheniae (assembly GCF_004403395.1). GTDB lineage: Bacteria > Actinomycetota > Actinomycetes > Actinomycetales > Microbacteriaceae > Cryobacterium > Cryobacterium cheniae. The sequence goes on from NZ_SOGN01000041.1 coordinate 109,281, forward strand.
GTGCAGGTCGTCGCCCTCCAGGATGTGGCGGCGGTCGCCATAGATCGCCTCGCGCTGGCGGTTCAGCACGTCGTCATACTTGAGCACGTTCTTGCGAATCTCGGCGTTGCGGCCCTCGACCTGCGCCTGCGCGCTGCGGATGGCCCGGCTGACGACCTTGGATTCGATCGCCATGTCGTCGGGAATCCCCTGGCGGCCCATCAGGCTTTCGGCGGCGCCCGCGTTGAAGAGTCGCATCAGGTCATCGGTCAGGGACAGGTAGAAGCGGCTCTCACCCGGGTCGCCCTGGCGTCCGCTGCGACCGCGCAGCTGGTTGTCGATGCGGCGGGACTCGTGCCGTTCGGTGCCGAGCACGTAGAGGCCTCCGGCATCGACGACCTTCGCGGCTTCCACGGCGACCTCCGCCTTGACGGCGTCGAAGACGTCGTCCCAGGCGATCTCGTACTCTTCGGGGGTTTCGACCGGGCTCAGGCCCTTCGCGTTCATCTGGGCGACGGCGAGGAACTCGGCGTTGCCGCCGAGCATGACGTCGGTGCCTCGACCGGCCATGTTGGTGGCGACGGTCACCGAGCCCAGGCGTCCGGCCTGCGCGACGATTGCGGCCTCCCTGGCGTGATTCTTGGCGTTGAGCACCTCGTGGCGCACGCCCTTCTTGGCGAGCAGTCGCGACAGGTATTCGCTCTTCTCGACGCTCGTCGTACCGACCAGGACCGGCTGGCCCTTCTCGTGCCGGACGACGATGTCCTCGACGACCTGGCCGAACTTGGCCTCTTCGTTCTTGTAGATCAGATCGGACTGGTCGATGCGCTTCATCGGCTTGTTCGTGGGGATGGACACCACTCCGAGCTTGTACGTGCTCATGAACTCGGCGGCCTCGGTCTCCGCGGTACCGGTCATGCCGGACAGCTTCGAGTAGAGCCGGAAGTAGTTCTGCAGGGTGACCGTCGCCAGGGTCTGGTTCTCCGCCTTGACCGCGACACCCTCCTTGGCTTCGATCGCCTGGTGGATTCCCTCGTTGTAGCGACGGCCCATCAGGATGCGCCCGGTGTGCTCATCGACGATCAGCACCTCGCCGTTCATCACGACGTAGTCCTTGTCTTTCTTGAACAGGGCGTTGGCCTTGATCGAATTGTTCAGGAAGGAGATCAGCGGGGTGTTCGCGGACTCGTACAGGTTGTCGATGCCGAGGTAGTCCTCGACCTTTTCGATGCCGGGTTCCAACACGCCCACGGTGCGCTTCTTCTCGTCGACCTCGAAGTCGACGTCGGGGATCAGCTTGGTCGACAGGCTCGCGAACTCGGTGAACCAGCGGTTGGCCTCGCCGGATGCGGGACCGGAGATGATCAGAGGCGTGCGAGCCTCGTCGATCAGGATCGAGTCCACCTCGTCGACGATGGCGAAGTAGTGGCCGCGCTGCACCATGTCGGAGGCCTGCCAGGCCATGTTGTCGCGCAGGTAGTCGAAGCCGAACTCGTTGTTCGTTCCGTAGGTGATGTCGGCCAGGTACTGCTCGTGGCGTTGGGCGGGCGTCTGCCCGGACAGGATGCAGCCGGTGGTCATGCCGAGGGCGCGGAACACGCGCCCCATCAGCTCACTCTGGTAGCTGGCGAGGTAGTCGTTGACCGTGATGATGTGCACGCCGCGGCTGGTGATGGCGTTCAGGTATGCCGCCGTCGTGGCCACGAGGGTCTTGCCCTCGCCGGTCTTCATCTCGGAGATGTTGCCGAGGTGCAGGGCCGCCCCGCCCATCAGCTGCACGTCGAAGTGGCGCAGCCCCAGGGTTCGGGTCGAGGCTTCGCGCACGGCGGCGAACGCCTCGGGCAGCAAGTCGTCCAGCGACTCACCACCCGAGTAGCGCTCACGCAGCACCACGGTCTCGTTCTTCAGTTCCTCATCGGTGAGGTGGCTGAAATCATCTTCCAGCGCGTTGGTGGCCTTCGCATACTGCTCGAGACGACGCAGTAGGCGTCCTTCACCGACACGAAGTACTTTTTCCAGAATTGAGGCCACGAATGCACTCCACTAGTCGTCACGGCGTGTGCACACGCCTGTCGTCGTTGCCGCACGCTCACAGCGTCCGGCATGCGGCAACTATAACAAGGCTAGATGGTCAGTTGCTGCGCTCCCGGGAGGGCGGCACGGCTTCCCCGGCCTCATCGGCGTTCTCGTCCAGTTCGATCACGCCGTAGTCCCAGCCCTTGCGGCGGTAGACGACGCTCGGGCGCTTCGTGACGGCATCCTGGAACAGGTAGAAGTCGTGACCGACGAGTTCCATGAAGTAGAGGGCGTCATCGACGGTCATCGGGGCCGCCGCGAACACCTTGCGCCGGATGACGACCGGGTTGTAGACGTCGTCCGTTTCTTCGGCCGCGGGCGCTTCAGACTTCACGACGGGGATCGCACCGGTGCGCACCCGCTCGAGGACCTCGGCGTCGGCCGGCGTGATGTCGACCACGCTGAAGTCGACGGATGCCGCGTCGTGCAGGGAGATGGGCCGGTGGGCCCCGCCACGGTGCAGCTTCTGGCGGTCCTTCGCGCGGCGCACCCGTTCGAGCAACCGCCCCAGGGCGACGTCGAACGCCGCGTACTTGTCGGAGCCGTCGGCTTCGGCCCGCACGATCGGACCCTTGCCGATCAGGGTCAGTTCGACCCGGTCGTTGCCCGTGGCACCGTTCTTCTCACGGTGGCGGCTCAGCTTGATCTCGAGAGCCAGCGCCTTGTCGGCGAGGCCGGCGACCTTCTCGGCCTTCTCGGTGGCGTACTCCCGGAAACGATCAGTGATCCCTAGGTTTCGTCCAACGATGTTAGTTTCCATGACGACCTCCAGATCTGGCGAACCGCCCGTATCTGGGCGATTATTACGCGCCTTCACGACCACCGTAGCCGTGTGCGAGGGATAAGTCACAGCCTTTTGTCAATCTGTTTCCGATGAACGTCTGGCGACGGGGAAACGACGCCGTGTTTCCGCCAGAGTGGCCACGCCGACGACTTCGCCGCCCGCAGCGAGCACGGCGCGTCGCACCTCGAGGATCGTGGCCCCGGTGGTCAGGATGTCGTCGACCACCAGCGCACGGAAGCCGTGGAGCGGACGGAGAGCGACCAGCGAACCGGTGCGGTTCCGCCCCCGCTCCGCGCTGCCCAGGCCGACCTGGTCCTGCGTCTGGCCCACGGGCCGGAGCACCGGGGTCGCCCGGAGCCCGGAGTGGCCGAGCAGCAGGTTGACCGGGTGATAGCCCCGGATGCGCCACGCCTGCCGGGACGAGGGGACGGTCACGAGGTGCACGCCGGCACCCTCCAGGACCGGTTCCAGCGCCGCGGACACGGCGGCCCGGAGCGGAGCGGCCAGCGCGCCGGCGGCATCCGTTCGGCCACCGTCCTTGAACGCCCCCAGGACGCGGCGGGCCACCCCGGAATAGTCCAGGGCAGACCACACCAGCACGCCCGCTCGTTCGGAGCCGTGCACCTGAGGTGCCAGCCCGGCCAGGCAGACCCCGCACAGGGCGCGGTCGGGCAGTCCGCAGCCGCTGCACTCGGTGGGCATCACCACCGCCCACGCGTCGAGGGCGGCTCGGGAGAGACCATGTGGCGGGCGCATCCCGCCATCGTGGGGGTCAAGGCCCGGCCGGCCCGGCCGCGAGGCGGAGACCGGTGCGGAACAAGCTCCCGCACGATCGGTGGAGGAGCTACCCGACGATCCCCTGCTGGGTGGCCAGGAGAGTGACACCGACCAGTCGTTCCTGCCAGCCGGCACCGCGCTGCACCAGGAGGCCGCCAGTGGACGAGAGGGCACGCAGGTCGCGCAGATTGTTGCTGCCGACCATCGTGACGCTGTCCGGCGCGGACTCGAGGCGCGTGCTGAGACCGCCTGGTTGCACGGCCAGGATCCGTTCCTCACCGCTCGGCAGGCGGGTCAGGCAGGCCACGGTGAGCTCGTCGATCCAGGCCGCATCCACGGCCGTTCCTTCCGGCGCGGCCAGAAGCACCGCGTCGCCCAGTGCCACCGGGGTGCTCTTGTCCCGCCTGATGGCGGTGACGACGAATCGGCTGTCCTTGCCGGACTGGACCAGGGCGATCAGCCGGGTGCCGTCCCGCGACACGCGCAGCGACTGGATCGCCGCGGCCTCCGGCCAGGGTGTGGGAACGGCGGTCGCATCGCCGTTCGGGCCGTAGACGAACAGCTCCCCGGGACGGGCGGCGGGCACCGACCAGACGAAGCCGTAGTTGTCGATGGAGGGTGCGATCAGACCCTGGCGGGGATCGAGCTGCACGGGGTCGTCGCCGACCCGGACCCCGTAGACGCCCGATGCGCTCAGCACTGCGGCCGCCGTCTGACCGGGCGAAAGGGTGACAGCGGTCGGACCCAGGGCGACGATCGAGGCGGACAGGCCGGCGATCGGGGTGATCGAGGAGCCGCTCGCCGCGAGGAACCCGAACTCGCCGTCCCGCAGGATCAGCGCCCGTGCGTCGACGCGGGAATTCACGGTCGGGGCGTTCGCGCTCAGCTCGACGATGTCCTGAAGGTTGCGGTTGACGGTGATGGTGGCGGTCAGCCCGGCCGGGAGGCTGTTGGAGAGCTGGGCCTGCATGCGTTGCAGGGTGACCCGGTCGGCCTTCAGGGCTTCGCTGTTGAGGTCGACCTTGGCGTCCCTGGCGACGACCTGCACGGCATCCGCGGTGAGCTTCGTGCCATCCGGAAACGCCGTCACGACGGCCCCGGTGAGCCAGGGGCTGGGGCCGTCGAGCAGTCCGTTGACGATCTTGGTCAGGGTGGCCCCGCCGCGCGGGTACCAGCGCAGATCGGGCACCAGGTAGCCGAAGCCCGGGTCGTAGAAGTAGAGCGCCTGGGATGTGAAGACATCCTGGAAGATGTTCCGGTCGACCACGGTGCCGTTCGGGGCCGCTCCGATGCGCCACTGGCCGCCGACCTGCACGAACTGGTAGCGGAGGGCCACGGCGGTCGGTGACTCGACCTCGCGGTACTCGCCGCGCTCATCCACCTCCGCGATCGGATTCACCGAGAACTGCATCTGGCCCTCGCTGACGGCGACGATGCTGCGCCCGGTGGCGTCGTCGATGGTCACCCCGGTGTCCGGCTCCCAGGAGCTGCTGTAGTTCGGCGCCAGGAACTCCCGGGCGATTGCGTAATCGTTGTCGGGGCTCGTCGCCGCGTCGATGAAGCCGCGCAGGATCGCCTCGGGGGTGGCGTCCTTCTGCGGCCGCGAGGGCAGGAACACGGGCGCCGGGGTGGCACCGGGCTGCACGGCCTGCCCTTCGCGCACTCCCCCGTCGCGCGGGATGCCCGCGCATCCGGTCAGAGCCACCGCGAGCGCGACCAGGCCCGCGAACATCCGGGTTCGACTACGCATAGTGCCCTTCCGTTCCTCGGGCGGCCGTGGCGCCGCCGGCATCGGCCGGAGGCAGTGGGCTCGGCGAACTCGAGAGCGTTCCGTTCGCGGTGCGCGGCAGGGTCAGCCGGAAGCAGGAGCCCTCCCCCGGGTGCGACCAGACCTGCAGCCAGCCGCCGTGTACGACGGCGTCTTCGAGAGAGATCGACAGTCCGAGGCCGGTGCCGCCGATGGTGCGCTTGCGCGACGGGTCGGCCCGCCAGAACCGGTCGAAGACATGGGCCATCTCCGACTGGCTCATGCCCATGCCGTAGTCGCGCACCGACAGGGCCACCGCGCTCTCATTGCTGTCCACGGACACGATGATCGGCTTGCCCTCCCCGTGCTCGATGGCGTTGCCGATCAGGTTGTGCATGATGCGCCGGATGCGGCGGGGATCGACGTCCGCGTCGAGGTGCCCGCCCGGCGCCACCAGGGTCAGCACCGTGCCCTTGGAATCCCCGAGGGAGCGCAGCCCGTCGATGGCGTCTTCGGCCAGGTGCACCAGGTTGGTGGGTTCGGTCTCCAGTTCCACCGACCCGGCGTCGTATTTGCTGATCTCGAGCAGGTCGCTCAGCAGCAGCTCGAACCGCTCGACCTGCGTGTGCAGGAGTTCGGCCGTGCGTTCGACCGCCGGTGGGAACGTGGACCGGTGGTCGTAGAGAACGTCGCCGGCCAGCCGGATCGTCGTCAAAGGGGTGCGCAGCTCGTGCGAGACGTCCGACACGAAGCGCTGCTGCACCTCGGACAGGTCGGCGAGCTCCTTGATCTGGCTCTGCAGGCTGTCCGCCATCCCGTTGAAGGACCGGGCCAGCGTCGCGATGACGTCTTCGCCCTTCTCCGGGATGCGCACGCCGAGGTCGCCGGAGGCAAGCCGCTGGCTGGTGGCCGCGGCCACTCGGATCGGGGTGACCACCAGGCGCACCACGATCCAGGTCACCGCGCCGATCAGCAGGATCAGCACCAGGCCGGCGATGCCGAGGGTGCGCTGCACGAAGGCCAGGGTCGCCTCGGCGTCGGCCAGGCTGTAGCCGATGTACAGCTCGTACCGGCCGGCCACCGGCACGGTGAGCTGGGAACCGACGACGATGCCGGGCACCTGCCCACCGTCATCCGTCGCCAGAGTCACCGACTGCCAGAACTGCTCCCCGGCGTTCTCCTGCACCTGGAGGCGGAGATCGGGCGTGATCACTCCGGTCGAAGCCCCGAACGACGAGGAATCCTGCGGTGCAACGGTGGAGGCGTCCTGGCCGGGAGCCCGGAAGATGGCGATCATCTGGGACGAGGATGCCGCGGTGACCAGGGTGCGGGCGGAGCCCACCAGGGTCTGCACCTCCACCCGGTCCGCGGCGTCGGAGGCGTCGAAGATGCCCTGGGCTGCGGTCGTGGCCCGGTTCGAGTCGACGAGCACCTGGTTCAGCCTCGACTGGAACAGGTCGTTGCCCACGCTCACCGAGATGTAGACCCCGACCACCATGATGGCCACCCCGGACAGCGCCACCGTGATGGTCACCGTGCGGAACTGGAGCGAGGACCGCCACAGCCGGGCGATCCTGGTCGGCCAGCCGCGCCAGTCCCGCCAATCCCGCCAATCCCGCCAATCCCGCCAGGTGCTGCGGGTGTACCCGGTGCCGCCAACCACGAGGAATCTAGCCGGCCGCGCCGGCCCGATAGCCGACCCCGCGCACCGTCATCACGATGCGGGGGTTGTCCGGGTCGTCTTCGACCTTGGCGCGCAGACGCTGCACGTGCACGTTGACGAGGCGGGTGTCCGCCTTGTAGTGGTAGCCCCAGACCTGCTCCAGCAGCATCTCCCGGGTGAAGACCTGCTGGGGCTTGGACGCGAGAGCCAGCAGCAGATCGAATTCGAGAGGGGTGAGGTTGATCTGCCGCGTGCCGCGCCTGACCTCGTGCCCGGCGGCGTCGACGACCAGGTCCCCGATCTGCAGGCTGGCGGGGGTCTCCGCCGAAACCGGGCGCAAGCGTGTGCGGATGCGCGCGACCAGTTCCTTGGGGTTGAACGGCTTGACCATGTAATCGTCCGCGCCGGACTCGAGGCCCTTGACGACATCCGTCGTGTCCGTTCGCGCGGTCAGCATGATGATGGGGGTGCCGGATTCGGCGCGGATCAGGCTGCACACCTCGATGCCGTCAAGGCCGGGAAGCATGAGGTCCAGCAGGACCAGGTCGGGCTTGACAGCGTGAAAAGCGTCCAGGGCCAGAGAGCCGTCGGCGCAGAAGACCGGCTCGAAGCCCTCGGCGTTGAGCACTATGCCGATCATTTCGGCCAGCGCGGTGTCGTCGTCGACGACAAGAATGCGTGCGTTCATCAATCCGTTTTCCGCTCAGTCACCCAAAATTCCCCGGTGAGTCCTGCAATCACTGGCTTAAGAGTAGTCGACGGCACCGTGTGTACGCTCAAGACGCTCATGACTCTCCGAGGTATGCCAGCATAGATCTCGTGACGGACCCGCAGAACTGGCACTCCCCGACCGACGACGGCCGCAACGTTCCGGTCGGCGACGAGCAGAAACCACCTCTCGCGCCCGCCGGCTTCGTGCCGCCGGCGCTGCCGAACGGTGCTCTCGGCGCGGGAACGCCCCCGGCCTGGGGCCCCGCGCAGGCGTGGACGCCCCCGCCGAGGCCGGGGCTGATCCCCCTGCGGCCGCTGGGTTTCGGAACCCTGCTGTGGGCTCCGTTCCAGGTTCTGCGCCGCAATCCGAAGGCCACCTTCGGCAGCGCGCTGCTCGTCCAGGCCGGCGTCGCCCTGATCGCCGTCGTCGTGGTGGGCCTGGTCTCGTACTTCGCACTCGCACGGGTGGAGAGCGCTCCGCTCGAGGACCGCGACGCGCTCCAGGCCGGGGCGACCCTCGGCATTGTGCTCTCGGCCATCGTGCCGGTGGCTCTGGCCGTGGTCGCATCCGCTCTGTTGCAGGGTGTCATCGTGATCGAGGTGGCCCGCGCCACGCTGGGAGAGAAGCTGCGTCTCGGCGCCCTGTGGCGCGCCGTGCTGCCCCGACTCTGGCCGCTGGTGCTCTGGACCCTGATGTTGAGCGCGGGCCTGATCGCGGCCATCGCCCTCGTGGCCGGAATCGTGGTGTTCTTCGTCTCCCTCGGCGGATCGGGCGTGGGCGTGGCGGTGGCGACCGGCGTCCTCGGCACGATGGCCCTCATCGCACTGGGCATCTGGGTGTTCACCAAGACCTCGCTCGTGCCGAGCGTGATCGTGCTGGAACGACTGGGCATCCGGTCGGCGGTGGGGCGGTCCTGGTCATTGACCCGCGGCTACTTCTGGCGCACGTTCGGCGTGCAGCTCCTGGTTTCGGCGGTCGTGAACGTCGTCTCCCAGATCGTGACGACGCCGCTGTCCCTGCTGTTCGGGGCGGCCGTCTCCCTCGTCGACCCGAACGCGGCGTTCGATGGGTACCTCCCGTCGATCATCCTGTACGTGCTGACCATTCTCATCGGCCTGGTGCTGGGGGCCGTCGCAGCCGTGGTGCAGTCGGCCACGAGCGCCCTGATCTACATCGACCTGCGGATGCGCAAGGAGGGCCTCGACCTCGAACTGGCCCGATTCGTCGAGGCAGCGCCCGGCTCGGGCGAGGATCCCTACCTGTCGAAGACGGCGGGCACCCCGGAGGCCGCCTGGGCATGATCGAGGGGTGGCACATTCACACGCTGATCCGCGGGGCGATACCGATCGATCCCGACGCGCCCGAAGCCCGGCAGTGGCTGCGGGAAGAACTCGCCAAAGCCCCGTACGAGGCCGCCCGGCCCACCTGGTTCGACCGGTTGTCGACCTCGGTCCTCGACTGGTTCACCTCCCTCACCGCGCCATCGGCCGACGGGTTCGCCGCCTGGGTTCCGCTGCTCCTGACCGTGGCCGTGGTGGTCATGATCGTTGCGGCCGTCCTCATCTTCGGACTGCCTCGGCTGAACCGACGCAGCCGGCTCGCAACCGATCTCTTCGGCGTCGACGACCGTCGTGCCGCCACTGACCTCCGACGTGCCGCGCTGGCTGCCGCCTCCCACCGGGACTGGAACCTGGCCAGTGCCGAAATGTTCCGGGCGCTGGCGCGCGGATTGTCCGAGCGCACCATCCTGATCGTGACGCCGGGCACCACGGCGCACTCCTTCGCGGCCCGGGCCGCCGAGGCTTTCCCGGGCGAACGGGTGCGCCTCGCCGACGCGGCAGAGCTCTTCGACGGGGTGCGCTACCTGGGGATCGAAGGCACCGAGCAACGCTTCCTCGCTCTGGCCGCGCTCGAAAGCGACCTGCGGGCCGCCCGACCGCTGCACCGCGAGGACCCCGCACAGACGAAGCAACCATGAATTTCCTCAGGACTGCGGCGGCCTCCCCGCCGGCCGAGGACGCCGTCTCCTCCACACCGACCCTGCGGGAAGCGGGGCGCCGGGCCCGGTACTGGCTGATCGCCGGTATCGGCGCGCTGCTCGTCGCCGTCGTCGGCACCGTTCTCGCCGCGGGCGGCGGTACCGGCGGAAAGCCCCTCGAGGCCGACAGTGCGGCGCCCGCCGGCGCGCGAGCGCTCGTCGAAGTGCTCCGCCGGCAGGGCGTCGACGTCACCACCGCCGACACCCTCGCGGAGGCACGAAGACTGGCCGGCGCCGCCGCCGACCCCACCGTGTTCTTCTTCGACGAGAGCGGCTACCTGACCGACGACCAGCTGAGCGCGATGTCCGCCCTCGCCTCGCGCACGGTCGTGGCATCCCCGGATTTCCTGATCCTGCAGACGTTGACGCCCTCGGTGGGTTTCGGCGGCGTATCCCCGGCCACGGTTTCCCGCGCCGCTTGCACGGTCGAGGCCGCGGTCAAGGCCGACAAGCTCTCGCCCGGTGGGCCCACGCTCACCATCCCGGCCGACGACGCCGAGCTGACCGGATGCTTCCCCTCGGGGGAAAACGCCTTCGCCCTGGTCGGGCGGGTCACCGCCGACCGGACTCTCACCCTGATCGCCGACGGAACGCTGTTCAGCAACGAGAGGATCGGCCAGGCCGGACATGCCGCTCTCGCCCTCAACCTGCTGGGCGCAGACGACGAACTCATCTGGTACCTGCCGACGATCGCCGATGTGCCGGGCACCGGGTCGCCGTCCCTCGGCGAGCTGACGCCCGGCTGGGTCACACCGACCCTCATCCTGCTGGTGCTGGTCGCACTGGCCGCGGCCGTCTGGCGTGGGCGGCGCTTCGGACCTCTCGTCGTAGAGAACCTCCCGGTCACCGTGCGGGCCAGCGAGACGATGGAAGGCCGCGCCCGGCTCTACGCGCGCAGCAACGCCCGTCTGCGCGCTCTCGATGCGCTCCGGGTCGGAGCCGTGCAGCGCCTCGCCGGCCAGGTCGGGCTGTCCCGGCTGGCGAGCCTCGACGACGTGATCGCCATGGTCGCCGCCGTGACCGACCGGTCGCCGGCCGACGTGCGGGCCGTGCTCGTGGACGCCGTCCCGACCAAAGACTCCGAACTGGTCGGTCTCTCCGACCGCATCCAGGAACTTGAGCGGGCCACGGCCCGCGCGACCACGCCCCTGCCACCCGGAAGAATGGACTCATGAGCACTCATCCCGCCGTCGATACCCTGCGAGGCTCCCTCGCCCAGGTGCGTACCGAAGTCGGCAAGGCCGTCGTCGGACAGGACGGCGCGGTCACCGGGCTGATCATCGCGCTGCTCGCCCGCGGCCATGTACTGCTCGAGGGAGTGCCGGGCGTCGCCAAGACCCTTCTGGTGAGGTCCCTGAGCCAGGCGCTCAGTCTGGAGACGAAGCGGGTGCAGTTCACACCGGACCTGATGCCGGGCGACGTGACCGGCTCACTGGTCTACGACGCCCGGGTGGGCGACTTCGAGTTCCGGAAGGGCCCCGTCTTCACCAATATCCTGCTCGCCGACGAGATCAACCGCACCCCGCCGAAGACTCAGTCGGCCCTTCTCGAGGCAATGGAGGAACGCCAGGTCAGCGTCGACGGCCTGTCTCTCCCCCTCCCGGACCCGTTCATCGTCGCCGCGACCATGAACCCGATCGAATATGAGGGCACGTACACGCTGCCGGAGGCCCAACTCGACCGGTTCCTGCTCAAGCTCGTACTCGAGGTACCGGAGCGGGATGCGGAATTCGAGGTGCTCCGGCGCCACGCCGAGGGCTTCAACCCCCGCGATCTGGCCGGAGCGGGAGTCACCGCGGTTCTCGGCGCGGAGGAGCTGGTGAAGGCCCAGGCCGCCGTGGCATCCGTGGGGGCCAGCCCGGACGTTCTCGCCTACATCGTCGACCTGGCCCGCGCCACAAGAAGCAGCCCGTCGGTCAAGCTCGGCGTCAGCCCGCGCGGCACGACCGCCCTCCTCGCCGCGGCCAAGGCGTGGGCCTGGCTGAGCGGCTACGACTCGATCACCCCGGACCATGTTCAGGCGATGGTGCTGCCGGTCTGGCGGCACCGCGTGCAACTGCGACCGGAAGCCGAACTCGAAGGCGTGTCCGTGGACGCGATCCTGCGGGCCGTGCTCGCCCAGGTGCAGGTGCCGATCTAAGTGACGCTCACCGGTCGGTTCGTTGCTCTGCTCGCGCTCGGCGCCCTGCCGATCGTGCTGCTCGGGAGCACTCCGGGGACGGCGGCAACCGTGCTGGGACTGTGGGTGCTCGCCCTGCTTGGGCTCGGCATCCTGGACCTGATCCTGGCCGGTTCGCCGCGGAAGATGATTCTTTCCCGCAGCCTGCCCTCCCGGGTACGCCTGGGCGAAAGCGTGACGAGCGACCTGTACCTGACGAACACCGGGGCCCGGCGACTGACCACGGTGGTGCGGGATGCCTGGCAGCCGTCGGCCGGAGCGGGCAACAACCGCACACCGCTGGTGCTGCCTCCCGGCGAACGCCGGCTGGTATCGCTGACGCTGACGCCGCTTCGCCGCGGAGAACGCCGGGTGGACCAGGTAACGGTGCGCTCGTTCGGGCCGCTCGGGCTGTGGGCACGTCAGGCCACGCTGCAGGCGCCGGGCCAGATCCGGGTGCTTCCGCCCTTCAACGCGCGCAAACACCTGCCGTCGCGGATCACCCGGCTCAAGGAACTCGACGGGCGCACCAGCCTCCTCGTGCGCGGCCAGGGCACCGAATTCGACTCGCTGCGCGAATATGTGCGCGGAGACGACGTGCGCTCGATCGACTGGCGCGCCACAGCCCGGCACGGCGACACCATGGTGCGCACCTGGCGTCCCGAACGGGACCGCCGGGTGGTCATCCTGATCGACAGCGGCCGCACCTCGGCCGCTCGCATCGACGACGAGCCTCGCCTCGACACGGCCTTCGAGGCGTCGCTGCTGCTCGCCGCGCTGGCCTCCAAGGCAGGCGACCACGTCGATTTCGTCGCCTATGACCGTCGGGTGCGCGGCCGCGTGCAGGGGGCGCAGGGAGCGGAACTCCTCTCCCGCATGGTCGACGCCATGGCTCTGATCGAGCCGGAGCTGATCGAGACGGACTGGTCGGCCGTTGCGGGACAGGTGCGCACGGTGACCAGCCACCGGGCCCTGGTCGTGCTGATCACATCGATCGATGCGGCCGGAGCCTCGAGCGCCCTACTATCGGTGCTTCCCCAGCTGACCCGCCGACACACCGTGATCGTCGCATCCGTCACCGACCCGACCACTCTGGAGGCCACGCGGACGCGCGGCAACCGGGAGGAGATCTACCGGGCGGCGTCCGCCGAGCGGGCGCTGCTCGACGTGGCGCGGGTCTCCGCCGCCATCCGTCGTCAGGGCGCCGACGTCGTCACCGGCTCCCCCGCCGACCTGCCGCCCGCTCTGGCCGATCGTTACATCGCGCTCAAAGCCGCCGGCCGGCTCTAGCCACTACGCCGCGAAGATCCGTGTGCTGCCGGCCTCGAATTCGGCCAGGTCGCCCGTCTCGCCGGCCCGAACGGCGCGACGCCCGAGCACCAGCATGTAGGCGAGGAAGGCGAGCAGGGCACCCGCGCCGATGCCGATCTTCACCGGCCACGGCCACGGCGCCGGCGTGACGAACCCCTCGATCACACCGGCGACGAAGAGAACGAAGACGAGGCCGATGGCCACCGTCGAGAGGGCGCGCGCATCCTCAGCCAGAGCCTGCGCACGAGTGCGGGCCCCCGGGGCGATCCAGGCCCAGAAGATGCGCAGTCCGCCGGCGGCAGCCACGAAGATCGCGGTCAGCTCGAGCATGCCGTGCGGCGCGATATAGAGGAAGAACACGTCACCCTTGCCGTAGGCGAACATGACCGCGGCCGTGATACCCACGTTCTGAGCGTTCTGCAGCACGATATAGGGCACGTAGACGCCGAGGATCCCGAAGGCGATGCACTGAGCGGCGACCCACGCGTTGTTGGTCCAGACCAGGCCGGTGAAGGATGCCGCGGGATTCTCCGAGTAGTAGTTGACGAAGTCCTCGTTGACCAGCTTCTGCAGCTCCGCGTCGGAGCCGACCGCAGCCAGAGCCTCGGGGTTGCCGGAGATCCAGAAACCGTAGAGGCCCGCGACCACGATGGTCACCACGGCCACGGCCAGAGTCAGCCACCGCAGGCGGTAGAGCGCGGCCGGCAGCTGCAGCACGAAGAAGCGGGGGATCTGGGAGATCACATTGGCGCTCGCCCCGGTGAACCGCAGCCGTGCGCGGGACAGCCCCACCGAGAGCCGGTCGCCCTCCAGGGTCGAACCGGCCGTCGATTTGATCACCGACAGCTGCGTCGCCCCGGATTGGTACCGCTCGATCAGCTCGTCCGCCTGCGCGCCGGAGAGCCGCCGCTGGGCGCCGAGCTCAGCCAGGCGGTCCCACTCGGCGCGGTGCGCCGCTGAATACGCGTCAAGGTCCATCTGCTCTAATAGTAGACATGGAGCAGCCCGGCAAGGTGGCCGATCACGGCCAGTATTCGTGGAGCGAGCAGGAACTGGTCACCGGCGAAGCCGTTGCGCTCGACGTGCGGCCGGCCAGCATCATCCTGCGCGCAGCGGGCACGATCATCGATTTCTTGGCCTACATCCTGCTGTTCCTGGGGATGGCCTTCCTTGTGACCGGGCTCACCGGAGCGGCCGTCGACAACGCGCTCGGGCGGGCACTCGGAATCGCCGGCCTGGTCGTCTGTCTCCTCATCGTGCCGATGTCCGTCGAAACGGCCACCGGCGGACGGTCCCTCGGCAAGGTCGTGATCGGCGTTCGCATCGTTCGCGATGACGGCGGCGCCATCCAGCTTCGCCACGCCTTCATCCGCGCGCTGCTCGGCGTCGTCGAGATCTACCTGACTTTCGGTGGCCTCGCCGCCACCACCGCGCTTCTGAACGGCAAGTCCAAACGCCTCGGCGACCTGCTGGCCGGAACGTACAGCCAGCACGAACGGGTTCCCCGCCTCACGGAACAGTCGGTCGCACTGCCGCCCGTGCTCGACGCCTGGGCCCAGACGGTGGATATCGTGCGGCTCCCCGATCGCCTCTCCCGCCGTATCGCTCAGTTCCTGCGCCAGGTCGACAAGCTGACCCCGGCCACCCGGCTGCGCCTCGCCGACAGCCTGGCCGCTGAGGCCGCGCCGTTTGTGTCTCCGACGCCCGCTGTTCCGTCGGAAGTCTTCCTGGCCGGGGTCGCCGCGGTGCGGCGCGGCCGTGAGGCCACGGCGTTGCAGCTCGAACGGGAGCGCCTCGACCGCCTGCAGCCCATTCTGCACACCCTGCCGCACGGCTTCCCTCAGCGCTGAGGCCCCGGCCCATTTCCGCGCCGGCTCCCCGGGGAGGGTGGTGGCGGCGCAGGGTGTGGAGGCGGGCGCATGTTCTACCGTGCGCCGGCCCAGGCAGGGTGCGCCGCGAGACGT
>NZ_SOGN01000016.1 GCF_004403395.1 Cryobacterium cheniae
GGCCGCGGCGAGCACGCCCAGTCCGGCGCCGGCCCCCGCCCAGGCCAGGAACCGGCGGCGGTCGGGTGCGGATGCCGCGTCGCCCGCGGGCGCGCGGCGCAGCTGGGTGGTCATGACCGTGAGCAGCACGGCCGAGACCACCATGGCCAGCACCGCGGGCATCGCGTCGAAGGTGACGGTGTTCTCCCGGGACAGGACCGCGAAGACGGCCAGCGCGCCGGCCGCGGCCACGAGGACCCGGCCGACGGGCGGACGCCGGACCTCCAGCATTCCGGCGGCAACCGACAGCAGCAGGGCGCCGAGCGCGACGCAGATCACCAGCACGACCTTGTCGCCCGTACCGAACAGGGCGATGACGAGTTCCTTCAACCAGGCCGGGGCAAGGTCGATGACCAGCGCACCGACGGCGAGGATCGGGCTGCCGGCCGGGGCGAACAGGGCGGCCGCCAGCTCGGCCGCACCGAGGCCGGCGAGGGCGGCGGCCACGCCCGCGGCCGCGGGACGGGTGAGCCCTGCCGAACCGGATCGGGCCGGTGCCTCGGGCGCGGTCGGTGCCGGAAGGGAGGACGAGGAGACGTCGCGGCTGGCCATTCGGCCAGTTTAGATTTGCGGCCTGTGAGTCCTCCCGCAATGGCCTTGATGGCCACGGTGATCGGGCTTATCGTCCCCAGCGTCCATGCTCAAACGGAGGAGAAACCATGCTTGGTCCCATCGACACGATCAACGGGCTCCTCTCCGACGACACCGCCCGGCGTGCCCGGGCCCCATGAAGGGAAGATCAATGCCTCGACGACTGGGCCGACCCGGCCTGGTGGGAACGATGGCCCGCCCCGCGGTGGTGGCCGGAACGGCGACCGCGGTCTCCGGCAACGTGAGCCGGCGCCGACAGGGCAAGACGCACCAGCAGGCCGCCGAGCAGTCGGCACCGGCGAAGACCAGGCTCCTCGGGATCTGATCGCCGCTGTCGGGCGCCGCTCCCGGCCGCCGGCTGCGGAGCGGATGCCCAGTGGGATAGGGCAGGATCGAAGGATCATGGCAACTCTCACCCCTCTCCCGCACGTCACCGATCCCGATGCGCTGTTCGAGGCCTTCGAAACGTGGGCGGGCGATCAGGGTCTCTCCCTCTATCCAGCGCAGGAGGAGGCCCTGATCGAGATCGTCTCGGGGGCGAACCTGATCCTGAGCACACCGACCGGCACCGGCAAATCCCTGGTCGCGGTCGGCGCTCATTTCGCGGCGCTCTCGGCCGGCAAGCGCACCTTCTACACGGCACCGATCAAGGCCCTCGTCAGCGAGAAGTTCTTCGCCCTGGTGGAGATCTTCGGCGCCGAGAACGTGGGCATGATGACGGGGGACTCGTCGGTCAACTCCGACGCCCCGATCATCTGCTGCACGGCCGAGATCCTCGCCAACCTCGCCCTGCGGAACGGTGAGGACACCCCCGTCGACCAGGTCGTGATGGACGAGTTCCACTTCTACGGCGACCCGGACCGCGGCTGGGCCTGGCAGGTGCCGCTGCTGCTCCTGCCCGGGGTGCAGTTCATCCTCATGTCGGCGACCCTCGGCGACGTCACCTTCATCGCCGACGACCTCTCCCGCCGCACCGGTCGTCCCACCGCGGTCGTCACGGGCGTGGAACGGCCGGTGCCGCTGCACTACTACTACGAGACCACGCCCGTGCACGAGACGGTGGAGGAGCTGCTGAAGACCGGGCAGGCTCCGGTCTACATCGTGCACTTCGCGCAGGCCGCCGCCCTCGAGCGGGCCCAGGCCCTCAGCAGCGTCAAGGTCGCCACCAAGGAGCAGAAGGAGGCGATCGCCGAGCTGATCGGGGAGTTCCGCTTCACCACGAGCTTCGGCAAGACCCTGTCCCGGCTGATCCGGATGGGCATCGGCGTGCACCACGCCGGCATGCTGCCGAAGTACCGCCGTCTGGTCGAGCAGCTCGCCCAGCGCGGCCTGCTCCGCGTCATCTGCGGCACCGACACCCTCGGCGTGGGCATCAACGTGCCGATCCGCACCGTGCTGTTCACCGCGCTCACCAAGTACGACGGCGTCAAGATGCGCCAGCTCAACGCCCGCGAGTTCCACCAGATCGCGGGCCGAGCGGGCCGGGCCGGGTATGACACGGCCGGCACAGTGGTCATCCAGGCGCCCGACCACGAGACCGACAACCTCAAGGCCATCGAGAAGGCCGGCGACGACCCCAAGAAGAAGCGCAAGATCATCCGTAAGAAGGCGCCCGAGGGCTTCGTCTCCTGGGGTGAGCCGTCGTTCCAACGGCTCGTGGCGGCCGAGCCCGAAACCATGCACTCGAGCATGCAGATGACCGCGGCGATGCTGATCAACGTGATCGGCCGCGGCGGCGACGCCTTCACCCACGTCTACGACCTGATCTTCGACAACCACGAACCCTGGACGCGGCAGCTCGCGCACGCCCGGCGCGCCCTGGGCATCTACAAGACCCTGCGGGCGGCCGGGATCGTGGAACAAAGCGCGGCCGGGGACATCCGTCTGACCGTTGACCTGCAGCCGAACTTCGCCCTCAACCAGCCTCTGTCGCCGTTCGCGCTCGCCGCGTTCGACCTGCTCGACGCCGACCCCGATGTGGCCGGCCCCGGCAGCGGCCACTACGCCCTCGACATGATTTCCATCGTGGAGGCCACCCTCGACAACCCGCGCCCGGTGCTGATGGGACAACAGTTCGCGGCCCGCGGGGAGGCCGTCAACGCCATGAAGCGTGAGGGCATCGAATACGACGAGCGGATGGCGCTGCTCGAGGAGGTCACCTGGCCCAAGCCGCTCGAGGAGCTGCTGGACTACACCTTCACCACCTACAAGGAATCCCAGCCGTGGATCGCCGACTTCGAGCTGAGCCCGAAGACGGTCGTGCGGGACATGTACGAGCGGGCCATGTCGTTCGGCGAGTTCGTGGCCTTCTATAAGCTCGCCCGCAGCGAGGGCGTCGTGCTGCGCTACCTCTCGGACGCCTACCGGGCCGCCCGGCAGACCATCCCCGACGACGCGAAGACGGAGGATCTGCTCGACCTGATCGAGTGGCTGGGCGAGCTGGTGCGCCAGGTCGACTCGAGCCTGCTCGACGAGTGGGAGGAGCTCATCCACCCGGACCTCGCCGTGCACGCGGATGCCGCGCAGTCGGTGCTGCCGCCCGCGCCGCGCCGCCTGACCGGCAACGCGCGCGCGTTCCGCATCCTGGTGCGCAACGAACTTTTCCGCCGGGTGCAGTTGGCCGCACTCGAGAACTACGACGCGCTGGGCGAACTCGACCGGGAACACGGTTTCCACGCGGATGCCTGGGGCGACGCCATGGACGGCTACTACGCCGAGCACGACGAGCTGCTGACCGGGGCGAATGCGCGTAGCGCGGACCTGATCATCCTCGACGAGGGCGCATCCGTCTGGACCGTGCGGCAGATCTTCGACGACCCGGCGGGGGACCACGACTGGGGGATCAGCGCCACCGTCGACCTGGCCGACTCCGACGAGCTCGGCGCCGCCGTCCTGCGGGTCACCGGGGTGAACCGGCTGTAGGGTGCCGGCGATGAGCCGGGAGTACCGTGGGAGCATGACGCCGTCACCAGCATCCGTCGCCCCCATCCGCACCGGCCTGATCGGGTTCGGCACGTCCGGGCGGGTGTTCCACAGCCCGCTCCTCGCCGCGAACCCGGAGTTCTCGTTGGACCTGATCGTGACCCGGGACCCCGTCCGGCGCGAGCGGGCCGAGGAGCGGCACCCGGGGGTGCGCCTGGTGCCGAGCGCGGACGAGCTGTTCGACGCCGCCGACGCCCTGGACCTGGTCGTGATCGGCTCCCCGTCGGGCACGCACGTCGAGCTCGCCCATGCCGCCCTCGACGCCGGACTCGCCGTGGTCGTCGACAAGCCGTTCGCGCTGACGGCCCGGGAAGGCCGCGGCCTGATCGAGAAGGCCGAGCGGCTCGGCCTGCTCCTCACCGTGTTCCAGAACCGGCGCTGGGACGGCGACTTCCTCACCCTGCGCGGGCTGCTCGCGGCGGGGGCGCTGGGCGAGGTGCGCCGGTTCGAGTCCCGGTTCGAATGGTGGAAGCCGGAGCAGACCAAGGCCTGGAAGGTCGGCGCGACCATCCAGCAGGGCGGCGGGGTGCTCTTCGACCTCGGCGCGCACCTGATCGACCAGGCCCTGCAGCTGTTCGGACCGGTCGACGGCGTGTACGCCGAGACCGTGACCCGGCGCCCGGGCGGGGCCGCCGACGATGACACCTTCGTGGCGCTGCACCACGGGTCGGGGGTGCGCTCCCACCTGTGGATGAACGGCATCGCCGCCCAGGCCGGCCCACGCTTCCACGTGCTCGGCTCCGAATCCGGTTACACCAAGTGGGGACTGGACGGCCAGGAAAACGCCCTCGCGGCGGGCGCCCACCCGACCGACCCTGACTTCGGCGTCGACCCGGAGTCCGCCTGGGGCGTGCTCGGCCGGGACGGCGCACTGACCCGGGTGCCGGCCGAGCGCGGCAATTACGCCGCGTTCTACTCCGGGCTCGCCGACGCGATCCTGCGCGGGGCTCCGGTCCCGGTCGACCCGCACGAGTCGCTGCGCACGATCGCCTTGATCGAGCGCATCAACCTGCTCACGCACTAGCTTGTCCAGACCCGATCGCCGGTGGGCGAGCGTGTCGAGATCCGGTGACACGGCCTCCTGAGGTTCGCCTCGGGCCCCCGCATCCGTGAGCCCGAGGACCGGCCGGCCAGAGGGAAAGGCGGGAATATGCTCGACCGGTCTACCCGGTGGTGGTCCAGTCGAGGTTGATCACGTCCCGGATGTAGATGTCCTCGCCGAGGCCCGACACCGAGGGGTTCATGCGCAGCAATTGCTGCATCGGCACGTTGAACCGCTGGGCGATGGCGAAGAAGTCATCACCTTCCAACACGGTGTAGCTGACCGGGGCGCCCGCACCGTCCGTGACGGGGGCACCGGTGGCGCCGGTGGTGGCTCCGAGGTCGGTGGCTGGGCCCTCGGGCAGGGGCCCGACCGGCACCGCATCGGCGTTGGGCGTGATCGTCGGATTCGGCGTCACCGCGGGCGCGGGCGCGGGCGTCGGTGTCGGCGTCGGTGTCGACGAGGGCGGGGGAGAGGGCGTCGGCGTGACGGTCACGGTGGCGGTGACCGTGGGCGCTGGGGCGGTGGCGCAGCCGACCAGGCCGAGCGGCAGCAGCAGCAGGGCTGCCAGCCCGACTCGCGCGCGGCGGCGAGCGGATGTCGGTCG
Source organism: Cryobacterium cheniae (assembly GCF_004403395.1). GTDB lineage: Bacteria > Actinomycetota > Actinomycetes > Actinomycetales > Microbacteriaceae > Cryobacterium > Cryobacterium cheniae. Next base: position 5,262 of record NZ_SOGN01000016.1, read on the forward strand.
CGCAGAATCCATCGAATGGCCCCCTTGAAGACAGTGGCGCTCGTTCCCCCGAGCGGTGCTCCCAGCTTAGGCCGCGGGGAACGGTGTCAGTACGAGACCATGATCAGGATTCGATCGTGTTCAGCACTCGATCACGTTGACCGCGAGCCCACCCTCGCTGGTCTCCTTGTACTTGGTCGACATGTCCAGGCCGGTCTGGCGCATGGTCTCGATCACGGTGTCGAGGGAGACGAGGTGGGTGCCGTCGCCGTGCAGGGCCAGCCGGGCGGCCGACACGGCGGTCGAGGCGGCGATGGCGTTGCGCTCGATGCAGGGCACCTGCACGAGCCCGCCGACGGGGTCGCAGGTGAGCCCCAGATGGTGCTCCATCGCGATTTCGGCCGCGTTCTCCACCTGCCGCGGCGTGCCGCCGAGCACGGCGCAGAGGGCGCCGGACGCCATGGCGCAGGCGGAGCCGACCTCGGCCTGGCAGCCGCCCTCCGCCCCGGAAATCGAGGCGTTGGCCTTGACGAGCGACCCGATGGCGACGGCGGTGAGCAGATAGCGGCGGATGCCCGCGGCATCCGCCCCGGGTACGAAGCGGAGGTAGTAGTGGCCGACGGCCGGGATGATGCCGGCCGCGCCGTTCGTGGGGGCGGTGACTACGCGGCCACCGGAGGCGTTCTCCTCGTTGACGGCGAGAGCGAACGCGTGCAGCCATTCGGTCGAGGTGTCGCGTTCGCGCAGAGGCAGCCGGTCGTATTCCTCTAGCTGCATGCGTACGGCTGCGGCGCGACGCTTGACCTGGAGGCCGCCGGGCAGGGTGCCCGTGGTTTCCAACCCGGCCTCGACGCAGACGCGCATCGCCTCCCAGATGGCGTCGAGGCCGGCGTCGAGAGCCTCGGCCCCGTGGATGGCTTCCTCGTTGGCGCGGGCGATATCGCAGATGGAGGCGGCGTAGAGGTCGCAGAGCGCGAGGAGTTCGGCGCTGGAAGAATACTCCCGGGGCTGCGGCACGGCTCTGGTCGGGCCGATCGGGTCGCCGTCGCGACGGATGAAACCCCCACCGATCGAGTACCAGGTCTCCTCGAGCAGGGGCCGGTCGTCATGCCCCCGGGCCGTGAGGGTCAGCGCATTCGGGTGGCCGGGCAGTCGAGTGCGCGCCTCGAAGGTCACATCGTCCTGGCGCACCGGAACGGGATGAGTGCCGCCGAGCAGCAGCACGGCGTCGTCGGCCAGGGAGGACCAGGCTGAGCGCACGTCGTCGGGGTCGCAGGTCTCGGGGCGGAGCCCGGCGAGGCCGGCCAGGACCGCATCGGGCGTGCCGTGTCCGAGCCCGGTCGAGCCGAGCGAGCCGTAGAGGGAGCAGCTGACCCGGGCGACGTCGGAGAGCAGGCCGGCGTCGCGGAGGTGGTCGGCGAAGGTGAGTGCCGCCCGCATCGGGCCGACCGTGTGGGAGCTGGACGGGCCGATCCCGATGGAGAAGAGGTCGAGTGCCGACACATACGCAGTCATCGGCCCATCGTAACCGTGCCCCGGCACGGCTCCGGGATCTGAGCGGCGAATGGTCGTGCGCGCCGTGTTCCGGTCGGGCAGGATGGGGGCATGGAAGAGATCGTGGACACGGTCGTCATCGGCGGCGGGGCGATGGGGTCGGCGACAGCCTGGCAGCTGGCCCGGCGGGGTCGGTCGGTCACCGTTCTGGAGCGGTTCGCGCCCGGGCACGTCAACGGCGCGTCGCACGGCGCCTCCCGCAACTTCAACACCGCCTACGCCGAACCCACGTACGTGTCCATGCTCGCCGAGGCGCTGCCGCTCTGGCGCGAGCTGGAAGCGGAGACGCGGAGCACCCTGCTGAGCCAGGTCGGTGTCGTCAACCACGGGGCGAACCCGTCGTTCGACCAGGTGGCGGCAATGCTGTCCCGGGTGGGTCTGGGGGCCGAGTTCCTTGCGCCGGAGGCCGCGGCCGAACGCTGGCCGGGCATCCGCTTCGACGGCCGGGTGCTGTTCGCCCCCGACGCCGGGCGCGTGAACGCGGATGCCGCGGTGACCGCCCTGCAGGCCGCCGCGGTCGCCGCCGGCGCCGACGTGCGGCACGGCGTCCGCGTGTTGCGGCTGGACGTACAGGGCGACGACCGGGTGCGCGTGACCCACGAGGCGGGCACGATCATCGCCCGCCGCGCCGTCGTCACGGTCGGCGCGTGGACCGGTGGCCTGCTGGCCGGGGTGATCCCGGTGCCGCGCCTCACCGTGACGCAGGAGCAGCCGGCGCACTTCGCGCTGCGGGACGCCTCCCCGGCCGCCGCCGCGCGCGCCGAGACCGAGTGGCCCGGCTTCAACCACACTCCCGCCTGGTCCGACCCGCGCTACGGCTACTGGTACTCGCCGATCTACGGCATGTACACGCCCGGCCAGGGGATCAAGGCCGGCTGGCACGGGGTGGGCCCCGGCACCGAACCGGATGCGCGTAGCTTCCAAGCCGAGCCCGTGCAGCTGGCCGCGCTGGCGCGCTACGTGCGCGAGTGGCTGCCCGGCGCCGACCCCGACACGGCCGACCCGGTCAGCTGCACCTACACGACCACGGTCGACGAGGACTTCGTGCTCGACCGGGTGGGCCCCGTGATCGTGGGCGCCGGGTTCAGCGGCCACGGCTTCAAGTTCACACCGGCGGTCGGGCGCATCCTCGCCGACCTGGCCACGGATGCCGCCGCCGCCCCTCCGCTGTTCGCCATGAACCGGGCGCCGAACCCGCCTGCCGGCGGCTGGCTCGCGCGCCGCTGAGCTGCCGCCGGGCTGCCGCTCAGGGCAGCTGCACGGCCAGGAAGGCGAGGCCGGCGATCAGCGTCCACGAGGTCAGACCCACCCCGAGGGCCTTGCCCCCGGTGCGCCGGATGGACCGGAGGTTCACCGCGGCGCCGAGCCCGAAGAGCGCGATCGCGAGCAGGGAGGTCTGCACGGTGTCCGCGCCGACCAGCACGGCTCCGGGCAGCGGCACGAACGTGCGCACGAGCACGGCGACCAGGAACGCGGCGACAAACAGCGGCACGATCGGCGGACGGAACGCGGGGGCATCCGTCACCGAGGCGAGACGCGTCTCGCGGCGACGTTCGCCGACCGCGACGACGGCGACGAGGGGCGCGAGCAGCAGCACCCGGGTGAGCTTCACGACCACGGCCACGGCCAGTGCGGCCGGCCCGGCGACCTGCGCAGTCGCGACCACCTGGCCGACGTCGTGCACGCCCGCGCCGACCCAGTGCCCGAACTGCAGATCGGTCAGGCCGAGCGGATGCCCCAGCACCGGCAGCACCGCGATGGCCAGCGTGCCGCAGAGGGTGACCAGGGCGATCGGGGTGGCGGTGTCGGCATCCTTCGCCTTGACCACCCCGCTCATCGCGCCGATCGCGGACGCCCCGCAGATCGAGAAGCCGGTGGCGATCAGGATCGGCTGGCGTCCGGGCAGGCGAGCCGCGCGGCCGAGCCAGTAGGTGCCGACGAAGGTGAGCAGCACGATCAGAACGGTGGTCAGGATGGTCACCCAGCCGAGGCCCAGAATGTCCACCAGGCTCAGCTTGAGTCCGAGCAGCACGATGCCGATGCGCATGAATCGGCTCGCCGCGAGCTTCAGGCCCGGGGCCAGGATGCCGGTCACCGCCCGGCGGGTGTGCGGAAGGTTGCCGGCGACGATTCCGAAGACCACCGCGAGGGTGAGCAGCGGCAGTGCGGGGAAGAACGCGTGCACGGTTGCCGCGAGAAGCGCGGCGGCGGCCGCGACCAGCACCCCGGGCAGCCACATTCGAGCAAGTTTACGCGCGGCTGTCCCCCCGAGCCGTCGCCGAACCGACGAAAAAAGGGGGTGCGGACCCTTCCGCACCCCCCCTTCTGTCGGTTCAGGCCTACCGGTGGTGGAACCGGGCGACCATTGGGCAGTCGAACGGGTCGCGGGCGCTGAGTCCGACCCGGTTCAGGTACGCGATGACGATGCCGTAGGACTCGAACAGCGACGTCTCCGTGTAGAGGATGTTGTGGGACTTGCAGTATTCCTTGGTGATCTCCTGCGCCTTGCGCAGGTGCGGCCGGGCCATGTTCGGGAACAGGTGGTGCTCGACCTGGTAGTTCAGCCCGCCCATGAACGTGTCCATGAACGTGCCGCCACGGATGTTGCGGGAGGTGAGCACCTGGCGGCGGAGGAAGTCCACCTTGCTCTCGTGGGGGAGCTGCGGCATGCCCTTGTGGTTCGGCGCGAAGGAGGCCCCCATGTAGACGCCGAAGACGGCCAGCTGCACGCCGATGAACGCGAACGCCATGCCGACGGGCAGGAAGTAGAAGATTGCGGCGACGTAGAGCACGATCCGGGTGGACAGCATGCTGATCTCGAGCCAGCGCTTGTCGACCTTCTTCTTGCCGAAGACGGTCTTGAAGCCCTGCACGTGCAGGTTGAACCCTTCGGCCATCAGCAGCGGGAAGAAGAGATAGCCCTGCTTGCGGGTGACGAACGAGCCGAGCCAGCTGACCTTCGCGGCATCCTCTTCCCGGAAGACGATGAAGTCGGGGGCGATGTCGGGGTCCTTCCCGATCACATTCGGGTTGGCGTGGTGACGGCTGTGCTTGTTCATCCACCAGGCGTAGCTGATGCCGACGAACAGGTTGGCGAGGATGCGTCCGGCGCGGTCGTTCGCGCGGCCGCCCTCGAAGACCTGGCGGTGGGACGCCTCATGCGCGAGGAACGCGTACTGGGTGAGGATGATGCCGAGCACGCCCGCGACGATGAGCTGGTACCAGCTGTCGCCGAGCAGCACGAACGCGGTCCCGGTTCCCAGAGTGGCGAGGACGAGCATGGAGAAGACGAACCAGTAGAAACCGGTGGCGCGCTTGAGGAGGCCAAGGTTGCGCACGGTGTGCAGCAGCGACGAGTACTCGGTGGTGGGGTTTTTCGAATCGCCACCCGGGCGGGTCTTGATGATACGCACCGTGGGTGCGGCAACAGCTTCCGACATGAGGCCTTCGGTTTGTATTCGGACTTCTCAGTCGATGATGGAGCAAGCACTCCTGAAACAGATATCAGTATCCTACGGGCCGGACCTCTTCCGGAGGGGGGTTTTCACACCGCTTTCCCAGTCGCTATATACCCACAGAGGCATATGAGCGCCGTTCAGTTTCCGGGAATCGCACGTGAAAGTCAACGCCAGCCGGGCAGCCAGATATGCAGCTGCCAGAACTGGAACGGGGTCTGGATGCCCGTCCAGAGCGGGTAGAAATAGGCGCTGATGAGCGTCGCCGCCACCAGGAAACCCAGCACGCCCCATCGAGCCCGGGGGAGCAGGAACCCGATCACGAAGGTGAGGCCGAGGATCAGATAGGGCTCGAACGCGATCGTGTAGAACTGGAAGACCGTGCGGTTCAGGTACATCAGCCACGGCAGGTAGCCGGCGACCAGACCCATCAGGATCAGGCCCACCTGCCACTCGCGATAGCGCGCCAGCCGGTACACCAGATAGAACGTCGCCGCCGTGGCCGCCCACCAGATCAACGGGTTCGCGATGCCGGTGATCGCTTCGGAGCAGGTGGTGACGTCGCATCCGTTCTCGCCCAGGGAGGAGCCGCGGTAGTACATGCTGGTCGGGCGGGTCAGGAACAACCAGGTCAGCGGGTTCGCCTGGTACGGATGCGGCGTGGAGAGCCCCACGTGATAGGTGTACGCCGCCACCTGGTAGTGCCAGAAGCTCTGCACGGAGTCCGGCACCCAGGCCAGGGCTCCGGACCACGCGGAGCCCGGCAGGGTCGCCCAGTCGCGGTAGTAGCCCCCCCTGGTGACGAACCAGCCGGTCCAGGACGCCAGGTAGGTGGCGACGGCGACCGGGACGATCAGCAGGAACGTCGCCGGCGCCTGCTTGAGCACGGCGGCGCTCAACCAGAACGGCAGCCCGGCGCGGCGCCGGGCGAGGGCGTCGACGACGACGACGTAGACGCCGAAGGCGGCCAGGAAATAGATCCCCGACCACTTGACGCTGCAGGCGAGTCCGAAGGCGAGACCGGCGGCGAGCAGCCAGGGCCGCCACCAGAGGACAGGCCCCCAGCCGGGTTCCCGCCCGGTGTCACGCGCCCGGGCCAGGCGGGCGGCCAGCCGGGTGGCGTGCCAGGCCCGGTCGAGCAGCACGGCCCCGAACCCGAGGAGGGCGAAGAACATCACGAAGTTGTCCAGCAGGGCCACGCGCGACATCACGATGGCGTTGCCGTCGATGGCGAGGAGGAACCCGGCGATCACGGCCAGCAGGGTCGAACCGAACAGCTTCCTGGCGATCAGCATCAGCAGCACGACGGCCAGCACGCCGATCAGGGCGGTGGCGATCCGCCACGCCCAGCTGTGCTCGGCGCCGCCGAAAGCCATACCCAGCGCGATCAGCCATTTCCCGAGCGGCGGATGCACCACGAAAGACGGGTCGGCCAGGAAGACGTCGGTCTGACCGGCGGCGAAGAGGGCATCCGCGCCCTCGGGCCAGGCCGACTCGTAGCCGTTGTTGAAGAGGGACCAGGCGTCCTTCACATAAAAGGTCTCGTCGAACACCAGCGAGTGCGGGCGGCCGAGGTTCCACAGTCGCAACACCGCCGCCAGCAGGGTCACCGCCAGCGGCCCGGCCCAGCGGAAAACACGGCTTGTCAGGAACACTTGACCATCGTAGTGAGCCGAGGCTGCGAGACTGGGACCATGATCCTCCTGGCTGCCACCCCGATCGGAAACCTGGGCGACGCGTCGACGCGTCTGATCGAGGCGCTCGGCACGATGACGATCATCGCCGCCGAGGACACCCGGGTGACCGTGCACCTGCTCAAGGCGTTGGGCATCGAGAACCGCCCGCGGCTGATCAGCCTGCACGACCACAACGAGCGCGGCAAGGCGGCCGAACTCGTCGAACTCGCCCGCGACACGGACATCCTGGTGCTCAGCGACGCGGGGATGCCGACGGTGTCCGACCCCGGGTTCCACCTGGTGGATGCGGCGGTGGCGGCCGGAGTCGTCGTGTCCGTGCTGCCCGGGCCGTCGGCCGTGCTCGCCGCGCTCGCCGTGTCCGGGCTGCCCACGGACCGGTTCACGTTCGAGGGCTTCCTGCCGCGCAAGCACGGAGACCGGGTCTCCGCCCTGCGCGAGGTGGCCGCGGAGAGGCGCACCATGGTCTTCTTCGAGTCGCCCAACCGGCTGGCGGCCTCCCTGACCGATCTGGCCGCGGTGCTCGGCGCCGAACGCCGGGTCGTGGTCTGCCGGGAGCTGACCAAGTTCTACGAGGAAGTGAAGCGCGGGACCGCGACCGAGCTGGCCGAGTGGGCCGCCGCCGGGGTCAAGGGTGAGATCGCCATCGTGGTCGCCGGGGCGGTGGCACGGGTGCTGGACCTGGAGACCGGGGTGGCCGAGGTGCTCGCACTGGTGGAGTCGGGCATCCGTCTCAAGGATGCCGCCGCCGACGTGTCCGCCGCCACCGGGCTCGGCAAGCGCGCCCTCTACGAGGCGGCGCTGGAGCGGAAGACCGGCAAGCCCGGCGCGGCCCGCACGGACTTCGAGTCGCTCCCGCTGCCCTGATTCGGCCGGAACCCGCCGCGAACGGTGACGGGGCCGGCGTCATCCGCTGCTCCTAATAGGATAAGAGCATGTCCGACGGCTCATCTTTTTACATCACCACGCCCATTTTCTACGTGAATGATGTCCCCCACATCGGGCACGCCTATACCGAGGTGGCCGCCGACGTGCTCGCGCGCTGGCACCGGCAGTCCGGCGAGGACGCCTGGCTGCTCACCGGAACGGACGAACACGGGCAGAAGATCCTGCGCACCGCGACCGCCAACGGTGTCACGCCGAAGGAGTGGGCCGACCGCCTGGTCGAGACCGCCTGGAAGCCGCTGCTGAAGACCGTCGACATTCGCAACGACGACTTCATCCGCACCACCGATGTGCGCCACGAGGAGAACGCGCAGAAGTTCCTGCAGCACCTCTACGACGCCGGCCACATCTACACCGGCGAGTACGAGGGCTTCTACTGCGTCGGCTGCGAGGAGTACAAGCAGCCGAGCGACCTCATCGACGGGGTCGGCGAGTACGCCGGGCAGCAGGTCTGCGCCATCCATTCCATCCCCTGCGAGCTGCTGCACGAGAAGAACTACTTCTTCCGGATGAGCACCTTCACCGACAAGCTCCTCGCCCTGTACGAGGAGAACCCCAACTTCGTGCAGCCCGAATCGGCGCGCAACGAGGTCATCTCCTTCGTGAAGCAGGGCCTGTCCGACCTGTCGATCTCCCGCTCCAGCTTCGACTGGGGCATCAAGGTGCCGTGGGACGACAGCCACGTCGTCTACGTGTGGTTCGACGCCCTTTTGAACTACATCACCGCCGCCGGCTACGGCCACGACGACGAGAAGTTCAGTCGCCTCTGGCCGGCGACGCACGTCGTGGGCAAAGACATCCTGCGCTTCCACGCCGTGATCTGGCCCGCCATGCTGCTCGCAGCAGGCATCGAGGTGCCCCGACAGGTCTTCGGCCACGGCTGGCTGCTCGTGGGCGGCGAGAAGATGAGCAAGTCCAAGCTCACCGGCATCGCCCCGAGCCAGATCACCGACACGTTCGGCTCCGACGCCTTCCGCTACTACTTCATGCGCGCCATCAGCTTCGGCCAGGACGGCTCCTTCTCCTGGGAGGACCTGTCCGCCCGATACCAGTCCGAGCTGGCCAACGGCTTCGGCAACCTCGCCTCCCGCGTGATCGCCATGGTCGTGCGCTACTGCGACGGCGAGATCCCCGTCGCCGGCGAGTTCAGCGAGGCCGACGAGCTCATTCGCGGCACCGAGAAGCGGGTGACGGATGCCGCGACACTGGCCATCAGCCACCTCGCCATCCACGACGCCATCGTCGCGATCTGGGAGCTGGTCGACGAGCTCAACGGCTATATCACCGTCCAGGAGCCCTGGGCGCTCGCGAAGGACCCCGCCAACCGGGCTCGTCTCGAGGCCGTTCTCGTCACCGCCGTGCGCGGACTGGGCACGCTGGCCGTGCTGCTCTCACCGGTCGTGCCGCAGGCCACCGCGAAGCTCTGGACCGCGCTCGGCGGCACCGGTCTGGTCACCGACCAGCGCATCGACCGGGCCTGGGAGTGGACCGGCGGCCCGCGGGTCTCCCCGCTCGAAGCGCTGTTCCCGCGTATCGAGGCCACGGTTGGCTGACGAGCCCGGGCCCGTGCGCCAGCGGGACCAGGGTGCCGGCCGGGACCTGAACTATCCGCCGCTGCCCGAGCCGCTGGTGGTCGCGGTCTACGACAACCACACCCACCTTGAGATCGCCGACGGCGAACAGTCGCTCAGCGTGGCCGACCAGCTCGACCGCGCCTCCAGCGTCGGCGTGCGCGGCGTCATCCAGGTCGGCGGCGACCTGGAAACCTCGCGCTGGTCCGCCGCGATGGCCGCCCGGGAGCCGCGCATGCTCGCGGCCGTCGCCATCCACCCCAACGAGGCCCCGGTCTACGACGCCGCCGGCACCCTCGACGATGCCCTGGCCGAGATCGCCGAGCTGGCCACCCGACCCCGCGTGGTCGCCATCGGGGAGACCGGCCTGGACTTCTTCCGCACCGGCCCGGAGGGGCACGCCAGCCAGTACCGCTCGTTCGAGGCGCACATCGACATCGCCAAGCGGAACGGGCTCGCGCTTCAGATCCACGACCGGGACGCCCACGCCGCGGTGATCGAGACGCTGCTGCGGGTCGGCGCACCCGAGCGCACCGTCTTCCACTGCTTCTCCGGCGACGCCGAGATGGCCCGCATCCTCGCCGACAACGGCTGGTACCTCTCCTTCGCCGGAACCGTCACCTTCAAGAACGCAAAGAACCTGCGTGAGGCCCTGGCCGCGGTGCCGCGCGCCCTGTTACTGGTCGAGACGGATGCCCCGTTCCTCACCCCCGCACCCTTCCGCGGCCGCCCGAACGCGCCGTACCTGCTGCCGCACACCCTGCGCGCCATGGCCGACCACCTCGAAACGGATGCCACCATCCTCGCCACCCAGATTTCGTCCAACACCGAGCTCGTCTACGGACGCTGGGACGCCGAACCGGTTTCTGTTGCCGAGACCCAGCCCGGCACCAGCCCGTTCGGAGGCCTCGCATGACCCCGCGCCACGGCTACGACCCCGGAGACGAACCCGAGGCCGGGACCCGCCCCGCCGGTGACGCAGAGACCGCCGGCCGGCACGCCGCGCCGGTCGACGCTGCCGACACGCCCGAAGCGGATGCCGAGCCGGCTGCCGTCGCCCCCGTGTCCGCTCCCGCGTCCGCCGCCACGCCCGCCGCACGGTCCCTCCTCGGCCCTGCCGAAATCCGCGACCTGGCCGAGATGCTGGGCGTCAACCCCACCAAGAAGCTCGGCCAGAACTTCGTCATCGACGGCAACACCGTCCGCCGCATCGTCAAGGTCGCAACCGTCTCACCCGGCGACACCGTGCTGGAGGTCGGCCCCGGGCTGGGCTCCCTCACCCTGGGGTTGCTCGAGACCGGCGCGAGCGTCGTGGCCGTGGAGATCGATGACCGCCTCGCCGAGCAGCTGCCGCTGACGGTCGAGCTGATGCACCCGGGCGCGCCGCTCACCGTCATCCGTGACGACGCGCTGAAGATCACCGACCTGCCCGGCGACCCGAGCCGCCTCGTGGCGAACCTGCCCTACAACGTTTCGGTGCCGGTGCTGCTCTACCTGCTGGAGCACTTCGCCTCCATCCGGGCCGGAGTGGTCATGGTGCAGGCGGAAGTGGGGGAGCGCCTCGCGGCGCCGCCCGGCAGCAAGGTTTACGGCAGCCCGAGCGTCAAGGCCGCCTGGTACGGGTCGTTCCGAACGGCCGGCAAGGTCAGCCGACAGGTGTTCTGGCCGGTCCCGGGCGTCGATTCGATCCTGATCGCCTTCGACCGGCGTGCCCAACCGCTCGAATCGGAGGAACTGCGCCGTGCCACCTTCGCGCTCGTCGACGCCGCGTTCCAGCAGCGCCGCAAGATGCTGCGCCAGTCGCTGTCCGCCGTTCTCGGCGACTCGACGAGTGCCACCGAGGTCATGACCCGCGCCGGAATCGACCCCACCGAACGCGGCGAGCAGCTCACGGTCGAGAACTTCCTCGCGATCGCGCGCGCCCAGCTCAGCGGACGCTGACGGGTGGCCGCCGCGGGGCAGTAGCCGCGGGGCAGTAGCCACGGGGCGGCTGGGCTAGGTTAGTCACATGACCAACCCGGCCGCTTCCCTCGTGGTGCATGCGCGGGCGCCCGGCAAGATCAACGTCTTTCTCAAAGTCGGTGCGGTCCTCGAAGACGGGTACCACGAGGTCGCCACCGCCTACCAGGCCGTGTCGCTGTTCGAAGACGTGCGGGCCTGGCCGGCCGACGACTTCTCGGTCGAGTTCACCGGGCCCATCGACGCCTCCGGCCTCGCCGTCGACGGCAGCAACCTCGCCATCAAGGCCGCGCGCGCCCTGGCCCGCCAGGCCGGCTATCGCGGCGGAGTGCGCCTCTCGATTGCGAAGAACGTGCCGATCGCCGGCGGTATGGGCGGCGGGTCGGCGGATGCCGCGGCCACCCTCCTGGCCTGCGACACCCTCTGGGGAACCGACGCCACCCGCGACGACCTCATCACGATCGCCGCGACCCTCGGCGCCGACGTCCCGTTCGCCTTCACCGGCGGCACCGCCGTCGGCACCGGCCGCGGCGACCAGCTCAGCCCGGCCCTGGCCAAAGGCCAGTTCCACTGGGTGCTCGCCCTCGCCGACTTCGGCCTCTCGACGCCCGGCGTCTACAACGAGCTCGACCGCCACCGCGAGCGCCACGCCCAGGACATCTTCCCCGCCCAGCTCCAGCCCACCGTCGACGCCAACGTGCTGCAGGCGCTGCGGGCCGGCGACCCGCGGATGCTCGCCGAGGCCCTGCACAACGACCTGCAGGCCCCCGCACTGCACCTGGCCCCGGGGCTCGGGCAGGTGCTGGAACTGGGCGAGGCCAACGGCGCCCTGGCCGGTCTACTCTCCGGCTCCGGCCCGACCGTGGCCTTCCTGGTCGCGGATGCCGACAGCGCCCTCGAATTGCAGGTCGCCCTGAGCGCGGCCCGCCTGCGCGTGGTGCGTGCCACCGGGCCGGTGCACGGGGCGCGCATCATCCACGACTAGCTCCCGCTTGCCGTAACTGTTGCCCGGTCGGACATCTGTCGCCGGTGTGCCGGCAACAGATGTCCGATTAGGCGACAGTCCGGCTGCCGAACGGGTGCGCGCGGGGCTCTCAGCCGCGCCAGCTAAACTCGAAGGCTATGGCACATTTGCTCGGGGCCGAGTCCCTGCACCTTGAATTTCCCACCCGCGTCATTTTTGACAGCGTCACCGCCGGTCTCAACGAAGGCGACCGGATCGGTGTCGTCGGCCGCAACGGCGACGGCAAGTCCACCCTCATGCGCCTGCTCGCCGGCCGGATGGAACCCGACTCCGGACGCGTCACGCGCCGGCGCGGCGTCACCATCGGCATGCTGGACCAGTCCGACGACCTGGCCTCCGGTCAAACCGTGGGCTACACCATCGTCGGCGGCATCGACGAGCACGTCTGGGCGGGCGACTCCAAGGTCCGCGACGTCATCGCGGGACTCGTGCGGGACATCCCCTGGGACGCCCTCGTCGACGACCTCTCCGGTGGCCAGCGCCGCCGGGTGGCCCTCGCCGCCGTGCTGATCGGCGACCACGACGTCATCTTCCTCGACGAGCCCACCAACCACCTCGACGTGGAGGGCATCTCCTGGCTGGCCGGCCACCTGCGCACCCGGTGGGCCACGAACTCCGGCGGCCTGGTGGTCGTCACCCACGACCGGTGGTTCCTCGACGAGGTCTGCAACCTGACCTGGGAAGTGCACGATCGCCTGATCGAACCGTTCGAGGGTGGCTACGCCGCCTACATCCTGCAGCGCGTCGAACGCGACCGGATGAGCAGCGTGATGGAGGGCAAGCGCCAGAACCTGATGAAGAAGGAACTGGCCTGGCTGCGGCGCGGAGCCCCCGCCCGCACAGCGAAGCCCAAGTTCCGCATCGACGCCGCCAACGAGCTGATCGAGAACGAGCCGCCGCCCCGCGACACCGTGTCGATGCAGTCGATGGCCATGCAGCGCCTCGGCAAGGATGTCGTCGACCTGATCGACATCGGCGTGAAGTTCGGCGCGAAGACCGTGTTGAACGACATCACCTGGCGCATCGCACCGGGCGAGCGCACCGGCATCATGGGTGTCAACGGCGCCGGCAAGAGCACCCTGCTGAATCTGGTGGCCGGCACCCTCCAGCCCACCACCGGCACGGTCAAGCGCGGCAAGACCATCAAGGTCGCCGTGCTCACCCAGCAGCTGTTCGAACTCGACGGTATCCAGAACGACCGGGTCAGCGAGGTCATCGGCCGACAGAAGACGTCGTACATGGCCGGCGGCAAGGAAATCACGCCCGGGCAGATGCTCGAGCGCATGGGATTCATGAGCGCCCAGCTGACCACCCAGGTCAAGGACCTCTCCGGCGGCCAGAAGCGGCGCCTGCAACTGCTGCTGATCGTGCTCGACGAGCCGAACGTGCTGATCCTCGACGAGCCCACCAACGACCTGGACACCGACATGCTGGCGGCGATGGAAGACCTGCTCGACTCCTTCCCCGGCACCCTGCTCGTCGTCTCGCACGACCGCTACCTGATCGAGCGGGTCACCGACAACCAGTACGCGGTCACGGAGGGTGCCTTCCGGCACCTGCCCGGCGGCGTCGACCAGTACCTCGAGATGCGCAAGCAGCAGGTCAGCGGCAACGACAAGCCCGCCGCCGCGAACGCGTCCAACACCTCGGGCGGCAAGGCGTCACGCAAGCTCGCCATCGGCGGCGCCGACCTCCGCAACGCGCAGAAGGAACTGGCCTCCATCGACCGCAAGGTCGCCAAGCAGAACGCCCGGATCGCGGCGCTGCACGAGAGCCTCGCCGTGCACGACCAGTCCGACTTCGACGGGCTCGGCGCGCTGAGCACCGAACTGCACGGACTCGAGTCCACCATCGCGGGCTTCGAAACGCGTTGGATCGAACTGTCTGAGCTGATCGAGGGCTGACGTCGCAGATACTGTGACCGCGTGTGACGCAGGAGCGCACGCGGCGCAGGATCGCCCGATAACCTTGGAACGTGCCTCGCGATGCAGCGGCACAGACTCCCACCCCTTTTGTCCCGTGGTTCTTCTGTGCCCGAAAATGCGTCGGCACCCACCGCCGGAAACACGGCAGCCACAGCCAACCAGGGAGTCCCATCGTGAAGAAGAAACTGCTCGCCGCCCTCGCGGTCGTACCACTCATCGCCCTACTCGCCGGTTGCTCCGGTGCGGCTGCCGACGAGACCGTCAAGATCGGCGTCGTCGGCGCCAGCGACCCGTACTGGGCCGTCTATGAGAAAGCAGCGGCGGATGCCGGCATCACGGTCGACATCGTCGACTTCGCCGAATTCGGGCAGCCGAACCCGGCCCTGTCCGCGGGCGAACTCGACCTGAACCAGTTCCAGCACATCGTCTACCTCGCCGAGTACAACGTGGCCGGAAAGCAGGACCTCACGCCCATCGGCGCCACGGCGATCTACCCGCTCGCCCTCTACTCGACCCGGTACGACAAGGTCAGCGAAATCAAGAAGGGCGACACCGTCGCCGTGCCGAACGACGCGAGCAACCTGGCCCGCGCGCTGCTCGTGCTGCAGTCGGCGAAACTGATCACGCTGACCGACGGCGGCAGCATCTACTCGACCCTCGACGACATCGACACGAAAAAGTCCAAGGTCACCGTGACCGCGCTCGAGGCCTCGCTCACCGCCACCTCGCTGCCCGACGTCGCCGCCGCGATCATCAACAACGACTTCGTCGAGAAGGCCGGCCTCAAGGTCGAAGACGCCCTCGCCCAGGACGACCCCAGCGACCCCAACGCGCTGCCGTACGTGAACGTCTTCGCGGCCCGCGCCGAGGACAAGGACAACGCCACCTACCAGAAGCTGGTCGAGATCTACCAGACCACGAAGGCCGTTCAGGATGGCGTGCTCGCCGTGTCCGGCGGTTCCGCAGTGCTGGTCCAGACCCCGGTCACCGACCTCGAGGCCTCCCTCGCCACCGTCGAGGACGACACCAGGGCCCAGAAATAGCGCCACCCGCCCAGCCCGGCACCACTCAGCACCACGCCAGCGAAGTAAGGACGTTCCATGCCTGCCCCCAGCCCCGTTGTCGAACTTCGTGAGGTGAGCAAGGTGTACCCGCCCACGACCAGGGGCGGGGCCGAGGTCGTCGCCATCGACAAGGTCAGTCTCACGATCGACGCCGGCGACGTCTACGGCATCATCGGCTACTCGGGGGCAGGCAAGAGCACCCTGGTGCGGCTCGTGAACGCCCTCGAACGGTCCACGTCGGGCGAGATCCTGATCAACGGGCAGGACATCGCCCGCCTTCCTGAACGGGAGCTGCGCCCGGTGCGGCTGGGCATCGGCATGATCTTCCAGCAGTTCAACCTGCTGGGGTCCCGAACTGTCGCGGCCAACGTCGCCTACCCGCTCGAGGTGGCCGGCCGGTCGAAGGAGACCCGCCGGGCCCGGGTCGCCGAGATGCTCGACTTCGTCGGGCTCGGCGACAAGGCGGGCGCGTACCCCGACCAGCTCTCCGGCGGCCAGAAACAGCGCGTGGGCATCGCGCGGGCCCTGGCCGGCCAGCCGAGCATCCTGCTCGCCGACGAGGCCACCAGCGCGCTCGACCCGGAGACCACCTCCGAAGTGCTCGACCTCCTCGGGCGGGTCAACAAGGAATTCGGGGTCACCATCATCGTGATCACGCACGAAATGGATGTCATCCAGACCCTGGCGACCAAGGTCGCCGTGATGGACCAGGGCCGGGTGATCGAGCGCGGCGACGTGTTCGACGTGTTCTCGAACCCTCAGCAGGCGGCATCCGCCCGGTTCGTCTCGACCGTGGTCAAGGGTCTCCCTTCTTCGTCGGAACTCGCGGTGCTGCGCCGGCGGCACCCGGGCCGCCTCGTGACACTGGCGTTCCGGGACAGCAGCGTCGACCAGGCCCGGGTGTTCGGCGAGTTCGCCGACGCCGGCGTCACCTTCGAGGTCGTCTACGGCGGCATCAACGAGATCCAGGGCCGATCCTTCGGGCACCTGACGCTCGCCCTGGCCGCGCCGCGGACAACGGATGCCGCGGGCGACGCGGCCATCGACGCCGCCCTCGACCGGGTTCGAACCCTGACGACCGTGACGGAGGTGCGCTGAAATGGACAGCCTGATCGACCTGATGCCCGAACTCTGGATCGCCGCGGGGGAGACCCTCTACATCGTCGGCCTCACCCTCTTCTTCGGCGGGATCGGCGGCCTGCTCGTGGGGCTCGGCCTGTACCTGACCCGGGCCGGCAGCATCCTCGAGAACCGCGGGGTCTTCGTGGTGCTCAACCTGCTCGTGAACATCGTGCGGCCGATCCCGTTCATCATCTTCCTGGCCGCCGCCCAGCCGCTGGCCCGGGTCGTGGTCGGAACCGGCATCGGCAACGCGGCGATCATCTTCACGATCTCGCTCGCGGCATCCTTCGCCATGGGGCGCATCGTGGAGCAGAACCTGCTCACCGTGACGCCCGGCGTGATCGAGGCGGCCCGCAGCGTGGGGGCCGGACCGATCCGGATCATCTTCACGGTGCTGCTGCCCGAAGCGCTCGGTCCGCTCATCCTCGGCTACACCTTCATCTTCGTGGCGCTGGTGGACATGTCCGCGGTCGCCGGCTACGTCGGGGGCGGCGGCCTCGGAAACTTCGCGCTGCTCTACGGCTACCGCCAGTTCAACCCGGTCGTGACCTGGGCGGCCGTGCTGCTGATCATCGTGCTGGTGCAACTGGTGCAGTTCCTCGGAAACTGGCTGGCGCGGAAGGCATTCCGCCGGTAGCCCCACCCCCCCCCGAGTGCGGGGTATCTTTCGCGAGCTGTTACGACGGCGGTCATTGCTCGTTCACCTCCGGTTCAGGTGATTTCCCCGGATCGNGGCTCGAAAGTACTCGCGGGGTCGGCCCATCCGAGCCGGTTACACGTCATCGTGCCCCCTTCGCTGCCCCATCCTTGCCCAGGGAGTCACCGTGTCGCCGAACCCGAGCATCGTCTTCTCGGCGTTTAAATCCGCCGCCGACCCTCGCTTGCACGGCTGGGTGGCCTTCCGCGAGAGCGTGCAGAACGTTGCCACTCCGGTTCGGGCGGTCGCCATACCTGACGGGCACCGCGCCGGCCCCGCGGTCACGGGAGTGCCGCGGCACTCCGGAATCTGGCGCCTGCTTGCCTCGAACAGCCGCGAGCTCGGCCGCAGCTCTTCCGTCTACGTCACCTTCTCCAGTGCGCGAGCCCACGTTCTCGAGCTCAAGGGCCAGTGCGATTCGATGGTCGCCACGGTTGTCACGGGTCCCCGGGCCGGCACGCACGGCTGGGTGATCAGCGTCGATGGTGTTGTCGTGATGACCGCAGGACGCTGGTACGGCGCAGCGTCGACCAGCCGCGAAGCCTCGGCCGGGACCATCGAGGCCTTCCAGAGCGCGATCGTCGCCGCGGACGCCCGTCACGCGACCGAGGCAGGGCAGCGCGGCAAGCGAGTGCTCTCCGACGAGGAACGGGCCCTGTCCTGGTGACCGTGCTCGAGCGCCGCGGAGCCCCCATGATCGCCACCGTCGGGGGCCTGTCTGTGCTCGGCTGGCTGGTCTTCGGCTTGCTGGTACCCGGTTTCCAGGCACCAGAGGGTGCGGGCGAGTGTCGCGCGGACCGCGGCGGTGGTCATCACGACCGTGCCCACAGGGATTGCCACACCGCTGCCCGAAGCCGAGCCGGCGTCCGCGGCCAGTGCCACTCCGGTGGCTCCGCCTCTACTCGTCGGCAATGCGGCACTTGCCGACCCGGTCTGGGCCGCCCGCGTCGCACAGGAGACCGGCATACCGATGCGCGCCTTGCTCGGCTATGCAGGGGCCTCGCTGGCCCTGGCGGCCGAACAGTCGGGCTGCCACCTCGGTTGGAATACCCTCGCTGCCCTCGGCAGCGTCGAATCCGGACACGGCACCCACGACGGATCCGCGCTCGGTGCGGACGGCACCGCCCTCCCGGGCATCTTCGGCCCCGCACTCGACGGCAGCGCCTTCGCCGCGATCAGCGATACCGACCGCGGAGCCTGGGACGGCAGCAGCGAATGGGACCGTGCGGTCGGACCCCTGCAGTTCATTCCCGCGACCTGGGAGCGGTGGGGCGCCGACGGCAACGGCGATGGCGTTGACGACCCGCAACAGATCGACGATGCCGCCCTGGCCGCCGGCCGATACCTCTGCCACTACGGCGAGCTGTCCCGGCCCGAGCGGTGGCGCACCGCCGTATTCGCGTTCAACCACGTCGATTCCTATGTGGACACGGTGGCCGCGACGGCGAATTCGTACGCCGTGCCGGCCGGCTGATCAGCTCCGTTGACGGCAGCTGTCACGCCGGCTCAACTCTCCACCCCGCGTCCACCTCTAGCTGGACAAATCGACGCTCAATGTTAACCCAGCGGCTCAAACATATCTCTCGGACGTGACATCTTCCCGCGCGTTCCGCTCCCCACACCCCTGAATGTGCAGGATCCCTATGTCGATTTCGACCCTGTTCGACGCGCTCGCGGTCGAGCCGCCAACGGTCGACCCGGCGAACCCGGACTCGTCCGCGCGCCGCTCCCTGACAGCACGCCCCTCGGCCTCGGACTCGGTCTTCCGTTCGGTTGCCTTCTCCGCCGGCTGCATCACCGTGGCGATCATGCTCGCCGTGGGCGTCTTCCTGTCGTTGCGCGCCTCGGAGGCCCTCGGCGTCGCGGGCTTCAGCTTTCTTTCCGAGCAGGACTGGTCGCCGGAGTCGCAGAAGTTCGGCATCGCCTCCGTCTTGTTCGGCACCATTACGATCGCGGTGATAGCGATGTGCGTCGCCGTACCGCTCGCTCTCGGCACGGCCCTCCTCATCTCCGAGGTGGCCCAGGGCCGGATGCGCTCCACTCTCGTCACGCTCGTCGACCTGATGGCCGCGGTGCCGAGCGTGGTTTTCGGCCTCTGGGGAGTGTTCTTCCTGCAGGCCAACGTGATCCCGGTCGCAGCCTGGATCTCCGCGTATTTCGGATGGATCCCGCTGTTCCGGGTAGCGGATGCCAGTGGGCAGGCGCTCACCGAGGCGAGCGCGTTCACCTCCTCGGCCTTCATCGCCGGCATCGTGGTCGGCCTCATGGTGGTTCCGACCCAGACTTCGGTCATGCGCGAGGCTTTCTCCCAGGCGCCGATCGGTGAGCGCGAGGCCGCCTTCGCGCTCGGGTCGACGCGCTGGGGCATGATCCAGGCCGTCGTCTTGCCCTTCGGTCGTGGCGGCATCATCGGCGGCACCATGCTCGGCCTCGGCCGTGCCCTCGGCGAGACCATCGCGGTGTACATGATCATTTCCCCGATCTTCACGATCAACTGGGAGGTGTTGAAGACCGGCACCAACTCCGTCTCCGCGCTCATCGCCCTCCGCTACGGCGAATCCAGCTCATTCGGCCTCTCCGCACTGATGGCCGCAGGCCTCGTTCTCTTCCTGATCACCCTGGTCATCAACTTCACCGCGTCGTCCATCGTCGCGCGGTCCCGTTCAGGGGCAGAGAGCGACTGATGACCATCACGCACGCACCGACCATCACGCACGCCGCGACCGGCACCCACACGACGACCGGCATCGGCACCACGACGATCCCAGCCTCGGACGGCACCCCGATCGGACCAAGACGCCGGGTGCGGGGCGCCCGGCTCGACGACCGGTTCAACGTTGTCGGCGCCGCCGCCGCGGGAATCGCCGTCGCGGTGCTCCTCTTCGGCTGGGTCACTCCACTTTCCGGCGGTGTGGGCTGGGCGCTCGTGGCTTTCCTGGCGTTCCTCGGCTTTTACGCCCTGCTCGTGAGCTTCAATAGCGACGCGCAGGAGGTCAAGGACCGGGTGATGGCGGTGCTGCTATCGAGCGCCGGCGTGTTGCTCTTCGGTGCCCTGGTCTTCGTCGTGGCGTTCACTCTGGTGCGCGGGCAGGAAGCCCTGCCACATCTCAACTTCTTCACCCAGAGCATGGAACTGGCCGGACCCCTCGACGGCCTCGACATGGGCGGCATCGTGCACGCGATCCTGGGCACGCTCATGCAGATTTCGATGGCGCTGGCGATCACGATTCCGCTCGGCATCACGACCGCCCTGTTCCTGAACGAGGTCGGTGGCCGGTTCGCACGGTTCGTGCGCACCATCTCGGATGCGATGACCGCACTGCCGTCCATCGTGGCCGGCCTGTTCGTCTACTCGGCGATCATCGTGCTGATCACGCACCAGCGGTCAGGCTTCGCCGCGGCCATGGCGATCACCGTCATGATGCTCCCGATCGTCATCCGGGCCTCGGATATCGTGCTTCGCCTGGTCGCCGGCAACCTGCGGGAGGCCGCCTACGCCCTCGGTTCCACCCGCTGGGCCACCATCTGGTACGTCGTGCTGCCGACCGCCCGGCCTGGACTGGCAACGGCAGTGATCCTGGGCACCGCGCGCGGCATCGGCGAGACCAGCCCTGTATTGCTCACCTCGGGTGTCACCGCGGTGACCAACCTGAACCCCTTCGCCGGCCCGATGATCTCCCTCCCGCTGCAGGTCTTCGACTTCGTCAAGTCTCCCGAGCCCACGATGATCGCCCGAGGGTTCGGCACGGCCGCCGTCCTGATCCTCCTGGTGCTCACCCTCTTCGCCATTGCTCGACTCATCGGCGGCAGCGGTCCCGGCCAGTTGTCCCGTCGGCGGCAACTGCGCGTCGTCGCCGCCTCGGAACGAGACCTGCAACGGATGAGCGCACGGGGTGACCTCATCCCGGGGATCACCGATACCGATTCACGGCCCCGGCCGACCAGTTCACCGACCGACCTCACCACGAAGGAGACGTCCTCGTGACGCCGCAAACCCGACGGATTCGCTCAATCCGAGCCCTGTTCGCCCTTGTCGTTGTTCTGCTGAGCGTCTCCGCGACGCCAGCGGCACAGGCAGCGAGCTACGACCAGATCACCGGCACCGGCTCGACCTGGTCGCAGAACGCTCTGGACCAGTGGCGCAAGAATGTCGCCCATAACTATGCGATGACGGTGAACTACTCCGGTGTCGGCTCGTCGGCCGGGCGCCGTGACTTCGTCGCGGGCAACGTGGACTTCGCCGTCAGCGAGATCCCGTTCCAGACCGCCCCGGAGGACGGTTCAGCCCCCGAGGTTCCTGCCCGCGGTTACGCCTACATGCCGATCGTGGCCGGTGGCACCTCGTTCATGTACAACCTGAAAATCGGTGGAAAGAGAGTCACCAACCTCCGACTCAGCGGAGAGGTCATCACCAAGATCTTCACGGGCGCCATCACGAAATGGAACGACCCTGCCATCGCGACCGACAACCCCGGGCTGGCCATGCCCGACAAGGGCATCGTGCCCGTCGTCCGCTCGGACGGCTCCGGCTCCACGGCGCAGTTCACACTGTGGATGTCCAAGCAGCACCCGGCCCTCTGGAATTCCTTCTGCACCAAGGTCGGCCGGTCTGCCCCCTGCGGGCTCACCTCTCAGTTCCCCACCTACGGCAACGCCAAGGCGCAGAGCGCATCCTCCGGCGTCGCCGGCTACGTGAGCCAGGACTACGGCGAGGGTGCGATCACCTACGTCGAGTATTCGTACGCCAAGAACTCCGGCTTCCCCGTCGCCAAGGTGCTCAACGCCGCGGGTTACTACACGGAGCCCACGGCCAACTCCGTGGCAGTCGCACTGCTGAAGGCAACCATCAACACCACACCCGGACCGACCTACCTCACCCAGATCCTGGACGGCGTGTACAACAACGCGGACCCCCGCACCTACCCGCTCGCGAGCTACTCCTACATGATCGTGCCGACCGAAGTCGGTGGCGTCTTCACCGCCAAGAAGGGCCTGACCCTCGGTACCTTCGCCAACTACATGCTCTGCGAGGGGCAGCAGCAGGCCGAAGCCCTGGGCTACTCGCCCCTGCCGATGAACCTCGTGCTGGCCGGGTTCGACCAGATCAAGCGAGTGCCGGGCGCCGATGTCAGCGGCGTCGACATCAACAAATGCAACAACCCGACATTCAAAGCAGGTGACTCTCCGTCGAGCAACCTGCTCGCCACCACGGCTCTCCAACCGGCCGCCTGCGACAAGGTCGGGGCCAACCAGTGCACCACCGGCACCGCCGGGGCGTTGGCCGACACGGCAGTGTCCGGTAGCGGATCGGGCGGTGGCGCGGCCGGCTCGCCCGCCGCGACAGCGGCCGGGGGAACGGCCGCACCAGCACGGTCCGGAGGAACGGCGGCGGCAGCGCCCGGCGGAACGGAGGCGGCATCAGGCCCGGTGGCCGCGCCCGTGTATGACGAAAACGGCGCCCTCGTGTCCACGGTCGGCGCCGCGGCAACCGGTGTGGTCGGCACCGCCATGGCCGCACCCTTCACCTTGGCGCAGAGCGGGTGGGGCGCCCAGCAATCGATCATGCTCGTCGCCGGGCTTCTCCTGCTGGCCGCCGCGGTGCTGCCGCCGGTGCTCGCCGGTCGGTTCAAACCGCGTGTCGCGAAGGCAGGAACCAAGTGAAGCGCCTCACGTTCGCCCCGAAGAATGCGCTCTGGGCCCGCGCCGGCGCCAGCGGAGTCGTCGTCGGTCTGCTGGTCGGCGTGGGTGTCGCCGCGCTCGGCTCCCTGGCCCCCTCGGCGGCATCCGCTGACACGTCGACGGCGGTCACGGTCGCGTCGAGGGGCTACGACCCGGACGTCGCCACCGCTCCCTTCCCCGATCTCAAGGTCACCGTGTCCCAGACCGAAGACCTCGTTTCCCAGGGCATCGTCGTCAACTGGAGCGGAGGCAAGAAGTCCGAGCGGCCCGATGGCAGCTCTGGAGGCCAGGACTTCCTCCAGCTGGCGCAGTGCTGGGGAGACGACCCGACGGATCCCAGCCGCCCGGACCGCACGACCTGCCTGTACGGCGGCTTCCCCGGCAAGGCCGCGTCCACCCGCGACTCCGCGGTCAGCCAGGACCAGGTGGCCCCGCAGGACGCGCAGTACACATCGCCGGCCAACGGGTTCACCATTCCGGCGTTCACCGCGATTCCCTACCGCGCATCCACGGGCGGTTCGATCTCCTCGGTGTTCGCCGACTCCGCCAACGTGCTCACGCACCATGTCGTGGACCCCTTGACGGGTCTCGTGCAGAAGGCCACCGGGTCACCGTCCGAAACAGGGGTCACATTGCCCGACGGCGTCTCCGGCGTCGACCTGGCCACCAACGAGTTCTACACCCAGTACACGACGAATGAGGTGCCCTGGGCCGGATCGAGTGACAGTGGCGACGGCTCCGTCAAATTCGAGGTCCAGACCGCGATGCAGTCCCCGGGCCTCGGCTGTGGCACGCCCGTGACCGCCGCGGACGGCTCTGTCTCCGGAAAATCCTGCTGGCTCGTCGTCATCCCGCGCGGAAAAAGCGACGCGGGAGAGTCCTACATCACCAAGTCCGGTCTGCTGTGGGACTCCTGGAAACACAGCGTGGCCGTCAAGCTGGATTTCAAGCCCATCGGCCAGCGCTGCGCCATCGGCTCGGCGGAGAAACAGCTCTCCGGCAGCGAACTCGTCGCCGCGGCGATCGGGTCATGGCAACCCGTCCTCTGCACCGGGGCGACGGGTTCCTCGTTCGCGCTCAGCATCGGCAACGAGGAGGATGCGCTTGCCGCGGCGAGCCTCACGAGACCCAGCCCGCTGGCTCTCACCTCGCGCCCCCTGCAGACCGACGGGCCGGATCCCGTCGCGTACGCACCGATCGCCCTCAGCGGTGTCGCGGTTTCGTTCTCCATCGACCGTCGGGTGAAACCGGTGGGCGCCGTTCCCCAGGAATACAAAGCCCGGAATACCGAGGCGTTCACGTCGCTGAACCTCACCCCTCGCCTGGTCGCCAAACTCCTCACCAATTCGTATCTCGATTCACTGCCCTCCGGGGCGCCGGCCACGTCGGCGTCCCTCGCATTCTTCGGCTACACCGACTCCGCGAACCCTGGCTCGAACGCACGGAACCTGACGGTCGACCCCGATTTCCTGGCGGTCAACGACGATGAATGGAAGTACCAGGACCTGACCGGGCCGTCCCTGGGAGACATGCTTCTCCCGTCCGGAAGATCCGACGAGACCCAGCAGTTGTGGCGTTACGTCCTCTCCGACCCGGCCGCCGTCGAATTCCTGAACGGAACGCCCGACGCGTGGGGCATGAAAGTGAACCCCTGGTCGTCCACCAATGCCGCTGTCAACCCGTCGGGGACGGCCATGATGCTTCCCCGCACCAATTTTCCGAAGGCCGATCCGATGGAGCGGCCCGCAGCCGCTGCCGGCACCGGAACAGCGGCGGTGAACCTGGTCACCTGGCGCCCCTACACCAGCGACTTCGAGAGCGGCGCGTATCTCACCCTGCGCGGCGACGGGCAGGAGCTCGGCGACTGGAACCCCACCAGCGTCCCGCCGAAGTTCGGCAAGAGCGTGCGCAACCTGGTGGGCGACCAGCGCGTGCTGGGCGTCACCACCGCGGCCGCGGCCGCGCGCTACCAAACGGTGACGGCGTCGTTGCAGAACTCCGCGGGCTCGTTCGTGGCGCCATCGCCGGAGTCCATGCTCGCGGCCTCCGCCGCCATGGTGCCGACCAGCGCAAACCCCGAGGTGCTCGAATACGACCCGGCGAACCCAAGCGCCAAGGCTGCGGCCACAGCGTACCCAATGACGATGCCGGTCTATGCTGCGTTGAATCCGCTGCAAACGGATGCCGCCCAGCGGGCCGTCTACGCCAACCTGATCCGGTACGCGGTGGGGGCAGGCCAGGTACCCGGGACGGAGATCGGGCAACTGCCGCGCGGCTACACCCCGCTCCCGAAGAGCTGGGTGGATCAGGCGCTCGCCGCCGCGACCGTGATCGAACAGGGCGGCAGCCCGGTCGTCACCACGACCGTGCCTGAGACCGCCCCTGCGGTCGACCTGCCGGCCTCTGTGCCGTCCCCGTCAACATACGGATCGGCCGCGTTCCAGGCCCAGGCCCAGGCCGCGCCGGTGGTGGCCGACGCCGCAGTCGACCCGGCCGCCGCGGGCGCCGTCGCCGACCCCCTGGTGGCAAAGCCGACGCCCGCGGACCCCGCCTTGGGGCCGGTGCGCGCGGCGGTGCCGGCCGGGCTGCTCTCCGGCCTGCTCGCCGCCGCCGGCGTCCCCCTGATTTCGCGCGTTCGGAGACGATCCTGATGCGCGCCCGACTTGACGCTTCGCGCGGGTTTCCCGCTTCGAACCGTAGCGCTGAGAAAAGAGGGACCCACCCGGGTCCGTTTCCTGCATCACCCTCGAAAGGCACCCCAGTGAACACCAAGAAGGCTCTTGCGCTCTGCGCAACTGTCGGCGTGGCCATCTCCGGCCTTGTCATCGTCAGCCCGGCTAGCGCCGAGCCCGTCTCGAACAGCTACTCCATCGTCGGTTCCGACACCCTCGAGGACGTTGTCAGCGCCCTGGCCAATGGTTCGGGCCTATCGGGCGCGTCGGTTCGTTCGACAGCGAACGGAAACAGCATCGGCTCGTTCGACGCGACCGGCACCCCGTTCATCACGACGAAGTCCTCGGGTGTGCGTTTCGGCCGCCCGAATGGCTCGGGCGACGGGCGCACCGCCCTGCTCCGTTCCATTGACGGCTCCCCGTACACCTCCGGTACCGTCGGCGGGCCCGCGGGCGTCGTCATCACGGGGCAGGTCGACATCGCCCGTTCGTCCGGATCAGGCACGGTCGACCCGGCCGGTAGCCTGATTCAGGTGCCTTTCGGGCGCGACGCGATCGCCTACGTCTACGACACTGCTTCCACGGCAGCCGGCATCGGCACCATCGACACGGCGACCATGACAAGTCTCTACACCTGCAGCGTCACCACCCTCGGCGGCGTGAAGGTCACACCGGTCATCCCGCAGGCCGGCTCCGGAACGCGCAAGGACTTCATGTCCAAGATCGGTGTCACCGATTCGACCCTGGGCTCCTGCGTCACCGTGGGTCAGGAGCACGACGCCTCCGACCTGGGCATCAACACCGTCGCGCCCATGTCGGTGTCCCGCTGGGTCGCCATGAACACCGGTGCGAGCTTCCCCAAGAAGAAGGACACCACGGTCCTGGGCTCCCTGGTGGCAGGAACCACCCCCGTGACGGGCACCGGCACCGCGATGGCCCCGGTTGCCGCCTACTACGCGGACTCGCGTTGGGGACGCGACACGTACCTCGTCGTGCAGTACGCACGAGTCGACCCGACGAACGCCGCCTACGACTCGACGCTGGCTGACCTGCTCGATCCGACGAAGAGCGCCAGCCTGACGAACTCGCAGACGACTTTTGCCGCCAAAGCCGGTTCGCTGAAGAAGAAATTCGGCATCCTCGCACCCTCGACCACCACCGCCGTTCGAATCTCCAAGTGACCTCCGATCCAAGAACAGGACTGTAAATACATGAAACTCAACAAGAAGACGCGTCTCGCCGCCGCCGGCGTCGTTTCGCTCGCTCTGGTCGCCGGAGCCACGGCCGCGGCGACTGCCGCGACAGCCGCAACGCAGACGAATGGTTCTGCCGCTCCCATGTACATGTACGACACGGATGCCATCCAGAAGTCGGACGGCTACGTCTGGGGCTGGAAGGAGGACCTCTTCGGCTCCTCCACTCAGGGCGACATCAACGGCGAGTTCACCTGCCCGGCGAACTCAACGAATATCTTCGCCTTCCTGGCCACCCCGGGAACCGAAAAAACCGTCCTCACCTGGAAGGCGTACGCGCCGCTCGCGTTCAACGGAGCGACGCGCAACGTGCTCAATCCGACCCTCGCACCGATCTCGCTCATCAATAACTCCCAGACCGCGGCGAGGAACGCCGGCGGAAACTACAGCCTGGGCATCGCGTGCACGATGAACTCCGGTGTCACAGTGACCGCCGCCTTCTTCCGTACGATCAGCGTCGTTCCGGTCACCGGCGCCTTCACATTCCTGCCGCAGGCCGATGTGCCGGTGACGCCGACGCCGACGCCGACGCCGACGCCGACCGTGACGCCGACGCCGACGCCGACGCCGACGCCGACTCCGACTCCGACGCCGACTCCGACGCCGACGCCGACCGTGACGCCGAAGCCGACGCCGACGCCGACGCCGACACCGACGCCGACCGTGACGCCGACGCCGACTGCGGTACCGGCTGTGACCCCGGGCCTCAACTCCGGCTCGTCGGGCAACTCGGCGTCCGGCTCGTCGGGCAACTCGGTGCCTGGCTCGTCTGAGCGCGTCGCCGCGGCCACCAAGGCCGACGGGAATCTCGCGTCGACCGGAACCGCCAACACCCTCCCGCTGCTGGCTTCGGGCATGCTCGCCCTTGCGGCCGGAGCCGGCGTGATTATCGCGCGTCGCTTCCGCCGCGCTGACAAGTAGACAGCACACCGTACGTCCGAAGGCCACGGGACGCGTTGTCCCGTGGCCTTCGGGCGTTCGCCGGCGACGACGCGCTGGATGTGTGGACGCCTCGGCGCCCACGCGAGATCGTGTTTCCCCGTCGTTTGCTTTGCGTCCAGCACGCCGAAACCTCGAATGGACTAACTTGACTGTGCTCACCTCCACTGCCGCGCCCCGCCTCACGGCCGTGACCCTCATCGCAATGTCCTTGATTGTCGGGATTGTCGGGATTGCCGGGCTCACCGCGACTCCCGCGAGCGCCGAGGCTGCCACGGATGGGCCTGCCGGTATGAGCGTGGACCCGACGAACATCCACGATTTCCTCTATGTCAGTGGGCTCACCGTGTTCCCCGATCCGCAGATCGGGCCGGCGGGCGGGGACCTGACCCTGGAGTTCACGATGAAGAACGTCAGCACCGCCCCGATCACCTCGAGCGTCCGGTTCTGGCTGGACAACGCGATCAACCTGCCCGTCCGGACTCTCGACAAGGTCGAGGTCGCCAACCTCGCACCGGGGGAGACACGCACCCTGAGGGCAACCTTTGAAGATGTCGGCCAGTGGACCTTCTTCCGAGGCCACGTGACGATGACTCCGCCGGTGGACATCGCCGGCACAGCTCTCTGGTCGTTGACCCGCGACTCGTTCACGCTCATCCTGCCGTGGTTCCTCACGGCGATGCTCGTGATCCTGGCAGCGCTCGTCCTGGCGGTGCGCCAGTTGCTCCGGATGCAACGCCCACTGCCCGAACTCGCACCCGGCCACGGGCCTGTCCCATCGTGACCATCGCCACAGCGCTCCGGCGACCGGAGTCGGTCACGCCGCCCAGGCGGACGCCCGTGCCCCCGCGCGCACCCGTGATGCTGAGCGCACGCGATCAGGTCATCCGCACCACGCTGACGATCGTTGCCGTGCTCATCTTCGGCTTTCTCGCCCACCTCACGATTTTCGGCCAGGTGCAGCACTTCGTCTTGCAGCAGCAGCTGACGAA
This sequence comes from Cryobacterium cheniae, assembly GCF_004403395.1. GTDB lineage: Bacteria > Actinomycetota > Actinomycetes > Actinomycetales > Microbacteriaceae > Cryobacterium > Cryobacterium cheniae. Next base: position 33,786 of record NZ_SOGN01000016.1, read on the forward strand.
CTCGCTGCGAGCAGAGCTCGCCCAGGGCACGGCGCCGGTCAGCGAGGGAACCGTGGACCAGGTTTTACTGGAGGCCGGAGCCCCAGTGGCGCTGATCGACATTCCCTCGATCGGGGTGCACGAGGTGGTCGTCGAAGGAACCGACTCCGGTACCCTGCGTGCCGGACCGGGCCACCGCCGCGATACCGTGTTGCCGGGCCAGGCCGGCTACAGCGTCATCATGGGACGCGCCGCCGCCTACGGCGGTCCTTTCGCCCGGCTGCAGGAGTTACGACCGGGGCAGCAATTCACCGTCATCACCGGGCAGGGCCGTCAGGAATTCGCCGTGCTCGGCGTTCGGTACGCGGGCGACCCCATGCCGGCTCCCCTCGGCGCGGGGAAGAGCCGCCTCGTCCTCGAAACGGCTCGCGGCCCCGCCTTTGTGCCGAGCGGAATCGCCCGGGTGGATGCTGAGCTCGTTTCGGAGACGAAACCGGCGGGCGTCCGAGCGACCACATTCGTGACCCTGCCTGCCGTCGACCGGGAGCTCGCCACCGACACCAGAACGGTGTGGGCGCTTGTTTTCGCCTTGCAGTTCCTCTTGGTGGTCGAGCTCGCCGCCGTGTGGGCCTATCGACGCGTCGGCCTTCGCAAAACCTGGACGGTTTTCCTCCCCGTCGTCACCGTGGGCGGCCTGTTCGTGGCCGACCAGGTGGTGCGCCTGCTTCCGAACCTGCTGTAGAAACGATGGAGTCCATGAACGACGAAATGACCGATGCTGATGCGACGCAGGTGCTGCCGCTATCGAAGGCGCCACGGCAGCGAGACAGCAGGCCGCGCCCGGCGGCTCGATCCGCCGCGCCGACCCTGACGAGTCGCCTGTCCGTGCCATGGCGCAAACGCCCGGCGGGCCAGGACCTGTCCCCGGACGCCCTGGGCCATCCGGCCGTGGGGGCTCCTGGCCCACTGGCCACCCTCGAAGGCCGGAATGTGTCGGCCTGGTTCGGCGAGCGTCAGGTTCTCGACCGGGTCAACCTGACCATGCCCGCGGGCATCATCACGTCATTGATCGGCCCTTCGGGCTGCGGCAAATCGACGTTCCTGCGCATCCTGAACCGAATGCACGAGCTCGTTCCCTCCGCGAGCCTGGCCGGAGAGGTGCTCCTCGACGGTGTGGACATCTACGACCCGGAACGCAAGCTCGTCGACGCCCGCAAACACATCGGGATGGTCTTCCAGAAACCCAACCCCTTCCCGGCGATGTCGATCTACGACAACGTCATCGCGGGCCTCACCCTCACCGGCCAGCGTGCCTCGAACGACGAGAAGGACTACCTCGTCGAGAGCTGCCTGACCAAGGCCGGTCTGTGGAAGGAGGTCCGGGACCGTCTTCGGGCTCCGGGTGGCGGGTTGTCCGGGGGCCAGCAGCAGCGCCTGTGCATCGCCCGATCCCTGGCGGTGACTCCGCGCATCCTGCTCATGGATGAGCCGTGCTCGGCTCTCGATCCCACGTCGACTCGGGTGATCGAGGAGACCATGCTTGAACTCGCACGGGAGGTGACCATCGTGATCGTGACCCACAACATGCAGCAGGCGCAGCGGGTCTCCCAGAACTGCGCCTTTTTCCTCGCCGCGCAGGGCACGCCCGGCGGGATTGTGGAGCACGGACCTACCGACGCGATGTTCGGCAACCCGATCGACTCCCGGACCGCCGACTATGTCAATGGACGGTTCGGGTAGACGGAGCGGTCGGTGCCGGCGCTGTTTCGGCCTAAGCTGTGGCCATGACCACTGTGGGTTTCGCCGAGATCGAACGCAAGTACGATGTGAATCCGGCTACGGTGTTGCCGCTGCTGCACGACCTTCCCGGCGTGACGCACGTCGAGGAGCCCATCGAACACCAGCTCGACGCGGTTTACTACGACACCGAGGATTTCGTGCTCGCGGCGCGGCACCTGACCCTCCGCCGCCGCACCGGAGGGGATGACGCCGGCTGGCACCTCAAGCTTCCGGTGTCACCGGACGAGCGCCGCGAGCTGCGCGAATCGCTCGGAGACAACCCTGACCGTATCCCCGAATCGCTGCTGAACCTGGTGCGGGTCCACCTGCGCGGGCGCCGGCTCGTGCCGGTCGTGCACCTCCATAACCGGCGCATTCTGCACCGTCTGGTCGGCGAGAACGAGGCCGTGCTGGCCGAGGTTTGCGATGACCACGTGGAGGCAGAGAGGTTCGCCCCGGCGCCGTTGAACCAGACCTGGCGGGAATGGGAGGTCGAGCTCGTGCACGGCTCTCGCGACCTGCTCGACGCCGCCCAGGAGCGGCTGTCGTCGGTCGGCGTGGAGCCATCCGTGAACTCGTCCAAACTGGCCCGCGCCCTCGGCGACCAGGTGCCGGAGTTCGTCACGGTCCCGGCGATCCGGCCGACCCGCAAGAGCTCGGCCGGCACCGTGCTGATGGCCTACGTGCAGGAACAGGTGCGTGCGATCGGCGTGCAGGATGCACGGGTGCGGGAGAACGACTCGGACGGCGTGCACCGGATGCGCGTGGCCACCCGCCGCTTGCGCTCGGCCCTGTCCACCTACCGGGACCTCCTCGACAGGTCGGTCACCGGCCCCATCCGTGACGAGCTGCGCTGGCTGGCCGGCGCGCTCGGCGCCGCCCGGGACGCGGAGGTGATCCGGCAGCGCCTCGCCCATCGGCTCGCTCAGGAACCGGTCGGGCTGGTCGTGGGAGCGCTGGGTGAGCGAATCGACGCACACTTCGCTGACGTCATCCGCGCGGCCAGGCGCCAGACCCTCGAGACCATCGACTCCGAGCGGTACTTCCGGCTGCTCGACACGCTCGACGCCGTGCTGACCACCCCGCCGCTGCTCACCCGGGCTGACAAGCCCGCGAGCACCGTCATCCCCGAACTGATCCGTGCCGACTGGAAGCGGCTGCGCGCAGCGGTTTTCCTGGCGCAGGGAACCCCGTCCGGTGCCCTACGCGATGAGGCGTTGCACGAGGCGCGGAAGCGGGCCAAGCAGCTGCGCTACGCGGCCGAGACGGCGGCGCCGCTGCGGCGCACCCGCGCGGCGCGGCTCGTGGCCGCGGCCCGGCAGGTGCAGGACACCCTCGGCGACCACCAGGACAGCGTCGTTGCCCGGGACGAGCTGCTCCGGCTCGGCATGGCCGCGTACCTGCAGGGGGAGAACGCCTTCAGCTACGGCCGGCTGCACGCCGTGGAACAGGGCGGGGCCGCCGCCGTGGAGACGCACTTCTTCCGCACCTGGCGGGACTTTCCGAGGGCTTCGATCTCGAAGTAACCCCTAGTCGAAGCCGAGGCTGAGCTTGCGCAGCAGGGTCGCGAGTCCGGTCTGCTCGCTCGGCGACAGCGTGGCGAGCAGCTCGGCCTCGGCGTCGACCAGCCGGGTGATGGCGGCATCCACCCGGGTCAGGCCGGCCGGGTTCATCCCCACAAAGATGCCGCGCCCGTCGTTGGGGTCCGTGCGCCGGGTGACGAGCCCCCGCTCGACGAGCCGGTCGATCCGGTTGGTCATCGTTCCGCTGGAGACCAGCGTCTGCTGCAGCAGGGCTTTCGGGCTCAGCTCGTAGGGTGCCCCCGCACGGCGCAGAGCCGAGAGCACGTCGAACTCCCAGGAGTCCAGCTCGGACCGGGAGAACGCGGTGCGCCGGGCGCGGTCCAGATGCTTGGACAGCCGGGCCACGCGCGACAGCACCTGCAGCGGCGCGAAGTCGAGGTCGGGCCGTTCGCGCAGCCAGGCATCCACTATCCGGTCGACTTCGTCATGTGCGGGCATCCGACCATTATCCTGCTCGGGCGCGGAAAGCGGCGCGGGAGCACGTCCCACGGTCGTCGGGGCGCGCCATCGGCGCGATATCTGGCAGACTTGTGACCGTTGGCCGGCTCTCTGTCGGCGAATTCCGCCGTGGTGTAATGGCAGCACGACAGCCTTTGGAGCTGTTAGGTCTAGGTTCGAGTCCTGGCGGCGGAGCATTGAATGGCGTCACCATCCGGTCTTTTCCGGGCGGCCCCACCGAAGCTAGAGGAAAACCACGTGACTGATTCCCGACTCGCAATCGTCGTGCTGGCCGCCGGCCAGGGCACCCGAATGAAATCGAGCACACCGAAGCTGCTGCACGAGCTCGCCGGACTGCCCATCCTCAGCCATGTGCTGGCGACATCCCGAGCCCTCGACGCGGCCCACGTCGTCACCGTGGTGCGCCACGAGCGCGACCGGCTGGCCGCCCTCGTCGGCAAGGACCTGCCCGAGAGCCTGATCGTCGACCAGGACGAGCTGCCCGGCACCGGACGCGCCGTGGAACAGGCCATCGCCGCGCTCCCTGACGATTTCGAGGGTGACGTGCTGGTGGTCAGCGGTGACGTGCCGCTGCTGAACGCGGCCACGCTGGCCAGTTTCGTCGCCGCTCACCGCGACCGGGACGTCTCCGCCACCGTGCTCTCCTCCTTCCCGGAAGACGTCACCGGCTACGGCCGCATCGTGCGCTCCGAGGAGGGCGCCTTCGACCGCATTGTGGAGCAGAAGGATGCGACCGACGAGGAACGCGCCATTGCGGAGACGAACGCCGGGGTCTACGTCTTCCGCGTGCTCGAGCTGCGTGAGCAGCTGGCCAACGTCACCACCGAGAACGCGCAGGGCGAGAAGTACCTCACCGATGTGGTCGGGCTGCTGCGCCAGGCCGGGTCCGAAGTTCGGGCCGTCCCAGTGGCGGACGCCTGGCTGGTGGCCGGTATCAACGACCGCGCCCAGCTCAGCGAGACCGCCCGCCAGCTCAACGGCCTCATCGTCTACGGCTGGCAGCTGGCCGGTGTGACCGTGCAGGACCCGGCCACCACCTGGATCGACCTCAAGGCGAAGCTGGCACCGGATGTCACCATCCGGCCGGGTACGCAGATCCTCGGCTCGACCGTGATCGAGACCGGAGCCGTGATCGGCCCGGACACCACCCTCGTCGATTGTGAAATCGGCGAGAACGCGGTGGTGAAGCGCACGGATGCCACGCTCGCCGTGATCGGCGCCGGCGCATCCGTCGGTCCCTTCTCCTACCTGCGGCCCGGTACGATTCTGGGCGCCGATGGTAAGATCGGCACCTTCGTGGAGACCAAGAACGCGACCATCGGTGCGGGCAGCAAGGTGCCGCACCTCAGCTACGTCGGCGACGCGACGGTGGGGGTGTCATCGAACATCGGGGCCGGCACGATTTTCGCCAACTACGACGGTGTGACCAAGAACCACAGTGAGATCGGGTCCCACGTGCGCACCGGGTCGCACAACGTGTTCGTCGCGCCGATTACAATTGGGGACGGAGCCTACACGGGTGCCGGAACAATCGTCCGCAAGGACGTACCGGCCGGGGCCTTGGGCCTGACCGTGGCTCCACAACGCAATATGGACGGTTGGGTACAGACCAACCGCCCAGGAACCGACGCGGCGGCGGCTGCGGCAAAGAGCGGAGACTAGGTGTCTGGAATCAAGACCAGCGGCGAAAAGCGACTTGTATTGGTTTCGGGGCGAGCACACCCGCAACTGGCACTGGACATCGCCACGGAACTTGGCACCGAACTCGTTCACACCGACGCCCGCACCTTCGCGAACGGTGAAATCTACGCGCGCTTCGATGAGAGCGTGCGCGGCTCGGACACCTTCGTGATCCAGTCGCACACCGACCCGATCAACGAGTGGCTGATGGAACAGCTGATCATGGTCGACGCGCTCAAGCGGGCCTCCGCCAAGCGCATCACGGTCGTCGCGCCGTTCTACCCCTATGCCCGCCAGGACAAGAAGGGCCGCGGTCGCGAGCCGATCTCGGCCCGGCTGATCGCCGACCTGTTCAAGGTCGCCGGCGCCGACCGGATCATGGCCGTCGACCTGCACGCCGCCCAGATCCAGGGCTTCTTCGACGGCCCCGTCGACCACCTCTTCGCCATGCCCGTGCTGCTCGAGCACTTCAAGGAGAAGCTCGACCCGGCCACCCTGACGGTCGTTTCGCCCGACATGGGCCGCGTGCGCGTCGCCGACATCTGGAGCGACAAGCTCGGCGCCCCGCTGGCCATCATCCACAAGCGCCGCGACCCGAAGGTCGCCAACCGGGTGTCCGTGCACGAGATCGTCGGCCAGGTCGAGGGTCGCGTCTGCCTGATCGTCGACGACATGATCGACACCGGCCGCACGATCGTCCTCGCGGCGGAGGCCCTGCGCGCCGCCGGCGCCATCGGCGTCGTCGTCGCCGCCACCCACGCCGTGTTCAGCCACCCGGCGCTGGAGCTGCTGCAGAACCCCGCGATCTCCGAGGTCGTCGTCACCGACACCCTGCCGATCCCCGAAGAGAAGCGCTTCCCCACGCTCACCGTGCTGCCGATCGCGCCGCTCCTGGCCCGTGCCATCCACGAGGTCTTCGACGAGGGTTCCGTCACCTCGATGTTCGAGGGCGCCGCGTAACAGCCGCCTGAACCGGGTGAACCGATGGTCGGTCGTTGACGGATGTCGACGGCCGACCATCGGTCTGTCCGGGCCCGGTCTGCGGGCTCGGTCAGAGCAGGAGTTCCAGCACGATCGTGACCGGATCTCCGGCCCCGACCCCCTCGGCCTGACGGATCGCCTTCTTCACCGGAAGGACGAACGTGCCTTCCTCGCTGCTGGGGAAGAGCGACGTCGACCAGCGTGAGCGGTTGAGGGCGGCCGCGACCTTCACCGAGCCGAAGCCGCCGCGCCGGCCATCGGTGAGAGTACGGATGTCCTCGGCCTGGTCGGCGGGAACCGAGACGAAGAACCACGCGCCCGTGCCCGAGTACTCCCACAGTGCGGCGGTGAAGGTGAACGTCGGTCCCATCGGCGCGCTCATCGAGAACCCTTCCGTGTGGGCCGGGTCTAGACCGGCATCTCGCTGGTGGGCACCCGGGGCGCCGAGGGAATGATACCGAGCGGGATGATGTAGATCTCGCGCTCGTTGATGTCGATCGCGTAGCACTGCCAGCCGAAGCCACCCGGCCCGGTCAGGTCGAAGCGGGCGTCGGAGTCGATGGCGCCCGGATAGTACCGGGCCGTGGCCACGCTGCACGCGTTGGCGGCCGTGGTCGACGCGATCTGCACACTCGTGAGGATGCCCGGGACGATCAGGGCCACGAGCCCGAGCACGACGACGACGCGCATCAGGGCCAGCGTGCGCCGACTGCGCAGGGGCCGGTCGGCATCCAGCGGCTCATAGCCGGAGAGTTCAGGGTGGTCGTCGCTCGTCATCAGGCTCCCAGTATCGCAAATCTCGCGGCCGGAACGCACGCCCCGTCCTCACCCGCCCACACCTCCCCACCCGCGGTCCCCGCCCGCGGCCCCCACCCGCGGCCCCCACCCGCGGCCCCCACCCGCGGTCCCCACCCGCGGCCCCGCCATCTGTTGCCGCATCGGACGATTGTTGCCCGCGCGCGGGCAACAATCGTCCGATGCGGCAACAGTTCTCCCGGCGGGAGCGACTCGGCCACCCCTCCCCAGGCTGCCACGGGGGCCCAGGCCCCCCGAAGCGTCGGGGGAGCTGCTCCTTGCTGTCCGCAGACTGCCAACCTCGGCAGATGGCTGACCAGCGCATCGACAAGCACACGGGTTTCTACCTCTCCGGCGGGGCAGCAGCCACCGAGTCGACCGACCGGCAGTTCCGGCGTGAGTCCCAGTTCGGGCGGAGCGCCGTGCGGTTGCGCCGCGGCGTCTTCACGACCACGGAGCACTGGGGGCTGCTCACACCCAGACAGAGGTACCTCGCGGAGATCCGCGCGGTCGTCGCCACTCGGCTGGGGGATCCTCTGATCAGCCATCAATCGGCTGCGGCCTTGTGGGGGATTCCCCTGGACGAGGCCTGGCCGAGCACGGTGCACGTGCTGGCACCCCCACAATCCAGGGCGCGAAGCAAGAACGGCGTGACGGTTCACCGCAGCCACGTTCTCGACGCGGATGTCGTCGATGTCGACGGGATGCTTGTGACCAGCCCCGCCCGTACACTGCTCGATCTGGCGCGCACCACGAGTTTCGCCACCGCCGTCGTTGCGATCGACCATGCCCTCAATCCGCGCAGCGCATCCCCGGAGGTCTTCCTGACGGAGGCCGTGCTGCGCGAGAAGCTGCTTGAATCGAGATCGCCCCGCGGGCTGGTGAGGGCGGAGCGGGCCATCGGCTTCGCCCGGCCCGATGCGGACAATCCGGGTGAATCGCTCAGTCGCGTGGCTATCTTCGAACTGGGCTTTCCCGAGCCACTGCTTCAGACGTGCCATCCGAACCCGCGCGGCGGCTTCTACTTCACCGACTTCGAGTGGCCTGCCTATCGCCTGATCGGGGAGTTCGACGGGCAGGGCAAGTATCTGAAGGACGAGTATCTGCGGGGACTCACGCCCGGTGAAGCGGTCGCCCGGGAGAAGGTGCGGGAGGAGGACCTCCGTTCGGAGGGCAATGGTATGGCCCGATGGGGCCCGGCCGATGTGCGCGATCGCCGGTCCCTGTTGCGCATCCTCACGACCGCGGGGCTCCCGCTCCGGCGATGATCGACCGGTGCCCGCCACAAGTGTTGCCGGAGCGGACAACTGTTGCCGGTGTATGGGCAACACTCGTCCGCTCCGGCAACAGTTGCTCAGGCGGGAGCGGGCGGCTAGTGCGAGGAACCCTCGGTCGCGATCTCGCTGCGGTCGCCCGACCACAGCGTGTGGAAGGTGCCCGGCATATCGACGCGCTTGTAGGTGTGCGCCCCGAAGAAGTCGCGCTGGCCCTGCACGAGCGCGGCGGGAAGCCGTTCGCTTGCGAGCGAGTCGAAGTAGCTCAGCGCCGACGCGAAGCCGGGAACCGGAATACCCGACAGTGCCGCCGTCGAGACCACGCGGCGCCACGCCGATTCGCCGTCGGCGACGGCCTGGGCGAAGTACGGGTCGACGAGCAGCGACGTGATCGACGGGTCGTTCGCGTACGCGTCGACGATCCGGTTCAGGAACTGCGCCCGGATGATGCAGCCACCGCGCCAGATCGTGGCGATGGCGCCCTTGTCGACGCTCCAACCGTACTTGACCGCACCGGCGATGATCGCGTCGAAGCCCTGCGCGTAGGCGACGACCTTCGAGGCGTAGAGCGCCTGGCGCACGTCGTCCTGGAAGGTGTGGCCGACGACGGCGATCTCCGGGCGGGCCGTGATGGCGGCGCGCACGGGGACGCGCTGCTCCGGGTGGCTGGACACGGCGCGGGCGAAGACGGCCTCGGCGATGCCGCCGACGGGAACGCCCAGGTCGAGCGCGTTCTGCACGGTCCAGACGCCGGTGCCCTTGGAACCGGCCTCGTCGAGCACGATGTCGATGAACGGCAGGCCGGTCTTGGCGTCGACCTGACGCAGCACCTCGGCGGTGATCTCGATCAGGTAGCTCTCGAGGTCACCCTCGTTCCACTCGGTGAACACGTCGGCGATGGCGGCGGGGGAGTGCCCGGTCACCTTGCGGAGCAGATCGTAGGCTTCGGCGATGAGTTGCATGTCGGCGTATTCGATGCCGTTGTGGATCATTTTCACGAAGTGACCGGCGCCATCCGTGCCGATGTGGGTGACGCAGGGAACACCGTCGACGACGGCCGCGATCGATTCGAGGATCGGGCCGAGAGTCGTGTACGCCTCCACCGAGCCGCCGGGCATGATGCTGGGGCCCTTGAGGGCACCCTCTTCGCCGCCGGAGATGCCGGCGCCGACGAAGTTCACGCCCGTGGCGCGCACATCCTTCTCGCGGCGGATGGTGTCCTGGAAGTCGGCGTTTCCACCGTCGACGATGATGTCGCCGGGCTCGAACAGGGCGGTCAGCTGGGTGATCACGGCGTCCGTGCCCTTACCGGCCTGCACCATGATGATCGCGGTGCGCGGCTTCCGCAGCGAGGCCACGAACTCCTCGATGCTCTCCGAGGCGACGAAACCGGCCTCGGGGTGCTCGGTCGTGAGCAGACGGGTGCGCTCGGGGGAGCGGTTGTACACCGCCACGGTGTTGCCCGCACGGCTGGCCAGGTTGCGGGCCAGATTCGAGCCCATCACCGCCAGTCCCACTACGCCAATGTTTGCCTGTGCTGCGCCGGTTTCGGCCACGTTCGCTCCTTCAGCTGTCGGTTCTCAAAACTTCTTCAAGGCTAGTCGCTCGGCCCGTTTCTGCCACGGGGGTGTGACGGGGGGCGGCGGCGCTGGCGGATGCCGGATCGCGCGTTCGCCGCGCGCCGTCACCTCCGCTAGACTTACCAGTTGAACTTCGGCGAGGGCTGCCGCCCGCCGGGAAACCGAGCGTGCGGCATCCGTTATCGACGCGGCGGAATGCTTCACGGCTTTTCCTCACGCTGACACGCGTTCGAGTTGAAATTGAACCAGTACCCACCTTTGCGGGCCTCTCGCCCGCGAACCAGATCTGGGCCGTCGCGGTCCGCAAGGAGAAACACCATGGCTGACGCCACCAACAAGATCGACGCCGACCTGCGCGAGAAGTTCGGCAAGGGTGCGGCCCGCAAGCTGCGCGTGCTGGGCAAGATCCCCGCCGTCATCTACGGCCACGGCACCACCCCGGTTCACGTCGCGCTGCCCGCGCACCAGATCGGACTGCTGCTGCGCCGCGCGAACGCCGTTCTCGAACTGAACGTCAACGGCAAGACCCACCTCACCCTGGTCAAGGATGTCCAGAAGGACCCGTTCCTGCAGATCATCGAGCACCTCGACCTCATCGTCATCCGCAAGGGCGAGAAGGTCCAGGTCGAGGTTTCCGTGCACATGACCGGTGAGCCGGCCCCCGGCCTGGTCGCCGACCTGGACACCAAGACCCTGCTGCTCGAGGTCGAGGCCACCAACATCCCGCAGAACCTCCAGATCTCCATCGAGGGCCTCGAAGACGGCGCGCAGATCCACGCGAAGGACGTCGAGCTCCCCAAGGGCGCCACGCTCATCTCCGACGAAGAAGCCGTCGTCGTGTCTGTGCACCTGCCGGTCCTCGAGGAAGAAGAGGATGAGGAAGAAGAAGAGGGCGAGGCCGTTGAGGGCGACGCCGAGGCTGCTCCCGCCGAGTAGTCATTCCCTTCTGGTTTCGTCGTAAGCGGAGGATTCCCCTGGACGACAATCTCTGGCTCGTAGTCGGGCTCGGCAACCCCGGGCCCGACTACGCCGGTAACCGACACAACGTCGGCCACATGGTGGCTGCCGTGCTCGCCGACCGTCTGTCGGCGAACTTCAAGAACCACAAAACGAATTCGTCGGTCGCCGAGGGGCGCAGTTTCCCCGGCGGCCCGAAGCTGGTGCTGGCCAAGCCGAACACGTACATGAACGTGTCCGGCGGGCCGGTGGCCGCTCTGCTGCGCTTCTACTCGCTGCAGCCCGCGCGCCTGATCGTCATCCACGACGACCTCGACCTCCCGTTCGACACGATGAAGATCAAGGTCGGCGGCGGCCACGGCGGCCACAACGGCCTGCGCGACATCATCGCCGCCGCGGGCACGAACGAGTTCATCCGCATCCGCATCGGCGTCGGGCGCCCGCCCGGCCGCCAGCCGGCCGCGGACTTCGTGCTGAAGGACTTCGCGTCGACGGAGCGGTCGGCCCTGCCCAACCTGCTGACGGATGCCGCCGACGCGATCGAACTCATCGCCGCCGAGGGCGTCACCGCCGCGCAGCAGAAGTTCCACGCCCCCTGACACCCGGGTTGGCGCTCAGCCGGGTTGCGTAGACTTGTCTGGTGACTCTCCAGGGCTTAATTGCCACAATTTCGCGCGCCTCCACATTCGACAATGCCCTCGCCTTCGCGAACCGGGACGTCGATTTCTCCCTCACCGAGGGACTGCGGGCCCCGCTGCTCGCCGCGCTGCTCGAACAGCGCACCCGGCTGGGTAAGGCTCCGGCCCTGCTCCTGATCACCGCCACCGGGCGGGAATCGGAGTCGCTGCACGAGAACCTCGCCTGCTTCACCGCCGACGCCGAAATCATCGACTTCCCGGCTTGGGAGACGCTCCCGCATGAGCGTCTCAGCCCGAGCGCGGAAATCGTCGGCAAGCGTCTGTACGCCCTGCGACGGATGCGCGAGTGGGAGGAGAGCGCCCCAGCCGAACGGCGCCCGCTGATCGTCGTCGCCTCCGTGCGCGCCGCGCTGCAGCCCGTGGCCGACAACCTCACCGACTACGAGCCGATCGATCTGGTCGCCGGAGTGCGCGGCCACGACCTCTCCGCCATCGCGCGACAGCTCGTCGACGTGGCCTATGCGCGGGTGGACATGGTCACCCGGCGCGGCGAGTTCGCCGTGCGCGGCGGCATCCTCGACGTCTTCCCGTCGATCGCCCCGCACCCCTTCCGGGTCGAGTTCTTCGGCGACGAGGTCGAGCAGATCCGGGCCTTCTCGGTCGCCGACCAGCGTTCCTTCCCCGACCCGGTCGACTCGGTCAGCCTGCCGCCGAGCCGCGAGCTGCTGCTCAGCCCCGCCGTGCGGCAGCGGGCCCGCGAGATGCAGCACGAGTTCCCGAGCCTGTCCGGCCTGCTCGCCAAGATCGCGGAGGGCATCCCGGTCGAGGGCATGGAGAGCCTCGCTCCGGCCCTCGTCGACCGGCTCGTGCCGATCACCCATTACCTGCCCGCTGAGGCCGCCGTCGCCGTCATCTCGCCCGAACGCGTCGCGTCGCGGGCGATCAGCCTGGCCGAGACCAACCGGGAGTTCCTCGGCGCCGCATGGAGCGCCGCGACCGCGGGCGCCGAGGCGCCGATCGACCTGGAGTCCGGCGACTTCCTCACCCTCGGGCGACTGCGAGAGTCCGTGCAGTTCAGCGCGCCCGGCGCCCCGGCGTCCACCCACGTGTGGTGGACCCTGAGCTCGTTCCAGGCGGCGCCGACGGATGCCCCGGTGCTGCCCGAGCACCGCGAACTCGACGACCTGCTCACCGTACGGGTCGAGGGCGACGCCGTGCCGAGCTTCCAGGGCAACGTCGAGGGCGCCGTCGGTCACCTGGCCGAGCGGATGAAGGCCGGCTGGACCGTCGGTATCGTCGCCCAGGGTGCCGGGCTGGTCGAACGCGCCGCCGACGTGCTGGCCGAGCGGGAACTCCCCGCCCGGATCGTCACGGAATGGCCGAGCACACCCGAGGCCGGCATCGCGTACCTGCTGAAGGCATCCGTCGAGCACGGTTTCGAAATCCCGGAGACGAAGCTCTCCCTGGTCAGCGAGTCCGAGTTCTACGGCCGCACCGTCGGCTACGACGCGCGCCAGGTGAAGAAGCTGGCCAGCCGGCGCAAGAACGTCGTCGACCCGCTGCAGCTGAAGGCCGGCGACCACGTCGTGCACCAGACGCACGGAATCGGCCGGTTCATCGAGCTCACCCAGCGTGAGGTCTCCAGCGGCGGCCGCAACCCGGTCAAGACCAAGCGCGAATACCTCGTGCTGGAATACGCGCCGTCCAAGCGCGGGCACCCGGGCGACAAACTCTACGTGCCGACCGACCAGCTCGACCTGGTCAGCCGCTACGTCGGCGGCGAGGCACCGGCGCTGAGCAAGATGGGCGGCAGTGACTGGTCGGCGGCGAAGACCAAGGCGCGGCGCGCCGTTCGGGACATCGCCGTCGAACTCGTCAAGCTCTACTCCGCACGGATGGCCAGCAAAGGTCACGCGTTCGGGCCGGACACCCCCTGGCAGCGCGAGCTGGAAGAGGCCTTCCCGTTCGCGGAGACACCCGACCAGCTCACCACCATCGACGAGGTCAAGGCCGACATGGAACGGCCCATCCCGATGGACCGGCTGCTCTCCGGCGACGTCGGCTTCGGCAAGACCGAGGTCGCCGTGCGCGCCGCGTTCAAGGCGATCCAGGACGGCAAGCAGGTCGTCATGCTCGTGCCGACCACCCTGCTCGTCCGCCAGCACATGGAGACATTCCAGGAACGATTCGCCGGTTTCCCGGTACACCTGCGCGCCCTCAGCCGGTTCCAGACCGAGAAGGAGTCCCGCGAGACCATCGCCGGGATGCTCGACGGCACCGTCGACCTCGTGATCGGCACGCACCGGCTACTGTCCGACTCCATCGTCTTCAAAGACCTGGGCCTGGTCATCATCGATGAGGAGCAGCGCTTCGGGGTCGAGCACAAAGACGCCCTGAAGAAGCTCAAGACCAACGTGGACATCCTCGCGATGAGCGCCACGCCCATCCCGCGCACGCTGGAGATGGCGGTCACCGGCATCCGGGAGATGTCCACCCTGGCCACCCCGCCGGAAGACCGGCATCCGATCCTCACCTTCGTCGGGCCGTACTCCGACCGCCAGGTGGCCGCCGCGATCCGGCGGGAGCTGCTGCGGGAGGGTCAGATCTTCGTCGTGCACAACCGGGTGTCCAGCATCAATCGGGTGGCCGCCGCGCTCGCCGAGCTGGTGCCCGAGGCCCGGATCGCCGTCGCGCACGGCCAGCTGCCCGAGGCACAGCTCGAGCAGGTCGTCGTGGACTTCTGGGAGCGCAGGTTCGACGTGTTGGTCTCGACCACGATCATCGAGACCGGCCTCGACATCGCCAACGCGAACACGATCATCATCGACCGGGCCGACAAGTTCGGGCTCAGCCAGCTGCACCAGCTGCGCGGGCGGGTCGGCCGTGGCCGCGAACGCGCCTACGCCTACTTCCTCTACGACGAGAACAAGCCGCTGACCGAGATCGCGCACGACCGCCTGGCCACGATCGCGGCGAACAACGAGCTCGGCGCCGGCATGCAGGTCGCGCTGAAAGACCTCGAGATCCGCGGTGCCGGCAACCTGCTCGGCGGCGAACAGGCCGGCCACATCGCCGGGGTCGGCTTCGACCTCTACCTGCGCATGATCGGCGAGGCCGTCAGCGCATTCCGCGGCGACGTCGCCGAGGGGCAGACCGAGCTGCGGTTGGAACTGCCCGTCGACGCGCACATCCCCGAGGACTATGTCGACAGCGAGCGGCTGCGGCTCGAGGCCTACCAGAAGCTCTCCGCGGCCAGCTCGCCCACGGCCGCGAAGGACCAGATCGACCTGGTGCTCGAGGAGCTCACCGACCGCTACGGCGAACCGCCGCAGCCGGTGCAGAACCTGGTGCTGGTGTCGCGCCTGCGCTGGTTGGCCCAGCAGGCCGGTCTCGGGGAGGTCGTGGCCATGGGCTCGAACCTGCGGGTGTCGCCGGCGAACCTCGCCGACTCGATGCAGGTGCGCCTGCAGCGCATGTACCCCGGCTCGCGCTACTTCACCCAGAACGGTGCGTTGACCGTGCCCATGCCGCGGATCAACGGGGAACCGCTCGGAGACGCGGCGCTGATCGCCTGGGCCGGCACCCTGCTCGACGCGCTCTTCCCGCGTCCCGTCGCCGCGGTCGCGTAGACCGCGGCCGGTGCAGAACCCGGCAATCGGAGGCGATTAGAGTTGTCGGGTGACCCCTTCAGACATTCCCGCCGGCCCGGCATCCGCCTCCAGCCTCGATGAGCTGGTCCGCGTGGTGGCCCTGTTGCGGGCCCCGGGCGGGTGCCCGTGGGACGCCGAGCAGACGCACGAATCGTTGGTGCAATACCTCACCGAGGAGACGCACGAACTGATCGAGGCGATCGAGTCGGGCAGTCGCGATGAAATGCTCGAGGAGCTCGGCGACGTGCTCTACCAGGTGGTCTTCCACGCCGACCTCGCGGCGCACACCGCGGGTGAGGACTTCGACATCCACGATGTCGCGGCGCACATGACCGCGAAAATGGTGGGGCGGCATCCGCATGTCTTCGGCGACGTGAACCTGGTAACGGCCGACGACGTGGCCCTCGCCTGGGACGACTTCAAGGCCGCGGAGAAGCCCTCCCGCACGAGCGTGCTCGACGGGATCCCGCAGGGCATGCCGGCGTTGGCGCTCGCCGACAAGGTGCTCGGCCGAGCCCAGAAGATCGGCCTGCTCGGCACCGAGGCCGCGTTCCCGCTCCCGATCGAGAGCGAGGACCAGCTCGGCCCGCTGCTGCTGGCCATCGTGTCCGCGGCCAAGAGCCAGGGGCTCGACTCCGAACGGGCACTGCGCACCGCGCTCCGCGGGCTGCAGGACGAGATCCGGGAGGCCGAGTCGACGGATGCCGTCGACATAGCCGACGCCGGCATCATCGGCCTGCCCGGCTGACACCGCCGCGGCCACGACTGTTGCTGTAACGGACAACTGTTGCCGGTGTGCCGGCAACAGTTGTCCGTTACGGCAACGTTTGCCGGCGGCGGACGGACCCTCCGGCGAGATATGCCGAGATGAGAGACCGGTGGTGCGGTAGTGCCCGCCGGGCGGAGGCGGTACCGTCACAGCATGAGCCAGACATCCTTCAACGATCTCCTGTCGGCCCAGATCGGCAACGAATTCGCTGCCTCGCAGCAGTACGTCGCCATCGCCGTCTGGTTCGACCACCAAGCGTTGCCGCGCCTGGCCGCGCACTTCTACGCGCGGTCGATCGAAGAGCGCAACCACGCCATGATGCTCGTGCAGTACCGCCTCGACCGCAACCTGCGGATCGAGATCCCCGGGGTCCCGGCCGTGCGCAACGACTTCACCCTCGCGGTCGAGCCCATCGCCCTCGCCCTCGCCCAGGAGAAGCAGGTCACCGCGCAGATCGAGGCCATGTTCCGCGCCGCCCGGGCCGATGGCGACGCTCTCGGCGAGCAGGCGATGCTCTGGTTCCTCAAGGAGCAGACCGAGGAAGTGGCCTCGATGTCCACCCTCCTGACGGTCGCCCAGCGCGCCGGGGACAACCTCTTCGACATCGAGAGCTTCATCGTGCGCGAGACCGTGTCGGGCGGCCCGGCCGACTACGACGCCCCGGGCGCCGCGGGCGGCGCACTCTGAACCGATTGGGACGGAGCCGGACCGGCCCGACGGGACGGTCCGAACTGACACAATTGGGGCTATGGCAACACCAGTCACCCCTCCCCGCGGCATGCGCGACTTCCTCCCCGCCGACAAGGCGTCCCGGGAGCACGCGCTGGCCGTGATCCGGCGGAGTTTCGCCGCGCACGGCTTCGACGAGATCGAGACCCCGGTCATGGAGGACGCGGCCCGGCTGCACTCCGGGCTCGGCGGCGACAATGAGAAACTCGCGTTCGCCGTGATGAAGCGGGGGTTGCAGCCCGCGGATGCCTCGGCCGCCGCCGCATCCGGCGACCTGCTCGCCCTGGCCGATCTGGGTCTCCGGTTCGACCTCACCGTGCCGCTGGCCCGGTTCTACGCCACCCACCGGGCGGAACTCCCGACGGTGTTCCGGTCGATCCAGATCGCGCCGGTCTGGCGCGCGGAGCGCCCGCAGAAGGGCCGGTACCGTCAGTTCGTGCAGTGCGACATCGACATCATCGGCGAGTCCGGCCTGCTGGCCGAAATCGAGCTGATCACCGCGACCGCAGCCGCGCTCGACGCCCTCGGCCTGACCGGGTGCTCCATCCGCATCAACGACCGGCGCATCCTGGCCGCCCTGCTCGCGCACTGGCAGGTCGCGCCCGAGCTGAACGAACGCGCGTTGATCGTCATCGACAAACTCGACAAGATCGGCGTCGACGGGGTCGTCACCGAGCTTGCCGGCCTGGGCATTCCCACCGAGGGCATCGCCGAGACTCTGACCGTGATCGCCGACGCCGGCTGGACGGCCGCCGAGCCGACACCGCCGGCCTGGCTCGACACGGATGCCTACGCCGACCTGCTCGCCCTCCGCGCCGCCATGCCCGGGGTGCGCCTCGTCTTCGACCCGACTCTCGTTCGCGGAATGGGGTATTACACCGGCACCATCTTTGAGATCTCCCACCCGGATCTCGGCTACTCGCTCGGCGGCGGAGGCCGGTACGACGGCATGATCGGGCGCTTCCTCGGCACCGACGTTCCGGCGTGCGGGTTCTCGATCGGGTTCGAGCGCATCGTCGACCTGCTGGGCGCAGATCCGGCTACCACCGAGAACGCCGTCGTGCTGGTGTACGACAAAGGAACAGAACCCGCCCGGCTCGTGGCGCTCAAGCGAACACTGGTCGATCAGGGCCTCCGGGTGCGCCTCGAACAGCGCACCAAAAACGTCAAGGCACTGCTGGAACGCGCGGCCGGAGCCGGGTACGGCCGCTATGCGTTCGTCGGAGCAGCCGCCCTCGGTGTGGCCGACCTCGACTTCCGTCCCCTCGGCGGCTGAGGCCATTCGCTAGACTGTTATCGGATTGGAACACGGCGCGGTCTTCCACGATTCCATCAGACCAACACCCAACAATTAAAAAAACATAGGAAACAGGAGATAGCTGTGGCTCTCATTGAGGCAGTAGTAGCGCGCGAGATTCTTGACTCCAGAGGCAACCCGACCGTCGAGGTCGAGGTATTGCTCGATGACGGTTCGGTCAGCCGTGCCGCCGTTCCGTCCGGCGCATCCACCGGTGCGTTCGAGGCTTACGAGCTGCACGACGGCGACAAGTCACGTTATTTGGGCAAGGGCGTCCGCAAGGCCGTTGACGCCGTGATCGACGAGCTCGGCCCGGCAGTCGAGGACCTCGACGCCGCAGACCAGCGCATCATCGACGCCGTCCTGAACGAGACCGACGGAACCGAGAACAAGCACCGCGTCGGCGCCAACGCCATCCTCGGCGTCAGCCTCGCCGTCGCCAAGGCCGCCGCAACCTCGGCCGGCCTGCCGCTGTTCCGCTACCTCGGTGGCCCGAACGCACATACCCTTCCGGTCCCGATGATGAACATCATCAACGGTGGCTCCCACGCCGACAACGACGTGGACATCCAGGAATTCATGGTCGTCCCGATCGGCGCCGAGTCCTTCGCCGAGGGCCTCCGCTGGGGCACCGAGACCTACCACGCCCTCAAGGCGCTGCTCAAGTCCAAGGGCCTCGCCACCGGCCTCGGCGACGAGGGCGGCTTCGCCCCGAACCTGCCGAGCAACCGTGCCGCCCTCGACCTCATCGTCGAAGCCATCCAGAACGCCGGATACACGCCCGGCAAGGACATCGGGCTTGCGCTCGACTGCGCCGCCTCCGAGTTCTACAAGGACGGCGTCTACCACTTCGAGGGCAAGGAACTCACCGCTCTCGAGCTGTCCGCATACTACGTCGAGCTCGTTGCGGCCTACCCGCTCGTCTCGATCGAAGACCCGCTCGAGGAAGACGACTGGGACGGCTACGTGCACCTCACCGCCGAGCTCGGAGACAAGGTCCAGATCGTCGGCGACGACCTGTTCGTGACCAACCCGGTGCGTCTCGCCAAGGGCCTGGCCCTCGGCACCGCGAACTCCATCCTGGTCAAGGTCAACCAGATCGGCACCCTGACCGAGACGCTCGACGCGGTTTCCCTAGCGCAGCGCGCCGGTTACACCACCGTCATCTCGCACCGCTCCGGTGAGACCGAAGACACCTTCATCGCCGACCTCGCGGTCGCGACGGATGCCGGCCAGATCAAGACCGGAGCGCCCGCCCGCAGCGAGCGCGTCGCGAAGTACAACCAGCTTCTCCGGATCGAAGAAGAGCTCGGCGAGGCCGCCGTATACGCGGGTCGCTCCGCTTTCCCGCGCTTCAAGGCGTAGGTGACTGGAGCTCTCGGAGCGCGGGTTTCGCCCGGCGCTCCGGGAGCTCCATTTTTTTGTCCGATTGCGGTTAGGGTTCCAGTGCGGGACAACCGCGACCAGTGATTCACGAAGGGAGCCGCCGTGGCCGGGAAACAAGCCGAACGCCGGCCCGTGGCGCTCCCCGAAACCGAAACCGCCGCCGCACGATGGCTGCGGGGCCTCCGCCTGTCCGGGTTCTCGCTGGTGATGATGGGACTCCTGATCATGGCCGTCGTCGTGCTGGCTCCCGGCATCCGCACCTACGCCGACCAGCGACAGCAGATCGAATCCCTCACGATTGCGGTCGAGGATCAGCAGGGAACCGTGGACGAGCTGAAGAGTGAGCGGGAACGCTGGAACGACCGCACCTACGTCACCACCCAGGCCAGGGACCGGCTGTCCTACGTGCTTCCCGGCGACGTGAGTTTCCTCGTGATCAACGATCTGGCCCTTCCCGTCGCCGGCGGCACGGCCGAGCCGGCCGCAACCCCCACCCTGCAAACCACCAACGTCGATTGGCTCTCCTCCATGTTCGCCTCCGTAATGACGGCCGGTCTGGCTCCCGAGGCCGCGAAATGACCAGGCCTCCCTTCGCCCCCGTCACCGAAGACGACATCGCTATCGTCTCCGCCCAACTGGGACGCCCGGCCCGCAACGTCGTGGGCATCGCCGCGCGCTGCGTCTGCGGCGCCCCGACCGTGGTGGCCACGGCGCCGCGCCTCGCCGACGGCACCCCGTTCCCCACCCTCTACTACCTGACGCACCCCGCGGCCACCGCGGCGCTCTCGTTCCTCGAGGCCACCCAGGTGATGAACGAGTACAACCAGTTGCTGTCCGACGACGAGCAGGTGCGATCCCGCTACCGCCGTGCGCATGAGGGATTCCTTGCCGACCGGGAGACCCTGGGCACGGTGCCGGAAATCGCCGGAATTTCCTCCGGCGGCATGCCCGAACGGGTGAAATGCCTGCACGCCCTGGCCGCCCACGCCCTGGCCGCCGGTCCCGGCGTGAACCCGATCGGAGACCTGGCCCTCGCCCGGGCGGCGTGGACGCCCGACGTCTGCGAGTGCCTCGACTACACCACGGCCGACGAGTGACCCGCTCCGCCTGGCGTCGGATCGGCGCGGGCATCGCCCTGGGCCTGACCGTGGCGCTGGGCGGGGCTGTCATCGCGCCGGCCGCGCCGGCCCGGGCGGAGAACACGCAGGTGCGTGACCTGGAGTACTGGCTCAACGACTACGGATTCACCCAGGCCTGGACCACGACCCGCGGCGCGGGCGTCACGGTGGCCGTCATCGACACGGGCGTCGCCGCCGGCATCGCCGATCTCACCGGTGCCGTCATCGGGGGAACGGATGTCTCCGGGCTCGGCTCGCCCGACGGGCAGACGCCCGTCGGAGAAGGCAGCGAGCACGGGACCCTGGTGGCATCTTTGCTGGCCGGCCGCGGCACGGGCGAGGGGTCCGGCGTTCTGGGAGTGGCGCCCGAGGCGTCGATCCTGGCGGTCTCGGTCGCCTTCGGCACGAGCGACTCCACCCTCAGCAACGACGACCAGATCGCCGCGGGCATCCGCTGGGCGGTGGACAACGGCGCGGACGTCATCAACATGTCCCTCACCCGCAATACCCTGGACTGGCCGCCGAGCTGGGACGACGCGTTCCTCTACGCCTTCGAAAACGACGTCGTCGTCGTGGCCGCCGCCGGTAACCGAGGCAGCGGCACCACCGAGGTCGGAGCCCCGGCCACCATCCCCGGGGTGCTGACGGTCGCGGGCGTCGACCGCAACAAGGGTGCCAGCTTCGACGCATCCTCGCAGGGCATCACGATCTCGGTGGCCGCGCCCAGCGAGCAGCTCGTGGGCGTGGTTCCCGGCGGCGGTTACGTGCAGTGGAACGGCACCAGCGCGGCGGCGCCCATCGTGTCGGGCCTCGTCGCCCTGGTGCGCGCCGCCTACCCGCGGCTCGACGCGGCCGAGGTGATGAACCGGGTGATCGAAACGGCCGACCCGAACGGACGTGCCGTGCCCAGCCCGATCTACGGCAACGGCCTGATCAACGCCGCCGCCGCGGTCACCGCGTATGTACCGGCGTCCACCAGCCCGGAACCGGCCGCCCTGCTGGAGGATTGGATCCGGGTGCACCGACGGGCGGACACCGAGGTCGAGCCCACGCCGCAGCCCGTCACCCAGGAACCGGTGGCGCCCCAGGAAGACCCGGCGCTGCCTGCCCCCAGCGTCGTCGCGGCGTGGCTGCCCAGCCCACTCACCCTGACGTATATCACCGTGCCGCTCCTGGTCCTTTGCGGGTTTGGTACTCTAGTAACGCTGTTCGGCATCGGGGCCACTCGGCACATCCAGCGAATCCGGTCAAAACGGTAAGTTTTCGCGCAGCCAAATCATGTAGGAGGACTTCCCTAGTGCCCAAAATTCTTATTGTCGGTGGCGGCTACGCCGGTTTCTACACCGCATGGAAGCTGGAGAAATGGCTCCGCGCAGGCGAGGCCGAGGTCACCATGGTCGACCCGCTGCCCTATATGACCTACCAGCCCTTCCTGCCGGAGGTCGCGGCCGGGTCCATCGAGGGCCGCCACGCCGCCGTCGCGCACCGTCGTCACCTCAAGAAGACCACGGTCGTGACGGCCAAGGTCACCCACATCGACCACGCCACGAAGACGGCAACCATCACCCCGCCCATCGGCGACCCCTACGAGTTCGTCTATGACGTCGTCGTGGTGACGGCCGGCGCCGTGTCCCGCACGTTCCCGATCCCGGGCGTCGCCGACCAGGCCATCGGCCTGAAGACCATCGAGGAAGCCGTCGCCATCCGCGACCGCGTGCTCACCAACTTCGACAAGGCAGCCCTGCTGCCGGCCGGCCCCGAGCGTGACCGGCTGCTCACCTTCGTGGTCATCGGTGGTGGCTTCGCCGGTATCGAGGTCTTCGCCGAGCTGCGTTCGTTCGCGTCTTCGCTGCTGAAGTCCTACCCGCAGATCGGGTTCGACGACACCCACTTCCACCTCATCGAGGCGATGGGGCGCATCATGCCGGAGGTGTCGCTGCCGACCAGCCTCTGGGTGATCAAACACCTCGACGAGCGCGGCGCGCAGATCCACCTCAACACGCAGCTGACCAGCGCGGTCGACGGCAAGATCGAACTGTCCACCGGTGAGAGCTTCGAGACCGACCTGATCGTCTGGACCGCCGGAGTCATGGCGAACCCGGCGATCGTGCGCCACACCGACCTTCCGATCGAAGATCGAGGACGCCTTCAGGTGCGCCCCGACCTGCGCGTGGGAACCGAAGACGAGATCATCGCCGACGCCTGGGGCGCCGGCGACATCACCGCCGTCCCCGACCTCAGCGGCGGGGGAGTGGGCGGCTTCTGCGTGCCCAACGCCCAGCACGCGGTGCGCCAGGGCAAGCTTCTCGCGAAGAACATCGTTGCTGTGCTGCGCGGCGAAACTCCCAAGGAATACCTGCACAAGAACCTCGGCGCCGTCGCCGGCCTCGGCGTCGGATCCGGTGTCTTCCAGTCCGGCAAGATCGCCATCAAGGGTCTGCCGGCCTGGTTCGCCCACCGTGGCTACCACGGCCTGGCCATGCCCAGCTGGGAACGCAAGCTGCGCGTCGTCTGGGGCTGGGTGAACAACTTCTTCCTCGGTCGCGACATCGTCTCGCTCGCCGCGGTGCAGAACCCGCGCGCCACGTTCGTGGAGTTCGCCTCCCGGCCCAAGCCGGGAGCGGAGGCGGCCGCACCGGCCAAGGGGCCGACGACCGGCGCCGCTGCGGGCAAGTCACCGGCCACCACGTCCGCTCCATCCGGAACGGTCCCCGCCGTCAAGGCAGCCGCGCGCCCGGCCCGCCTCCCGCACAAGACGGCCGAGAAGAGCGCAGCCGCCAAGTAGCAGCGACCGCGGGCGTCGACGGCGGAATCCGGTGACGCCCGCAGCACCTACTCTTGAGGCGTTCGGCTTTTCCGAGCGCGCCCCCGTAGCCCAATGGCAGAGGCAGACGACTTAAAATCGTCACAGTCTGGGTTCGACCCCCAGCGGGGGCACTCGAACGGGTCGTACGGACATTCCCGTTCCGTTTTTTACGGGGTGAGGCGGTCTTTCCGCCCCGCTTTCGTCGCGCTACCATCGCCAGTGAAACGGCCGTTGCCTGGGGCCACGTGCCATTCCCCGACGAAGGAGCAGCATCATGAACTTTCTGGAAGCGACGTGGGACATCATCTGGTTCTTCTTCTGGACCTTCGCGTTCATCGCCTATCTGATGGTGCTCTTCTCGATCATCGGGGACATCTTCCGTGACTCCACCCTCAACGGCTGGGCCAAGGCCGCGTGGATGCTGTTCCTCGTCTTTGTGCCGTTCCTGACGTCCCTGGTCTACCTGATCGCCCGGGGCAAGGGCATGGCCGAGCGGCAGATGCGCGCGGCGCAGCAGAACCAGGCAGCGACGGAGCAGTACGTGCGCTCTCTCGCCGGGTCCGGCTCCTCGGCCGAGGAGATCACCAAGGCGAAGGCGCTGCTCGACAGCGGCACCATCACCGCCGACGAGTACGCGGCCCTCAAAGCCAAGGCGCTGCGCTGAACTGGGCCGCACCCGCCGCACCATCCGACGCCCTGAGCCCTTCCGCACAGGGCGTCGCTCTGTCGAATTCGTCGGGGACCTACTCCAGGTGGTCCAGGTACCTCAGGATGATGCCCTCGCGCAACGCCCACGGCGACACTTCCAGCTCGGTGACGTCGAACGCGGCCATCGCTGCGCTGAGCACGATGCCACCGGCCACGATCTGGAAGGTGCGGTCGGCGGTGATGCCGGGCAGCGCCGGACGCGCCTCGGCCGGGATGCGGGCCAGCCGGGGGACCCAGTCGGCCAGCTGGGAGCGCGTCAGCTGCATCCGTTCGCCTGACCCGAACCCCTCCGCGGTGGATCCGGCCAGTTTGGCCAGGGAACGGATGGTCTTGGACGAACCGACGACGTGGTGCGGCGCCGGGAGCCCCGCGAACGCGGCCAGGGCCTCCGCGAGTACGGCGGCCGCATGCTCGCGGAGGGCGGACACCTGAGCGGGCAGCGGCGGGTCGTCGTGCAGGAACCCGATGGTGGAGCGGCCCGCACCCAGCGGCAGCGACAGCGCCACCGCGGGCACCTCGTTCGCGCCGGCGGCGATCTCCAGGGAGCCGCCACCGATGTCGAACAGCAGGATGTCCCTGGCCGACCAGCCGTACCAGCGCCGCACGGCCAGGAACGTCAGGCGGGCCTCGTCCTCACCCGACAGGACCTGCAGGGCGACCCCGGTTTCCCGTTCGATCCGGGCGAGCAGTTCGGGCCCGTTCAGGGCCTCGCGGAGGGCGGAGGTGGCGAACGGCAGGAGGTCGTCGACGTGGTGGCGCCGGGCCACTTCGGCCGCGTTCCGCACCGACTCGAGCACCGCCGTGCACCCCTCGTCGGTGATGGCACCCTCGGGGGTGAGGTACCGCATCAGGCGCAGCACGGCCTTGTCGGAGGCCATGGGCACCGGTTGGGCGCCCGCGTGCGCGTCGACGACCAGCAGGTGGACGGTGTTCGAACCGACATCAAGGACTCCAAGGCGCACGCTTTCGACGATAGCGTGCGGGGCGAGGGGCGCGGGCCGCTACGCCGCCACGGTGTGCCGGCTCCTCGACAGGGTGCCGTCCACCATGGTGTGCACGGAGTCCATCAGCGGCAGGAGCCGCTGGTCGTGGGTGACCAGTAGCGTGGCCGTGTCGTGCTCGACCGTGAGCCGCAGGAGCAGCTCCAGGATGCTGGAACCGCGCTCCTGGTCCAGTGCGCTCGTGGGCTCGTCGACGACCAGCACGGTGGGGTCGTTCATCAGCGCCCGGGCGATATTGACCCGCTGGCGCTGACCGCCGGAGAGCTGCGCGGGCCGTTTGCCGGCCTGGCCCCGAAGACCCACGGCATCCAGCAGGTCGTCGGCACGGATGCCCGCCGCGCGTCGGGCGCGCCGCCCCCGTCGCCCCCCGCCGAGTTCGCCCATCACCATGAGCTGTTCCCGGGCCGTCAGCGCCGGCAGCAGGTTCGACTGTTGGAAGACGATGCCGAGCCGGTCCCGGCGCAGCTCCGCCTTCTCGGCCAGGGACAGCTGGGTCGCGTCGACGTCGCCGATCCGCACGGACCCGCTGTCGGGCGTGATCAGCGTGGACGCCACGGCCAGCAGGCTGGACTTGCCGGAGCCGGAGGGACCGGTGATTCCGACGATGGTGCCCCGGTCGACCCGGAGGCTGACGTCGTCGACGGCGGTGATGTTCCCGACGCCGTCGGGGAAGGTGAGGGTGATGCGGTCGAGCTGGATCATCGGTTGCTCCCGAGGGCGGTGAGGGGGTCGGCGGAGGTGACGGAACGGAGGGCGAAGGCGGCGCCGGCGAGGCCGAGGGCGAACATGGCCGCGGCCGGCAGCAGGGTCGTGAGCGGGCTGAGCACGAAGGGCAGCACGGAGCCGGCCAGGGCTCCCAGCAGGGCGGTCAACCCGATGCCGATCCCGACGCCCACGACGAGAACGATGGCCGCCTGGCCGAGCGCATCCACGACCAGCATGCGACTGGAGGCGCCGAGGGCCTTCAGCACGGCCACGTCCGGCTGGCGCTGGATGCTCCAGACCGTGAAGAACGCGCCGACGACCAGGGCGGAGATGCCGAACAGCATCGCCACCATCAGGAGCAGTGACCCGATCTCCGAGCGGAACGCCTCCAGGGCGGTCAGCGACTCGAGCACGCCGGTGGAGGAGGTGCCCGCGGCACGGTCGGCGGCGGCGAAGTCGGCGGCGGTCCCGCGGACGGCCAGGACGCTCGCGTAGATTTCCGGCCGCCCGGCTGCGGCGGCGGCGTTCTGCCAGTCGGGTAGCGGCAGCCACACCACCGGCGTGTGCGAGTACCAGGAGTCGGCGGTGACGGAGTCGACCGTGAAGGACCTCCCGGCCAGGTCGACGGTGTCGCCGGCTCGGGCGCCGAGGTCCGCGGCGGCCTTCTCCGGCAGGGTCAGGTGCCCGGCCCGGGACGGCGCGTCGCCGAAGCCGGCCTCGGCACCGAAGAGGGCGACGCTGGTCTGCTTCTCGCCGGCACCCAGCCGCAGCTGGCTGATCCCGAGCGGGCTGACCCGGTCGACGCCGGGCCGGGCGCGCCAGGCATCCGCGTCGGCGCCGGTCACGGCCGAGTCCGCATAGCTCTGCGACTCGCCGTCGGCCGGAGCCGTGAAGACGATCCGGTCGGCGCGGAGCCCGGTCAGGCCCGACACGTTCTGGTCGGCCAGACCCATGGTCAGGCCGGAAAGGAATCCCACCAGCAGGGTGATGAGGGCCACGACGGTGCCGATCAGCACGAATCGCCCCCGGGCAAATTTCAGATCGCGCCATGCAACGAACACTGTGAAGCTCCTCGGTTGGGTCGGATTGGTTATGCACTTTCAACATTCGCCGGTGAACCCCGGTCGGTCATCGTGCGGGCTGACCATCTCCGGCACACCTAATGCGGAGCATCCTTTCCACCTTTCGAAGGATGACGGCCGTTCCGCGGGCGGATAGCCTGAGGAGGTGATCATCGCGTGACCGGGCCCACGGGCTCCGCCCTCAACCCCGTCTTCGTCGGGCTCCGGATCGGGCTGCACGGCCTCGTCGTGGGCCTGGTGGCCCTGGTCGTCGCCACGGCCGGGTCGGCCGAGATGCCGGTCGCGGCGGTGATCGTCTGCCTGGCGGCCGTGTTCCTCGGCACCTACGCGGCCGGGTCCCTGCTCGGCCGCAACCTCGAGGGGATGCGCCCCCGTCTCGGCGCGGCCTGGGTGGGCGCGCTCAGCCTTGAATGGCTGGCC
Source organism: Cryobacterium cheniae (assembly GCF_004403395.1). GTDB lineage: Bacteria > Actinomycetota > Actinomycetes > Actinomycetales > Microbacteriaceae > Cryobacterium > Cryobacterium cheniae. Next base: position 61,162 of record NZ_SOGN01000016.1, read on the forward strand.
CTGGCCTCGGTCAGCGCGGAAGCGATCTACCTGGTCTTCCCGCTCTTCTTCCTCGTCCTGCATTTTCTGCGCGGCTGGCGCGGCCCCGCAGCGGTCGCCGTTGCGACCCTGACGGCCATTGCCCTGTTCGGGATGCACCGGGGATTCGGGGTGGCGGGCGCGATCGGTCCGCTGATCGGCGCGGCCGTGGCCGTGGCGATCGGGTTGGCCTACCGGTCCCTGGCCCGGGAAGCGGCGGAGCGTGAGCGACTGATCGCCGAGTTGCGGGCCACGCGCACGCAGCTGGCCGCGGTCGAACGGGCCGCGGGGGTGCAGGCCGAACGCGGCCGCCTGGCCCGGGAAATCCACGACACGGTGTCCCAGTCACTGTCGAGCATCATCATGCTGCTCCACGCCGCGGACCGGTCCGGTATCACCGGAACCGGGCTGGGGCGTGTGCATCAGGCGCGGGACGCCGCCTCCCAGGCGCTCGCCGAAACCAGGCAGTTCATCGACGAACTGTCCCCGCCGGCTCTGCGGGAGGCGACGCTGGTCGAGGCGCTGAAACGGCTGGCGGTCCAGACCGGCGACAGCAGCGGCATCCCGGTGGGCGTCACGATCGCAGGTGTTGTCGAAGCGCTGCCCACGCCGGTGGAGACGGCGCTGCTCCGGATCGCGCAGGGGGCCCTCGCGAACGCCGTGCAGCACGCCGAGGCCACCCGCATCGACCTCACCCTGAGCATGCTCGACTCCGAGGTGATTCTCGACGTCGTCGACGACGGGATCGGCTTCACCCCCACCGCGCCGCACCGGGCGCAGGTGACCGGCACGCGCACCGCGTTCGGGCTGCACGCCATGCGGGAACGGGTCGCGCAATTGGGCGGGTCGCTCACCGTGGAGAGCGAGCCCGGCCGGGGAACGAGCATCGTGGCCGCCTTCCAGGTGCCCGAATGACCGTGCGCGTGCTGATCGCCGACGATCATCCGATCATGCGCACGGGGCTGCAGGCCCTGTTCGAGACGGAGCCGTCGATCACGGTCGTCGGGGCGGTCGGCACACCCGAGCAGGCCGTCTCGGAGGCCGCGCGGCTGCGGCCGGACGTGGTTCTGATGGACCTGCAGTTCAACGGCGAGTTCCGGGGGGCGGACGCGACCCGCAGCATCCGTGCCGTGCCCGACCCGCCCGCCGTGCTCATCCTCACCAACTACGACACCGACCGCGACATCATCACGGCGATCGAGGGCGGCGCGGCCGGATACCTGCTCAAGGACACCTCGCCCGACGATCTCCTCGCGGCGATCGCGGCCGCGGCCGCCGGACAGTCCGCGCTCGCTCCCGCCGTCGCCAGCCGGTTGCTGTCCCGGGTGCGTCAGTCCAGCCGTGCCCTCAGCGCCCGGGAACTGGAGGTGCTCACGCTCGTCGCCGAGGGACGGAGCAACACCGAGGTGGCCCGCCACCTGCATCTCAGCGAGACCACGGTCAAGTCCCACCTTGCGCACATCTACCCGAAGCTCGGGGTGTCCTCGCGCACGGCGGCCGTCGCGGCCGCCCGGCAGTCCGGCCTGATCCGGCGGGCCTGATCCGGCGGGCCTGATCCGTCGGGCCTGATCCGTCGGGCGCGGTCGAGGCTCAGGGCCGGGCGGGTGTGACGAACCGCTGCCAGGCCCAGGCGCCCACGCTGAGGGCGGCGAACAGGGTGCTGGCCACCCACCAGAGGTTGAGGCTGCCGCCCTCGTGCCAGTGTTCCACCGCCGGGGACAGTACCCCGAACATGATCGTGAAGGCGAGCACGGACAGGCACGCCCAGATCGGCGGTGACCAGGCGAGGATGCTCCGTCCGCTGGTGCGTCCGATCGGGATCAGCACGAGAGCGGCCGAGCCGATCGCGGCCAACACCACACTGTTGACGATCTCGGCCGCGAGCGAGCTGAGGAAGCCGTCCGCCGTCGGCAACAGGCCGAGGGTCAGCCAGCCGAGCACGGCCAACCCGATCAGGCTGCCGGCCCGCACGGCCGCGAGTGGGCCGCGCCGCGGCGTCAGCACCTCGGGAGCCACGGTGACGCTGCCGAGCAGCCCGAAGACCAGCGCCGGGTGCACGTCAAGGGTACGGGAGGCCAGAGCGGTCAGAGCGACCAGCAGCAGGTAACGGGGCAGAAAGGTGACGGATGCCTTCGCCCGCCACACGCGGGAGCTCCACCAGAGCGGCACGAGCGCTCCGACCGCGTTGACGACGACGAGGGCCAGCGTGACGGCGAGGAGCAGCCGCAGGTAGGCCGGCTGGCTGGTGACCGGGCCGGACAGCATGACCAGCGTGGCCGCGGCGAGCACGGCGGCACCGGCCACCAGCCACCGGTTCAGGGGCAGTTCGGGAGCGGTCTCGAATTCGTCGCGCGGCCGGTTGCGGCCCGCGATCGGCAGGGTCTGCCAGAGCGGGCGGCCGTCACGGGCCCGAGACACCGTTCCGCCGAGGAGGCGCGCGGGAACGCACAGCAGCAGCAGGGCGCCGAGGGCCAGCAGCGCCGCCAGGAGCCAGGAGGGGATGGAGGTGGACCACGGCGGGAGCACGGCGGTGGCGAACCGGGTGGGGTCGTTCCAGCCGCTCGGCAGGGGGATGGCCAGGCTCACGGTCGAGCGGTCTGCCCGCGGTTCCGGCGACGCCGGGGCCGGCGTACCCGGTGGGGTCGCCTCCGGGGCCACCGCCGAGGCCGACGGCGGGACGGCCGGCGCATCGGCGGGAGGTGCGGACGATTCGGGGTCGGCGGAGCCGGCCGGGACCGGGACGCCGTAGCGCACGTCCGCCCCGGTGCTGCCCGGACTGAGGTTGCCGGCCGGGTCGAGCTGCACCGCGATCACCCGGTAGGAACCGGCGGCCACTCCGCCGGCCGAGCAGCTCCACGACCCGGACGCGACGACGGCGCTGCAGACCGAGTACGGCCCGGCGAAGACGGTCACCGTTGCGCCGTCCTCACCGGTGCCCGCATAGCCGGCGCCGGTGAGCGGCAGTTGGGCGCCGCTCGTGGGCGTGGTCAGCGTGGGCGACGCCGGCCGATCGAGGTCGAAGAGGAGAACGACCGAGGCACTCTGGTTGGACCACGAGGGACTGCTGTAGCTCGTCTGCTGGCCGGCGGACACCTCGGCCTGCCCGCCGGTGAGGCCTCCGGCGAACGTGCACGACCAGACACCCGCTGCATCGATGGTGGCCGTGCACCGAGGTCCGCGGCTCACCGTGACGACGACGGAGGCCCCGGGAAAGCCGGTACCGCGCACCGTGCCGTTGGTCAGGCTCCCGCCGGTGGGACCGCCCGTCACCCGGGGGGCGGCCAGCACGGCGATCGTGTGCTCGTCGGTCAGGCCGGAGGCGCCGGTCACGACGACGCGGAGCGGCACCGATGGCCCGCTCGGCAGGGAAACCGCGGCGCAACTCCACGCGCCGGTGTCGTCGACCATGGCGAAGCAGAGCGGATCGTGGCCGTCGACGGGCGAGAGCAACTGGATCTCCTGGCCGGCTTCGCCGGTGCCGGAGACGGTGGTGGTGCCGCTGCCCACGAAGCTTCCCGGCTGCGGGCTGTCGATGGTCGGCACGGTCACCGGCGTCGCCCCGGACTCCCGCTCGTCGGCGGGTGTCGGAGCGGGAGTCGGCAGCGGAGCCGGCTCGGCGAACGCGGCGGCCGGGGCGCCGAGCAACAGCAGGCCGACCAGGGCGACGAGCAGCGGCAGACGGCCGGGCCACGTTCGGCGGCGACGGCGCCCAGGCGTCCCGCCCGCACCCGTCTCGCCTGTCCCGAACATGATCACCCCTGTAACCATTTCACGGGCCAGGGCCGGGAAAGTCAACGTTCGACACACACTATGACGGCGATGCAACCCATTCGTGATCGGCGGGGGCGATAGGGCATACTGGCGCGGGGCCATCCGTGCCGCTGCTTTCCCGCTGAAGAGTGAAGGGCGTTCCGTGGCGCTCGACCTGTCCCACCGCCCCGCGGACCGGCCGTGGCAGACCCCGGAGCTGTTCTGGCCGGCTCTCACGGCCGCGACGGCGCACCTGGACGCCCCGATCGCCGCCCTGCACCTGGGCGCGCTGCGCCACAATGCGCACGACCTGTTGGATCGCGCGGCCGGCATCCCGCTCCGGGTCGCGTCGAAGTCGATCCGGGTGCGCGGCGTGCTCGAGGCCGTCCTGGCCCTACCCGGCTATCGGGGCGTGCTGGCCTACACCCTGGCCGAGGCGCTCTGGCTGGCGGAGACGGTGACGGATGTCCTCGTCGGCTACCCCACGGCCGACCGGGCCGCGATCCGGCGGCTGGGCCGCTCACCGGAGCTGGCCGGGGCGGTCACCCTGATGGTCGACTCGATCGCGCACCTCGACCTCATCGACTCCGTGCTCCCTCCCCGCGGCCGGGAGCCGATCCGGGTCTGCCTGGAGCTCGACGCGGCCTGGGATGCACCCGTGCTCGGCCACGTGGGCGTCTGGCGGTCACCCGTGCACACGCCCGACCAGGCGCGCGGACTCGCCGCCGTCGTCGTCGCCCGCCCCGGCTTCTCCCTCGTCGGCGTGATGTCCTATGAGGCGCAGGTGGCCGGCATCGGCGACAAACCGGTCGGGAAACCGCTCCGGGGCGTGGCCACCCGCTGGATGCGGCACCGGTCCATCGGTGAGCTCACGGAGCGGCGCAGCGCGGCGGTCGCCGCGGTACGGGAGGTGGCGCCCCTCGAGTTCGTGAACGGGGGCGGAACCGGATCGATTGAGAGCACCCGCGCGGACGCATCCGTCACCGACATCGCCGTCGGCAGCGGATTCTTCGGCGGTCACCTCTTCGACAACTACGCGAGTTTCCGGCCTGCCCCGGCGGCCGCCGTCGCCCTCTCCGTGGTGCGCAAGCCCAGCCCCGCCACCGCCGCGCTGCTCGGCGGCGGCTGGATCGCCTCCGGCGTGCCGGGGGTCGACCGGGTGCCGCGGCTGGTCTGGCCGGAGGGCCTCCGTCTGGTGCCGCGGGAGATGGCGGGCGAGGTGCAGACGCCGCTGACCGGGTCCGGTGCGGCCCGGCTTCGCGTGGGTGACCGCGTCTGGGCGCGGCACACCAAATCGGGGGAGCTGAGCGAGCACGTGAACGAGTTCGCGCTGGTCGAGAATGGGAAGGTGGTCGACATGCTGCCGACCTACCGGGGCGAAGGGAAGGCCTTCTTATGACCGCGAGTGGAGCCCTCTGGCGCAACTGGGCCCGGAACCAGGCTGTGACGCCCGTGCGGGTGGAGCGACCGTCGAGTGTCGCCGCCGTGCAGCGCGCCGTGGTGGCGGCCGGCAAGGTGGGACTGCGGGTCAAGGCCGTGGGCTCCGGGCACAGTTTTTCCGGCATCGCGCTGGCGCCCGGGGTGCAGCTCGACCTGCTGGACCTCGCCGGGCTGATCGGCGTGGACACCGTGGCCGGGCAGGTCACGCTGGCCGCCGGGACCCGCCTGTTCGAACTGCCCCGGCTGCTGCGGCCCTACGGCCTGGCCCTCCCGAACCTGGGCGACGTGGACCGGCAGACGATCACCGGCGCCACGTCCACCGGGACCCACGGCACCGGCGGCGGGTTCGGCGGTCTCGCCACCCAGATCGTGGCCCTGACCCTGGTGGCCGGCGACGGCACCCTGTTGCGGGTGAGCGCCACGGAGAACCCGGAGCTGCTGCCGGCGGTCCGGCTCGGGCTCGGCGCGCTCGGAATCGTGGTGGACGTGACCCTGCAGTGCGTGCCTGCCTTCCTGCTGCACGCGGTGGAGGCCGCCGAGCCGCTGGAGGAGGTGCTCGAGGGCTACCTCGACCGGACCGAGCGCAGCGACCACTTCGAGTTCTTCTGGTTCCCGCACACCGAAACGGCCCTGACCAAGACCAACACCCGGCAGCCCCTGGAGTCCGGCCGGTCGCCGCGCGGACGGGTCTCCCGGTGGGTCGACGACGAACTGCTCGCGAACGGCGTCTACCGGGGGATCTGCGGCCTGGGTGCCGCGCTGCCGGCGACGGTGCCGGGATTCAACCGGCTGGCATCCCGGCGGAGCGGGAAACGCGAATTCACGGATGTCTCGCACCGCGTGTTCGTGACCAACCGCACGGTGCGTTTTCGAGAAATGGAATATGCCCTGCCGCGGGCCGTGGTGCCGGACGCGCTGCGCGAGGTGCGGGCGCTGATCGAGGCGCGCGGCTGGCGCATCTCGTTCCCGATCGAGGTGCGCTCGGCCGCGGCCGACGACGTCTGGCTGTCCACCGCCACGGGCCGGGACACCGGGTACATCGCCGTGCACCGGTACTACCGGGAGGACCCGGCCGAGTATTTCCAGGCGGTCGAGGCCATCATGCGAGCCCATGGCGGGCGCCCGCACTGGGGCAAGATGCACGACCGGGATGCGGCGTCGCTCCGCACCGAGTACCCGCACTTCGACGACTTCCTCCTGGTGCGTGACAGGCTTGACCCGGAGCGACGCTTCAGCAACAGCTATCTGGAAAGAGTCCTGGGTCGATGAGCACCAGCAATACCCCCGCCGCACGCGCCTGGGAACACCGGGCGGGGGAGCTGGGCGACCGGCTGCCCGACGGCTTCACCCTGGGCGTGGCCACCTCCGCGTTCCAGATCGAGGGAGGCGCCCGGGAAGGCGGTCGCGGCGAATCGTGCTGGGACCCGTTCACGGCCACCGCCGGGCGCATCCGTGACGGCTCCAACGCATCCGTTTCGACCGATCACTTCAACCGGCTCGACGAGGACGTCACGCTGCTGCGTGAACTGGGCGTCGACGTGTACCGGTTCTCCCTGGCCTGGTCCCGGCTGCAGCCGGATGGCCGCGGCTCGCTCAGCCGGGCCGGGCTGGCCTTCTACGACCGCCTGCTCGACGGGCTCCTGGTCGCCGGGATCAGCCCGATGGCGACCCTGTTCCACTGGGACACCCCGCTGCGGTTGCGCGGCGGCTGGCTGAACCGGGACACCGCGATGCGCTTCGGCGACTACGCGCACCAGGTCGGCGAGGCGTTCGGGGACCGGATCGACTCCTGGCTGACCCTGAACGACCCCGCCACGGTGACCCTCAACGGCTACGCCCTCGGCACGGACGCCCCGGGGGAGGCGAGGCTCTTCGGCGCCCTGCCGGCGGCGCACCACCAGCTGCTTGCTCACGGCCTCGCCGTGCAGGGGCTGCGCGCCGCCGATGTGCGCGGCCGGATCGGGATCGCCACCACGCATTCGCCCGTGCAGGCCGCCAGCGGCCGCGAAGCCGACGAAGTCGCCGCACAGCTCTTCGACGTGCTGCACAACCGCGTATACGCCGACGCGGCGCTGCTCGGCCGCTACCCGGACCCGCCCGAGCCCTACCAGGTGGCCATGCGGATGCTCCTGGAAACCGATCCGGACGACCTGCGCACCATCCACCAGCCGCTGGACTTCTACGGGCTGGGCTACTTCCAGCCGAGCCGGATCAAGGCCGGCTCCGCGGCCCCGAAGACCCCGAACGGACCCCCGGCGAGCGGGCCGCCGGAAAAGGTCGTCGCGTTCCCCTACCACGTCACCCCGTTCCGGGAGTTCCCGGTGACCAATGCAGGCACCGCCATCGCCCCCGAATACCTCGGAGTGGCCCTCGGCGAACTGCGGGACCGCTACGCGGACAAGCTGCCGCCGGTCTGCATCACGGCCGGGGGATCGAGCTTCCCCGACGTCGCCGACAAGTGGGGTGCCGTGCACGACCCGGCCCGGATCGACTACCTGGCCGAGCACATCACCGCCGCGCTCGCCGCGGTGGCCCCCGGCGGGATCGCCGACGGGGTCACCCTGCAGGGCTACCTGGTCTGGTCCCTGCTGGACAGCTTCGAGTGGACGGCCGGCTACACCCAGCGGTTCGGCCTCGTGCACGTCGACTTCCAGGACGGCACCCGCACCCGCACACCCAAGACCTCCTACCGCTGGCTGCAGACGGTGCTCTCCGCCCGCTGATGAGGAGATTCTTGGAGTGTGTCGGGAAGCGCATCTGAGCATCAGGGCGCGCGGTTAGGATGGTTCTGCGTCGTAGAAACGCCGCCGCGGCCTGCTCGCTCGCCCCGACCCATCACAAGGAGAAGCTGCCATGGAATGGCTCATCCCGGTCCTCATCATCGTTGCCCTCGTCGCCATCATCGGGATCTACCTCTGGGCCACATACAACTCCCTCGTCACGCTCAAGGTTCGCGTGGATGAGGCGTGGAGTGATATCACCGTTCAGATGAAGCGCCGGGCCGACCTGATCCCGAACCTGATCGAGACGGTCAAGGGCTATGCGGCCCACGAGCGGTCCGTCTTCGAGAACGTCACCAAGGCCAGGGCCGAGTCGCTCAATGCGCAGGGTCCGGCCGAAGCCGCCGCCGCGGAGAACCACATGCAGACCGCCCTGCGCAGCATCTTCGCCGTGGCGGAGGCCTACCCGCAGCTGCAGGCCAGCCAGAACTACCTGCAGTTGCAGGGCGAGCTCGTCGACACCGAGGACAAGATCCAGGCCTCGCGCCGGTTCTACAACGGCGGCGTTCGGGAACTGAACACGAAGGTCCAGGTCTTCCCCAACAACCTCATCGCCCGCAACCTCGGGTTCACCCAACGTGACTTCTTCGAGGTGTCCGACTCCGCAGCCATCGCGGAGCCGCCTCGCGTCCAGTTCTAGAGGCAGGCGGCCATGTACAGCGCCATTGCGCGCAACAAGCGCAACACCGTCTTCATCATCATCCTGTTCATCGTCGTCATCGCGGGTCTCGGCTGGCTCGCGAACGCGGTCTACAGCACGCCCGGCAACTACAGCATCCTGATCCTCACGGTCGTTTTCGCCACCGGGTACGCCCTGGTGCAGTACTTCGTGGCCGGGCGCCAGGCGATCGCGATGAGCGGAGGCATCCGCATCAACAGCCAGTCGGAGCATCCGCGGCTCTGGAATATCGTCGAGAACCTGTCGATCACCACCGGTACGCCGATGCCCGCGATCTATGTGATCGACGACCCGGCGCCGAACGCGTTCGCGACCGGGCGAGACCCCGCGCACGCGATCGTGGCGGCCACCACCGGCCTGCTGGAGATCATGACCGACTCCGAGCTGGAGGGCGTCATGGCGCACGAGCTCGGCCACGTGCGCAACTACGACATCCGCCTGTCGATGGTCGTCTTCGGTCTCGTCGTGGCCGTCGGGTTCATCTCGGACATCTTCCTGCGGATGGCGTTCTTCGGCCGCAACAGCAAGAACAGCGGCAGCCCCGTGATCATGGTGGTCGGTCTCGTCGCCATGCTCGTGGCGCCCCTGATCGCCACGGTTGTGCAGCTGGCCGTGTCGAGGCAGCGCGAGTACCTGGCGGATGCCACGGCCGCCCTGACCACGCGGCATCCGGACGCCCTGGCCAGCGCGCTCGGCAAGCTGGAGGCCTACGGGCGCCCGATGCGGAAGCAGAACACGTCGATGGCCCACCTTTGGATCGCCGACCCGCTCAAACCCGGCGTCATGGACAAGCTCTTCGCCACGCACCCGCCGATCGCCGAACGGGTCGAGCGTTTGCACACGATGGGCCGCAAGTTCTAGAGCCCTCTGACGGCCTCTAACGCAACTCGGCGGCCAGCGCCTCGGCGAGATTGCCGCGGGGCTCCAGCTCGATCTCGGGCAGGCCCTGCCAGGCTGCGGCCTCCCGCAGCACGGATGCCAGGCGCCCGGCCGTGTCCGTCGGCGCGCCGGGCTCCGCCCACGCGGCGCGCACCCGCAGCACCTGCGCCTGGCGGTCGTTCTTGAGATCGACCCGGCCCACGATCGTGTCGCCGATCAGCACGGGCAGCGAGTAATACCCGAACACCCGCTTCGGTGCAGGCGTATAGATCTCGATCCGGTAGTGGAAGCCGAACACCCGCAGGGCGCGCGGGCGATCCCAGACCACCGGATCGAAGGGGGACAGCAAAGTCGCGGCATCCACCCGGCGCGGCAGCCGCGCGTCGCGGTGCAGCCAGACCGCCCCGGCTGCGCCGCCGCCCCAGCCGGGAACCTCGACCGGGATCAGCTCGCCGGCATCCTCGAGGTCGCGGATGGCCGCCCGGGTCGCCGGGCCCCGCAGCCGGAAGTAATCGGCGAAGTCCTTCACCGTGCCGATGCCGTGCGCCCGCGCCGCGCGGCTCACCAGGTCCCGGTGCGCATCGTCCCGGCTGACCGTGCGGCCGAGCAGCTCCCGCGGGAACACCTGCTCCGGCAGTCCGTAGACCCGCTCGAAGCGTTCCCGACCCGCGATCGCCACGTCGCCCCAACGGAACAGGGTCTCCAGCCCGGTCTTCACGTCCGACCAGCCCCACCACGGGCCGCGGCTCCGGTTCGCGTCGTGCTCGATGGCGCTCGCACGCAGGGGACCATTGGCGGCCAGCTCGGCGAGCAGCCAGTCGAGCAGTGGCCGGTTACCCTGCGCCCACGCCTCGGTCCTCGACCGGTCCCGGAAATCCCGCATCCGCCAGCCGAACAGCGGCCAGGCCTCGCGCGGCAGGAACGACGCCTCGTGCGCCCAGTACTCGGTGAACCGCGACTCGCGGCCCGAGGTGAGCCGGTCCAGCTGCGCCTTGTCGTACGCGCCGAGGCGGCTGAACGCCGGCATGTAGTGGCTGCGCTCGAACACGTTCACGGAATCGATCTGCAGCAGCCCGAGCCGGTTCACCAGGGCATCCAGTTGACGGATGCCCGGCGCCACCGTCGACGGGCGGCCGAAGCCCTGCGCGCCGAGCGCGATCCGGCGGGCAAGGGCGGGGGACATCGTCTGGGCCACCCTCCGACCCTAGCGGCACGCTTCAGGCGGCATTCACCCGATGTTCAGCGGCGCACCCCCTGACGGTCGACGGACGCTCCTAGCCTCTCCCTGACCGGCTACCCGGCTCCACACGTCCGCGTTCCCGCGCGGCGGCCGGCACCGGTCCGACGGAGGAAACGTGTTCACCACCCGCACCCTGGCCACCCTGGCCGCGGCCACCACCCTCGCCCTGAGCCTGGCCGCCTGCTCCGGAGCCGCGGATGCCGGCTCCGGCACCCCGGCGGTCGACGCCGCCACCGCGACCAGCCTGGCCGCGTTCGGCGACCTGGCCGCCCTCGAGGACGCGGCCAGGGCCGAAGGCGCCCTGAACGTGATCGCCCTGCCGCGGGACTGGGCCAACTACGGCGCCGTGCTCGACGCCTTCACCGAGAAGTACCCGGAGATCACCATCACCGAGGCCTCGCCCGACGCGTCCAGCGCCGAGGAGATCCTGGCCGCCGACAACCTCGCCGGGCAGGACACCGCCCCCGACGTGTTCGACCTGGGCCTCGCCGTGGCGCTGTCCAGCACGGACAACTTCGCGCCGTACCAGGTGGCCGGCTGGGCCGATATCCCGGATGCGCTCAAAGAGGCCTCCGGCCTCTACACGGGCGACTACGGCGGCTACATGGCTGTCGGCTACGACCCCGACGCCGTGCCCGCGCCGGCCGAGCTGAGCGACCTGCTCGGCGCCGAGTACAAGGGCAAGGTCGCGATCAACGGCGACCCGACCCAGGCCGGGGCGGCCTTCGCCGCCGTCGGCCTGGCCGCCGTGGCGAGCGGGGGTGCCGTGGACGACTTCCAGGCCGGGGTCGACTTCTTCGACGACCTCGAACAGGCCGGCAACTTCGTCAAGATCGACCCCACCCCGGCGACCATCGCGTCGGGGGAGACCCCGGTGGTCTTCGACTGGGACTACCTCAACGTGGGCTACGGAACGAGTCTCGCCGGTGAGCGCAACTGGGAGGTCGTCGTCTTCCCCGGAACCGGGTACGCCGGCTACTACAACCAGGCCGTGAACAAGGATGCCCCGCACCCGGCCGCGGCCAGGCTCTGGCAGGAGTTCCTCTACAGCGACGAGGGCCAGAACCTCTGGCTCGCCGGGGGCGCACGCCCGGTGCGGGCCGAGGCCATGGAGGCGGCCGGCACCATCGACGGGGACCTCCTCGCCGCCCTCCCGGCGGCCCCGGACGAGACCGTCGTCCCGACCGAGGCGGAGAGCGCCGCGGGAGCCGCGCTGCTCGGCGAGAAGTGGGCCGCAGCTGTCCAGTAGCCGGCGCGGAACGGCAGCGGCCTGCGCGCTGCTGCCGTTCGCGGCGTATGTGCTGCTTTTCCTGCTCGTTCCCACCCTGATCGCCGTGGGCACCGGCTTCGTCGACGAGACCGGGGCGTTCACGTGGGACACCGTCGCAGCCCTGGGAAACCCCGTCGTAGTGGACGCCTTCGCCAACTCGTTCGGGCTGTCCGCACTCACCGCCGTCGTGGGCGCGATCGTCGGCGCCGTCGCCTGCTACGGACTGCTCGGGGCCAGAGAGCACGGCCCGCTACGTGCCGTCGTCGACTCCCTCAGCGGCGTGCTCGCCCAGTTCGGAGGGGTGATGCTCGCCTTCGCGTTCGTCGCGACCATCGGCATCCAGGGTCTGGTCACCGTGGTCCTGCGTGACACCTTCGGCGTCGATATCTTCGCCGACGGGGTGTGGCTCTACGAGCTGCCCGGCCTGGTGCTGCCCTACATCTACTTTCAGGTCCCGCTGATGATCATCACCTTCCTGCCGGCGCTGCAGGCGCTGAACCCGCACTGGGCCGAGGCCAACGCGACGCTGGGCGGCAACCGGGCGACCTACTGGTTCCGGATCGCGTTTCCCGTGCTCGCCCCGTCGTTCCTGGGGAGCCTGCTGCTGCTTTTCGCCAACGCGTTCTCCTCCTACGCGACCGCCGCGGCGCTCACCAGCCAGGGGTCCCAGATCGTGCCGTTGCAGATTCGTTCGGCCCTGACCAGCGAAACCCTGCTCGGACGGGAGAACCTGGCCGGTGCGCTTGCGCTCGGCATGATCCTGGTGATGGGCGTCGTCATGTCCGGCTACTCGGTGCTGCAGGCACGGGCGGCACGGTGGCAGCGATGACGCCGGTGGCGCCGGTGGCGCACGCGCCTACCCGGCTGGTGCGCGGGCTCATCCTGGGCAGCATCGGCCTCGTCTTCGCGATCCCGATCGTCGCCATGGTCGAGTTCACCCTGCGCAGCGGCCTCGCCGGCGGCCACGACTTCTCCCGCTGGACGGCCCTGTTCCAGGGCGGCTTCGCCGGCCCCTACCGGGCGGTGCTCGTCGCCCTCGGCAACTCGGTCGGGCTGGCCGTGGGCACGGTCGTGCTCGTGCTCCTGCTGCTGGTGCCGACCCTGCTGCTGGTGCACCTGCGGTTTCCCCGCCTGCGCCGCCTGATGGAGTTCGTCTGCATCCTGCCGATCAGCATCCCGGCCATCGTGCTCGTGGTCGGGCTGGCGCCGGTGTACTCGGTGCTCGGTCGACTGCTCGGCAGCGGCGTCTGGACCCTCGCCTTCGCGTACGGCATCACGGTGCTCCCGTTCGCCTACCGGGCCATCCAGGCCAACCTCGACGGGGTCGACGTGCGCACGCTCAGCGAGGCCGCCCGCACCCTCGGCGCCGGCTGGGTGAGCGTGCTCCTGCGGGTGCTGATCCCGAACCTGCGCCGCGGCATCCTCGCCGGCGCGTTCATCTCGGTCGCGGTCGTGCTCGGCGAATTCACGATCGCGTCCCTGCTCAACCGCAACACCCTGCAGACCTCGCTCGTGGTCGTCAGCAAGGCCGATCCCTACACGGTCGTCATCCTGTCGCTGCTCGCCCTCACCTTCGCATTCCTGCTCCTGCTCGTCATCGGGCGTCTCGGCACGGTTCGCACCGGCAGTCGGCGACGGCCCACCACCGGAGGTCAGCCATGATCCAGAACCAGCTCCAGAACCGGCTCGAGAACCCGAACGCGGCGGTGGCGCCCATCCGGGCGGGAGCCTCGGTGCGTTTCGAGGGCGTCGTCAAGGATTTCGCGGGCCACCGTGCGCTGGCCGACTTCGACCTCACGCTGCACGCGGGCGAGTTCGTCGCCCTGCTCGGCCCGAGCGGAAGCGGCAAGACGACGGCACTGCGGGTGCTGGCGGGGCTCGAGTCGACGGATGCCGGTACCATCCGGATCGACGGAACCGACGTGTCGACCCTGCCGACGAGCCGGCGCGACCTGGGCATGGTGTTCCAGTCCTACTCGCTGTTCCCGCACCTCAGCGCCGGCGAGAACGTTGAGTTCGGCCTGCGGATGCGGAAGGTCCGCGGCGAGGAACGGCGGGCCCGCGCGGCCGCCGCCCTCGCCCTGGTCGGGCTGGACGCCCACTACGACCGGTTCGCGCACCAGCTCTCCGGTGGCCAGCAGCAACGGGTGGCGCTGGCGCGCGCGCTCGTCACCGAGCCCCGCGTGCTCCTGCTCGACGAGCCCCTGTCGGCCCTCGACGCCCAGGTGCGGGTGGCGTTGCGGGAAGAAATCCGGCGCATCCAGACCGAGCTGGGCATCACGACCCTGTTCGTCACGCACGACCAGGACGAGGCGCTCGCCGTGGCCGACCGCGTCGCCGTGATGCGGGACGGGTCGATCGAGCAGATCGGCGCCCCGGAAGAGCTCTACACGCGGCCGGCCTCGTCCTTCATCGCCGATTTCGTGGGGCTCAGCAATCGACTGGTCGGTGTGGTGCGTCACGGGTTCGCGCAAGTGCAGGGTGTCGCCCTGCCCCTCGTCGATCCCTCGCAGGCGGATGGCCCGGTGTCCGTCTCCGTGCGGCCGGAAGACCTCGAATTCAGCGCTGCCGGCGCGCCGGGGGTCGTGCTCTCGTCGAGTTTCCACGGCTCGCTCCGGCGCACGAAGGTACGCCTGGGCGATGGCACAGCGCTCGTCGTGCAGCATGGTGCACGGCTGCATCCGTCGGCCGGCGAACGGGTCACGGTGCGGTTCACGGGCGCGCCCGTCTCGGTCGACCCAATCTCGGCCCCGGCGTAGCGCCGCCCCGGAACCTCCGTCAGCGACCACGGCCGACCACATGCCGGAGCCGGCACGTGGGATTGCCTAGAATGATCCCGTGAAAGAAACCGACGGAAAGTCCGCCCGTAGCGGCTTCTTCGGCGCGTTCGGACGCCGCCGCACCGACCCCCCGATCCTGGTCGAGGTTCCCCCCGAGCGCGGGAACGGGGTCGACGAGAACCTGCCGCCCGGCATCCGGCTCGCCGCCGCCTGGTCCTGGCGCCTGCTCGCCGTCGCCGGGGCCCTCGCGGTCCTCATCTTCATCGTGATCCAGCTCCGGTTCATCGTCATCCCGCTGCTCGTGGCCGTGCTGGTGTCGGCTCTGCTCGTGCCCCTGGTCGGATTCCTGGTGCGGCACCGGTGGCCCAGGGCCCTCGCGGTCGGCCTGGCCCTGGTCGGCACGTTCGCGGTCATCGGCGGACTCATCACGCTGGCCGTGACCCAGATCGCCAGTGGCACGGTCGGTCTGAACGACCGGCTTGGCGCGTCCTATGCCAACCTGAAGGCCGTGCTCCTGGCGTCGCCGCTGCAGCTGACCGAGCCGGAGCTCAACGCGTTCCTCGGCCAGGTCTGGGACGCCATCCAAGCGGACAGCCAGGTCTTCGTGTCCGGGGCGCTGTCCGTGGGGTCCTCGCTCGGGCATCTGGTGACGGGGGCCCTGCTGGCGCTGTTCAGCCTGCTGTTCATCCTGATCGACGGCAAGGGCATCTGGGCGTGGATCGTGCGGCTGTTCCCGCGACGGGCACGCGCGGCCATCGACGGCGCCGGTGTGGCCGGCTGGACCACGCTGGGCAACTTCGCGAAGGTGCAGATCCTGGTGGCCTCCATCGACGCGATCGGCATCGGGGTCGGGGCGGCCCTGCTCGGGGTTCCGCTTGCCGTCCCAATCGGTGTGCTCGTCTTCCTCGGCTCCTTCATCCCCATCGTCGGCGCCGTGGCCACGGGAGCCGTGGCCGTCGTGATCGCCCTGATCTTCAACGACTGGGTGGTGGCTCTGCTGATGCTCGGCGTCGTGCTGCTGGTGCAGCAGATTGAGGGCCACGTGCTGCAGCCTCTGATCATGGGCACAGCGGTCAAGGTGCACCCGCTGGGTGTGGTGCTCGTCGTGGCCGCCGGCGCCCTGCTGGCGGGCATCGCCGGCGCCCTGTTCGCGGTGCCGATCGCCGCCGTGCTCAACGTGATGATCAGCTACATCAACAGCGGGGCGTGGCGCTCCGAGCAAGTCGACTCGGCACCCGTGTTCGTCTCCACCTTGTGGCAGACCGTCCCGCAACGCCCCGGTTTCCGTCGCACGGAATACCGCCTCGAGAAAAGTGCCGCCCATGACTAACGTCGCCCTCGTCGGACCGACCCTGGCCGACTTCGAGTCCGCCCGGAACGTGGTGGGGCGGGTCGCCGCCGTCACCCCGATGGAATCCTCCCGCTACCTGTCGGAACTCCTCGGCTCGCCGGTCCTTCTCAAATGCGAGAACCTGCAGCGCACCGGGTCCTACAAGATCCGGGGTGCCTACAACCGGATGTCCAAGCTCACCGACGAGGAGAAGACCCGCGGCGTCGTGGCCGCCTCCGCCGGCAACCACGCTCAGGGCGTCGCCTTCGCGGCGCGGGAGCTCGGCATCCAGGCCACGATCTTCATGCCCGTGGGCGTGGCCCTGCCCAAGCTGCAGGCGACCCGCGACTACGGCGCGCACGTCATCCTGCGCGGCAACACCGTGGCCGAGCCGCTGCTCGCGGCCGCGGAATGGGCCGCGGAGACCGGTGCCGTCCTGATCCCGCCATTCGACCACGCGGATGTCGTCACCGGTCAGGGCACCGTCGGCCTGGAGATCCTCGACCAGGTTCCCGACCTGGCCACCGTGATCGTGCCCATCGGCGGCGGCGGACTCATCTCCGGCGTCGCCAGCGTACTCAAGCAGCGCGCGCTCCGGGACGGCCGAAAGATCCGGGTGATCGGGGTGCAGGCCGCCAACGCGGCCGCCTACCCACCCTCACTCGACGCCGGGCGGGCGCTGGAAATCCAGATCACGCCGACCATCGCCGACGGGATCGCGGTCGCCAAGCCGGGCCTGCTCAACTTCGAGATCGTGCGCGACGCCGTCGACGAGGTCGTCACCGTCAGCGAGGACGACACGGCCCGCGCCCTCCTGATGCTGCTCGAGCGCGCCAAGCTCGTGGTCGAACCGGCCGGTGCGGTCGCCGTGGCGGCGATCCTGGCGGGCAAGGTCGCCGCGACCGGTCCGACCGTCGCGATCCTCAGCGGCGGAAACATCGACCCGTTGCTGATGCAGCGTGTGATCAGCCACGGCCTGTCGGCTTCCGGCCGCTATCTCACGCTGCGCATCATGCTGCCCGACCGTCCCGGCCAGCTGGCCCGCATCTCGGAACTGCTCGCCGAGGCGCACGCCAACGTGATCGAGGTTCTGCACACCCGGCACGGCGTCGGGCTCCAGATCAGCGAGGTCGAACTCAACGTCAGTGTCGAGACCCGGGGGCCCGACCACCGCCAGCTCGTCGTGGACGTACTGCGCGCGGCCGGGTACGACCCGCAGTTCGACTGACCGGGCTCTGAACCCTGGTCGCCGGTCCTGGTCAGTCGCCGGTCAGGTCAAGTGCCGGTCCACGTCAGTTGCCGGTCCACGTCAGTTGCCGGTCCACGTCTCCACGAGGAAGATCTCAACGGTGATTTCCTTGCCCGTGGGGGTGACGTAGGACGTTTTCGCGCCGACCATCAGACCGATGATCGCGGTGCCGAGCGGGCTCTGCTCGCTGTACACGTCGAGGTCGCTGTCGCCGGCGATCTCCCGGCTGCCGATCAGGAAGCGGTTCTCCTCGCCGGCGATCGTGGCGGTGATCACGGTACCCGGCTCGACGACGCCCCGGCTCTCGGGCGCGTGGCCGACCTCGGCGTTGCGCAGCAGCAGAACGAGGGTGCGGATGCGGGCCTCCATCTTGCCCTGCTCGTCTTTGGCCGCGTGGTAGCCCGAGTTCTCCTTGAGGTCGCCCTCTTCACGAGCCGATTCGATCTTCTTGGCGATCTCGACGCGGCCGACGGTGCTGAGCGTTTCCAGCTCCGCGGCGAGGCGGTCGTAGGCCTCCTGCGTCAGCCAGGTAACCGTGGTTTCGGTAGTCATGGTGGAATCTCCTCACGCTTGTTCGTGCTCGTTCAATGCCCGTGCGGGTGAATCCGCAGATATACAACGGACGCCCCGACGATCACGTCAGGGCGAAGTGACCAGTCTAGGTCAGCCAGCAGCGGTAAATCAATCCGGTGTTGCTCTGCTCGGTGGTGCGCACATCCGTCGTCGTAGACCGCGAATACACGGTGCTCGCGGGCAGGTCGACGACCTTCCAGCCGACCACCGTGAAACTCTGATTGAGCGCCTGGACCGCGCAGCTGGCGGTGCGACCGACCGGGATGGACGCCTCGAACGTGACACTCACGGTGTTCTCGTCGATGATGCTGTGACGGATGTCCCGGGTTTCGATCAGGGGCTCGGACGCGCCCAGTCCCACCCAGACCACGAAACCCAGGAGGAGGGCCGCGAGGGAGCCGGCTGTGACGAACAGAATGCGCCGGTCTCTCGTGTCGCGGTTCGGGGCGCGACCGTACCGGGTGTCGAGGTTGCTGCTCAGGGCCACTCAGACTCCACACTCACGGATCAACGATTAGTCTTAGTACCAAGGTTATCTGGCATTTCTGAGGAG
Source organism: Cryobacterium cheniae (assembly GCF_004403395.1). GTDB lineage: Bacteria > Actinomycetota > Actinomycetes > Actinomycetales > Microbacteriaceae > Cryobacterium > Cryobacterium cheniae. Next base: position 79,703 of record NZ_SOGN01000016.1, read on the forward strand.
TTTCATGACGCTGCGACTCTTGGCGGTGCACGCCCATCCCGACGACGAGTCGAGCAAGGGCGCTGCGACCTATGCCTACTACCGGAGCCTCGGCGCCGAGGTGATGATCCTGAGCTGCACGGGCGGCGAGCGGGGGAGCATCCTGAACGAGGCCCTGCTCGAGCACCCACTGGCCGACCGTGACCTCTCGGGACTGCGCCGCCTGGAGATGGCCGAGGCGCAGCGGGTCCTCGGTGTGCAGCATCGGTGGCTCGGCTACCAGGACTCCGGGATGAACGAGGACGGTTCGGTCCCACCGGACTCGTTCGCGGACATCCCGGTGGAGATCTCCGCCGAACCGGTCGTGCGGCTGATCCGCGAATTCCGTCCGCAGGTCCTGGTGACCTACGACGAGAAGGGCGGCTACCCGCATCCCGATCACATCCGCTGCCACGACGTGTCGCTGGAGGCCTACCGGGCAGCCTCCGACCCGACCCGGTACCCGGATGCCGGTGAGCCCTGGCAGGTCGGCAAGCTCTACTATGACCGGATTTTCAACCTCGAACGCGTGGACGCCATGTTCCTCGAACTGAGCGTCACGGAGCCCGACTCGCCCCTGCTCGAGCCGCTCGGAGCGGCCCGGGAATGGATGAAGGACTACCCGAAGCTGGCGACCACCCACGTTCCCATCGGGGACTTCCTCGAGGTGCGAGACGCGGCGCTCCGGGCCCACGCCAGCCAGGTTTCCCCCACCAGTAGTTTCTTCTTCTGGCCGAACGATCTCATCCGCGAGGCGTGGCCCTATGAAGACTTCCAGCTCGTCGAATCGAAAGTTGACACCGTGACACCTGAATCCGACCTCTTCGCCGGGGTACGGGACGACTCATGAGCGGCCTGATCCTGGCTCCCCTCGTGAGCATCGTCCTGGCCGCGACGCCCTCGCCCGAGTTCGACCCGAACACGGTGACGCCCGGCCCGGAGGGCTTCGTGGCGATCGCCCTGGTCGCCGTGGGGGCGGTGCTGCTGGCGATGGACATGGCCCGCCGCGTGCGTCGCAACACGTACCGCGCCGAGATCCAGGAACGCCTCGCGGCGGAGGTGGCCGCGCAGAAGGCCGCCGAGGCCGACGGCGCCGACAGGGACTAGCGGGCTACGGGTAGATCGGGTTCGTCGCGATGATCATGATCGCCGCCCAGTGGCAGAGGAAGGCCACCACGGTCAGGGTGTGGAAGATCTCGTGGAATCCGAACACGCCCGGCACGGGGTTCGGCCGCTTCATACCGTAGATGACGGCGCCGACGGAGTAGCAGAGCCCGCCGATCACGATCAGCGTCATCATCGCGGCGTTGGCCTGGAAGAAGTCCACGATGAACATCACCGCTCCCCAGCCGAGGGCCAGGTACAGCGGGACGTAGAGCCAGCGCGGGGCGTGGATCCAGAACACCCGGAACCCGATTCCCAGGATGGCACCACCCCAGACCAGCGACAGCAGCAGCGTGGACTTGGCCGGTGGCAGGGCCAGCACGGCGATGGGCGTGTAGGAGCCCGCGATCAGCAGGAAAATGTTGGCGTGGTCGATCCGTTTCAGGATGACCTTCGTACGCGGACTCCAGTCGAACCGGTGATACAGGGCCGAATTGCCGAACAGCAGCATCGAGCTGAGCACGAACACGAGCGAACTCCATCGGGCCGCGCTGCCCTCCGCCGACAGAAGCAGCACGATGCCGGCGACGATCGTGACCGGGAACGTGCCGGCGTGGATCCAGCCGCGCCAGGTGGGCTTGGCGTCCACCTGCACGGGCAGATCGTCCTCGAACAACGGCAGGTTGGGGATGTCATCCGTTGGGGCCATGCTGCCAGAATACGACAGGGTGCATGCCGCTCGCGGCACGCGACGCTCTCGAGTGGGCTAGCGTCAATATGTGCAGAAACGGGAAGTTCCTTGGGCGCGCGGCATCCTCTACGGGGTGTACCAGCGTCGCCTTCGTCGTGGACTGACGCCGGATGTGCTTCCGCACCACGTCGCCATGATCATCGACGGCAACCGGCGCTGGGCCAGACAGCTCGGTTTCGACTCCGCCGCCCACGGGCACCGGGCCGGTGCCGCCAAGATGCGGGAGTTCCTCAAATGGTGTGACGACCTGGGTATTTCCGTCGTCACGCTGTACCTGCTGTCCTCCGACAACCTCACCAACCGGCCCACCGAAGAACTCGCGGAGCTGACCAAGATCATCGCGAAGCTCGCGGAGGAGCTGTCCCGGTACCGCGACTGGCGGGTGCAGCAGGTCGGCTCGAAGGCCGGGCTGCCCGAACCGCTGGTGGCCGCGTTGAACGCCGCCGAAGCGCGCACGGCTCGCAAGAAGGGGTTGCACATCAACCTCGCCGTCGGCTACGGCGGGCGCACCGAGATCACCGACGCGATGCGCAGCATCGTGGGAGCCCACCTCGCCAGCGGCGGCAGGCTCGAAGACCTCGCCGAGACGCTGACCCCGGACCTGATCGGGGCGCACCTCTATACCAGCGGTCAGCCGGACCCGGACCTGGTCATCCGCACGTCGGGGGAGCAGCGCATCAGCGACTTCATGCTCTGGCAGAGCGCGCACAGCGAGTTCTACTTCGTGGAAGCGCTCGGGCCGGACCTCCGCCAGGTCGACTTCCTGCGTGCCCTGCGCGACTTCGCGAGGCGCCAGCGCCGTTTCGGCGGGTAGGAGCATCCCCATGACGGCTCTCGAACGGTTCCTCGAGGGGTTCATCGCGGAACCCGGTTACCTCGACTACGCCCGGATCGGTCCGCTGTCGGCGGGCGTGGTCGCCGAGACCCTGGGCCAGACCGAGGTGCTCTCGCGGGCCCGCTTCGGCAGCCTGGACCATCTCCAGACGCAGGACGAGCGGCTGCGCACCGCCGTGGCCCAGGCCACCGGCTTCCGCGCCGACCAGATCGTGGCCGAACCCAACACCACCACCGGCATCATGCAGGCCATGTTCGGCCTGACCGGGGCGGTACTGCTGTCTCCGGGCGACTTCCCCACGGTCCCGTTCGCGGCCGTGCGCGCGGCGGAGGCGCTGCGGGTGGTCGCCCCGATCTGGCTGGAGACCGACCACGGCCGGGTCACCCCCGGGCAGATCCGGGAGCAACTCACCCCGGCGACGGCCGCCGTGGCGGTCTGCCTCGTCGATTCCCGCACCGGCCATCGCGTCGACCTCGAGGGCATCCGTCAGGTCATCGGCGACCGCCTGCTCATCGTCGACGCCATTCAGGGTTTCGGCGCAGTGGATGTCCCCTATGAGGTGGCGGATGTTGTCGCATCGGGCGGGCAGAAATGGTCCCGGGCCGGCTGGGGCACCGGGTTCCTGGCCCTCAGCGACCGCGCGGTCGAACGCCTGGTCCCCGTGTTCTCCGGCTTCGCCGGCACCGACGTCGCCGAGCCGTGGGACGAGGTGTTGCCGCCGAGCCGCAGCGCCAACGCGTTTCGGGTGAGCAACGGCGACGCCACCGCCCAGGCCAGGTTCGCGGCCGCCCTCGAGGAGGTGGCCGCTGTCGGCATCCGCGCCGTCGAGGACGCGATCACCGTGAACGTGTCGCTCCTGATCGACCTGGCGGACGAGTTCGCCGTGCCCGTGGTCTCGTCCCGGGACGACCGGGAGCGGGCGGGCATCCTGGTGCTCGAACCGCCGGCGAATCAGCTGACTCTGCTGAGCATTGCGCTGCACAACCACGGGGTGACGGCGACGCCCAGGAACGGCACCGTGCGGCTCAGCACCCACGCGGCGCTCAGCCCGGACACGGTCGACATGCTGCGCGGTGCGTTCACCTCGTTTGCGACCGCCGTGACCTATTGACGACGGCCCGGTGAACGTCTGTTTCGAATGGGCGTGTCGCTCTTCCCCTGACGCGCGCGGGTAAGTAGCGTCATGCTCATCAGGTATGGCGCCTGAACGAGACGGCCACACACGTACGGCTCGAGAACCCTGTGGCCGCTCGCCGACACAATCTGTGCCTCACGGGGCACGGGGTGGGAGTGATTGTGACCGCTCGACAGATCGACAACAAGGGTTCTGATCAAATGAAGGCGGCCGACCAGGCCGAATGCACGTACGTACTGGACACCTCCGTACTGCTCTCCGATCCCAAGGCGATTTTCCGTTTCGCCGAGCACGCCGTCGTGCTTCCCGTCGTGGTGATCGCGGAACTCGAGGCCAAGCGCAACGACCCGGAGATCGGATACTTCGCCCGGCAGTCGCTGCGGCTCCTCGACGAACTGCGGGTGAAGCACGAACGGCTGGACTTCCCGATCCCGGTCGGCGACGGCGGCAGCCTGCGGGTGGAGCTCAACCACTCGAACATGTCCGTGCTGCCCTCGGGCCTGCAACTCGGCGACAATGACTCCCGCATTCTCGCCGTGGCCCTCAACCTCGCCAACGACGGCCTGAACGTGACCGTCGTCACCAAGGACCTGCCCCTGCGGGTCAAGGCGGCGTCCCTCGGCCTGACGGCGGAGGAGTACCGCCACGAACTCGCCGTGGACTCCGGCTGGACCGGCATGGACGAGATCACCCTGGGCTCGAACCTGATCGATGAGCTTTACGACAAGGAGGTCGTGCACACCCGGCTCGTGCAGGACATGCCCGTGAACACGGGACTGGTCATCCACTCTGACCGCGGCTCCGCGCTCGGCCGGGTGACGGGCAACGGCGCGATGAAGCTGGTGCGCGGCGACCGGGACGTTTTCGGGCTGAAGGGCCGATCCGCGGAACAAAGACTCGCCATCGACCTGCTGCTCGACCCGGAGATCGGCATTCTGTCGCTGGGAGGCCGGGCCGGAACGGGGAAGTCGGCGCTCGCCCTCTGCGCCGGCCTCGAGGCCGTGCTGGAACGCCAGCAGCACCGCAAGATCATGGTCTTCCGGCCGCTCTACGCGGTCGGCGGGCAGGAACTGGGATACCTGCCGGGTGACGCCGCCGAGAAGATGAGCCCGTGGGCCCAGGCGGTGTTCGACACGCTTGGGGCCATCGTCTCCGAGAATGTGCTCGAGGAGGTCATCGAGCGCGGCATCCTCGAGGTCCTGCCGCTCACGCACATCCGGGGCCGGTCGCTGCACGACGCCTTCGTGATCGTGGACGAGGCCCAGTCGCTTGAACGCAATGTGCTGCTCACGGTGCTCAGCCGGATCGGGCAGAACTCGCGCGTGGTCCTGACCCACGATGTGGCCCAGCGGGACAACCTGCGGGTCGGCCGCTTCGACGGGGTGGCGTCGGTGATCGAGACGCTCAAGGGACATCCGCTGTTCGCCCACATGACGCTCACCCGGTCGGAGCGGAGCGCGATCGCCGCCCTCGTGACCGAGATGCTCGAAGGCAACGAGGTGCGCTGACGCCCCGAACGAATTCGACGGAGATTTTGCCCAAGAAGCCGCTTTCGGACCGAAAACAGGCCTTCGGGAGCAAAATCTCCGTCGAATTGGTGAGCGCCGCGCGGGCGAGGAGCCGAGGCTACTTCGCCTGGGGCGGGCGGGTCATGCTCAGCACGTCGAGGGCGGTGTCGAGCAGCTCGAGGGAGACCTCACCGCGCTCGACGAAGCCGAGGGCGATGACGGACTCGCGCACGGTCACACCCTCGGCGACCGAGTGCTTGGCCACCTTGGCCGCGGCCTCATAGCCGATGACCCGGTTCAGCGGGGTGACGATGGCGGGGGAGGACTCGGCCAGCGCGCGGGCGCGCTCGATGTTCGCCGTGAGGCCGTCGACGGTCTTGTCGGCGAGCACCCGGGAAGCGTTGGAGAGCAGGCGGATCGACTCGAGCAGGGCGGTGCCCATCACCGGGATGGCGACGTTGAGCTCGAACGAGCCCGACGCGCCGGACCAGGCGATGGTGGCGTCGTTGCCGATCACCCGGGAGCAGACCATCAGCACGGCTTCCGGGATCACCGGGTTCACCTTGCCCGGCATGATCGAGGAGCCCGGCTGCAGGTCGGGGATGTTCAACTCGCCGAAGCCCGTGTTCGGGCCCGAGCCCATCCAGCGCAGGTCGTTGCAGATCTTGGTGAGGCTGACCGCGATGGTGCGGAGGGCGCCGGATGCGTCCACCAGGCCGTCCCGGTTGGCCTGCGCCTCGAAGTGGTCGCGCGCCTCGGTGACCGGGAGTTCCGTCTCCTCGACGAGCAGCTCGATCACGAGCTGCGGGAACCCGGCGGGCGTGTTGATTCCGGTGCCGACCGCGGTGCCTCCGAGGGGGACCTCCGCGACGCGGGGGAGCGCGGTGCGCACGCGCTCGATGCCGAGGCGCATCTGGCGCGCATAGCCGCCGAACTCCTGGCCGAGGGTGACCGGGGTGGCATCCATCAGGTGGGTGCGGCCGGCCTTGACCGCGCCGGCCCACAGCTCGGCCTTGGCCTCGAACGCCACCGACAGGTGGTCGAGCGCGGGGATGAGCTCGTCGATGAGTGCACTGGTGACGGCGAGGTGCACGGATGTCGGGAAAACGTCGTTGGAGGACTGGGACGCGTTCACGTGGTCGTTCGGGTGAACCGGGCGGCCGAGGCTCTGGCTCGCCAGGGTCGCGAGGACCTCGTTCATATTCATGTTCGAGGAGGTTCCGCTGCCCGTCTGGTAGACGTCGATCGGGAACTCGGAGTCGTAGCGTCCGGTGGTGACCTCGTCGGCCGCGGCGGCGATCGCGTTCGCGATGTCGACGTCGAGCACGCCGAGCTTCGCATTCGCCAGGGCCGCGGACTTCTTGATCCGGGCCAGCGCGGCGATCTGGGCGGGCTCGAGTACCGAGCCGGAGATGGGGAAATTCTCGACGGCCCGCTGTGTCTGCGCCCCGTAGAGGGCGGCGACCGGAACCCGGACCTCGCCCATCGTGTCGTGTTCGATCCGGTACTCGGCTTCAGCGGTCTTGTCCACCACGGTGTGTATTACCTTTCGGTTGGGAATCTCTTTGGTTCGGGACTGTGCGGCGACGGCCTGGACGGCGCGTCGCAGGCGGGCTGCTCGGCTAAACCACGCCGACAACGATGTCGGGCACGGCACGGCCTTCGAGCAGCCGGTAGTTCGCCCCGACGATAGCCAATGTACCTTCTGCCACGGCCGCGCTGATCACCTCGGAGCGCTCGACCAGTTCGGACACCGTGTCGCGGAGGTGTTCGCGGCCGACGGCGAGGGCGTCGACCTGCTCGGGATCGATCGGCGTCGCATCGGTCGACCCCGCCACCCGGCGAACGGCCGGCACGATCTTCTCGATGATCCGGTTGATGTGCGCGGGCAGAGGCGCCGCGTCCGCGGCCTGGGAATCGATGGCCGCGCGCACGGCGCCGCAGCCGTCGTGGCCGAGCACCAGGATCAGCGGCACCCGCAACACGGCGACGGCGTATTCGAGTGAGCCGAGCACCGAATCGGAAATGACCTGCCCGGCGTTGCGCACCACGAACAGGTCGCCGAGGCCCTTGTCGAAGATGATCTCGGCGGCCAGCCGGGAGTCACTGCAGCCGAACAGGGCCGCGTCCGGAGTCTGCACGAAGGCGAGTTCGGCCCGGCGGTCCACATCCTGGCGCGGATGCAGCGGCTCGCCGCCCACGAACCGGTCGTTGCCGCGCCGCAGGTCGGTCCAGACCGACGCCGGTGTTGCTCCCTCACCCATTGATGTTCACTGTCCTTCGGTGTTGTTCGAGCTGATCTGTTCGGCCAGCACCTCGGCCAGAACGGCGAGTTCCTCGTCGTCGGCGGTGCCGACGAGGAGGTAGGTGCTGTCGCCGGCCGTGGTGACGAGTGCGGACTCGAAGTTGCCGCGGTCATCCTCCGGCGCGGTGTTGCGGTAGACATCCCAGGTGATGCCGGCGATCGTGACGGTGCCGGCGATGGGGGCATCCTCGAGCTCGTCAGCGAGCCAGCTCGGGTTGGCGCCGAGGGCCTGGGTGAGTCCGATGAACTCCGTCTTTGCCGTGATCAGGCCGATGTACCAGGACGGGATCTTGTCGCTTCCGCCCAGGCGCCACTGCGCGGCGTTGGCGGTCCACCCGGCCGGCAGCTCCGGAACCAGCAGGGGATCAGTGATGCCGGTCTGCACCTGCGCGGCCACGGATTGGAAATCGACGTCGCGGTTCTGGGGGGCGTCGCTGCGCGGCACCAGCAGCACGAGCACGAGTACCGTGCCCAGCGTGGCCAGCAGCGACAGGACCAGGTTGTTCACGGTCTTGTGGGAGCGGTACTTGCGTGAGTTCTCGGCCAGCCGGGTGCGCGTTTCGTCCGGAGTTTCCGGGCGCCCCAGCTCGGCGACGACGCGGGGCGCGCGCTTGGCGGCGCTCATCCGGCTGTCGCGGCGGAGTCGACCTGGCCTGCCCGGGCGGCATCCAGCCTGGCTTTCGCGCCGATCAGCCACTCTTCGCAGCGGCGCGCGAGGGCCTCGCCGCGTTCCCACAGCGCCAGCGATTCTTCCAGTGATGAGGCCCCCTGCTCGAGGGCGTTCACCACGCGTACGAGCTCATCCCGGGCCTGTTCGTAGCTCAGGGCGTTGATTTCGTCTGCTGCCGAGGTCATGGTGTCCATTCTAATTTCTCATTCGACGGTGTCGGGTCTGAGGTTGCCGCATCGGTGGTGGCCACCAGGGCCCCCTCGGCGAGCGTGATCAGGAGTGTCGTCTGCGGCGGGGCCTCGGCGGGCGAGCGGACGACCTGGCCGTCCTCCAGCTGCACAATCGCGTAGCCGCGGTCGAGGGTGCCCTGGGGCGAGAGGGCGCGCAGTCGGGAGCGCAGCTCGACGATCACCGATCCGGCCCGCTCCACCGCCCGGTCGACCAGCTCGGCACCGCGGGCGACGAAGCGGGTGAGGTCTTCGGACCGGGAATCGATGATCCACTCGGGGGCGGCGAGCACCGGACGCGAGCGAAGCTGGCCGATCCGGTCGACCTCGTGAGCGAGGATGCCGGTCAGCCGGTTGCTGAGGCGGGCGCGGGCCTGCTGCACCCGGTTGAGCTCGTCGGAAACGTCCGGGACGACGCGTTTGGCGGCATCCGTCGGCGTCGACGCGCGCAGGTCGGCGACGTCGTCGAGCAGCGGGCGGTCAGCCTCGTGGCCGATCGCACTGACCAGTGGGGTCGTGCAGGCCGCCGCGGCCCGGATGAGTCTCTCGTCGCTGAAGCCGAGCAGGTTCTGGAAGTCGCCGCCGCCGCGGGCAACGATGATCACGTCGACCTCCGGGTCGGCGTCCAGACGCTGGATGGCCGCGGTCACCTCGGCGACCATGCGCTCGCCCTGGACGGCGGCGTAGGCCAGGTGGAAGGTGACCGCCGGCCAACGCAGCTGGGCATTGCGGATGACGTCCTTCTCGGCGTCGGAGTCCTTGCCGGTGACCAGTCCGATGCAGTGCGGGAGGAAGGGCAGCGGCTTCTTGCGTGACGCGTCGAACAGTCCCTCGCCGGCCAGCTGTGTGCGCAGCCGCTCGAGCCGTTCCAGCATGTCGCCGAGACCCACGTGGCGCATCTCGAACACCTGCATGGTGAGCGTTCCGCCCTTGACCCAGTAGTTGGGTTTGACGAGGGCGATCACCCGGTCGCCCTGCTTGAAGTCGCTGGTCAGTTTCGCGCGCACCGACGACCAGATCGTGAAGCTGACCGTGGCGTCTTCGGTGAGGTCCTTCAGCTTGCCGTACACGTTGCCGCCGCTGGCACCCCACTGGGTGATCTCGCCCTCGACCCAGGCGGTGCCGAGGCGCTCGATGTAGCCGCGGATCTTGTTGGCCAGCAACCCGACCGGCCACGGGGTCTCGAGGGTGGATACTGCGTCCGTCATCAATCGTTCCTCCCACGGACTGCACAGTCGGCCCCCATAGACTGGGTTGGTGACTATCAGTACGGATTCGCCTGTGATCGGCCTCGGCATGCCACGGATTCCCCGGGCACGCAACAGGCTCAAGGATACCCCGGTGGTCGGACACAAACGGGTGCTGCTGGCCGCCCCGCGCGGTTACTGCGCCGGTGTGGACCGTGCCGTGATCGCCGTCGAGAAGGCCCTCGAGCTGTACGGCGCCCCCGTCTATGTGCGCAAGCAGATCGTGCACAACATCCACGTGGTCTCCGAGCTGGAGAAGAAGGGCGCGATCTTCGTCGAGGAAGTCGACGAGGTGCCCACCGGATCCCACATCGTTTTCAGCGCCCACGGCGTGTCCCCGGCCGTCGTCACCGCCGCGGCGGACCGCGGACTGCTCGCCATCGACGCCACCTGCCCCCTGGTCACCAAGGTGCACCGCGAGGCCGTGCGCTTCGCCCGGGACGACTTCCAGATTCTGCTGATCGGCCACGAAGGCCACGAAGAGGTCGAGGGCACCGCGGGGGAGGCCCCCGAGCAGACCACCCTCGTCGGCAGCCCCGACGACGCCGACACGATCGAGGTGCGCGACCCGGACAAGGTGGTCTGGCTGTCCCAGACCACGCTGAGCGTGGACGAGACCATGGAAACCGTGCGCCGCCTGCGCGCCCGGTTCCCGAATCTGCAGGATCCTCCCAGCGACGACATCTGCTATGCCACCCAGAACCGCCAGGTGGCGATCAAGAAGGTGGCCCGTGATTCCGACCTCGTCATCGTGGTCGGCTCGGCGAACTCGTCCAACTCGGTGCGTCTGGTCGAGGTGGCACTGGAGTACGGCGCCCAGGCCGCCTACCGGGTGGACTTCGCCAGCGAGATCAAGCAGGAATGGCTCGACGGGGTTGCCACCGTGGGCGTGACGAGTGGGGCATCCGTGCCCGACGAACTCGTGCACGAAGTGCTCTTCGATCTGGCCGACGCCGGCTACGGCGACGTCGAAGAGATCAAGACGGCCGAGGAGGACCTGCTCTTCTCGCTACCCAAGGAACTGCGCAAGGATCTGGCCGGCAACACGGATGCCCGCGCCCTCGGCGGGCGGGTCAGCCGCCCCGAATAGGGAAGCCAGACGCGCTGCGTCAGCCCGTCTTCACCGGGTCGGAGGCCTGCTCACCGGTCGACCCCAGTTCCTGGAACGGGGTCACGGTCAGGCCCGCCGGAGCCTGGAGACGGGAATTGAACGACTTCCATGGGGTCGCCCGCGGCGCGGCGATCACCGCGGCGCCGGCATCCGTGAGCCGCCGGGTTGCGCCGGCCTTTACCGGGACCGTGCACAAAGCGCCCGGGAGACCAGAGGTGAAAACTGATCCGCCGGGCGCCGTTGCGGTGTCTACAGCTGGCCGTAGACGTCCATCAGGTTCGGGTCGTTGAGCAGTGTCGGGTCGGTGGCCAGGACGGCGCCAGTGAAGGCGACGAACACGACCACGGACACGACCGCACCGATCAGCGGCAGGTAGAACGCGCGTTTGCCGCGGACCAGCAGCAGGACTGCTCCCGTCGCCGTGGCCAGCCAGACCAGGGACACACCGACGATTCCTGCCGTGACCAGCCAGGCCACGGAGGGATCCGGCTCGTACGCGCCGAGGTCCAGCTGGGTATGGAGCATCTGGATGGACTCGGTGATCACCCTGAGCATGCTGACCGCGAAGAGCGTGGACAGCAGCCCGAGCACGAGCAGGCTCAGAGTGACCGGGCGGTCCCAGGCGGGAGCGGTTCCGACCGGGCGCACCGCCTTCTCGGGGACCGCGGACCGCCCCGGGGCAGGCGGCGTGGCGAGGGTGCGCTCATCCGGGGCCGGAGTCCAGCTCCAGCCCTCGGGCGCAAGCTCGCCGTACTGGGGACGGGGCCGGGAATCCTCCGGTGGGGTTCCCGGGGGAGTCGACGAAGAATTCTCGGCCATCGTCATCCGGTGCTAGCTGTTCGAGTGGCCGGCGGAACCGAGCTGGCGGGTGGCGTCGGCGACGCGGGCGGCCATGGCCGTCTCGGCAACCTTGCCCCAGGCGCGCGGGTCGTAGACCTTCTTGTTGCCGACTTCGCCGTCAACCTTGAGCACGCTGTCGTAGTTGCTCAGCATGTAGCCGGCGACCGCGCGGGTGAACGCGTACTGGGTGTCGGTGTCGATGTTCATCTTGACGACACCGTTGGCGACGGCCTCGGCGATCTCGGCGTCGGTCGAGCCCGACCCACCGTGGAAGACCAGGTCGAGCGGCTTCGCGCCGGTGCCCAGCTTGGCGGCGACACCATCCTGGATCTCCTTGAGGAGTTCCGGGCGCAGCTTGACGTTGCCGGGCTTGTAGACGCCGTGCACGTTGCCGAAGGTGAGGGCAGCCATGTACCGGCCGTTCTCGCCCATGCCGAGGGAGTCGATCATGGAGAGTGCGTCGTCGAGAGTCGTGTACAGGTTCTCGTTGATGTCGCCCTCAACGCCGTCTTCTTCGCCGCCGACGGCGCCGATCTCGACCTCGAGGATGGCGTTGATCGCCTGGGTGCGCTTCAGGATGTCCTTGGCGATTTCCAGGTTCTCGGCCAGTGGGATGGCGGAACCGTCCCACATGTGCGACTGGAAGATCGGGTTGCGGCCGGCCTTCACCTCGTCTTCGGAGGCGGAGATGAGCGGGAGGACGAAGTCTTCGAGCGCGCCCTTGGGGCAGTGGTCCGTGTGGAGTGCAACGGTAATGGGGTAATTGTCGGCGACGGACTGCACGAAGCGCGCCATCGCGAGCGCACCGGATGCGCGGTTCTTGACCGTGTGGCCGGCGAAATAATCCGCGCCACCGGTGGTGACCTGGATGATGCCGTCAGAGCCGGCTTCGGTCAGGCCTTGAAGGACGGCATTAATGCTCTGGGAAGACGAAACGTTGAACGCCGGGTAGGCGAACCCCTTCGTCTTGGCCGTGTTGAGCATCTCGGCATACTGGTCTGGGGTTGCGATGGGCATTGTTGAGTCTCCTCGATTGAACCGTTTCGGTCTTCTCATCCTACCGAGGTGGGTCTCCGGGCGTGCCAGCGCGCGAGCATCTCCGGGACGGGGAGCGGGCGCTAGGCTGAAGAAGGCAGCACCGGCAACGGTGCCGGCCCAAAGATGGGTCTTGCCACTGCCGCACTCTTCGTCCGGGAAGGACCATCTGTGAACAGCCCCGAAGTCGCCCCCAATTTCACGCACCCCGACCGCAACCTTGCGATGGAATTGGTGCGGGCCACCGAGGCCGCAGCGATTCGAGCGGTTCCGTTCATCGGCCGTGGCGACAAGAACGCCGCCGACAAGGCAGCCGTCGATGCCATGCGCGTCTTCCTCGGCACCGTCAACTTCGACGGACTCATCGTCATCGGCGAGGGTGAGAAGGACGAAGCCCCCATGCTCTTCAACGGTGAGCGCGTCGGCAACGGCAAAGGCCCGTCCTGCGACATCGCGGTCGACCCGATCGATGGCACCAGCCTCACCGCCGCCGGACGCCAGAACGCCCTGTCCGTGATCGCGGTTTCCTCCCGCGGCACCATGCTCGACGCGTCATCCGTGTTCTACATGGACAAGATCGTCACGGGTGCGGCCGGCCGCGGAGTCGTCAGCCTGGACGCGCCGATCGGCGACAACATCCGCGAGCTGTCCAAGGCGACCGGCAAGCCGGTCGGCGAGATGGTCCTCGCCGTTCTCGACCGTCCCCGTCACGCCGAACTGATTGATGCCATCCGCAGCGCCGGAGCCGGCACCCGGCTGATGAGCGACGGCGACGTCGCCGGCGGCATCAACGCGGCCCGCTGGCAAACGCGCATCGACATGTGCGTCGGTATGGGTGGCAGCCCCGAGGGCATCACCACGGCCTGCGCGCTCAAGGCCATCGGCGGCTACATGCAGGGTCGTCTCGCCCCGAAGGATGACGCGGAGCGCGCGGGTGCCGTCGCGGCCGGTCTCGACGTCGACAAGCTGCTCGAACTCGACGACATGGTCAGTGGCGATAACACCTTCTTCGTCGCCACGGGCGTGACGGATGGCGGACTCGTCGACGGCGTGCGCCGCCAGGGTCCGATCATCCGAACCGAGAGCATCGTGCTTCGCTCGAAGTCCGGCACCTCGCGTCGCGTGATCGGCGAGCACCTCGCCTCGAAGTGGCTGTAGCCCGCTGGCTGTAGCCCGCGGGCCCGGGGTGCGATCGGCGCGTTGATCCACCGCGCGTCGCCGCCGAGAATCGCTCGACACACCGAGAATCGCCGTTCCGACGGCGATTCTCGGCGTTAACGGCGATTCTCGGCGTCAGTCGGTGCGGGATGCGGCTGGCGCCAGCGCCGCGCTTTCCAGTGTTGCGGTCTCGAGCGCCGCGGTTTCCAACTCCGACACGAATTCCCACGCCGCCAGTTCGCGCGGGGTGTCTTCGATGCCCGCCAGCGGCGCCAGCACCTTCGACTCGTCGAGGGCGTTGAGTTTGCGCGCGGTGGGCAGCACCTGGCGTTCCATCGACCCGACGAAGCCGTTGTAGTCCTTCACCGTGCGCTCGATCGACCGACCCAGTTTCTCGATGTGGGTGGCCGTGGTGGCCAGGCGCGCGTACAGCTCCCGGCTGAGGTCGAAAAGGACCTTGGCGTCCTGTGTGAGCACGTCTTGCTGCCAGGTGAAGGCCACGGTCTTGAGCACCGACCACAGCGTCACCGGAGAGGCGAGCGCCACCCGCTTCGAGAACGCGAACTCCATGATGGACGGGTCGGCCTCCAGTGCCGAGGACACCAGTGACTCGCTCGGGATGAAGGCGATCACGATCTCCGGCGACGCCTCCAGACCCTGCCAGTAGGCCTTGCCGCCCAGGGTGGTGATGTGGTCGCGCACGGCCTTGACGTGCGCCTTCATGTAGACGGCCCGCTGGGCGCCCAGGGCGCCGGTGGCGGTGACCGGAATCTGACTGGCTTCGAGGAACGCCGTGAACGGCACCTTCGCGTCGACGGCGATGTTCTTGCCGCCGGGCAGGTGCACGACCATGTCGGGGCGGCCCGCGCCGGCGTCCGAGGTGATGCTCGACTGCACGTCGAAGTCGACCCGCTCGATCAGGCCGGCCGCCTCGACCACGCTGCGCAGCTGGGTTTCGCCCCAGACCCCGCGCGTGTTGTTGGCGCGCAGGGCCGACGCGAGCGACTCAGCGGTGCTCCGCAGGCGCTCCTCCGACTCGGTGGCCGACCGCAGCTGCTGGCTGAGCTCGCCGTGTTGCAGGCTGCGCTGGGCCTCCAGTTCGGCGACCTTCTGCTGCATGTCCTGCAGGCTCTCCTTGACCGGTGCGAGGGCCTGGAGAACCTTGCTCTCCTGCTTCTGCTGCTCGGTGCGGGCCTCCTGGTCATCACGCTGACGGTCACTCAGTTCGCGGTACTGCCGCCCCGCATCTGCGACCTGCCCGCGCAGGGCGTCGGCCGTGGCCTGAACCGCGGCCACCTCTTCGCGCAGGATGGACTGGACACCGGCCTCCCGTGCACGCACCTCGGCCAGAGCCAGTTGATGGCGGGCCTCGGTCACGAGCGGATCGTCGGTGCCGGACGCACCCCGGCTACGGCGCTCCGCGGCCCGGGCCGTGAGGACCAGCGTGAGCAGGGTGCCGAGCAGGGCGCCGACGACGAGGCCGAGAAAAAGACTGAACCAGGAATCCATGGTTCCACTCTGCCAGTGGCCACCGACATTGCCCGGGCCGGTGCCGGCACGGCTGCCGCCACGGTGCAGCGCCGGGCGCCCGGGGTCGTACCGGCGGGCGCTTAGCTGAGCGCCATCGGGCCGTGCGTGGCGGACTTCTCCTGCATGGCGACCGGCCCGATGGCGCCGATCGTGACGCCGGTGATCCGCGCCAGCTCCTCGACGGTGCCGGCCCCGTGCCGGTCGGCCGCGTGGATCATGATGGCCGCGCAGGCTTCCGCGTCGGCAAGGGCGTCGTGGTGCGCGAAACCCTCGAAGCCGGCGGCCATCGCGGCGACCGGGAGCCGGTAGGAGTCGAGGTGGTAGGTGCGGCGGGCCACCTGCAGGCTGCAGACGTAGTTGAAGTCGGGCACGATCAGACCGGCGACGGTGGACGACGTCTTGATCACACCGAGGTCGAACCCGGCGTTGTGGGCCACCAGGTGGTCGTCGCCGGCGAAGGCGACCAGGTCGGGCAGTTGCTCGGCCCAGGTGGCTGCGCCCGCGACATCCGTCGGCCGGATGCCGTGGATCTTGATGTTCCAGGCCAGGAAGATGTCGTGCCCGACGGCCGGCTTGATGAACCAGGCCACGCGGTCCACCACTTGGCCGTCGCGAACCTTCACCAGCCCCACCGAGCACGCCGAAGCGCTGGAGGAGTTGGCGGTCTCGAAGTCGATGGCGGTGAAGTTGACTGGCACCGCTTCATCCTTTCACGGGCCGCCGACGGTGCGGCCCGCCCGGGCCGACCGGACCGCGGGCCGCAGGCGGTACGATTGACTCTCGTGGCTCTTACTATTGCAATCGTCGGACTGCCCAATGTCGGCAAGTCCACCCTCTTCAACGCGTTGACCAAAAACAACGTGCTCGCGGCGAACTACCCGTTCGCCACCATCGAGCCCAACGTCGGCATCGTCAACCTGCCCGACTACCGGCTCGCTGAGCTGGCCACCATCTACGGCAGCAAGGCCCTGCTGCCGGCGCCGGTGTCATTCGTCGACATCGCCGGCATCGTGCGCGGCGCCAGCGAAGGGGAGGGGCTCGGCAACAAGTTCCTCGCCAACATCCGCGAAGCGGATGCCATCGCCCAGGTCATCCGCGGATTCGCCGACCCCGACGTGGTGCACGTCGACGGCGCCGTGAACCCCGCCGGCGACATGGAGACCATCAACACCGAGCTCATCCTCGCCGACCTGCAGACCCTCGAAAAGGCCGTGCTGCGGTTCGAGAAAGAGGTCAAGGGACGCAAACTTCCCCCCATCGTGCTCGAGACCGCCCTCAAGGCGCAGGCCATCCTCGACTCCGGCCAGCCGCTCTCGTCGGCCACGCTCGACATCGAGCCGATCCAGGAACTCGGGCTGCTCACCGCGAAGCCCTTCATCTACGTCTTCAACGTGGACGAGGCCGTGCTGCAGGATGCCGAGAAGCTCGCCGTTCTGGCCGCCCTGGTGGCCCCGGCCAACGCCGTGTTCCTCGACGCGAAGCTCGAATCCGAGCTCAGCGAACTCGACGCCGAGGACGCCGCCGAGATGCTGGCCTCCACCGGCCAGGCCGAGAGCGGGCTCGACCAGCTCGCCCGCATCGGCTTCGACACCCTGGGCCTGCAGACCTACCTGACGGCCGGCCCGAAGGAAACACGGGCCTGGACCATCCACAAGGGTTGGTCCGCACCTCAGGCCGCCGGAGTCATCCATACCGACTTCCAGAAGGGCTTCATCAAGGCGGAGATCTTCTCCTTCGAAGACCTGATGGAGGCCGGTTCCGTGGCGGAGGCTCGCTCGAAGGGCAAGGCCCGCATCGAGGGCAAGGAATACATCATGCAGGACGGCGACGTGGTGGAGTTCCGTCACGGAAACCTATCAACGGGTAAATAGTCGATTCTTGCTCTGACCAGGATTTTAGATTTGAGTGGTCCGGTTTTCGGCTGAGTTTGGGGTTGACTGACTCCTGGACGGCGGTGCGTTGTCAGCCGTGACCGTGATGTACGCGTCGACTTCTTCGGCAGTTTGAGGCTGGTTAGGTTCCGCGTACTAGGCACCGGCGCAGTCGACGATCAGGACACGGTCCATGTCTGATCCCGGTCGTGGCACGCACAGCATTCATGCTGCGCTCTTGTTGCGCCGATGCCGACGATTGCCAACGACCTCCAGCAACTAGTTAGTCTCAGCTTCACACCAGCTGGTGAGGATCTCGGCGGTAGTGGCCGCCAGCTCTTCCAGCCGCTCTCGTGGCAGTGTCTTCATCTTGAGGCCAATTGCCCAGCCGTCTGTGTGCCCCTTGGCGAGATAGGCGAGCTTCGTTCCGAGGTCGCGCTCCGCGAGGAGAATCTTCCATCGCCCAAGCTCACGCTTGCTGTGCCCCGGAGCGCGGAGGCTGACAAGTAGCCGTTCTTCTTCACCCTGGTCCTTCTGCAGCGTGTCAAGGTGTCTAAACCAACCGGGCACAGCTTCCGAATTCTTGGGATCGAAGTAGTTCTCCTTCGTCTCCTCGACGGGAATCTCATCATGGTTCAAAAAGGCTCAGTCTGCAGGAGGCGCTGATGGCATGGCCGAGGGACGGGCGGAAGGTGCGACCGAACTGCTAGGCCGCCACCGTCCCGGCGGGCGTCGGATCTTCGATTGAGCGCGTGACATTTGTGTGGCGCTGCGCGTGCTGCAAGGCCTACTTGTACGTAACCAAAGATCCCGATGGGCGTTGCGACCTCTCGGGCCGCCGGAAGCTCACACCTCACGTCGCGTGAAGACCAGAGTTTGGCCCGACGAAATGACGCCTGTCCGGGCAATCCAATCCTCGGCCGGTAGCTCCTATGGCGGTCTGATTAACGCCAGGTCACGCCCTCGCTAGTCGTTCTAGGTCGTGGAAGCCGTCCCATACCTGGAAGCCGACGAATCCAACGACAGCGACGATGAGCGCGAGCGCTGCAATCTTGACTTGCGGAGCTACGACAGTTCCGTCAAGCACAGCGACGACGATGCTGAACTTGTCGACGGTTTTGCGGCCCTTGGTGATGAAGCCGATCCGTGTGAGCTGGCTCTTCGTAGTCTCGTCAAGGCGAGACTCGAGTTCCACGACCTGATCCGCCGACAGTGCCCCCCAGGCGTCTACAACGCCGGGTCGTCCGAGCAGTGCCCCGAGCAGCTCCCCGACGATACCAGGGGCACCGTCGGCGAGCTTGTCCGGGATCGTTTCGACGAGCTTGTCGAACTTGGTTTGAAAGCTATGGGGCATCATCTTGCGCAGCTTGTTCACGACCCACTCGACGATGCGAACGGCTGCCCTCTTGAGCCATGAGAGTGCGCTCTTGACGGCCTCGAACGCCTCGTTGGCCTTTTCGGCCACCACGGCAGCGATGCCTCTCCATCCGCCTACAACAGCTGCGTGCACAGTAGGGCTCTTCGCGAGCTCGACGAGCTCTGTGCCTCCGGCATTCTGCAGTTCGTCGAACTTTCCGTGAACCGAGTCGGGCAGCTTCCTTGGCGTGGGTTCAATGACGCCGTCCGCCGCGCCCTTCAAGACCGCCACCTGGACCCGCGCTTCATCGAAAGAAATGGAGCCGTCATCAACCCCCATTTCCGTGAAGACGACCGAGGGCTCCTGGCTGGCGGTCAGGAGAACACTCGTGACCTCGAGATTGCCGAGCAGAATATCGATGCCTCCGCGATCGCCTGCCGCGTCGACGGCAATATCGGCCTCACTTAGCAAGCGGTCGATTCTCGCGTCGAGTTCACCGTCCGGGTCGTCGATCCCCTCGGCCGAAAACGGAGCGAACTCACCTTCGCCGACCGGCGCCGCGATTTCGGCGAATGCGATCACATTTTCCGCGCTCAACCGCCAACTTTCCGTCGCAGCCACGACGTTGTCCGTATTTTCCATGACCTCTCCTTCGAGCTTTTCTTGTCCAGGGGGGTGGTTGCTACCGAGGTCGCCTCGGGGTATGTATCGAGTAGTGGGAAGGTAGCAGAGCAATGGGAAATGAAGAAGAGGATTGCTTTACGCTCTTTGACAATGGAGCAACGGGGTGCATGAATGCGCCTCGATCGGAGACGATCTCTCTTTCCAACACGCGATTTCTCGTGCTGACCTCCCCGGACGACTACGTTGCAGTTCTGAATTCGGTTCGCAACCTCGGCTTGCGGGTGAGGCCATATCGCCTTATCCCCGTGCTCGAAATCGACTCGAACCCCGGTCAGGCCAAGCAGATCAGCAGCCTCCCGGGAGTTGAGCAGGTCATACCCGCGCTCGGGGCACTCGAGCAGTCGCGCACGTTCGCGAACGGTATCGATGTGCTTCTTCAAATCGCGCGAGCGCAGAATTCGAGGGATCGAGACGGGCTTTTATTCCCGGGGCGCGCCGTCGGCGATCCGCAAGGCTATCCGGTGCACACGCGCGACCGCGGAATCGAACTCGATGATGAGCTCGATTGGCCCGCGCCCCCCGCGCTCGTGCCCGTCATTAACCTCAGTGCCGGTCCCGCGTCGCCTGTTTTCCCCTTCGTGTCGAACGACATCGTCAATGTCGCGACGCTGGCAGGTTCCGTCGACGACGTTCTGTTCGTGTTGGCTGCAGGGAACTGCGGCGCGCAAGGTGCAGGATCATTGTCGGCATGGGCACGTGCCCCTTGGGTACTGTCAGTTGGTGCGACAGCCGACGAGACGGGGTCCAAGCTCGCTCCGTACTCCGCGATCGGAACACGAGATGAACCAAATTCTGGACCGGACCTTGTGGCGGACGGGCGCTCATACGTAGCACCTCACCCTGAGGGAACGTCGTTCGCAGCCCCAAAGGTGACCTACCTCGTAAGGGTCATAGTCGCGGCGATCTGCCAGCTGGGTCGCGAAATCCGTGTGCAGGAGGGCGCGGACCCTCATGGTGTTCCCCTCGTGGGATACGGAATTGTCGATCGATTCGGATCTTCGATCTGGACCAACGCGCGTGAGCTCGTTCCCATCACTGCACTTCCCGTGGTCGGCATCGACCCCACGGCCGTCGCTGCTTGCCTCGCGGTCGCTAGGCACGCGGGCGCTGTTTTGGACGTGATTGGCACCCCTAAGATCGTCCGCTCACTGCTGCTCGAGGCGGCCAGGCCGATGCCAGGTTACGACGTTCACCAGGTCGGTGCGGGCTTCGTCAACACAAATGCTGTCCTCGACCGCCTCGCGGAGATAAGCGGTCTCCAGGTGGTGCGTCTGTTCGGAGGCGCAGGTATTTCTCTCACACACGAGGCTGCGAACGAACTAGCTGCACTGCGGCCATTTGACGCACGACAGCTGAGGGAACTGGCGGGCATAATCTCCGTCACCGGCCCGCAGTTCGCATACGACTATCGGGGCGAGCGTGTCGCCGCCCAGCCTCTTCATCCGGAGGATGTCCGGGATCTGCCAATCTTTGAGCGCACGCTAGGAGTGTCGGCTGGGCCGCTCGACTTACAGTAATTTGAGCGCGTCCTGCCTGGTCTGTCCAGATCCGCGGTCGACAAGCGAAGCATTTCTCGGAAAAGGCTGCGAAGCTAATTTTTGACGCCGTTCAACTATTTTAGGCAGGGGAGCGGCGACACCGCCGGCGCATGCGACGCTACTGACGATTTCGCTTGCGCGGTGACGGATCGTTGGGCTGCAGTCAGCCGAATATCTCGGTCGTCGACAGCGAGGTGCATGGCGCCCGTCGCGCCGGGCTCGGGTCCTAACGGCTCCATGTCGGATTTGCTGTCGGCGTCTCGATGGAAGTCGCCGACGATGTTCGTGCGCTTTCCGGTCCTGGCGCCAAGGGTATTCGCAAGGGTTAACCCGGGACGGCGACGTCGTGGAGTTCTGTCACTGTCACAGCTAAACATGACGAACTTCGTTGGTTCGTAATTGATAAGGCCTTGCTTATCGACGTTTGCTGCAGGTGGACTCACGGGGCTGCACATGGCTAGAAAGATTGACTTCCCAGCTCTAGCCTTGGAGTCCTACCCAAGTGCGGCCACCCACCGCTCAAGCATCCTGCATCATTGGAGCTGCGCGCGGGTGGCAAACCGGATCGTAGAAGATTGCACGTGTGCGCGCTGATCGCAGATGACAGCGATGCATTCAGTTGTTTCTGACGATCCCACGAAAAGCTGGAGGCTACGTCCACCAGATACGGGGCCCTGTCTCCTTCGACCATGGACTGCGGGGTGTGTCGAAGAGTACTCTGGCGGCTATGTCGAGCGATTGGTCCTCAGGACAGTGTCACTCAAACTGAAAAGGAAAGTCCGAAACCGTCTACTGATGGCAGTGGCCTTTACCTGCTTATTAATCGGCCTGCTGACTAGTGTTGGAGTCGAGAATCTCCTGGCCACTCCGTGTGGCACCTTCGAAATGGGTAAAGTCTTGAATGAGGTCTCGGGAACCCCCACACTAATCGTCGGATACGGCGAATGTCTGCACATCGGAGGTGCAGCCATTCCAATCGTTGCCGTCTCCGCGATCTTCGCGCTCGTATCGCTCCTCATGGGACTCCTGGCCGGATCCCTCGCGACCCAAGTTGAGGAGGATCCCCCCGTTTAGCGAATCTCGCTTGCCCTACGGGTGGACCGGTGGAGGCTAATGCGCTGGACTCCACTCAAGACGGGGCAATTACTCAAGTCTCGCATCTTATGAGGACGGCGATGTGGTGGAGTTGCGTCACGATCCTGTCAACGGGTAAATAGTCGATTTTAGCCCTGATCAGAATTTTAGGTTCGAATGGTCTTGAGTTTGGCTGAGTGCGGGGTTGACTGGCTTCTGCGCGGCGGTGCGCTGTCAGCCGCGACCGCGATGTATGCATCGTCTTCTTCGGCAGTTTGAGGCTGCGGCGATTCGGACTGCAGGGTCGGCGCCGGACTAGCTCAGTCGCTCTCAGTGTCTGCCTTCACAGGTTGGCCTGCTGACGCACGGGCTCCGTTGATCGGCGCGCCGTCCAGTAGAGGGCGGTGGCACCTGTGGTGTCCCGTCCGGCGGCGGGCGTTCAAGGTGATGTACGAGGCTGCCGGTCGACCTACTTGCGAGCCGCCTTCGTCTTCAGCGCGTCAATGCGTCGTTGGAGGCGAGCCTTCTCTTTGAGGCGCGCGGCTTCCGCTTCGAGCTCGCGTGGGGTTCGGTTCTTCGCGCCGAGCGTTCTCGCCATGTGTTTCTCCTCTGAAAAATGATAGTTTTATGATAAATCCGGGTTCGCACAAGGCCTAGCAAACGCCCCAGACTGGGGGTGATGGCGGGATTGAGGCCGCTGATGCTGACCAGGCGCTTGCCAAGTACGTACTCGTCACGTGCTCGGCGTTTGTGTCTTACCTGATCGAGGAGGGGAGCAAACGAGGTCTGCTGTAATCCCAGGCGGTAACTG
Organism: Cryobacterium cheniae; assembly: GCF_004403395.1. Classification (GTDB taxonomy): domain Bacteria; phylum Actinomycetota; class Actinomycetes; order Actinomycetales; family Microbacteriaceae; genus Cryobacterium; species Cryobacterium cheniae. The sequence goes on from NZ_SOGN01000016.1 coordinate 102,512, forward strand.
TCATCGTCTAACTACCTCGGAGCAAGAGTTTGTTAAGCGGTTGGTGCCATCTCCATTCCCAGAGGACGGAGCAGGAGGTTGAGGCTTCCCAGCTGTCCGGGGGTGAGCGGCGGTGCGCCGGAGACGATAAGGGCGATGTACGCATCGAGTTCTTCGGCCGTGCGAGCGGGTTTGGACTTGGGTTTGGCTGGTGTGTGCATACAAGGTCTATGCGCAACATCTCAGATCGGCTGGAACGGAGGCTCGCCTCCGACATGTCGTGGTTGATTGCGTCGGATTTTGATCACCTTCGTCGGCCACCCGGGCACCACGTTCCCGGCCCGTGCCTGCCCCGCCCGCGCCAAGCGCGAGGTGCGCAACCTCACGTGCTTTGGACCCTGACCCGATGTCCGTTTGCGTCTTGCGGGCCAGCCTGGGGGAGAATGACGTCGACCGGCTCCACCTGCGTGCGCATGCATTAGATCGGCGCGACCGTGCCGACCGTCATAGGGAGGGCGGCACCTGACAAGAGCCTCGAACAGGAAACACTGGGTCATACGTCGGCAGCTCACGCGCGTTGGCGTTCTCACTCCGGAGCGGGGAGCCGTCCTTAAGGCGCGAATCGGGTGCGGCTGCCTATGCGTGGATCGCCTCGATAACAATCGAACGCGATTCGCACGCCTCCGCCGGAAGCTGACAAGCCCATCGGCTTCGGTAATGACCAGAAGGGCCGATACCGCGGCCGCAACGTGTCGAGAGGGGTTTCGCTCCATTGCCTATTCGGCCGGCAGGACCCTGAGGTATTTCTGCAGCGCCGCGGCGGCGGGGATCCCGACTTGCATCTGCTTTTCAGCGCCCATCCCGGTGCCGTTGACCAAGAACGCGTCGTAGGGGAGCGGATCGAGTATCAGGGCGAGCATCGCGGCTTTGGTCCTGGTTGCGTATCCGACCCGACGCCCCTTTCCGTAGACGGCCACTGCATTCGGGTCGTGCTTATTTCGTGGCTCGCGGATCAGGAGGTACTGGTCGGCGCCGTGTTCGTAGCGCCCAGCCTGCGTCACCGAAAAGGCGGATCCGACGATGCGGTACTGGGTGGCCGGGATCGACCGCAGGTCCAAAACGCGGAGCGTCGATACGTCCACAGTCTTCTTCTTGACCCCGTCGGTGGCGCGGCCCTTCGGCGCCGGTTCTCTGGCTTCGAGCTCGAGGCGGTAGGCCTCAACGCGGGCCGCGGTCTGCTCCGGCGTGTACATCTCAACGACGATCGAGCCGTCAGGTGCACGATGCCTGATCGTCGTATTGCGCGTAGCTTGCACCGGCGGTTGTTGTGCAGGTGGTTTGCGACCGAATAGTAATTCCAGGATCCCCATGGCCGGAGCCTACTGAGGATTGGAAGGTTTGCTCGTCCATCGACAAGATGAGCGAGTGAACTGGCTGTCCGTGAAGCGATGGTTGTCTGTAGTGCGGAGTGTCGACGAGGGGCCGTTGGCGGAGTTGCCGTACCGATCGTGGGCCATCCCGCGGAGGCTGAACAAGGTGCTTACGGCGCTGTGCGCCTCTCTAACGAGCTGGAGGGGCCTTGACGAGAGTGAGTGAGTCAACTTCTATTGAGGTCGTTAGAAGCCGTTCTGTGCCCGGTGAGTGGTGCGCGAGGTTCCGTCACCTCTCAGTTATCTGGTGAATTGATCTAAATTGAACATTCCTGCCAGCTCCTTAATCCGCCGGCACCCCTGCCTTGATTCGAATGGCTGGCCCAGATTTTTTCTGGGCGACTTGGAGGGCTGGCATTTTCTCCAGGTGCGATGGTCCTCGCGGCGGGGAGGCGTAGACATGGGTGCCCACGATCCCGAAAGATGAGGTTCCCTCTTTATTACCAAGATTACCAATGATTACCAGCAAATGGTAATCTTCCGATCCCTTATAAACACTGGCCACCAGGCCCCTTTTTAACTTTAATTACCAAATTACCCAGATATAGATATACATATAGAAAAAGAGAGAGACACCTCTGTCTAGAGGGAAGTATGTCTCTTCTATCTATATATGCACCCTCCACATTTTGGTAATCTGGTAATGTTGCGTTGAATTTGTCTTCTGACCAGGGAAAAATGAGTTACCAAGACGTGGTAATCGGCTGGTAACTTGGTAATCTGGGCCGGAAGTGGCCGTCAAGTCACCCAATGTCCAGAAGATCCGCCCGAAAACTGTGTCAATCAAGTGATACGGGGGCCTCCTGTGTCAACGAAGCGATACAGAAAATCCCGTATCACTCGGGTGATACGGGGGTGCAATCCGTATCAGTCACATGACACGTGGCAGTGCTGTATCAGTCCTGTGAGACAAAATCTGGCCCATCAGCCCGATCGGACTCGAAGTCGCCGCGCATCACGTGGTTGGAATGCGTCGACCTAGAAGTAGGGCGCGTAGTCTTCCGTGGTGTCGTCCTCGGCCGAAGCGACCTCGCGAGACCGATCCTGAGATCCTGGTGGATGGTCGACCCAGCCGTCAGCTTTCCAGTAGGGAACGGAAGGCTCATGGTCAATCGGTCGCGGGCCCGTGGCGCTGCTGGGGTCGTGGGCGTCGCCGAGTTTGGTGTCGCTTCCAGCGTTGGCGTTGTCCGCGCTCCGATTCGCGGAGACGCCGATGGTGCTGGAATTTAGTTGCCATTGAGGCCGTTCGACAATCGCATCATCAAGACTGGAACCGTACTCTAGCTTGGCGGCGTCATCGCGGTTCTGTTCGCGCTGGTCCTCTGTTGCCGGCCACAAACCCTGAATAGACAGAACAGTATCTCCGAGTTCGACGCCGTGTTGACGTGAGACTTCGATGAGAGCACTTGTGGCGGCGAGGACCGCGTTCGGGAGGGTTGAGTGATCTCCTACGAAATAGAATCTGGAATCTCTGCGGACGAGGCCCTGATCCAGGAGTCTCGCGTACGCCGCACGCCTGGTATTGGATGAGCCCGATGGCGCTTCTGAGGTGCCTCTCTGTGGGGGAAGCTTGGTGCCTGCTGGCAGCTGACCAGTGAGAATAGCTGAGGCCAGGGTCGAGTAAACCTTCTCCCCTTTAGCCACCTTCCCTTTAGCCACCTCTGATGTTGCCTTCAAATCTAGATCCCCTCATGGAACGTATCAGTGTGATGCTACCTGAAAAGGAGGCTGTCGCCCTTGCGGCCTGCTTCAGCACGTAGGGGAGACGCCGCACATTTGTCGCAAATTGCTTAACGGAGACCTGGTCAGGGGTGTGGCGCGGTCTGACCCGGACTCCGGGTGTATTGGCCCTCTTTGGGGCTGCACTTGGTAGGTCGTGACGCCGATGGAGGCGGGATTGTATTCCGGCACGGGAACGCTTGCGCGACCGAGATTAGTACATTTTCTATCAAGAGATGTGTTCGCTATCGATTCGCACTGTGGAGGGGCGTTGTGCGTAGTGACGAAGGCAGAGAGCCGCAAAAAATCAATTGGCATCTAGCGCCTGGCCGCGAGCACATCTTGGTGGGCGCCCGTCGAGAGGCAAGCGCCGAGGTGCTGCTGAGGAAAGGGATTCGTAGTGACTGTGAACGCCAATCTAGGTCCACTCGAGCGTGCAATTCAAACGCGGGACACCGAACTGTTGATCACGACTGTTCGATCGCGATGCAAAATGGCTTCGACTCCCGCGGGAATATGTTGGATTTGGCTTGGGGCAAAGCGGATGGATGGCTATCCGTATATTGGCCGGGCTCGAACGAATCGCTTGACGCACAGAGTGGTGGCCTGGGCGGTCTGTGGGTGGGTCGGGAAGCTTGTCGACTTTCCGCATGTCCATCACGTGTGCGGGATCCCGACGTGCGTCAACCCCGTACATTTGGTCCCCACGACGGCGCTGATCAACAACATTGAACGGTCTACACGCAACGCCCTTCTGCGAAGGATTGAAAAGTTGACAATCGCGCTTGTGGAGCTGGCGCCAGGGCACCCGCTTCTAATAGCAGGTTGGGAGGCGGTCGACTCGGGGCTGATCGTTGAAAAAAGATTGGGCGGGAGCTACCAGTCTCCGCGCGCACAGCTGCGCCGCATGGAAAGCAAGGCAGCCTATGAAAACGGGCGGCGGAAGAATCAGGCACGCCGGTTTCAACAAGTCATCGAGGTCGACAGCTTGGTCGCACGTGGCCACGCCAAGGCAGCGGCACTCGCCGAGATTGGAATCGACCGCACGGCCTACTACGAGTGGCGATCTCGGATGCGGGAAGCATTCGGGTATAACTAGACGCGCACCGAAGAGATTGACCTGGTTTTGCCGTCGGGACCGAATCGCTCGCCCAAATAGTTGCCGGTGTCTACCTCTTGGCGCCAACGCGGTGACGTGGTGCGTCGATAGGTCCACGGTCTTTTTCTTGACCCCGTCGGTGGCGTGGACCTTCGGCACCGGTTTCCAGGCTTCGAGCTAGAGCTTGTACGCCGCATCTCGGGATCTGCTCCATCGGGTAGGTCTCAACGACTCTCGAGCCACCTGGTGACCGGCGCCTGATCGTCGTTGCGGGAAGCCGGCACCGGCGGCCTTTCAGCAGGTGCTTTGCGACCGAAGACTACTTTCGAGGTGCGCATGGCCGAAGCCTACTGAGCAATGGGTGGTTTGCTCAGGCTTCTGAAAAAGTGAGGGATCGGACCGTCCGTCGGCGCAGTGACGGTCGTCTGTAGTGGGAAGGCTGCGAGGTGGGGTTCACGAAGTTGCTGTACCGACCACTAGCCAAGCGGAGGAAGCAACACATGCACCGCTCGGCGCTGTGTGCCTCTCTAAAGAGCTGGATGGGTCCGCTCGTCTGCGTGGAGGACCTCGGGCACCGGGCGTCCATGGTCTCGGAGTTATTCCGGCTCACCAGCGGAGCTTCCCGGGAGCTCGTCACGGGGTATCGCTTCGATCGACGACACGATCGAGGTACTTGCCCAGAAGAAATCAACGTCGTCGTCGCAGCCATCGGTGAACATCGTCCATCGGCCGCGGGCACCGACCCGGAGAGTGTCAATCGTGCGTAGGGGACGGGTGAGGTCATTAATCGTCGGTGGGGCGCCGGCGCCAGGCACCCTGGTGACGGTGCCCAGATCGAGGTCAAAATAATGGCTGCTGTCCCGCGTGATGACGCGCCACGCGCCACCTTCATCGCCAGAGAGTTCGATCACGCGGACCGGTTCAACTTCCGAGTCGGTCATCAGTAGCCCTTTCTGGTGCGGAGAATGTCGACTCGGCGGGGGCACCGTTCCGGTAGAGGAATTCCAGGTCGAGGGTGGCGGTGTCCAGGATCGCGAGGTTCACCCGGTTCTTTCCGTTCGTGTCGAGAACGACCACCCGGGTGGGATGGTGCGTCACCCCGGGTAGGGGCAGAACCTGGTCGTAGAACCGGTGGTAATGCCCTCCGAGGGTCAGTCGGGGACGGGTCTGCAAAACTGCACAACGAAACATCACCCGGCTTTCCGTTGCGTAGGCGATGTCGTCGGTCGAAAAGCCCAATTCCTGGGCTCGTCTGTCCAGATCGGCCTCGTCCATCAGTGGCGCCTCATGGCCAGCGAGGACATCGGCGTGTTGGGGGCCGAGACGGCGGAGATCTGAGCCGGATATCTGTTCCTCGGGCCACCACGACAGGCCCTCTTTCCGGAGCTTGCGGTCGATACTGTTGGCTCCGCCGAGGGCAGCCAAGGTGAACCGTCCGCCGATCTGGGTGCGGTATCCGCGGGGGAGGTGGGCGATGTTGGCCGTGATCCACCGGACGCCGTCGGGATCGAGGGGGTACTCCGAGAGCTTGGGGTGCCAATCGTGATTGCCCTCCACGAAGAACATGGTCATTTGATGTCTGGCCAGGGCGCGCGCGACCTTATTCAGGTCGATCTGCCAGTTTCTGCCAGGCCAGAGCACGCCCCAATCGCCCAGCTGCAAGATCACGTGCACGCCGCGGTCCGCTAACGTCCCGAACGCTTGGAGGGCGTGCTCGATGTCCCCATGCAGGTCTCCCATGACTCCGATTCGACGCACCGTCGACAGAGTCTGCACGGCGTAAGGCGCATACGAGGCGCTCGGGGCCGGGCGGTGCGTCTGAAAGAGCGGAGACAGGTCGTTGCGCGAATCAATGGTCGGCGGGGTCGCCTCGCTGGCATTCATGGTTCGAACCGGATGCGGGGGATCACACCGTGGTTGATGTAACCACCGACGAACCGAACGGTTTCAATCTCGGCGGCGCTGAGTTCCCGCGCTGGCCACACCGGTTCGACGGCCACGAGGGGAGAGCTGAAGTAGTGGCCGGCAATCTGGCTGGCGGACACGACTCTCAAGGGGCTGCCGATCTCGATCGGGCCGATATTGGAAAACCTCAACCACTCCTGGTCTCCGGGAAGCTCCCGTGCCCGAGGGCCCGGGGTCCGCCGGTAAGCGCGCAGGTCGCGGTCCACGAGGAGAATCGTTCCGTGCTCCGTGGTCAGCCGGGTGATACGCGACGAGTCCGGCGGCTCAGCCGACGGCACCTGCCCGCGGATCATTTTTCACTCCCGGAGTGGTCGAGATTGGGGGTTACGCGTTCGATCGTGGTCACAGGAGTGGTGCGGCGCGTCGTGGCGTCCACACCCGGAACGGCGAGGTCGATGAGTAGGTGCATGGAACGATTGATCGAGCACTCGACAATCCTCAGCAACCGCACCGGGGAACCGTCGCGGCGTAGGTTGAGGCCCCGCTCGGGATCATCCGTCGCTGGAAACCGGCACATTTCGTGTCGGTCGAGATCAAGTAGGTAGATCGATCCGGACTGGGTTTGGATCCTGAACCGGCCGGTGACCTCATCCATCAGGGTGCTCATCGAGAGCATGAGCCGACCTCCGTGGAGCCGTGGCGGCGGGCGTGGCGAGCACGACCCGATATGTCGGCGCTGCGCGGGGTTGTCACTGTCAGGCGTGCTGGGCCAGGGCGTGGATCGGACTGAGGTTTGTCTGTTTGAGCGGGCATTCGCGAACCTCCCCATGAACTCGACTGTCGGGTGAACGACCGATATAGGGACGCTAGCCGGGGTTCCCCGGTCTGCGGGTCCGTGCAGGAATACACGTTTTGGTGCGCCGCGAGACCTGTCCCGCGCATGTCCTCTCCGACACCGCACGACGTGCGGGTCGGGAAGGGACCCATGCCCGAACAGAGCCCCGTGGAACTGCTCCACGCCGAGTACGAGCTGCTTCACCGCCGGCGTCCCTCGGCTCTCACCCCGGACCAGAGGAGGTCGCTGGCTTTCTTCGATGCTGAATTGGCGTCCCTACGCACCGGCAAGAGCCCCGCGAACGTCCCTCGGGACGTCGCCGGCTGGGTCCGAAACCTCTTCGCCCTTGAATCCTTTGTTCGCAGTGAGGGTCGGCTGCCCCGTGAAAACCGTCGTCTCCCCGGCGGCGCGATTTCGACCGAGGAGAGGCAGCGTGCCCACAGCGTCCGTGCTCAGCGCAGGGCATTCGCTGCGGGGTGCCTCTGCACCTATCAGGCACGTCGGTTGCTCTGTATCCCAGAGTTCAGCTTCCATCCGTTGAAAGACAAGTGGCAGGCGAACTGCGCCGCCTACGCCCAGTTCACCGCGACACATGGGGACGCGCCGAAACTCCGCAGCGCAGACCCGTCCGAACGGACCCTCGCCGGGTGGGCCGCGAAAACGCGTTTGGCCTACCGGGTCGACAAACTGTCCCCAAGTCGAGTGGAGACTCTGACCGGTCTGGACTTCTGGACCTGGGGTACACGGGACCTCCGGGAATGAACTCCCGTGCTGGAATACATTTCCGACCGTTGTCCGCCACCTGACAGAGGGTTGGTGCAGGATCAGACCATAAAGGACAACCTCGCCAGCGACAGGCGCAGCTCATGCAGGGCACAGCGACTATCGGACGGGACAGCCTCCGGTGGAGCAGCGCCGGTGCCTTTCTTGTGGCAGGTCTCTCGGGCCGGGCTCGAGTGCCGCGAGACCGACCGGCGACGCGTGGATAACACCACATGCACCGCCAGGGACTGGGCCAAACTGGGCAGATTAAGTTGGGGGCAACGGGTCCACAGCGCCCCTGCGAGTATTTTCGTGCACGAGAAGTCCGCATTGCGAGTCGAGGATTGCCTTCTGCCGACCCTCCCGGTCCCACCTACCTAGCCGAGCACGCAACCCGCGCAGCCGCATGGTGAGGCGCCGCGGACCACGTGCAGGCATGCATGCAGCGCCGTTTTGCAGGGTCGGCGAAGACTGGGTGCAGTATCGAGATATAAATGACAGCGACGTCGGCGACCGGTTCGACAGGGGCGGAGATCTGCCGACCGACCGGGCCTCCGTGCCGAGAGGCCGGGACCGAACGTGCACACCTGCCGTCGGGTTAGGCTGCGTCGCAATCAGTCAATCCGAGAGGCGAGCCATGCCGGGGACAGAGCATCCTGCGGAACACAAAACCACGGCGGTGCCCGAGGACGGTGCTCGGGTGCTGAGGCGTGCGATGGCGGCGAACCCGACCGCGGTTTCGCCACAGCTCGCTCGCAGTTTGCAGGCCACCGAAAACATGTGGCGAAGCATTTCGGCGGAGTACGGTCTGTTGACCAGCGGCCAGGTCGCCGAACTCTTGGGAGCGAGTCCGTCCAACCGTACGCTGGCATCGAGGAGACGCGCCGCGCATCAGATCGCCGGCGTAGTCCGGCGCAATGCGGTCCTCTATCCCGCGTTCCAGTTCGACCGGTCCCAGGGAACGATTCTTCCGGTGATGGCACAAATCATCAGGCTGGCCGCGGCGACTGGCTGGCACGAAAAGGACTTGTTGCTCTGGATCTGCTCGCCGACGACCTCGTTCGAGGGTCAGGATCGTCCTGTCGACCACTTCCACGATCCTGATTCTGTGCTGGCCGCCGCTAAGGCCCAGTTCGAGGCCCAGTGGTGACGGGGTTGAGACCCCATCACCTCGAGCAGGCCCCCGGCCTGTCCAACAAGAAGTCGCTCCTGAGGACCCTCAGGAGGTTCAGCACAGCTGCCGACCGCAGTGCCGGTGCGCGATTCGCTCGGGGCCTCGAAGACAATCGATGCGGAAGGTGGGGCAGGCGACTACGCGCCGCCTGCGAGGATGGGCACTGACCTGCTGTACCGCCCGTGACAAAGGAAACCAGCTTGCCCATGACATTGACGCTCGGCCCTATCCTTCTCAGCGCTGGTATCGATCCAAACGAGGCGCAGGTAATCCGTCACGCATATGTGCGCGAGCACGAGGACACCGGCCTACAGGGCATCCATGCCGACTCTTCCGACCAGGAGATCCTGAGCTACACCAGCCAGCAGTCCGCGAAACCGGGAACTTTCCCGACCGTCCCGCCGCCAATCTGGGTTGTCTTCGTCCGCGAGGGCGGCGACCGAGCACGCCTCTGGTCGGTGGTGGAGAACCGCGGCGAGCTCTCGAATGATGGCACACTCCGTACCTTCGATCTTGCCGTCTCAGAGCACATGACGGCCCTTCGGAACAGGCTCGTGATCGGTTGGAGGTCACCGCGCACGTGGAGACTCAACGGCCCCACCGCCGCCGCATACCCGGTTATGGAGATCGCCGACGCGGAGCCGGTGCCGTTTCCCGGTTTCGACCGGCTGGTTCTGAACTATGCGCAGCTTCAGGCGGTGATGCGCGAGCACCGCTATGCCTCGTGGCGCACCGCACTCTCATCGGTAGTCGGCATCTATCTGATTACTGACACCCTCGACGGACGTCAGTACGTCGGCAAGGCCGACGGTACAGAGAGCATTCGCCAGCGCTGGAACGTCTACGCCGCCAACGGCCACGGGGGCAACGTCAAGCTACTGAAAATCGACCCGAACACCTTTCGGTTTTCCCTGCTCAGGGTTTTCGATCCAGCGACGCCGGCTCACTCGATCAACGAAGCGGAGAACCATTTCAAGAACGCCCTGGACACCCGCAAGCATGGGCTCAACGGGAACTGAACGCGTGCGCGGGATACGCGCCGACGAGGCCTAACGGTCTTTGGTCGCCTACGTCCTTCGGCCTGCTCCCCCCACTGCCTGATTCGGAAGCTCCGCCGCACCTTCGGCAGTCAAAGCGTGACCGTGAAACACGCACCGCGACAAGCGGCAAGTCTGCGCGTGGTTCGGTTACCGGGTGCAAGAGTTCGCTCAGCCCGCCCCGGTGGGAGCCTGCTCCTGGCAGTCATTCCATCGCCGCACCCGGCCGAAGGGCGTTTCAGCTCGGGTCGTTCCAGGACTCGGGAGGCGGGCCAAGAATCTTCCCGGCCGCCTTGATGACGAACCACCCGAACACGTTGTTTCCCGCTGCACCGATGCCGACCCCGATGAAGAATGGGATCTGCTTGCCGAGAACCAACACGCCCTGCTTGGTGCCGTACTTAGTCACGAATCGTGGGCCGAGGATTTTATTGGCTTTGTTGATCGCGGTCATCGGAATCGACTCCACAATCTTCTTCCCCCAGTAAGGGGCGGTGCGACCGATCAATGGCTCCAGGGCGGTCGTCGCGGCGGTGTTCCCGATGAGGACGGATGTGACCAGAAATCTGCGGCGCTCGACGTCTTCTACGTCCAGACCGTGGATCTCGGCGACCGACAGCGTGTAGAGGACCGACGCCTCCAAGAACGTGAGCAGGTCGGCCAGGGCCACGGGAACCTGCACCCATCCGTTCGGGACGATGGCCGCGGCGCCGGCGCCGGCGCCGGTGGTCGTGACCGCGCTGAGGTAGATCGTGTTCAGGTAGGAAATGAGCTGTGCGGGAGTTTTGCCGGGATGCACGCGTCGGAGCCGCGCGACGTTCGCGACCGCCGGTGGGTACTGAGCCTCAAGTGCCTTGTTGAGGCCGCCCTGAACCGCAGCGCGGACGTCGACATTCTTAACGGCCGCCCGAACCTTGTCCAGCGTGTCTCGGTCCCATTTCGGACCGGGCGATGTCTTTGGCTCTTGAACGGATTCCGACATTCTTGCTACCCCCTGATTGCATACACCTGTAGTCAGGTTACGGTGTACCTCCCTTGGCGGGGGCCTGGCCACGCCTGCGGCCGGCGTCGTTGCCAGATATGTCGATTTGGATCCAGAGTCGCCGGCGCTGTTCCCCGCGAGCGTGCCAGTCGGGATCACCCCGGGTTGGCTGACGTAATAGAACGTTATCGGCGTGACACCGTGCACCCGTGCGGGTCGGAAGGTCACCAATGTCCGAACCAACGCCAGTCGAGTTGCTGCATGCCGAGTACGCCCAGCTGCTACTGCGCCAGCCAGCCACCCTCACCGGCGACCAAAAGCGATCCCTGATTTACTGCGTGGCCGACGTTTCCTCCGGCCATTCCCCACAGGGGGCGGGACCGCGGCTTTTCAGGGCGCATGAGCCCCAGCGCGTGGCTCTTAAGATTGGGCGTTCTTGGACGCGTCGTTTTTTGCCATTCTTTCGTAGTACTCGACGTGCTCGATCAAGGTTGACTCGACCGACTTACCTACGATTGCGAGCGAGGCAACATTCACGATCAGAACGCTCGCGTTTCCAGTGAAAGGGGAGACGACAGTCAGTTCAACAACTTGCATTTTGGACCGGTCCGGGATGTTGACGCTATAGGTGAAGAAGATTCCGGTGGTGGTGAAGAGTTCGAGCATTCAGTTTGCCTCTGTCTTCGTGGCATTGCGCGGGAGGGAGTGCAAAACAAATATCTTTGAGGTCACGTTTCACAATATCGGGCTCTGAGGGCTGGAGCGGGCTTGCCAGCAGAGCTCTCGGTGCTTCATCGCGGCCCGACGAGCTTCCTCTCGCCGTCCCGAGCTGCCAAAACGGTTCGGACCACATGATCAGCCGCGAAGAGCGGGTCCTCGTGTTTCGAGAATCGGAGAACGATCCAACCCGCGCCTTCCAAGATCAATCTGGTTTCCTGATCCCTTGCGATAGTCAGCCAACGGCAGTCGCCTGAGAGTTCACGATCGCTGGCATTCAAGCGCCCAATGGTCTTCTTCGTAATTTCGACGAGTCTCAAATTAGCTGAGGACGCATGGTCGGCGAGGCTGGCCAGCAAGGGCGGCCGCGGGCGTCAGACTTGTCACATGCCGACTTGCTACATACCAACTTCTGATCCGTGGGCGTGGTCGCTCGACTCATTGCTTGCCCTCATCGGCGTGATGATCGCCGGACTGGGGGCGATCGCGACTGTGCTCGTAGCGACCCTCGCTCTCGTTGCGACGAACCGCGCGAACCGGCTGGAGGCAGCGGAGCGCGAACGCACGGGCCGTGTCGCGCTCTCGTCGGCCATCGATACTTACCTCCGCGAATGGGAGTTGGAGCCATACGGCAACACCGAGAAGATGAGGGAAGCGGCGAGGTCTCTTACCGCGGCTGCGGCCGGCGTCTCCTCCAGCGCCGAGACTGCAGCAACGTGGGTTCATGACGCGCTGATCGTCTACATGGCACAAATAGTGGACGAGCATCAGGATCTTGACACCCTGGCTGGAGGCAGGCTGTTGGCGACAGCCGCGCACGGCGCCTCGTCCGAGATGCGGAGGAGGGTTGCGAGGTGGGTGGCGACAGGCATGCTAGATCGGTCCCCGTTGTTGACGCCGACGCCAGGTCCTCCCCTGTTGACGCTCTAATGAGGTGGGGCCAGGCGCAATTGGGGCAACCGTTGGCGAGGGTCTTGATATCTGCAACAGGCCCGAAGTGGCTCGTATCACCCGGCACGCGCGGGGAGACACCTCATGTGACGGGCGAGACGGGGCCTTCACCTGAGGCGCGCGGGAGCCTAGAGCGCATCAGTTGCTCTGGGAATCGGCACATCCCAATGAAGGATTGGGATTCGGCAAGATGGGCAAATCCAGTATGGATGTTCCGGCGTGCCTGCCACTTCGCAGCATGACAAGCAGTTGCCGCAGCTAGGGGTGCCGATTGATTCAAAGCCATCGTCCATGGCGTGGACTGTAGTCGGATGCGCTAGTCGGCGCTGGCAAAGGTGGTCCAGGGGGCTGCCGCGGGAATACGAGACCGCCTGCCTGTCCTACTAATACGTCAACGCTGGCCCATAGATGCTGCCGCTGCCCCACACTTCGTGAGCCGCCTCAGCCCACGACAGCGATGATGATCCGCGCTCATGCGGTGACCTCGGTCTTCGATACGCTTTCGAGCATGCCCATGACGGAAGTTTTTCAGTCCAGTTCCTCCGAGTGGACCCTGCTGTCCGTGATCATGCTTGCGATTGCCATCGTCGGCGCAATGACCGGTGCAGTGGCCCTGTTCTTGACGTGGCGGCACCACCCGCGTCCGCATCTCAGCTTCGAGTGGGCTACGACATGGCGGCCGAACGCCTCTGCCGAGATGGCGCGCTTGACTTCACTGCGGTTGATCAACGACGGGGCGGCCCCAGCGCGAAACTTGCGGATGAATGTGGACATCGCTTACGACCTGGAAGGGACTCCGTGGCTCGAGTCGCTTTCGTTGGGGCGCGGCGCGGAGGTGCGCGTTGATGTCCCGGTCGTGCCGTCAATGCGTGTTAGGGCGCACTCAGGAGAAGTCACGCACAATCCGCATTCGGACACAGACCCTGGGACACGCTGCGCCCGAAGGTGTCGGTGCGGTACGCCGGGAAGCGGTTCGCAGTTACGTCGAGGTCACCGCAGTACATGTGAGGTGCCGATCGTTTCGCGGAGGCGTCCCTTTCGACGGGCCCTCTTCGCCGAATCCAATCGCAGGTCAGCTTCGAGCCTCCGGCGCGGCTGGATCGCGCAGGCCATGGCGCTTCGCATCCGGAGGCCGAGGATATCGAGCTTGAGAAACCCATGGGGACCACATCGTTCTTGTCGTATGCGCGAGTCGCAGCAGCTGGACCAGCTGGCGGACTTGACCGCGAAGCTTGACCGGCTTCCCCGCCCCATCTCGGTGTACTTGTGCGGCGTCATCCTCTCCGATGCCTTCCTGCCCGCCCGCCCGCCGGCGTTCTGCTCTGACGCATGCGGTCGGGATCAGTTTCCGAAGTGGAGACGTGCGGAGGTTTCATCCTTCGACCGGCGGGCGGCCGTTGATCCCGCCACCGGTATGCTCCTTACATGCTGACCGATGGCTTCTGGCGCGACCTCCTGCTAGTCGGAGCAGGCGTCGTCGGCTCCCTGATGACGTTGTTCGTCACGCAGGTCGGCAAGCTTGGAGATCGGGCCTATGGGCGAAAGCAGGATCTCCGCGCTCAGGGGGTAAAGAGCTCCCAGGATTGCCTGGATCAGTTGCGTGATCTCGACGAGTCGCTGCACAAGCAAACGCCTTCCGCTGCTGACAATTTCGTGCTCGACGTCGATCTGCCGATGGTCCGCAAGATTCGGGCATCGGCTGACCTTGTGCCGGATAAGACGCTGCGGGACTCGGTTCGACATGGGATGAATGCCCTCACCGGGATTCGGGCCACGAACAGCATGGGCACCATGACAGCGGCCACCGCTGCTCAGGAGCAGAAACAACTTCTGAGTTATACCCGGCAGGTTGTTGCCGCGTTTGTCCGTGGTGAGAATAGCCCGGGAGGGCCCGTGCAGCGGCTCAAGGAATCTGATGAGAAGACCATCGCTGCGTCTGAGGAGATGTACGGCCCAGCGAGGAAGTAGCCGGTTCGACAAGAGCCGGGACGCCCCAAATCCGTCGTGAGATGGAAGGAAGCGGCCCAGGTCGGTGCCGATTCTTCAAGACGCATGATCAGTCAAGTCTTGTCGAAACACTTTTGTGAACGGGCTTCCTTAACTGGCTCACATACTGGGCAGCCGGCCCATCCGGAACAGCCCTGACTGCTGTGCTTGCTCGCTTTGCAGAGCCATCAGGTCCGTTGCGGGCGGGTTGCCACTCGGCGCTTATGTGGGTGAATTGGACGCGATTTCCCTCGCACACTATTCGCCCGTGGAAGCCGCCATCGGATCCATGCCTTCCGACACTGCGGCGCAGGTGATGGATCTGCACGGGTCCCGCGTCCACCGGCATCAGGAAATCTCGTGTGGTCCCAGTGGATCTGGAGGCAGGCGGGTTGGAACGGTCGCGACACCCGGGTCCGGCTTCCCTGCAAATGCCATTCACCGCTTTCCAAGACCGGGCAGGCCTCCGGGGATCGTTCTCACGCTAGCGCCCGACATGCCCGGATACCCTTTGGCTGGCATCAATCGCGGGGCTGCAGGCTTCGAAGCGGCCGGCATGTCTGGTTTCGGCGGCAGAAAGACCAGTTCGACCGAGAGACCAATCGTCCCGAGATACGAGGCAGAAGAGGGACAGCCCTCGGTGGAATTCGGGAGATTGTGAGAGTAAACGATACCGGTCCTAAGGTTGCTTTTCGTCGTCCTCCCGCAGTCTTGGCATTGGTACGTTGTGCTGACTTCGTATTGCGGAACACCTGCGCGACGGCCTGAAGACGTGCACAAGGTGTCCCCTTCGTGATGCGCGGAGATAACCGTGTCTTCGAGTACGACTACTTGTCCGCACCGTGGACAGACGAGTTCGAGCCATGAACTTGTTTGGTTGAGCATGGGGAGCCTTCCGACGTCTTTCAGGAACGGACCAGTGCATCGCGCAACTCAGGATCTTGCGATCACGTCGAAGGGGTACTCGGCAAGCAGCCAGAGGGATCGGCGCCATCGACGACGCCCCACGAGTAACGCGGCGTGCAAGACAACCCGATCTAGTCGTCGGCGTCTTCGTCGTTGGACTCAGCCATGACGTTGCCGACGAGTTCCTTCACGTCGATCGCAGTCGGAGATGGTCGACTCCGCCCTTCGGCGTAAGCGAGGCGCGCTGCTGCGAGGTCCGCCAGTCGCACTGCCTGGATGACGATTACGCGGCGTAGGCCCGAGGAGACCTCCCCCCGTTCATGAGCGACAGCCGCCACCCGAGCAAGCGTTTCCGCGCGGCGAGCAATTCGCACATCGGGATGCTCTCGTTCCTCCCTGAGTTTAGGAGGGACGAGCACGAAGCGCTGGGAGGCGGGAAGGGCCACCGGCGTCGAAACCGGCGGGATCTTTTCATTGAGGATTGCGTGATACTTGGAACCCGCGATGGCTGCGAGGTAAACGGAATACTCGATGGCGTCGAGAGCTTTACGCTTCTCGTCTCCTATTTTTTTTAACTCATTCTTATCGGTGGTGAGTTTGCTCATCGCAGCGAACTTGGCACGCAAACCCTCTGTCGGCCACAGTTCTACTTCGGCTACCTCAAAGGGATCAAGAATTCGGTATGCCAATGTGTCGGAGCGTTGGCCTGTTAGGTGCCGACGGATGCGTATTCCAAAGGATTCCCAGGTCTGCCCCACATAGATCGGCTCGCGGTCGTAGTCGTAGAAGGCGTAGACGCCGACGCAGCCAGTCAGTTTTTTTTGGCTTTCTACGTCTTTCTCGGCCAGTGCCTCCTGCAACAAGACACGGAAACCCTGAACAAATGCCGTCGGCATCGACTTCTTCGTTGGCGGTTTCACCTCCGGCGCGTTGTACGATGCGACACCTCTGCTAGCCATTAGCTGCTACCGTTTCGCTTTCAACGGCAGCTGGTTTCATGACTCCTGTGATCATGGGCATCAAATAGTGTTTGGCCAGCCACGCCACAGCGGGGACGGCAACGGCGTCCCCGAAACCGAAAAGGGCTTGGTTGGTGCGAGTTGTCGTCAGATCATAGTCGTCTGCTCCCATGAGTCGGGCATACTCGCGAGGTGTCATCCACCGGACCTGGAGCCGCTTATTTCCCACGCGCACTACCGCTTGTTTGGAGGAACCTCCACGCGCCGTCCTGAGACAACCAGACACGTCGTCTGGACGGACCTCCCAAACGGGCACACCGTTGCGTGTGCGTCGGTAGGCGGTTCTGTATTTCACTCCGGTCGATCGCTTCATGGCGACCACTCGCTCATCCTGGACGGCGGAGAGGGATTTGGTGAACAAATCTGTGCGTTCTTCGTCCCACCACCGCTCGTCGTCGAGGGACATCTCTTCGATCACCTTTCCGAGGCCGGACGTCAACGGGGCGGGCGGGAGCGGGAGGGTTGCCTTGTGCGTTAGAAGAGTGTCGTCGCCGTAAATCCACTGCAGCCAGTCGGGGCGCAGTTCTGAGTTTGGAGTGACCGCGTTCTCTGGAGGGTTCAGCGCTCCCACGAGAAACATTCGCGGCCGCGACTGCGGCACGAAGCGCCGGGCGTCAAGAGCCAAGACATCGACGGAATAGCCGAGCCCGTTGAAGGCGCGAATGGCGGCGGTGAGGTCGTCGCCTCCATGGGAGGTCGCGAGACCTGTAACGTTCTCCAGAACAACGACTTCAGGCCTATCGTCGCCCAATTCTTCGAGGAGGCGGATGAACTGCCAGAACGTACCTGAGGACTTTCCAGCAAGTCCAGCCCGACCTCCAGCGAGGGAAAGGTCCGTGCAAGGTGAAGATGCCCATGCGACCGACGAGCCCTTGGGTAGGTCCCCGACCCTAACCTCGCCAACGTCACCGAGGGCGAAAGTGTGATCATTGCCCGATGCAGTGTCTTTGAAATGAGCTTCATACATCGCTTTCTTGTCCGCCTCAAAGTCGTTGGACCAAGCCACGTTGAAGCCGGCGCTCTCGAGCCCTATGCGGGCTAGGCCGATACCAGCGAAGAATTCGAGCACCTTGGGGCGCACAGACGACAGGGAAGATACATTGCTCACGAACGAATGCTACCTGCCGGGGCCGACCTCAGTGCGCTACCAGATAGGCACCGGATCGGCCTAACGCTCTCGCTGGGCACGGTTGGGAGCATCTTGCCCGGGCCGAGTCGTCTCTACTTAAGCCGAGTAACCGTGTTCCCTGCTTTTACGCCATACCGTTGTTGTATGGCGACAACGTCGTGGGCATCGACACCGGGAACTCGAAAGTCGATGCAGTCAAACAAGTCAAGGGACACCGCACCTGAGATGGCCGTTCGTCGTGCCCTACACGCAGAAGGCCTGCGCTTCCGGGTGGTCATGCGTCCGATTCCGGCCCTCCGCCGCACGGCAGACATCGTGTTTACCCGGCAGATGGTCGCTGTATTCATCGACGGCTGTTTTTGGCATGCCTGTCCTATTCACTATCGAGCGCCGAAATCCAATGTTGAATACTGGGCACTGAAGATCGCCCGCAATGTTGATCGTGATGCAGAAACCACGCGACAACTGACTGCCGCGGGATGGACAGTTCTTCGATATTGGTCACATGAATCGCACATTGACGTAGCTGGGCGAATCGCGGCCACGGTCCACAGCATCTCCGGTCCGCAGTGAGACCGATGTCTGCCATCAAACACGGCGGTGGGCCCTCCGCTATTGAACACCCCGCCGAGCAGGATGTGGGACTACCTCCCCGGGGCCGGGCCAGGTAGCTGGTACGCGGATCGGCTCACAAGCGCCGACCTCGAAGTGGGTGGTTCATGCGTCGGCGTCCTGTGTCCAAGTGAGCCCGCTAATCTCTCCGGTGCGCAGCGGAAAAGTTGCGCGATCTGGCCATCTGGCACCCGGTGGTCCACACTTGTCGGACCGGATCGGTAGTCTCGAAGAGGGGGCGAACTCGGGGTCCCAGCGAGATCAGGGGACACACACATGACCAAGTTCTACGTTGCAAGGGTTGAAGCGTGACCGGTGCGGAGTCGGCAGCTCCATGTCGACACGTTGGTTCTCCTCCACCTGCCGTGGTCCAACGGGCCGCAGAGGCAATCAAGCTGTTAGCGAACCACCCCGAGGTCCTGGCGGGACACGGTATCTCAGCGAGTGAGTTCGTCTCAGCTTTGCCGGCGGCCATTGAGTCAATCCGCGGAAGCATGAGTGCCAGCAATGCCGGGAGTCGAGAATTTTTGACCAGTTCGCTCGAGCATCTTGTGGATCAGGGACTAGCCACAAAGATGTCGAGACCTGCCTACGGCGACGACACCGTATATCGTCTGGACGTTCCAAGTATCGGTGCGGTCGCAATTATCCAGAAAGGCTGTCCTGACGGTGCTCACAGTAGCGTCCGCTGGACCGTTCCGGATTGGGCTCAGGAAACCTACCTTTGGTGGCTTTGCTCCAGCATGAAGGCGCACCCAGGCGAGCACATCACAAAAGGAGTTAACCGACTGCGCCAACGATTCTTCTCAGACTCCCCAGGCACCCTGTCCGGCGTGATCTTTCAGAATGAGTTGTGCGGCTCAGCGCTCCGCCCATGCCCCAAGCTGGACCGTTCCGCACTCATTACAGCGAATCGCGTTCCCGCGCCCTGCATATACACGATGCCCGAACGCAACGACCAGGCGAGCAGTTGGAACTGGACTGGCGGTCGAAATCTCAAATTCCCGACCGTCCTCCTTGCGGCATACGGGATAGGTGCCCCGGACGCCGACGCTTTCATTGGGTTCGTGGGATTCCAGCGCAGAGACAACGGCGCATTCCGCACGACAATCACCACACGATTCGGAGCAGGCCGCTCCTCAACGTATAGGAGCTAATAGTGAATAATCCCGTGCTCGATCATGAACGCGCCGAGTTTCTCAAAGCCCGTGCGATCCTAGGGAAAGTCCCGCTGCCAGCCTGGGCGCGCCAAGCCAAGGAGCTCAACCTCATTGAGCTGGAGGTCGATTGGGTCCGCTTCTCTACGCTCAACCATCGCACCCGTGGGGAACAGCGCGCAGAAATTGCCCGAACAGGCCACCTCAGTCTCTTCGCGGAAGATCCACTTGGACCTGCAGCCCAAAACGCCCAATATGCAATTCTCCGAGAACAATACGGATTCACGGACCTCAAAGCGGACCTCAACGACAGGGCCCAGCAAGAGCCGGCCGTGATTACCGCAGACGGCGTGCTCATCAACGGGAACCGCCGCGCCGCAGCTCTTCGAAGTTTGTATCTTGATGACGATCGGTTAGGCGCACACTACGTCAAGTGTTTGGTGCTGCCGGCCGACGCGACCCCGACTGAACTCGTGGATCTCGAGACCGAGCTGCAGATCGCATTCGATTTCAAGCAGGCCTACGGCTGGATCAACGAAGCATTCCTGATAGAAGAACTCTTCGAGCGCGAGAATAAGGACTTCGCGCGTGTCGCAACCAGAATGCATCGTGACGTGTCAGATATCCGGTCGCTATATGAAAAGCTGCAGCAAGTGCACCAGCTCGTCGGCCTATCCTCAGGCGTGCGACATCACATCGACTTCAACGACAATGAGTCCGCATTCGACGAACTTTCGAAGCACATCAAGAACAAACAGCCCGGCGAGGCGGAAGCGGTTCGTTCTGTCTACTTCCTCGGAACGTTGTCCGAAGTCAGCTATCGGAAACTGCGTCACCTCCGACGACCTGACGCCGCGAGCATCGTCAGGAAGGAGCTCGAGAGCGATCCCTCGCTCAAACAGATTCTCGCCCTCGCTGATCAGACTTCGTTTGAAACATCCGCAATCGACATTCTGGACGATGTACTGGGAGAGGGCGCACAGTCCGGTCCGCTCACTCCGTTTCTCTCACTACTGGCGTGCAAGAACCCAAACGAGGCACTCGTTCTGGATGACGGCAACGAAGTCGAAGTCCGAGACATCCTGGATAGCCTCCAGAGCGCCATCACCGCTGCTGCAGATGAAGCCGGAGAAGACGAGCGAGACAAGACAGCGCAGACTACCCCGCTTGTCAGGGCGGAGAAGGCGTTTGGCGAATTGAAGCGCGCCCTTGAAGCGCTACCTCGTGCCCGCGCCTTCAGCGGATTCGACGAAAATGGCATGGCCGACCGCATAGCTCGCATTCGCAAGCTTCTGGACGAATACCCTGGATCCACGTCGTGATCTCAGTCGAATTCGGTGACCGCCCGCGCCCAACTGTCCTGCTTACGAGAGAGCCTGGGCCGCCATCCGGTGCATGGGCCCATCTTCAGTCACTCATGTCCCGTGGGATTGCAGGCGGCAGTGTCGTGTCCCTTGAAGTAAGGGCCGAGGTGTTCCTTGCCGAGCTTCCAGGTGTCCGTGAAGTCCGGACATTCTTTGGCGAGCAGTTAACCTTTGGTCCTCGCATCACGCTGCAACTTTCGACGCTGGCAGGCGACAGGAAAGCTCGCGAAGATGCTGTCACTGGCACCGAGATGATGTCCGCGGATGAACTCGCGCAGGAACTCAGTGACAGCGGATTCAAGCGTGTCCTCAAACCCTTCCAACTGCGCAACTTAGCAACGCTCATGATGCTTCCGCACGGCGCGGATTTTTCCGTGCCAGGTGCAGGCAAGACCACCGTCGCACTCGCGAACTTCGCTCTCCAGCGAAGCAGGGGTGCCGTCATGCGGATGCTCGTGATTGGGCCGATCGCGGCCTTCGAAGCATGGAAAGTTGATTCGGTAGCTTGTATGGTCGATGCGCCAAGACTTTCCGTCCACGCGGGCCCCGGCGGCTTCATACCGCGCGGCACTGAACTCTTACTGACGAACTACAACCGCGTCGCCGCTGACTACGAGCGGATTCGCGACTTCGTTGCCGAAACGCCGACCCAGGTCGTTCTCGACGAGGCTCACCGGATCAAGCGCGGTGCTGCGGGCGTGCATGGCCGTGCCGTTCTCGACCTGGCTTATGTCGCGCGGCGACGGGATGTCTTGACCGGGACACCAGCTCCGCAGGGTGCCAACGACCTAGTCGCCTTGATGCGTTTCCTCTATCCAGGCCAGGATCGCACGATCCTTCCCGCCAGCGCATACGACGAGTCAATGGGCCGGGAGGCTGCGACTGTCCGTGAAACCGGTGATGCAATTGGCCCGTACTTTGTTCGCACGCCGAAGTCCAGTCTTGGTATTCCTGACCCAATATGGGAAACCGTGACCCGCCCAATGGGGCCAATCCAACTCGCGATCTATGACGCTCTTGTCGGTCGTTACCAGCATTCGTTCAGTCTTCCGACTGATTCCCGGCGCCAGTTTGACAAATTGGGCCGAATCATCATGTACCTCCTCGAAGCTGCTACCAACCCGGCCTTGCTAACTGCAGGATCCGACAGCACCGACGAAGTCGGATTTGCTCATCCTCCGCTCGAACTGAAGGGGAACGAACCCCTCAGCAAGTTGCTAGCCAGCTATACCGAGTACGAACGACCATGGAAGTACGACTACGTGATCAATGCAGTTCGGGAGGCGGCCTCGCGTGGCGAGAAAGTCCTAGTCTGGACAACGTTCGTTCGCAACATTCGAGCACTGACTCACGAACTTAGCGCTTTCAATCCAGCGGTTGTCCACGGAGGCGTTCCGCCGGAAGACTCAGCAGCGCCTGGCGTCCTGACGCGTGAAGCCGAACTGGACCGCTTTCGAAACGATCCAGAGTGCACAGTTCTTCTTGCCAATCCGGCCGCCGCAGGAGAGGGCATCAGTCTTCACCATTGGTGCCACCACGCGATCTACCTTGACCGCACTTTCAACGCTGGTCACTTCCTCCAAAGCCAAGATCGCATCCATCGACTTGGCCTCGACCCCGCGACCGAAACACGGTTCACCTTGCTGATAAGTGATGATTCCGTTGACACCGTAGTTAATGCTCGATTGCGCGAAAAGGTGAGGGCGCTTGCGGATCTAATGGATGATCCCGGCCTCGTTCGGGTCGCGCTGCCTGAGAGCGATGAGAACCACGAAGCCCCACCAGCCGAGGGCGATGACGCGAGCGCCATCCGGTCTCATCTTCGTTCCGAGTAACAGATGCTTCCAACACACGGAGCAGTGACGAGTATCTTCCACCTCGCCAACTCAATGCGGCATACCAGTCACCAAGATGTCAGAGCATGGGTTCATGCCGCAGGCGACAGAAGTTCGTTTCTTGCCGCAGCCATTGATCATCGTCCCGCGGCAGAGTTCTTGATCGACGCGAGCCTTGTCGTCCAAGAGGCCGCCATCACACCGAGTCCCAGATTGAAGGCGCTATCTCGGCAAGCGGATCGCCCTACTCTGGTCGCGATCGCCCGCCTGCTCCTGGAAATATCTCCTCCGCCGTGGCTGCCCTTCGCAGTCGATGGGCAAGTCCGCTACGAGTTCATCCCTTGGTCTGACCTTCAAGGTTTGGCGTGGTTGCGACCCGAGCTGGACCAGCTCTTAGTGGACACTGCCTGTGAACTCTTGCAACACTCAGATTCTGTCGCTCTTGGACTTGGTCGGGCAGCGGAACTCACAGTCTTCGCAGCGCTAGACAATCTTCATGCTTCGCCCGTCCACGTATCCGAGATCTCAGATCGCTTCGGATACGACATCGAGACTGTTCGAGGCTCCGCCCGGCGCTGGGAAGTCAAGGGCTGCACCAAAAAGACTTCCGGCAGCTTCCACTTGAGCCGCAATGAGTTCGAAAAGTGCAAGCGATACCCCGACGAATGGAGACTAGTGCAGGTCGTTTTTTCACCCGGCGCGCTGACTGCCGATTTCTTGACAAGATCCCATATCTTGGCCATCCGAGAGTTGTTCTCTGGCGAGCTGATCGACTTGGCGCCGTCGGAGACCGGCACGTTCTACTGGGAGACCAGCGCCCGCATTTCACCTCAAGAGAGCGCGTGGGTGCCAAGCTTGCTCAAAGCTCCCAGCGACTTCCGCTTACCCAGCATCGACAAACTCGGTCAGCAGGCGCTTCAGATGCGGTCCATGTCTCAGAAGGATCAACAGCAAACTAGCGCACGAGCCACATTCTCTAGCCCGTGACTGCCCCACAGAGCGGAGAGCAGCGCTTGAGCTTCGTGAAGGATTTCCAACCAAGGACTATGGGCCGGCATTCGACCTGGACGCCCAAGGCATCAAGGCGCAGTGGATTAGCCGTCGCAAACACCTAGCCTGGGTAGCGAAATATTAGCGGTTCTGGACTAAGCGCTAGTTCGCGAACACGTGCCCTGTAAGCGTGAATGGACCTTATCTGAGTCAAGGTTCATCATCGCTGCGGGAGAAGCAGGCGAGCTGCTAGAAGGCTCACCTGCGACGCGCGGACTCGACTTGGGAATCTGACGAGCACCATGGGGCTCCAGCGTCTTCCGCGGAATTGCGCAAAGGTCGGCCAAATCTTGGCACTTGGAGCCTCAAGTAGATTGAGACAAGTCTCATCTTGCACGAGAACTGACATCAAGCGGTCATTGATCAGGGCGGAGGGGGGAGTGGAAAACGCCGTATAAGCTTAGGAAGCTGCCAGTTGACCCTGGAGCTACAGTCGGGATGCCGTGAGGATGACTTCTAAGTCGCCGATCTTGGAGCGAACCAGCGGCAGCGACTGTCTCGTCGACTCGGGAGTGCTCGTCTAGGGGTGGCAGCTGGTGTCAGCGAAGGCGCGAGCACTCAGAAACGTCGCTTGACTGCAAACGCGGGGTGAACCTTAGAACCGACAGACTGGTCAGAGGCCGAGTAGAACGACAGCATTGCTGTCGAGGGGATTCGCCTCCCGTGAGTAGATCTCAACCGTGTCTGGGCTGCGGTGACCGGTTTGACGCATGATCTCGTGGTGGGTAGCGCCAGCCCGGAACGCCTCAGTGACGAAGCCCGCTCGAAGCGAGTGGGCCCCGTAGTCCGCCGAGTTAAACCCGATGACTGCCACCCTTCTCTTGACGACGTCATTGACGACGTTTCCGGTGATGTGGCGCGCTTTGATCGCCCCATTTTTCATTACAGGCCGGAGGAATGGCTGTCCTCCGTCGAGTACAGGCGCGGTCTCTCTGCAGACGTGTTCCGTGATCGAAGTACCGCGAATTACGTCTTGAAGGTCGGAGCAACTCTTCGCTCCCGCGGACAGGACAATCAGCCATCGGATGTATGCGCACGGCGCACAGGTGAGCGGGCTGGCCCCGAATGGAACGGCCTTCAGGAAACCGTTCCCCTGCTGATCGGTCTTGGAGCGTCGCACGCGGATGTGTAGCCCGTTCTCTGCGTGAATGCTGAGATCCCGAAGCTCGAGGGCTGCAAGCTCGGACCGACGGAATGCGCCGCCGAATCCGATAGTCAGGATGGCCGCGTCTCGATGGCCGATGACCGCGTGGGGCCATGAGGTGCGATCGATTTCGACCAGAGTCTTGCGCAGCCCATCCAAGAGAAGAGGCGCTTTGCGCGCGGTCGGCCGGGCCCTCTCACGACAGATGCCCTCGAGCGTGTTCGCGACGTCCCTGTGTTCTCCCGGTTTTGCAAATCCCGCCAAAGAATGCACCTTATTGATCGAGGAGAGCCAGTGGCTGAGCGTGGAAGGCGCATAGAACCACTCTCCAGTGCTGTCCACAAGGTCAGCCGCGTAGGTCAGATATGCCGCGACGATGAGAGGCTCCGCTGGTAGAGGATCAAAACCCTGCACCGCGCACCATTGGCTGAATGTGTCCCATTGTCCGCGAACCGTCCGCCGAGTGTTGGGCGCCAGCGACTCTCGCTGAAAGTGGTGGATGCGCTCCAAGCTCGCTGTGGGGATCAGCGGCACCGCACCTTCCAAGACCAAGGACGTGCGGTCCCGATGACGGGTGACGGCGCCCGGGGCGCTCGGGCTCGGCGCCAGTGGCCGGCGGGCTTCTTTCAGAATGGGGTGCCTCCAGATGTAGTGATTAGGGAGAGAATCGTCAAGTAAAACGATGGGGTCATAGTGAGATTGGGTTGACGGGACAGCGGGTTCGAGCCGTCCGTCGTAGTGCGGAGTGATGCTGACCAGGGCCCGGTGTCGGTCCCCACTATGTAGACATGCGGCACATTCGACTTCCCACACCGCACGCGACCGGAATGGGCCAGGCTGACAGAAATAATCTGATGGAACCGGTTTAATCGGGGAGCTGGTCGCGATGAACGAATTCGACAGCACACGGACCGCCGCGGCGGAAGGCGCTTGCTGTAGAAGGCCATTCCGCAGGTCCGAAGAACTCGGAACCAGTTTTTCCCGGACGAGTTGTTGCAGCATCCCGTCTAGGTCGCCAGTGGAGGATTCGCCTCGGTCACGAAACACGGTAGTGCGTTGAAAACAGGTGGTGCTGGCCATGCCCGCTCGCCGATGGCCAGGCGGGTCTACTTCGTGCCGAGATCAGACGAGGGGATGGTCGGGGTGAAGCCGATCAGATGTGTTCAAGACGAGTCGCGTAGATCACCAGCCGGCGAACCACATCTCTGGATCGCGAACCAGGATTTCTGCATGCCCTCACGGGAACGACTCGGTCGGTATTCTCCCTTAACGTTGGAATCCAGACCGGGACGTTCGTGCCCGTGAGCCGACGATCTTCCGGGCGTTCGAGTGTCAGAACTGGGGCTGGTGCCAGAGGATCTCGACGCTTTCTTCGCGGAAGATCTTGGAGCCTCGCAGCGCCTTGTGCAGGCGCACCGTCAGAAGTTCGGAGATGATGGCGCGCTGTCGGTCGATGCTCGCCCCTTTGAAAAATGCAACGGGGTCGGACGCACCGAGCAAGTCGGAGGTCGCGGAGCCGTCGGAGACTCGGGCTCGCTCTCGCTCGACTCGTAGGAGCTCAGCCCGGATCTTCGCCAGCGACGTACTGAGCCGGATACCGTCGATAAGACCGTTGTCGTAGTCAGCCTCAGTGCTTGCTATCCGCGTACGCAGGGCCGCCGCCTCGGAGGCCAAGCGGCGGACGCCCTCATCGTCGGTAGGCGTGAACGCGCGGGCCAGTTCCGGGGAAGCGAGCCGCGCGCAAACGACTGCGAGGACATACTGATCTACCTTGCGCATCGACCGGGCAACGTGCCCACCCGCGCGACACCAGTACCGCTCGCCGGTCGTTGTCACCGGGACATGACACAGGTAGCACTCCCAAAGACCAGAGCCGAGGTACTTGCGAGAGGTGCCCGTCTGGTTGGTCTTGCGGCGCGGGTCCGCCAGTTTGATCTGCACGAGATCGAAAGTCGCCTCGTCGACGAGCGCAGTCCACTGTCCGGTGACACCCGTAGCCACTTTCTCAAAGGTTGCCCGACCGGCGTACCGGGGGTTGCGAAGGATCGAGGAGACGGAGCTCGGCGGCCAAGAGGCGAATTCCCGCGCCGGCTTGTTGTTCTTGCGTGGCCGTCCAGTCCGCACTGAAGGTGCACGACGAGGTGCGACGCCTTCCTCAGAGAGTCTGGCGGCGATGCCGCGGAGTGTCCCGCCGGCGACGAACTCCTCAAAGATGCGGCGAACGACGGCGGCCTCGGTCTCGTGCTCCTCACCGTCCTGCGTGTAGCCAGTCAGGCGGACGCCGCCTTTGAACAATTTGCCGGCTGCTCTGCGGTACTCGTTCGCGCGTGTCTGACGTTCGCTTTTGCGCTTGGCCTCGAACCGGGCGATGCCGGTCAGCATGGTTGCGCGAAACTCCCCGTCCGCCGTCGTCAGATCAATCTCGCCGTCGAGCGTAAGCACCTTCGCTCCCGCCGCTGTCAGCGGGATGAGCTCTTCGAGCCGGCGCACAAGGCGGTCGAGGTCGGTTGCCACAACGACGTCAGCCTTGCCCGCCCGAAAGTCTCCCAGCATGCGAGCCCAGGCGGTGCCGTCGCCGCGTTCCTTTGAAGCGGACGTGTCGTTGTCAGCGTATTCCCCGACGAGCGTCCAATTGCGCGAGTCGACCAAGGCTAGGCAGCGCTCTCGCTGTCGGTCTATGCCCTCTGAGACGTCCAGAGACTGTCGCAAGTAAACTGCTGCTCGAAGGCTCATTTGCCCACCGTAGCCTTCATAGACTTCTGTCGTGTAATTTCACTTAGTTTCGATTCTCTTTTTGACATCTGGAGTCAGCGAGCGCGGTGTGTCTGCACTACTCGCGATTCTTCGTTCGGAACCCCGCAAGCGGTTGACAGTGGTCTGCGGAACCTTGAACTGTCCCGGATGACGAGGATGCGATGATCCGGCCTGCGGAACGTAACGGGCGGCGGGATGTCGAGAATGAGCCGATGTTGCCACAAGGCTGAAATCGTTGAGCAAGCCAGCTCACGCGTCGGATGGACTCGCGTCGGTGGGCTCGTGCGGAAGATCCACGACGAGTCCGTTGGGTCCGTACCAACGGACCTCTCCCGAGGTGAAGCTCACCTTGCCCATCAGGCGGGAGCTGAAGTGCCACTCGGTGAGGTCGGGCTCGTTGCACCCCTCGTCGGGCTTGAAACCCCAGGGGCGGAGCTCTTCGCGGCGCGAATCCGGCGCGGAGAAATGCCGCGGCATCGGGTAATCTCCGCTGACGGCGCACAGGGATCGCCGTACGTACTCGACGTAGTTCAATAAGTCGCTGGCATCGCGCCGTCGCAGGTCCTCCGAGCGCTCAGGTTGCGCAGACTGGTTGAAGCGGACCATCCATGTCAGCGCATCCCATCGCTCGCGCAGTTCTGTCTGGAGAGCGTGTGCTTGACTGGAGCCCGCTTGTAGCAGCGTCGAGGCCCGCACGTTCCGTTCCAGATGAACGTCAGCTGTCGCCGGGACTCGCACGAAGTTCGCCGAGCGGTCGCGGTTGTCTCGGCTGATCGTGGTGAAGTTCGCGAGTGCCGCAATCAAATGATCAGCTGCGAAGGAACGCCGCCGATTCTCATCGACGCGCTGGGCTTCCTGCCGCTCTGTCGCGGCCAGTTTGGTCTCGTGGTTCAAGACCTTCGCCGTTTGCCGGGAGCCCACCCAAGCGGACAGAACACCGCCAACGATCGCGCCCAGGAATGCCGCCAGCAGTTCAGTCATGCTGAACAATCACCCCGGGTACCGAATCCGGTTGGGGCATGGCGATGTCGGACCAGTCGATCAGGTCTCGGTGTGTGTCCAAGTCTCGCTGGATTGCGTATTCGATATTGAAACGAAGACTCAGCGTCTCAGTGTCGTGAACCATCGCTTTGATTTCGGAACTCGTTTCGAAGTATGACCGGAGAAGCTCATGTGATTTTTCAAACTCGGTTGGCCACCGGCCGCCAAGATGCTGTTCGACAAGCCGACCGATGTACCCGGGGTTCGAGACCACCGTCACGTCCGCGCCCGTAATCCTCATGACGCTGCGCGTGACGATCCCACGAACCGTCAATCGCGAACGGTTGGCAATGCTAGATACTGCGCTGTCCGGAATCTTCCATTGCTTCCGCCGAGAGGAGCGAGATTTCCAAGACTTGCCCGACACTCGAACAGAAGCGCGCAGTTTTCTCACATGACCAGGTGACACTCTCCCCGGTTCGAAAAGGGTCCAGAGGTCGAAGAGCATGGAGACTCCGTCATACGGTTCAAGCCTCACCTCAGATTTTTCAATGTATTTACGATCGCCATAGTTGCGCAATGAGAAAATGCGGGGAGTGGCATGATGCACCACGCGACGTCGAAAGGCTCCGCGCCTCTCGCCTTTCCATTCAAAGCCGATTTCCAAGACCGTGACGGGCGAGCGGCCTTTGTTCTCGACGATTATCTCGGCGAGTTCCATCACAGCTGCCGGATCTGGCGCAGGCCGCCGCTCTGTGAACTTTTTTGACGGGATCGGCCAGATCCCGGAGGTAATAGTTTGAACCGGACCCCACGAAGCGTCGAGCAGCACAGCGTTCAGCTTGACCCTAGCGCGGCCGCCATCCAGGTATCGAGTTAGAAATAAGGCTGCGATCGAGAACACGGACAAGCTAAGCGCAATCCAAGCCGTTGGATCTGTTGGGCCGGCGCCTCCTGAGGTTGCCGGTTCAGTTATCTCAAGGAGGTGTATGGTCGTCAACTTATCGCAACAGGAAGGACGATCGGAGCAGGTGGGACGGCTCCCGGGACATCCCAGCTGTTCTATGGCGGCGGCAGTCGGTGACGCGTGGTGCATGAATCGCGGGATGGCCTCTGATGACTCCCGTGCCGTGGCGCCGGGTGCGCATCTTCATTGCATTACCCATGGCGGTCTCTGACCGCCCATGCTTCGCCACCATGCGCAACGAACTCTATATTTCTGATAGGCATACTCCATGCCCCGTTCCCGCGTCAGAACTCTCCACACAACGGACTGCCGAGGATGCGGTGCACCGTTCCCGCATCACAGCCGGAGCAAGGCTTACTGTTCTACTTCGTGCAGAGCCCTCTATATTTACGCGCAGTCCAAGCGTTGCCTTGGTTGCAAAGCCGATGAGTCACAGCTTGTCGTCTACACCTCCATCCAGGTCAAGCTTGACGAAGAAGAACGTGCGTTGGACTTCGCTGCCGCGCATCTGGCATGCCGTCGAAAGATGGTGGACGAATTGGGCCCACCCCGAATATGCGACTGCAAATTCTGCACGACTGAGGCCGGTTTGCCCCCTGCCATATCGCCGTACTCCAAAAGTAGCCCGAGCAAAATGACGCGATCTGGCAATTACAGAAAGCTTGGGCCTGCGGTTTATGAGCGGGATGGTTGGACGTGCCAGATCTGCTTTCTCCGCATCCTGCCTGACGTTCATCCGTCCGATGACCTATACCCAAACCTTGACCACATAGTGGGTGTTGAGGACGGCGGAGACGACTCCATTGACAACCTCCGGGCAACCCACCGTTGGTGCAATATCATGCGACACGGCTCACCGTATATGAGCGACGACAACACCATCGGGGGCATCGCGATAGCCAGATTCTCGAACAGACTCGACACCCTTTTGGACTGATTACCAGTTTGTGGAATGACGACACGGGTGGTGCACCATCTTCGGTGGACCTTGCAGCCCACGTCCGCCGGCAGGTGGATACGTCGTGGCTCGTCATGCGGTGCGGAGCCGAAGCCAAGTTGCCGAAGCCCAGATGACGATGACCAGTTTAGATGTTTATCCGTAACGCAATGTGGTGGAATTCAGGTTCAATGTGTAGCTCGCGGAGCTTCTGAGACGGCCCCGTCGGCGTCGGCCTGCGGGACAGAGTGCCGCAGTGAGCAAGCGCTGACCTAACGCGTCGCATGTATAGGAGAGCGCATTCCGTCAGTCGTCTCGTCACTGCCGGCGATAGGGAAGCACTGGACGACATCGCAGAGGAGCTGCGGTCTGCATCCCGGCTCATGAATTGCGCGGCCGCAGCCGGTGAGAAGGCACAACCAAACTGCTGCCTACTCGACTTTGATTGTTTCCGCGTTTTCGCTCCCGGCCGTGTCGGCCCGCTGCTAATTCGTTCAAACCACGACTTGACCAATACCATCTGTCGTATGGCAGCGCCTCGGCATCGGATCTCCTCTGCAACCCGTCGAAAGATGACTGATTCGATCGCGCTGTCCAAGGTGCCGTGGGCCGGCCATTTGGACGAGCCTGACTTTCTCGCCCGTATCTACGATCTCCAGAAGATGCCAAGCACGGACGAGAGGTACTCGAACGCCTTCGACGACATCTATCAGCACCAGGTCAGGAACTATGACTGGGGCGACGGCTGGGTCTTCACGGACGCGCGGTTCAATCTCCTGCATGCCGACGATGACGAGTTCCTCAGGTTGCTCGCAGAGATGCTTCATCCCATTGTTCGACCCGACGAAGCGGAGGTGGCCGAACTCCTCGCCGCCTTCAATGAGATATTGCGGGTTGACGGGTTCGCGCTGTTTGCGAAGGACTGGATCAGCGGGCATGCCGTGTACGGCTGGCGACGAAATGACGCTTTTCACGGTTCCTCACCCGAGCTTCGGCTTCACGAGCGTCCTCTGACTGACCCAGTTGTGCTTCAGGAGCATCTCACCCGTATTCGAGACGGGCTCGTTGCTGATCCCGCTGCCACGATCTCTTCCTGCAAGAGCCTGTTGGAGAGCCTGTTCAAGATTGTCTTGGACCAGAGTTTTATCGACTACCCACGGGCTGATGACGTTCCGCAGCTGTACAGAAAGGTCGCCGACCTTCTCTCCTTGAGCGCGGAGTCGGTTCCAGCTTCCGCCCGCGGGAGCGAGGCATCGCAGAAGATCTTGCGCACTCTTGTGACCACGGTTGGAACGCTTGCCGAGCTGCGCAATGAGCTCGGCATTGATCACGGCAAGTCTGAGCGAAGCGCTGCCTTGGCTCGCCATGCCAGGTTGGCGCTCAATGCCACCGTCACCGTCGCCGAATTCATTCTTGATACTTGGCAGGAACGACTCGACTCAGGCCAGTTGAGTGGTCCCGCTTGACAGAACCAACTGCAGGGATCGCCAGGAGCGACATCGATGGTGTGTTGGGAGGCTCCGTCCGGTTTGGACGCGCCAACCGAAACAAGATATGAGTCGCTCAATCAGTGCCTGAAGTATCGTGAGTTCGATCCGGCGATTCGAATTCTTGCGGTGATCGCTCCCTTCTACGCTTCGGGCGACTGGTCCTCCGAGCTGTGCGGCGCCTCATACTCAGTCGTCATGACATCGTGGTCTGACTCGCATGTCGATCTGTCGACGTGTCGCGTGGTCGCAGCGCCTGGACTTCGCGACGCTGTGGCTGCGTTATCCTCACAACTGAGGGTCGAGTTATTCTGCGAATATGGCTGTTTCTGGGTCGAGCGTGGCGCTTGTGTGAAGAGTGTCTGAGTAAAACGATCGCGTAGGGCGGCCTCCAAGACGAGTTCGTCAGTTAGCGTTATTGGCAGAGAGGGCTGCGCATGGGGGCGAACGATGTTGTTTTGCTGGAGGACATGGTCGAACGATCACGCCGGGAGACCGAGGGCTTCAATTCTGCTGAGCAGGAGGCGTACTTTGTTTCGTGGCATTACCTAACCAAGTATCGGCCCAGTCATGACGATGTCCTGTCCGGGATCGTTGACGGAACTCGCGATGGTGGCGTGGATGCAATTCATCTGTTCGCTAACGGGTACTACGTCCGCGACGGCGTGAATGTCGGTGCACTGGGCAGAAATCCTCAGCTGGATCTGGTGATAATCCAAGTGAAGAATACGCGCGGGTTCGGGGAGAACGCGGTCGACAAATTGATCGTTCATCTGCCCAAACTCCTGGATTTTGCTCGGGACGACATCGCCTTGGCAAAGCAGTTCAATCCGCGGCTCATAGAGATCACGCGTCGTTTCCTGGACACCTATCGCGCAATGGATATGCCAAGGCTTCGCATCTTCGTGGCGTTTGCGGCTCTAAAGGCGGAGCAAATTCATGAAAATGTTGAGCTAAAAGCGAACCAACTTGAAGCTACGTTGAAGGCGTCCTTCGGGAATTGTGACCCCTCTGTTGATCTCCTTGATGCAGCGAGTATGGCTAATCTCGCTCGGGAGAAACCGCCGGTAACTGTGGAGCTGACGTTGGCAGAAAACCCAATTTCCACTGATATGTCCGGTGGTTATGTTGGGCTAGTCAAGCTCTACGATTACCAGAAATTCATTACGGATGAAACTGGGAAGCTCGACGCGTCGCTCTTCGATGCAAATGTGCGCGACTACGACAGTGATTCCGGCGTGAACATGAGTATCCAAGAGACCTTGAGTACTCAGGACACAGATGTCGACTTCTGGTGGCTAAACAACGGCGTAACCATCGTGGCCGATCGAGTGCAGCCCGCGGGGAAACTACTGCACCTCGACTCGCCGCAGATCGTGAACGGGCTTCAAACATCGCACGAAATCTATAAGCAAGGCTCGTCGCACGAGTATTCGGAAGATCGTGGCGTGTTGGTCAAGATCATTCAAGCGGACGACGACCTTGTCAAGGATCGGATAATTCGCGCAACGAACAGCCAGACCATTCTTGGCTTGAGCTCGTTACGCGCGACTGATCGCGTGCAACGGGAGATCGAGGAATTCCTAAAAGCTAAAGGGCTTTACTATGAGCGACGCAAGAACTACTACCGAAATCGTCAGATCCCGCTGAAAGACCTCGTTTCGATTGATCAGATGGGGCAAGCCGTTCTCGCGACCCTTGTTCAGGCGCCGCATGTTTCTCGGGGTGAAGTCTCTCGGATCTTCAAAGATGAGATTTATGACGTGGTCTTTGGCGGCTCTAACCCGATAGGGGCCTACTACGCTTCGATCGCGATCGTACGAGAGTGTGAAAAGTTCCTGCGTGGAAACCGGGACACGCACGATCAGGTAGATGACTACGTCTTCCACCTCTCCATGGCGGCCAGCATCGCGATAACTCGGAAGCGAGAACCTAATGCGAAGGATCTCGCGTTGATTGATGAGGTGCCGTCGGGCGACCTTCTCGCGGACCTGATGGTACTCGTCAGGCAAGCCTTCGCAAGCTCCGCCAAGGAGACTCGAGAAGTATTGTTCGAGAAGCTCGCGAAGCACCCGCACGCCACTCAAGCGGTCTCCGACCAAATGGTGCGCTATCTGGCATCCTCACCTCGCCAGCGCGGCCCTGTCGTCGCGCGTTAGGTGGTTCCGAGCCAATGTCAAGGAACAAGCCGACGTAAGCACATTGGTGGCCTGAAGGTTCGCTGCGCCGGGCGCAACTGTTCCCGTTTCGGACAATTGTGGCCGGCGCGCCGGGCGCAATTGTCCGTTTCAGCAACAGTTGCGATCGCGAAGCTCGTTGATTCGAGCGAGTCGTAAGGGTCTTCCCTGGCTTGGCTTGGCCGGCTGAGTTGTTTTGTACTCGTGATGTGTTTTCGTGCGGTAATCCGGTGGAGTTCCGCTTCAACGTGTAGCCCGTAGTCCCGGCCGCAACTGTTCCCGTTTCGGACAAGTGTGGCCGGCGCACCGGCAACAGTTGCCCGTTCCG
>NZ_SOGN01000024.1 GCF_004403395.1 Cryobacterium cheniae
CAGCGGCTCCCGCGCGGCGGGCGCTCGGCCGGCCAGGAGCCGCGGGCGGCGCCCACTCGGGCGGCCGGGGACCCCGCCCAGCGTTCGCCCGGTGGCACCGGCCCGGAGACGGCCGAGGCCGGCTCGATCACGGCGCCACGCCCGATGTCGGCGCCGCCGAACAGGGCGCTGCGGGAGCCGACCGTGGCGCCGGCGCCGATCCGCACCCGCCCGATGCGCAGCACGTCGCCGTCGATCCAGTATCCGGACAGGTCCGTCTCGGGTTCGATGGCCGCCCCCTCGCCGATTTCCAGCATCCCGGTCACCGGCGGCAGGGAGTGCAGGTCCGCGTTCGGGCCGATGCGGGCGCCGAGGGCCCTGGCGTAGTAGCTGATCCACGGGGCACCGGCCAGGCTCACGGCGTCCGAGAGCAGCGCCACCTGCTCGGCGAGCCACAGGCGCAGGTGAACGGACCCGCCGCGCGGGTAGTTGCCCGGTGCCACGCCGCGCAGCAGCAGCCGGGCGGCGACGACGGAGATGACCATCTTGCCGGGCGGGGTGACGAAGATCACGAACCCGAGCGCCACCCACCACCAGGAGATCGTGGGCGCGAAGGAGGCACCGGCCCAACCGGCGAGCAGGTTGTTCGCCGCCGCCAGGTAGACCAGCCAGCGTGCGCCGACCAGCACGTGCAGCGGCACCCCCAGCAGGGTGAGGGCGAGACCGCTACGCCGGGGTACCGGCAGAACCTCTCGCACCGCGCTCGGTGCCGCGGGTGCGCGGCCGTCGAGCTCGTCGGCGAGGGACCCGATCCGGGGGTAGTCGTAGATGTCGGAGACGCGGGTGTCGGGGAACCGCCCGCGGATGGTCGAGACGAACTGGGCCGCGGAGAGCGATCCGCCGCCGTGGGCGAAGAAGTCCGCGTCGGGGCCGTCGGCCGGCACTCCGAGG
This sequence comes from Cryobacterium cheniae, assembly GCF_004403395.1. GTDB lineage: Bacteria > Actinomycetota > Actinomycetes > Actinomycetales > Microbacteriaceae > Cryobacterium > Cryobacterium cheniae. The sequence goes on from NZ_SOGN01000024.1 coordinate 931, forward strand.
ATGGCCGCCCAGCCGGCGGCGAGCCACTCAGCCGTGGGCGAGAACGCCTCCGCCTGCTCGCCGCCGGCGGCCGGCAGCGGCCAGGGCAGGGCGCCGCGGTCAACCTTGCCCGAGGTGCGGGTGGGAAGTTCGTCGACGACATGCAGCAGGGGCACGAGCGCGGCCGGCAGCTCTTCCCGCAGACGGATGTTGGCCGCCGACCGGTCGAAGACGGCCCCCTCCACCTGGGCGAGGTAGCCGACCAGGATCTGGTTGCCGGCCGGGGTTCTCTGCACGACCGCGGCGGCCCCGGCCACTCCCGGGAGCGCGCGCAGCGCAGCCTCGATCTCGCCGAGTTCGATCCTCCGGCCGCCGAGCTTGACCTGGTCGTCGGCCCGGCCGACGAACACGAGGCCCTCCTGTTCGTAGCGCACCAGGTCGCCGCTGCGGTAGGCGCGGTTCCAGCCCAGCTGGGCGTGCGGGGCGTACTTCTCGGCGTCCTTGCCGGCGTCGAGGTAGCGGGCCAGCCCGACCCCGCCGATGATGAGCTCCCCCGTCTCGCCGTGGGCCACCCGGGTGCCGGCGGCATCCACCACGGCGAGGTTCCAACCGGCGAGGGGCAACCCGATCCGCACCGGTCCCCGGCCGTCGAGCAGGGAGGCGCAGGCGACGACGGTGGCTTCGGTCGGGCCGTAGGTGTTCCAGACCTCCCGCCCGCGCACGGCGAGGCGCGCGGCGAGCTCGGGTGGGCAGGCTTCGCCGCCGAAGATCAGCAGCCGCACCCGCTCCAGCGATTCCTCCGGCCACAGCGCCGCGAGGGTCGGGACCGTCGACACCACGGTCACGCCGTGCTTGATCAGCCACGGGCCGAGGTCGACGCCCGAGCGCACCAGGGAACGGGGCGCCGAGACGAGGCAGGCGCCGTTTCGCCAGGCCAGCCACATCTCCTCGCAGGACGCGTCGAAGGCCACGGACAGGCCGGCCAACACCCGGTCCGCGGGCCCGATCGACTCGGACCGGAGGAACAGGTCGGCCTCCGCGTCGACGAACGCGGCGGCGGAGCGGTGGGCCACCGCCACCCCCTTGGGCACCCCGGTGGAGCCGGAGGTGAAGATCACCCAGGCATCATCGTCGGGAGTCGGCATGGCGCCGATGGTGCCGGCGAGGGCCAGGTCGTCGCCGGGCGCCAGCGTCCGTTCGGCGAACAGTTCCGCGTCGATGCCGCTGCGCACCTCGAACACGCCTCGCGGCCCGATCACCCCCACCACCCGGGCCTCGCCGAACACGAGCCGGGCGCGTTCCTCGGGGTCGTCGGCGTCGACCGGCACGTAGGCGGCGCCGACCAGGAGGGTCGCCAGGATGGAGAGGTACAGTTCCCGGGTTCCCGACGGGATCCGGATGCCCACGGTGTCGCCGCGGCGCACCCCGCTGCGGCCCAGCTGCACCGCCTGCTCGGTGACCAGGCGCATCAGGTCCCGGTAGTTGAGGGCCCCGTCGACGTCTTCGAGGGCGAGGGCGCTCGGATGCCGGGCGGCGGTTTCGAGGAGAATGTCGACGAGGGTGCGGGCCGGAGGTGCGCGGTGTCCGGCCGCGAGCACGTCCTGGCCGGGCTGAATCGGGGTCAGGGTCACGCAGGCTCCTCGTCGGGGTCGCGATGCCAGTCACCGCGCGCCATCAGTTTAGAACGCTCGGGTGACGGGGAGGTGTCCGTTACCGGACCCCGCGTCACTCGCTTCGTGGGCGCGCCTCCCGGTCAGACCAGACCGTTTCGGCGGAAGGCGTTCCAGACGCCGTCCTCGAGCACGGAGGTGGTGACCTCGTCGGCGTGGGCCTTGACGGCATCCGTGGCGTTGCCCATGGCGATGCCGACCCCGCAGACCTGCAGCATCTCGATGTCGTTGCTGCTGTCGCCGATGCCGATGGCGGATGCCGCGTCGAGGCCGAGCCGGTCGAGCAGCCGCAGGATCGTGGAACCCTTGTTCACGCCGTTGAGCGTCACCTCGCCGCTGCCGCGGCCCATGTGCGGGATGGTGCCGGTGATGACATGGAAGTCAGCGCTGAGCGCTTCCGAAACACGGTCGTACGCCCGGAGGTCGCCGGCGAGGAACACCGACTTGGCGATGCCCGTGAGGCTGTACGGGCGAACATCGGCGAAAGCCTTCAGCGCCGGGTTTGCAGCGGCACCGGTGACGGATGCCGGGTCGGACGCGGTTCCCGCCTGCCGTCTGCTGTCGGACGCGTAATACTCCGCGAAGCGGTCGTGCACGCCGGGGCTCGGGTAGAGCTCGTCGAAGGACTGCAGGTAGAAGTCATACCCGGACTCCTCGTAGAAGCCGATCATCCGGGTGACCGCTTCTGCGGGCATCGTGCGTTCGATCACAAGGTCATCGCCGATTTCCGCGAACCCTCCGCCGGAGCTGATGGCTCCGTCGAATCCGATCTCACGGATCGCCGGGTAGATCTCGACCGACGCCCGCCCCGTGCTGAGGTACACCAGGTGCCCGTTGTGTCTGGCGGTGCGCACCGCCTCGATGGTCGAGTCTGCGATCTCCGAGCCGGTCTCGATCAGGGTGCCGTCGACGTCGACGAATGCGATGCGGGGGGAAATCATGAGGTGCTCCAGACGAGGTCGTCTCCGGGCCGTTGCATCATCGGAGACGACCGGAGCGGGGTGATCGTGCATGACGACGCTATCTGAGATTCAGTTCCATGCTCCACGACGGCACCCGCACTCCCGACGACACCCCACAATCGCCCGACGAAAAGTGGCATTCCTTTCCGATGACCCTCGTCGGGTGATTACTGTTGATCGGGGGTGCAACCCCGCCTTCGGGGGCCTCCTTCGAAGTTACTGGATCTGAAGGGGACGGCCATGGTGAGCAAGACTCCGAAAATTGAGGAAGCCGACGAGAGCCAACTCGAGGTCAGTAAGCCCAAGGAATGGGCCGCCGGAATCCCCGGCGTAGTGCATTCCCTTGTGCCGGCGCTCGAGCACATGGGAGTCGACCGCACCCGGAAGACATTGCTTGCCATGAATCAGAAGAAGGGCTTCGACTGCCCCAGTTGCGCCTGGCCTGACCCGCACCACCGCAAGGCGTTCGAATTTTGCGAGGAGGGCGCCAAAGCCGTCACCTGGGAGGCGACTCCCGTCGTCATCGGTCCTGACTTCTGGGCCGAGCATTCCGTGAGCGACTTGCGGGGACGAAGCGAGTACTGGCTTGGCATACAGGGCCGGCTGACCGAGCCCGTTTACAAGCCCGCCGGTGAGGACCACTACCGCCCCATCCCCTGGGACGAGGCAATCGAACTGGTCGCCACGAAGCTCAACGCCCTGGCCTCCCCGGAGGACGCGGCCTTCTACACCAGCGGCCGCACGTCCAACGAGGCGGCGTTCCTGTACCAGCTGTTCGTGCGCGGTTACGGCACCAATAATCTGCCGGACTGTTCGAACATGTGCCACGAGTCCTCCGGCTGGGGCATGGGCCAGACAATTGGCATCGGCAAGGCAACGGTCACCTTTGACGATTTTGCGGCGGCGGACCTGATCATTTTGATGGGTCAGAACCCGGGCACGAACCATCCCCGAATGCTCAACGAGCTGGAGGCCTGCAAGCGCAATGGAGGCTCCCTGGTCGCTGTGAACCCCCTGCCCGAGGCGGGGCTGAAGCGGTACAAGAATCCGCAGACGGTCCGCGGCGTCGCCGGTAAAGGCACCGAATTGGCCGACCAGTTCCTGCAGATCAGGCTTGGCGGCGACATGGCCCTACTTCAGGCCGTTTCCAAACGGGTACTCGAGGCCGAGGCCCGGAACCCCGGCACGGTTTTGGACCACACGTTTTTGGCGGAGCACTGCGAAGGCCTTGAAGACCTGAAAGAGCACCTTGCTCAGCTCGACGAGCAGGAGGTGCTCGACGCGACCGGTCTGCGGATCGAGGAGATCGACGAGCTCGCCGAGCGCTACCTGAAAGCGGACAAGGTCATCATCACCTGGGCCATGGGTATCACGCAGCAGAAGAAGGGGGTCGCCACCATCAAGGAGATCATCAACCTGCTGCTGCTGCGCGGCAACATCGGCAAGCCTGGGGCCGGTGCGTCCCCGATCCGCGGCCACAGCAACGTCCAGGGCGACCGGACCATGGGCATCTGGGAGCAGATGCCCCCTGCGTTCATGGACGCCCTGGGGAGGGAGTTCGACTTCGAACCTCCACGGCAGCACGGTGCCGACGCCGTGGAAACGATCCGTCGCATGCGGGAAGGAAAAATCAAGTTCTTTCTGGCCCTCGGTGGAAACCTGGTAGCGGCGATCTCGGACACGCAGGCAGCGGAAGCGGCGATGGAAAATTGTGACTTCACCGCCCAGATCTCCATCAAGCTCAACCGTTCCCACACCGTCACCGGCAAAGCAGCCCTCATCCTCCCCACGATGGGCCGGACTGAGATCGACGTTCAGGAGACCGGCACGCAGTTCATCTCCGTCGAGGACACCGTGTGCGCGGTGCACGCGTCCTGGGGCACTGTGGAACCTGTTGCGCACACACTCCTGTCCGAAGTCACGATCATTTCTCGGCTCGCCAAAGCGACCCTCGGTGACAGGATCAACGCCGACTGGGACGGCTTCGAGAAGAATTATGACTTGATCCGCGATCACATTTCCCGGGTCGTGGAGGGGTGTGAGAATTACAACGAGCGGATCCGGGAAGACGGCGGCTTCATCATGCCGAACGGCCCCCGCGATTCCCGCACCTTCAACACACCCACCGGCAAAGCCGTGTTGACCGCGAACGACTTGGAGCCGGTGGAACGGCCCGTGGGGACCCTGATCCTGCAGACCCTGCGTTCCCATGATCAGTGGAATACGACCATCTACGGCTTCAACGATCGATACCGCGGCATCCGGAAGGGCCGCGACGTCATCATGGTCAACGCCGAAGACATCACCGAACTCGGTTTGGCCGACGGACAGCTGGTGGACATCGTCGGCGAGTACAAGGACGGCAAAAATCGCGTACTGCGAAAATTCCGCGTGGTCTCCTACCCGACGCCGCGCGGGTGCGCCGCTGCTTACTATCCGGAGGCCAACGTCCTGGTGCCGCTTGATCACGTCGCGGATGGCAGCAACACGCCGGTCTCGAAGGCGGTCATCGTTCGCCTGAAGCCGTCCGAGTCCGTGGCTGAACCGGCTGGGCCGGCGGCGACGACCAGTGCCGGGACAGCCGCCCCGGCCTAGCGCCTTTACTGGGCTGAGTCCACCCAGCCCTGGTTGTCCGGGCCGCCCTGAGTGCCATCGGCCACGAGCCCGTGGACCTTCTTCAGGGCGGTCTCGACGGCGGACTGAACGTTCTTCTTGCCGCTATTGGTCGCCTGTCCGGCAGCGAAGCCCACAATGAAGGTACTGACGGGTCCGGCGGAGGGACTCACCGACCGTGATTCCTCGGCCAGCCGCAGGATCGCCTGGGTGTCGACTTCGAGGTCCAGGATCTGCAGGGCCTGCGTCAGCCGTCGACTCCACTGGTCCAGGGCCAGCTCTTCCTCGGATGAAACGGTCATCGGTTCTCCTCTTCTGGTGGCTCATCCCGGAAGGCCCCGAAACAGCATCCGTCAAGACTGGCACCGCCGGCGGCAATGCACAACGCGGGGCGCAGGGCGGGGGTGACGAGACTTATTTCGGGGCTTGCCAGGGACGCGCGTTCATTTCTTCTTCTTCGGTTCGGGGTCGTCACTCGTCTTGCTCTTCAGCCGCAGTCGTCGGCCGAGTGTGATATCCTCACGGGCCTTGTCGGCGGCCTTGTCGCTCTTGCGGGTGTCCCGCGGCGGCAGCTGGATCTCTTCTTCGGCGGCGATGCCCGCCTGCAGCTGCCGGCCCCGTTCCAGTTCGGCGTCGAATTCGGCGCCGAGAAGCAGGGCGAGGTTGGCTATCCAGAGCCAGAGCAGGAACACCACGATGCCGGCCAGGGAACCGTAGGTGCGGTCGTAGCTGGAGAAGTTGGCGACGTAGAGGCCGAACAGGAACGAGGAGATCACCAGGGTGATGAGCGCGAGTAACGCACCCAGGCTGATCCACCGGAACTTGGGCTGCTGGGCGTTGGGTGTTGCGTAGTACAGGATGGCGATGATCAATACGGCTGCCAGCGCCAGGATGGGCCACTTGATCACGGACCAGACGATCTGCACGGTCTGCCCCAATCCGAGCGCGCTGCCGAGGGCGTCGGTGACCGGACCCGACACGATCAGGGCAACGAGCACCACCACGATGAGCAGAATGCAGATCACGGTCACGCCCAGTTGCATCGGGCGCAGCTTCCAGAACGGCCGGCCCTCGTCGATTTCGTAGATGCGGTTCATGGCCCGGCTGAACGCACCGACGTACCCGGATGCCGACCATAGGGCCAGCAGGATGCCCACGACGAGGGCGACGCCGGCCGCCGGCGACGAGCTGAACTGCTCGAGCGGGCCCCGCAGCGTGTCGGCGGTCCCGCCGGGGGCGACCTGGTCGATGAGTGAGAGAATCGAGTTCGTCGAGTTCGCCCCCTGACCGAACACTCCCAGGAGCGAGACGAGCGCGATCAGTGCGGGGAAGATCGACAGCACGGCGTAGTAGGTGAGGGCGGCGGCGAGGTCGGGGCATTGATCGACCGAGAACTCACGCAGGGTCTTGCGCAGCACATACTTCCAGGACGGCTTCGCGATCTCGCTCAGGGAATCGGGTTTGCGGGAATCGTCGGGCGCCGGGGCCCCATCGCTCTTTTCGCGGGTGGTGTTTCTAACCATGGGGTGCTCTCCTCGGCTTCGCCAACGAACGATTTCTGATGGAGGTATGCCCGCCGCTTGCGGAACGGATCGGCGACGAAGCGATGCCGCTGCATCGACAGGTGAATCCGGGTGCCCCTGGAGGGATTCGAACCCCCAACCGTTTCCTTAGGACGGAACTGCTCTTCCGTTGAGCTACAGAGGCTGGCCCTTGAAGTTTAGCGGTTGTCCGCCGCCGCCGCAGCGCATCCGCCGTCTCGCGGCGCAGGGCAGAGAGAGCGGCGCACGTTCCACCTTGCGCCCGCTTCCACAGGGTGCGCCACGGGGCAGCGCAGCAGGGGCCGCGCGGCCGGTTCGCCGGCGGCTACTTGGGCGGGTAGAGGAAGAGCGGAACCTCACTGGCCGACACGGTGCGTGTGTTGTACGCGTGGCTGCCGTTCCAGTTGTATTCCTCGAGCACGACCGAACCGTCGCTGTTGACCGACTGCACATAGGCGACGTGGTTGTAGTTGAACCAGGCGACCGCGCCCACGACGGGAGTGTCACCGGTGGCCCAGCCGTGGTCGGCCCAGGCGCCGGCCCAGGCGCTCCCGTCTCCGCCGCCGGGGGTGAGGTTGCCCCAGGTCCAGGTCCATGGGGAGCCGCTCGACCCGGCGTCGCGATTGAGCCGCCACGCCACGAAATCCACGCATTCGCGGTAGTAGTAGCCGAGCGGGGACAGTCCGCCGCCCTGGTCGTCGGTGGCCCGGTCGTACCAGGGGTAGTCGTCGCCTTCGGCCCGCACGCTGTAGACGGCGAAGTCGGCGGCGGCCGATCGGGTCGCCGCGGCGGACTCCTGCGCAGCCAGGGAAGCCTGCGCGGCCTGCGCGGCCTGCGCGCGCTGGGCTGCGGCACCGCGCTGGGCGAGTTCCTCGGTCGTGGTCGCCGTGAAGCCGTCGCGGGCGACGGTGATGGCGGCGGCGCCACTGGCCACGGTGACACCCTGCGCCTCGGCACCCGACGAGGTCGCGGCGGCGGTTTCGCTGCCGCCGGGCGAGAACGCATAGGCGGGAAGACCGGCGGTGAGGAATAGTCCGGGGATGGCCAGCAGGGTCACCGCGATCTTCAGCGGCCTCCGCCGATGCGACCGGGGCACCGGGCGGGCGGCGGCGACTCTCGGCGGCGTGACCGGCGCGAGCCGATTGCTCCGCGTCACGATCGACGCCACGTCGACGTCTGGAATTGCGGTTTTCGCGCCCACATCCCGGATGCGAACGCCAACCGGCACCTCCACGCTCACCGGACTGATCACGGTGGCGTCCGCCTGGGCCGACGTTGCCTCGCGGTGCGCACGCAGCTCGCGGCGCGTGGGAGGAGAAATCGGGGTCTCTGGCGAACCAGAAGTGCCAGGTACGCCGGACTGGGGCAAAAGATGATCCTCTAACGCACCAAGATCGGAGTTCGGCGCTCTCCAACCTTAGGGGACCAGGACCGGGAAGTCACTTTCTGGCGTTACATCCCCGTTACATTTCGCGATCAGGCCGCGGGAGCCAGGAATTCGTCCCACTGCGGCAATGGTCGTTCAGCTCCGCGCACCACCCAGGTGCTGCCGACCGGCAATCCCGGGTGGAAGAGGAGCTTCCAACCCATCTCGGCCGGCGTACGGTCGCTTTTAAGGTTGTTGCAGCGCAGGCAGCAGGCCACGAGATTGTCCCAGGTGTCCCGGCCGCCCCGCGACCGCGGCAGCACGTGGTCGATCGTGCTGGCCGTCTTTCCGCAGTACCCGCACCGGTGCTCGTCCCGGCGCAGCACGCCCCGCCGACTGACCGGCACGGCCCGAGACCGCGGAATACGCACATACCGCGTGAGCAGGATGACACTCGGCCGCTCCCAGGAGCCGGACGCGGCACAGATCGGGTGCCCCTGGTCGGCCTGCACGATCGTTGCCTTGTGATTCATCACGAGCACGAGTGCTCGCTTGAAAGACACCACGGCAAGGGGCTCATACCCCGCATTGAGGACCAGTGTGCGCATGCGTTCCCTTTCGAAAAGGGCTGGACGGCTTCCAGCCATTCGAACTACGACAGTCAGCAAGAAGGAGCGAACAGGCAAACAAAAAGGGCGCCGTCACAATGACAACGCCCTACCGGCCACACCGTGTCCTCGACACGCGCAACTCAGGTGTGCTCGACTGCTCCGCCGCAACGCGGAGCGGCAGCGCACATCCATGGTGTGGATCGTGCGTCGCCCGCGCTTTGGCTCTCCCGAAAACTCGCAAAACATCAGAGCATCAGGTTAACCCACATTCGGCACCCCTGCGAAGTGACGGGCGCCGAATGTGCTACGTGTTACGAAACATTCATCTTGGGCCGGGCGGCCCTGTTGCTACGGGACTTCAGGTTCCGAGCCGGACAATGTAGTAAAAGCTGGTCCAGATCGGCTGTACACGCACGGACGCACCCTCATACGGGGCGTGCAGGATGTTGCCGTTGCCGGCATAGAAACCGTCGTGGCCGTCCATGATGACGAGGTCCCCCGGCTGGGCCTCCGAAACGGGGATCCGGGTGCCCGCCGCGCCTTGCCCGGTGGAGGAATGCGGCAGCGAAATGCCGAACTGCGCGTAGACGTACATGACGAGACCGGAGCAGTCGAACCCGGCCGGGGTGGCCCCGCCATAAACATAGGGAACGCCCTGGTAACCGGAAGCGACGCTGTAGACGGATCCCAGGTCGACAGTCGAGTAGGCAGGGGTGGCCAGGTAGTCGGCCGACGACGGTCCGGAATACGACGCTGCGTAGGAGGTCATCGCCGCAGCGGCTTTCTGTCGAAGCTCCTCGGCGGCCACCGCCTCGGCGGCGGCAACGGCTGACGCGGCGGCTGCCGCTTCAACCGCGGCCGCTTCGGCCGCAGCTGCCAGCTCCTCGGGGGTGGTGGCCGTGAACCCGTCGCGCGCGACGCTGACGGTATCGGCCAGGGCAGCAACCTCCACGGACTGCGCACCCGTTTGCGTCAACTCGGCCGACGCCGTGGCGGCGTGTTCCGCGTCGGTCGGGGCGAACGCATAGGCCGGGATGGCCATGGTCGCGACCAGCCCACCGGCGAGCGTCATGAGGACGATGTGCGCCACAGCACCGCGGCGGCGTGACCGTGGGACAGAGCGAGGACCGGCGGCCCGGAAGTGACTGAGCTCCGCATGTTCAATGTCACGGGGGATCGAACCGTTGGTGATGGATGTCGAGTTCGGGGCTCGATGGGACAGTCTGTTACCTGATGCAGCCAAAGTGTTGACCTCCGGCGCCTCGACAACACTAGGGAGTTGTCCCGTCCACTGCGCTCATCGCGGGTGTAAGAACCGAAGCAAGAGACGGGAAAGAAAGGCGACTTGATCCGTGCCCGTCGGCCGGAGGGCCTGTGGACGCCTCCAAGTTACGGGACGCTCATCCGTTTGTCACGCGAAATGCCATTCTTTCTAACAGATTGATAACGAAGTGGTGGGCAACGAGGGCACATCGGCAATGTCGACGGCAACGCCCACGCAGCTACGCGGCAGCGGCCGGAGTGGTGACGAAAATGTGACCGGCGACCTCGTTGGGCAGCTCGAGACCGACCTCGAACCCGTGCACCTGCACGAGCACGTAGGACCCCATGGCGGAGAAAACCCCCGTAGCCCCGGGGAGCACCCCGGAGTTCTTCAGCTGTGCCAGGAGTTCGGGGTCCACCTGTACGGGTTCGCCCAGGCGGCGCACGACGGCGGTGATCCGGCCGGTGGAACCGGCGACCAGGTCGACGAGGCTCGTCACCCCGGCCATGAACGCGACCGCCGGCGAATCGCCCAGCTCATCGAGGCCGGGGATCGGGTTCCCATACGGCGACTCGGTGGGGTGGCCGAGCATTTCAAGGATTTTGCGCTCCACCCGCTCACTCATGACATGCTCCCAGCGGCATGCTTCATCGTGGACGAATTCCCATTCGAGCCCGATCACGTCGCTGAGCAGGCGTTCCGCCAAACGATGCTTGCGCATCACGTGCACGGCCTTGCGGCGCCCGTCGACGGTCAGCTCGAGGTGCCGGTCGCCGGAGACGACTACGAGGCCGTCCCGCTCCATCCGGGCCACGGTCTGAGACACGGTCGGGCCGGAGTGCCCGAGGCGTTCGGAGATGCGAGCCCGGAGGGGAACAATGTTCTCCTCTTCGAGGTCGAGAATCGTGCGAAGGTACATTTCGGTGGTGTCGATCAGATCCGTCATGTCCAGCTTTCCTCTCGGCTCGGGTGCACTGCCCCACCTTATCGCCGCGGCTGGCGGCCATTAGAATCGCCATATGTCGAACCTGATAATTCCCCCGGAACTTCTGCCCAGCGATGGTCGATTTGGCTGCGGCCCGTCAAAAGTCCGGAAGGAACAACTCGAAAACCTCTTAAAATTCGGCGCGAGCGTGATGGGCACCTCCCATCGTCAGGCACCCGTCAAGAACCTGGTGGGTCGCGTTCGCACGGGCCTGGCGGACCTCCTCCGCGCCCCTGCCGGTTATGAAGTCATCATCGGCAACGGTGGGTCCACCGCCTTCTGGGACGCCGCCGCATTCTCCCTCATCCTCCGCCGCAGCCAGAATCTCGTTTTCGGCGAGTTCGGCGGCAAGTTCGCCGCGGCCGCGGCCGCACCGTTCCTCGAAGCGCCCGACGTGGTCAAGGCACCGGCCGGATCGCGTAGCGAGTTCGTTGTGACCGAGGGCGTTGACGCCTATGCCTGGCCCCAGAACGAGACATCGACCGGCGTGATGGCCCCGGTCACCCGCGTGGTTGCCGATCCCGGCGCCCTGACCGTGATCGACGCCACCAGCGCGGCGGCCGGCATCGACTATGAGGCCGACCAGGCGGATGTCTACTACTTCGCTCCGCAGAAGAACCTCGCTTCCGACGGCGGCCTGTGGATGGCCCTGTTCTCCCCCGCCGCGATCGAGCGCGTCGAGCAGATCGCCGCGAGCGGCCGATACATCCCCGAGTTCCTCAGTCTGAAGAACGCGATCGACAACTCTCGCCTCAACCAGACGCTGAACACGCCGGCCGTGGCCACGCTTCTGCTGATCGAGAGCCAGCTCGACTGGATCAACGGAAACGGCGGCCTGGCGTGGGCATCCGCGCGCACCCGTGAATCGTCATCCGTTCTCTACGACTGGGCCGAGAGCGTGTCGTTCGCGACACCGTATGTCGCCAACCCGGATCACCGGTCACAGGTGGTCGCGACGATCGACTTCGACGACGCGATCGACGCCGCCGCCATAGCCAAGACCCTGCGCGCCAACGGGATCTCCGACACAGAGCCCTACCGCAAGCTCGGCCGCAACCAGTTGCGGGTCGCCACCTTCACCGCGATCGAGCCCGAAGACGTGCGTCAGCTCGTCCGTTCGATCGAGTTCGTGGTGCAGGACCTGGGCAAGTAGGCCTCGGCATGCGGCTTTGGCTGAAGGACAGTGAACGTCGGCCAGACCCGCTGCCGGCTCGAACGGATGCCCGCAAGGCTTTCCTTGCGGGCTCCGCCGGCTGGCTAGTAGCCCTGGTGCTCGCGGTCGCCTTCCGGGGCGAACTCGCCGCCGCCGGAGTCGGCTGGTGGCTCTGGGCTGCCATCATCGGTCTCGGCCTCGGTCTGGTCGGACTCGCCTGGGTGCGGCACCGACGCCGTTAGGGCTTCACCGAAGTCGATCCCGTCGAGCACGTCCTCGCCGCGGTCCTCGTCCTCTTCGTCGTCGTCTTCGTCGTCGTCGTCGTCTTCGTCGTCGTCTACGTCGTCGTCGTCTACGTCGTCGTCGTCTACGTCTTCGTCGTCTTCGTCGTCTACGTCTTCGTCGTCTACGTCTACGTCTTCGTCTTCGTCTTCGTCGTCCGCTTCGCCCGATTCGTCGTCGTCAACGTCCAGCGATTCGGCCAGGGCAACGGCTGCGGCGAGCTCCTGAGCCGTGCGGTAGTCGGCCAGACGGTCAGACCATGGCACCCACTCCGGCGCGATCAGGGCGTCGTCGCCCGGCGTGAGCTCGGCTTCCAGAACCGACGGCTCGGAAATCCCGTCCACGCGGGCAAGGGTGACCGTCCAGCGCCAGCCCGGGTAGCCGGACAGGTTGCAGTCGAACAGCAGTGAGAGCACACGCTCACCCTCGACAATGTGACCGAGGGGTTCGCCGATGCTGTCGGCCGGAGTGATCTCCAGCAGCGCGGTGCGCGCCTGGTCTACCGCGGCCAGAAGGCGCTCGTCGGCGATGGCCTCAGGCATCGAGTTCCTCCGCGACCTTGCGCAGCATGGCCGCGATCTTGTGGCTGTGGGCGCTGTCGGGATAGCGGCCGCGGCGCAGGCTCGCTCCGATGCCGTCGAGGAGCTTCACCAGATCCTCGAGGATGATGGCCATGTCGTCAGCCGGCTTGCGACTGAGTTTGACCAGGCTCGGCGGCGCTTCGAGGATGCGCACGGACAGCGCCTGAGCGCCTCGCTTGCCGTCGGCGATGCCGAATTCGAGCTTCGTTCCGGCCTTGACCGTTACTCCGGCGGGCAGTGCAGAAGCGTGGAGAAAGACCTCGTGGCCGTCATCAGAGGCGATGAAGCCGAAACCCTTCTCCTCGTCGTAGAACTTGACCTTGCCGGTGGGCATCTGGACCTCGCTGGATTCCGGGCGCGCGGAATACGCGCCAACCGGTCCAGCCTATTCGGTCGGACCGGTTCCTGCCCCGTATCCTTGACTCTGTGACCAATCAACCCCCACACGCCGCGAACCGGCTCGAACGCATCCTTGCTTACATGGTTGCGGGTGTGGTGGGTCTGTCCATCCTCGCGTTCCTTGCCGTCATCCTCGGCACGGCGGCCGGGGCCGGGGCGGACAACGGTTTCGGCCAGGGGGTCTGGCCGGCGGTGCTTGCTTTGCCGCTGTTTGGATTGCCTCTCGGATTCGTGCTGATCATCATCCTCATGGTGATGTCCGGCATGCGTCGCACTCGTGAGGCACGACAGAATAAGGAGTAGCAATGCTCACACTCGCTTCGCGCCTTCGGGCGCTGGATGACGCAACGTTGCGTCGCACGATCGACATTCGCGCGGTCTCGCCCACGGGCATCCGTGACTTCTTCGATCTGGCCGAGGCGCTCCTCGAGCCGGACGCGATCCAGCGGGTGCTGGCCCGGCTCGACCGGGCCACCCTCTCTGTCCTCGCGGTCGCCGGTGAGCTCAGCCAGGGGTTAGAGGTCGGCACGGATGCCGCGCCGTCACTGTTCGACCTCGCCCAGCGCCTGTCCGAACTGGCGGGTTCGCCCGTCGACGTGGCCGAGGTCGCCGGCCGCGCGGCCGAGCTGGACTCGCTGATGCTCGCGCGCCTGGCGGACGGGCGCTTCAGCCCCTACGCGGCGGTGGCCGCGCAGCTGCTGACCTGGCCTGACCAGGGCCTGCCGACCGCACTCGAACTGGCGTCAACGCCCTCACCCGCGGCGCTGGCCAGCGTCGACAATACGGATGCCCGGTTCACCGACCGTCTTGCGGCGGAGCGCGCCTTCGCCGCGGTGTCGTCCATCGCCGAACTGGTCACCGAGCTCGCCCGCGAGCCGGCCAGGGAACTCAGCCGGGGCGGACTCGGCCTGCCTGACACCAAGCGCCTCGCCGCCGTGATGGGCGTCGACCTCGAATCCGCGCCCGCCTTCGTCGCGACCGCGGCCCGGGCCGAACTCATCGCGCAGTGCGAGGGGTACTGGAATGAGACCGGGACCGGGGAGGCCTGGCTGCTGGAAAGCACCGCCCGCCGCTGGGCGACCCTGGCCGAGGCTTGGCAGGCGGCCCTGCCGCCGGATGTGCGCGGCATCCTCGCCCGCCGGCCCGGCGTTTCCTGGGGTGACGTGCTGCGCAACTTCGTGGCGTGGCTCTACCCGGCCGGCGGCCAGTGGATGGACGACCGGGTCACCGAGTTCGCCGGGGACGCCGAGTTGATCGGCATCACCGCCCACCAGACCACGAGCTCGGCCGGTGCCGCAGTGCTGGCCGGAGACCTTGAGGCGGCCGTCGCCACCATGGCAGCATCGCTGCCGGCAACCGGCGGCGCGGTGTACCTGCAGAACGACCTGTCCATCGTGTCCCCCGGGCCGCTCGCGCCCTCGATCGACACGCGCCTGCGCGGGCTCGCCGACGTGGAGAGCCGGGAACTGGCCCTGAGCTACCGCATCACCGCCACCTCGGTGAACCGTGCCCTGGCGGCCGGCGAGACGGCGGAGACCCTGCTCGAGTTCCTGCGCACGGTCTCCCTGACCGGCATCCCGCAGCCCGTCGATTACCTGATCCGGGAGTCCGCCGCCCGCTACGGGCGGGTGCGCGTCGGCCCGGCCGACGACGTGGAGTCCCCGGCGCAGGCCTACGTCCAGTCCGACGACGCAGCCCTGCTGAGCACCATCGCCGTGGACCAGACGCTCGCCTCCCTCGGTCTCATTCCCGCCGCCGAAAGCCGGCTGACCAGCCGGTTCCCCTCCGACGTGGTCTTCTGGGCGCTCAGCGATGCGCGCTACCCCGTCGCCGCGGAGGACGCGACGCACGAGATCGTGCACCTGCGCCGGCACCAGCTCGCCCGGGTCGCGCCGAAAGACGCGCCCGATCCGGCCGTCGCACTGGTCGAGACGCTGCGCGCCGCAGACGGCGGCGAAGGTCAGGCAGCGGATGCCTGGCTCGCCCGCCAGCTCGACTCGGCGATCAAGGCGAAACAGACCGTTGTCGTCAGCATCGCCATGCCCGGCGGCGTGGTGGTGGACTACCTCCTCGAGCCGGCCAGCGTGGGCGGCGGGCGTTTCCGGGCCCGGGACCGACGCGCGGACATCGAACGCACTCTGCCCCTGTCCAGCATCATCAGCATCACTCCGGCGCCGTAGGTGCGAGCCTTCACACTGACGGGGCGTAGGATCGACGGTTATGTCTGATGGCCCGCTGATCGTCCAAAGTGACCGCACGGTTCTGCTCGAAGTCGCGCACCCTCTCGCTGAGGATGCGCGCCACGACCTGGCCGTCTTCGCCGAGCTGGAGCGTGCGCCCGAGCACATCCACACCTACCGCATCACCCGGCTGGGGTTGTGGAATGCCCGTGCCGCGGGGCACGACGCGTCCAACATGCTGGCCACGCTGGAAAAATACTCGAAGTTCGCCATCCCGCAGACCGTCAGCGTGGACATCGCCGAGACGGTGGGCCGGTACGGCAGGCTCGTCATCGACCGCGACTCCGAGGGTCAGCTCATCCTGAAGAGCAACGACGAGGCCGTGCTCACCGAGATCGCCGGGGCCCGGCGCATCGCGCCCCTGCTGATCGGGAATCCGTCGCCGGACTCGTTCCTGGTCGAACCGTGGGCCCGCGGCCAGCTCAAGCAGGAGCTGGTGAAACTGGGCTGGCCTGCCGAGGACCTCGCCGGCTACACGCCGGGAACGCCGCATCCGATCGATCTGAAGGAAGACGGCTGGGCGCTTCGCGACTACCAGAACAAAGCCGTCTCCAGCTTCTTCGACGGCGGCTCCGGCGTGGTCGTGCTGCCCTGCGGGGCAGGCAAGACGCTGGTCGGCGCCGGGGCCATGGCCACCGCCAAGACCAACACTCTCATCCTCGTCACCAACACGGTCTCCGCCCGCCAGTGGCGCGACGAGCTACTCAAGCGCACGACCCTCACGGCCGACGAGATCGGCGAGTATTCCGGGCAGGTCAAAGAGGTCAAGCCGGTCACGATCGCGACCTACCAGATCCTCACCGCCAAGCGGAAGGGCGAATACGCGCACCTCGAGCTGCTTGACGCCATGGACTGGGGCCTCGTCATCTACGACGAGGTGCACCTGCTGCCGGCCCCCGTGTTCAAGCTGACCGCGGAGCTGCAGGCCCGCCGCCGCCTCGGCCTCACCGCCACCCTGGTGCGCGAGGACGGTCGCGAAGGCGACGTCTTCAGCCTGATCGGCCCCAAGCGGTTCGACGCACCCTGGAAGGAGATCGAGGCCCAGGGTTTCATCTCCCCGGCCTCCTGCTACGAGGTGCGCATCGATCTCCCGCAGTCCGAACGGCTCAGCTATGCCGCCGCCGCGGACGACGAACGCTACCGGATGGCCGCTACCGCGCCCGCGAAGCTCGACGTCGTCAAGCGTCTGGTGGCCAAGCACCCCGGGGAACGCATCCTCGTGATCGGCCAGTACCTCGACCAGATCGACGAGCTCGCCGAAGCCCTGGACGCACCCAAACTCACCGGGGCCACCCCCGTCGACGAACGCGAACGCCTCTACCAGGCCTTCCGGGTCGGCGAGGAGAACCTGCTCGTGGTGTCGAAAGTCGCGAATTTCTCGGTCGACCTGCCCGAGGCCACCGTCGCCATCCAGGTCTCGGGTTCCTTCGGCTCCCGCCAGGAGGAGGCCCAGCGGCTCGGACGGCTGCTGCGGCCCAAGGAGTCCGGCCTGTCCGCGAACTTCTACACGCTCGTGGCCCGCGACACCGTTGACCAGGACTTCGCCCAGAACCGCCAGCGTTTCCTCGCCGAGCAGGGGTACAGCTACACGATCCTCGACTCGCAGAACCTGGACGCGGAGGCCGTGGTCGTCTGACCGCCCGCCGCACCTTCGCCGAACCGTGATTTCGGCCCCGTTTCCAGGCCGGAACAGGGGCGAAACTCACGGTTCGGCGGGTTGAGGGGCGAGGGGCCGGGCACAGTCAGGACGCCTCCCGGCGGGCGTAGCGCAGGAAGAGCATGTCCCCCGCGGTCAGCACGTGCAGCAGCGACATCTCCCGGGTGACGGCGGCGACGCCGGCGGAGATCCGCCCCGCCGGGCCGCCCTCGAGAACCGGGCTGACGGTCAGGCACAGCTCGTCGACGCAGTCGGCCTCGATCATCGCGCCGAACAGGTTCGGCCCGCCCTCGCAGAGCATCTGGGCGAAGCCCCGCCGAGCCAGGTCCGCCCGCATCCGGCGCGGGTCCACGGCCTCCTCCCCGCAGACCAGCACGTCCGCCACCTCGGCGAGCTCGGCCCGGCGCCCCAGCGGCGACGCGGCGTGGGTCACGACCAGCGGTCGCACAGCGGCGTCCGTGAACAGAGGGTGGCCCGGGTCGAGGTCCAGCCGGGAGGACACGACGGCGACCGGCGGTTGCGCCGGGAGTCCGTGCCGGACCCGCCACGCGGCATCCGCGGGGCCAAGACGGATGCCGCCGTAACCCTCGGCGCGCACCGTGCCCGCGCCGACCACGAGCACGTCGGCGAGCATTCGGAGGGTGTCGAAGACGAGCCTGTCGTCGGCGTTCCCGAGCCCGCCGCTCACACCCGCACGCGTGGCGGCGCCGTCGAGGCTCGCGATGAAATTCACCCGCAGGTGCGGCTGGGTCCGGTCGGGCACCCGGTAACGGATGATCAGCTCGTCACGATCCAGCATCGTCAGGCCAGGTTGTGGCGCACGTACGCCGGTTCGCGGAAGCCCAGGATCGCTTCGGTCATCCGCACGGCGTCGACCGCGGCGACGACGTTGTGCATCCGCACGATCCGGGCACCCTGCAGGATGCTGTACACGGCGGCGGCGAGCGAGCCCGGGGCTCGGTCGCCGCGCTCGCGATTCAGCGTCTCCCCGATGAAGTCCTTGTTGGACACGGCGACCAGGGTGGGGTGGCCCAGCCCGGTGATCTCGCCGAGCCGCCGGGTCAGCTCGAGCGAGTGGTAGGTGTTCTTGTTCAGGTCATGCCCCGGGTCGACGATGATGCGGGATGCCGGAACGCCGCGACGAAGCGCCAGCGCGACCCGTTCATTCAGGAAGGCCGCGACCTCATGCACCACGTCGCCGTAGGTGGGCGCCGGCCACGGCGTTCGCGGTGGCGCGAGGCTGTGGGTGATCACGAGCGTGGCGTCGCTGTCCGCGACGACATCCGCCATGGCCGGATCGTGTACCCCGGTGGTGTCGTTGATCACGTGGGCGCCGGCGGCGAGGCTGGCACGCGCCACGGCGGGGTGGAAGGTGTCGACGGAGATGACGACGCCCTCGCCGCGCAGGGCCTCGATCACCGGCACGACCCGGTCGATCTCCTCCTTGATCGGAATGGAGGGGCCGGGCGCGAATTTCACCCCGCCGATATCGACCCAGTCGGCGCCGTCCAGGATCGCACGCCGAGCCGCCTTCACGGCCTCATCGAGGCCGAAGGTCGCCCCCTTGTCGTAGAAGGAATCGGGGGTGCGGTTGACGATGGCCATCACGGCCACCTCCCGCGAGAAGTCGAACAGGCGCCCACCGATCAGCCGCCGAGGGTGGATCAGATCGGGCAGCAGCAGGCCGGGCCCCGTGGTCACATCGTCCATGTCAGGTCCTTCACTCGGGTGCGCCGGCGAGCAGTTCGTCCAGTCCAATGCTCTCATCCGCGAGCCGGGCCGCGTCGACCCGCACCTCCGTCCGGATGAAGCGCTGCACCATCTCATTGACGTCCCACACATTCACATTCATGCCGGCGACGACCCGGCCGGACACCAGCCAGAACGCGATGAATTCCCGCGCCGCCGGATCGCCCCGGAACACGACCTCCGCATCCCGGGCCAGCGTGCCGTACCCCGAGTACTCCATCCCGAGGTCGAACTGGTCGGTGTAGAAGTACGGGATCGCGTCGTAGCTGACCGCCTGGTCGAGCATGGAGCGGCCGGCCGCGGCGCCGGCCCGCTCGGCGTTGTCCCAGTGCTCGACGCGCAGATGGTGCCGCAGCACCGGGTGGAAGACCGCGGCGACGTCGCCCGCCGCGTAGACGTCAGGGTCGATGGACCGGAACGCCGCGTCGACGACGATGCCGTCGTCGACGGCCAGGCCCGCGGCCCGGGCCAGCCCCGTGTTCGGCACCGCACCGATCCCGATGACGACGACATCGGCGGGCACAACCTCTCCGCCCGGAAGGCTCACCCCGGCGACCCTCCCCTGCCTCTCGATCAGCCGGTCGACGTGCGTGTCCATTCGCAGCGTCACACCGTTCACGCGGTGCAGCTCCGCGAAGACCGATCCGACCTCGTCGCCGATCACCGGGGCCAGCGGCACGCTCTCCCGACCGAGCACCGTGACGGTGTTGCCGTAACCGCGGGCGGCCGCGGCGACCTCGAGGCCGATCCAGCCGGCCCCGACGATCACGACCCGGCGGTTACCCGGCTCCAGTTCGGCCCGTAGCACATCCGACTCGTCGACCGTGCGGAGATGATGCACCCCGGCCAGGTCAGCGCCCTTGCCGGGGAAGCGCCGTGCCGACGCGCCCGTTGCGAGAAGCAGCCTGTCGTAGCGCACCGGCCGGCCCTTCCGTAGTGTCAGCAGGTGGGTGTCGAGCGCCAACCCGGCCACCCGGGCGCCCAGCCGCACGTCGATGCCCCGCTCGTCGTACCACCTCGCCGGGCGCACGTCGATCGTGTCCCGGGCCGCCCGCCCGGCCAGGTAGTCCTTGGACAAGGGCGGCCGCACATAGGGGTATTCGGCTTCTCCGGCTAGCAGCACGATGACTCCGGCAAACCCCTCGGAACGGATGGCTTCGGCCGCCCGGGCCCCGGCCAGGCCGGCCCCCACAATCGCAAAGGTCGGTACGCCCATCCTGGTCTCCCCACGCCGCGACAGCCTGATTTGCAGCCCAATCTACCCGCCGATACGCGCACCGGGCTTTTTCAGTGAACATCCAGCTAACGCGCAGATACTAGGGACATGACTGACGGCCCCCGCATCCTTATTGTCGACGACGAGCCCAATATCCGGGATCTCCTCACCACCAGCCTTCGCTTCGCCGGCTTCGCCGTCCGAGCCGTGGGCAACGGCGCCCAGGCGATCTCCGCCGTACTCGAAGAAGAACCCGACCTCATCATTCTCGACGTCATGCTGCCGGACATGAACGGCTTCGGTGTGACCAAGCGTCTGCGTTCCGCTGGTTACACGGCCCCGATCCTCTTCCTGACGGCGAAGGACGACACCGAGGACAAGATCACCGGCCTGACGGTCGGCGGGGACGACTACGTCACCAAGCCGTTCAGCCTCGACGAGATCGTCGCTCGAATCAAAGCGATCCTGCGCCGCACGATGCACGCCGACGAGGATGCCGTCATCCGCGCCGGCGAACTCACCATGGACCAGGACACCCATGAAGTCCTGGTCGGCGAGGCTCCCATCGAGCTCAGCCCCACCGAGTTCAAGCTTCTGCGCTACCTGATGCTGAACCCGAACAGGGTCTTGTCGAAGGCTCAGATCCTGGACCACGTCTGGGAGTACGATTTCAACGGCGACGCCGGCATCGTCGAGTCCTATATTTCGTACCTCCGCCGCAAGGTGGATGCGCACTCGACCGAACCCCTCATCCAGACCAAGCGCGGCTTCGGCTACATGCTCAAGGCCGCCAAGGCGTAGTCACAGCCTCCGCCCATACACTGGCCTTCTATGCATCAGTCACTTTCGGAGCGGTGGAGCCGCGTTTCCTTGCGTTCGAAGATCACGGGCGTGACGGTCCTGATGTTGACGCTCGGCCTGCTGGTTTCCGGCATCGGCACGATGGCCATGCTCCGGCAGTATGTGATCAAGCAGGTCGATTCGCAGCTGCAGGTCGACGCCCAGTCCGCCTCGAACAGCTACTCGGCGGCCGCCCTCGGCCAGGGCACCACGGCCGTGGTTTCCTCCGATTACTACGTCGCCCTGTATGACGAGAACGGCGCCCTCAAGGACCACACCTGGCGGGACATCCCGCGCCGTGAGCTACCGGTCGTGACCGGTGCGCTCGACCTGCAGACGGTGATGGAGCTCGACGGCAAGACGATGACGCTGGAGGACGCTGCGCGCGACACCGAGTTTCTCGCGGTCGCGGTTCCGCTCGTGATCTCACCGCAGGGAACGCTCGGCACGTTGGTCATGGCGGTCTCGTTGAAGCCGACCGAGAACACCATGGCCACCTACCTCACCATTTTCCTGGGTTTCGGACTCGGGGTTGTACTGGTGGGCGCAATGCTCACGCGGCTCCTGGTGACCTCCACTTTCGCGCCGCTGCGCGAGGTGGAACGCACGGCCGCCGCCATTGCCGACGGCGACTTCAGCCAGCGGCTGGGCGGAGCCACACCCAACACCGAGGTCGGGCGCCTCAACCGATCGCTCAACACCATGCTGAGCCGCATCGACCGTCTCTTCAAAGACCGCGCCCGCACCATTGACCAGATGCGCCGCTTCGTCGGCGACGCCAGCCACGAGCTGCGCACTCCCCTCGTCTCGGTGCGCGGCTACGCCGAGCTCTACCGGATGGGCGCCCTGCAGTCGCCGGAAGAGATCGCTCAGGCAATGGAGCGGATCGAGAAGGAAGCGATCCGCATGGGCGGTCTCGTGGAAGACCTGCTCGAGCTGGCCCGGCTCGACGAGACGAAGCCGCTGGCCCTCGCGCCGGTCGATCTGATGCCGCTGGCCCGCGACGCGGCGCTGGACGCCATGGCCTCCTCCCCCGGTCGAACCATCACCGTCCTCACGCCGATCCCCGCCGAGTTCGAGGACACCGTCGAACGCACCGCCATCGACCTCGCGCATTCCACCGGCGAAGTCCCCTCTGCTGGCGCGAGCGAACCGAAGCAGGAGGAGCCGAACCATGCGGCGAGCGGGTCGGTTTCGTTCGCCGGGGCCACACTGGCCCGGCTGCGCACCCGCAAACCACGCAAGACGGATGTCCCGGCGCCGGCGCCGGAACCGGCTCGCGTCACCGAGCCGGGCACCGTTCACGCCGTGGTGATGGCCGAGGAGAACAAGCTTCGCCAGGTCATCACGAACCTGATGGGCAACGCCCTGCGGTTCAGCCCGGCGGACAGCCCGGTCGAACTCGAGGTCGCGGTGGACCGCCGCAACCAGCGTGCGTCCATCGCCGTGATCGACCACGGCGAGGGCATCCCGCCGCAGATCCGCGACAAGATCTTCCAGCGCTTCTGGCGCGCCGACACCTCCCGCGCGCGGGAGACCGGCGGCAGCGGGCTCGGCCTGGCGATCGTCGCCTCGATCATCGCCAGCCACAACGGTACCGTGCAGGTCGAGGACACCCCCGGCGGCGGCGCGACCTTCCGGGTCTGGTTCCCGCTGGCGTGTTCCCCGAGCGCGCCCCAGCGGGTTGCCCCCGTCGTGACCTCGTAGCGCACATAACCTCGCAGCGCGCATAACTTCGCAGCGCGCATTCCCTCGCAGGGAGTTCCGTGCTCCGCCCGAGCGGTTCCTCCCCCGCGGAGCTTTCACCCGGATTCTCACTCAGCGACACGGGACACCGGCAGCGGCTCTGTCCGGCTGCGTAGCCTGATCGGCACGTACACCTGCCGAAAGGACCCCATGACCCGTTATCAGGTCGACAGCGAAGCAGTGCTCCACACCACTTCCGTGGCGCGGGCCACCATCGGGCGCATCCAGAGCGAGGTCGCCGGGCTGATCGCTCAGCTGACCGCGCTGGAGGGTTCCTGGTCGGGCCAGGCCGCGACCGCGTTCCAGGCGGCCGTCGCGGACTGGCGTGCGACCCAGCAGCAGGTGTCCCAGAGCGCGGAGGGACTGAACCTGGCCCTGAATCAGGCCGGCCAGCAGTACGCCGAGATCGAGCAGGCCAACGCGCGGCTCTTCCTGCGTTAGACGACAGCGACATTAACGACGCAGGGCGCCTCTCGAAGGAGGCGCCCTGTGTTGTGAAGCGGTGAAGCGGTGAAGCGGTGAAGCGGTGTGGACTTAGAAGTCCATTCCGCCGCCCTGGTCGCCGACCGGAGCAGCGTTCTTCTCCGGCTTGTCGGCGACGACGGCCTCGGTGGTGAGGAACAGCCCGGCGATCGACGCGGCGTTGAGCAGCGCGGAGCGGGTGACCTTCACCGGGTCATTGATTCCGGCGGCGAGCATGTCGACGTACTCACCGGTCGCGGCGTTGAGGCCCCAACCGATCGGCAGGTTGCGCACCTTGTCGGCGACGACGCCCGGCTCCATGCCGGCGTTGAGGGCGATCTGCTTGAGCGGAGCGTCGATGGCGACCTTGACGATGTTCGCGCCCGTTGCCTCGTCGCCGACCAGTTCGAGCTTCTCGAACGCGGTCTTGCCGGCCTGGATCAGTGCAACGCCACCACCGGCGACGATGCCCTCTTCGACGGCAGCCTTCGCGTTGCGGACGGCGTCTTCGATGCGGTGCTTGCGCTCCTTGAGCTCAACCTCCGTCGCGGCGCCGGCCTTGATGA
This sequence comes from Cryobacterium cheniae, assembly GCF_004403395.1. Lineage (GTDB taxonomy): Bacteria > Actinomycetota > Actinomycetes > Actinomycetales > Microbacteriaceae > Cryobacterium > Cryobacterium cheniae. The sequence continues at coordinate 24,813 of NZ_SOGN01000024.1, forward strand.
CTGCCACTCCGCCGGCGAGCTTGGCGAGACGCTCCTGGAGCTTCTCACGGTCGTAGTCGCTGTCGGTGTTCTCGATCTCGCTGCGGATCTGCTGGACACGTCCGGCGATCGCTTCGGGGTCGCCGGCACCTTCGACGATGGTGGTCTCGTCCTTGGTGATGACGATCTTGCGGGCGTTGCCGAGGAGGTCGAGCGTGACGTTCTCGAGCTTGAGGCCGACCTCTTCGCTGATGACCTGTCCACCGGTGAGGATGGCGATGTCCTGCAGCTGGGCCTTGCGACGGTCACCGAAGCCAGGAGCCTTGACGGCGACCGACTTGAAGATTCCGCGGATCTTGTTCACGACGAGCGTGGCCAGGGCCTCGCCGTCGACGTCCTCGGCGATGATGAGGAGCTGCTTGCCGGTCTGGATGACCTTGTCCACGATGGGGAGCAGGTCCTTGATGTTGGAGACCTTGGAGTTGACGATCAAGATGTAGGGGTCTTCGAAGACCGCTTCCTGACGGTCGGGGTCGGTCACGAAGTAGGCGGACAGGAAGCCCTTGTCGAAGCGCATGCCCTCGGTGAGCTCGAGCTCGGTGCCGAGAGTGTTCGACTCCTCGACGGTGACGACACCCTCCTTGCCGACCTTGTCGATGGCCTCGGCGATGATGGCGCCGATCTCGGCGTCGCCGGCAGAGATGGAAGCGGTGGCCGCGATCTCTTCCTTGGTCTCGACCTCTTTGGCGTTGGCGATGAGCTCGGCGATCACGGCAGCCGTGGCCTTCTCGATGCCGCGCTTGAGGCTGATCGGGTCTGCTCCGGCCGCGACGTTGCGCAGGCCTTCGCGAACGAGCGCCTGAGCCAGGACGGTGGCGGTGGTGGTTCCGTCGCCCGCGACGTCATCGGTCTTCTTGGCGACCTCTTTGACGAGTTCGGCACCGATCTTCTCGTACGGGTCGTCGAGTTCGATCTCCTTGGCGATGGACACGCCGTCGTTGGTGATCGTGGGAGCGCCCCACTTCTTCTCCAGCACCACGTTACGTCCGCGCGGGCCGAGGGTGACCTTGACAGTGTCAGCGAGGATGTTCAGGCCACGCTCAAGGCCGCGACGGGCCTCTTCGTTGAAAGCAATGATCTTTGCCATATGTGTTTCTCGTCCCTCCCGGACGTTACCAAAACGGTGATGGGTTGGCACTCAAACAGAGAGAGTGCCAAGTCGATTCTGGCACTCTGGGGTCGAGAGTGCAAGTGAACGGCAGGGGGCTACGGCACCAGCACGACGGCGCCTCGGTCAGACGGCACCAGCTCGATCCAGGTGTTGCCGGCGGCCAGTCGAATCGTCACACCGGAGTCGTCGACCAGACGGATGGGTGCGGCCTGGTCGGCCTTGGACCAGACGGCACGCACGGACTTACCGCCGGCCGAGACCCAGGCCTCCCCCGAACCGATCATGGTCGTCAAGGGAACATCCCCGTACCTGTCGTCGATATCGACCCGCAGGATGAGGACGTTGGTCGCGCGGAGCTGTGCACCGGCGGCGTCGAGGTCGGGTGCTCCCTCCTGGGATCGCAGGTAGGCGGCGCCGGCCGCATCCCACGTCCAGCCGGGCGCGCTGGCGGTGGAGAAACTGGAGTTGATCGCCGACGTGGCAGTGCCGTCGACGGCCGCAGACGATCCCCGCACGGTCGCGGAGTAGGCGAATTGCTGGGACGGCGGCGCAACGGCGGCGTTCCGCGCGACGAGCGCAGCGGCCTCGAGGTAGACATTGTGCGGGGCTTCCTTCTCGTCCGAGCGCGCGAAGAAACCGGTGTCGTCGGTATCGAAGACGGCGTTGACCATGTCGGTGGCCTCCATCATGTCGATGAACTTCTGCTGGCCACCGGAATAGGCAACGATGCCGCCGAACGGGGCGACAATGTCCGGGTCCATGGGCCGGATCGACCGCACCGGCCCGACGAGCTCGGGCACGTCGGAATGCCAGACCGCGACGTACCGGGTCAACCCGCCCTCGACGAGTTCTTCGAAGACGATGTCGGCGCGCTCGAGGGCGAGCTGCGGCCTGGCCGCTGGGTGGTTGTCGATCTTCACCGAGAGGGCAGGATCCTGGAGGCTCCCGGCAGAAACACTCGTGCCCCGCAGCGGAGCGACCACCGTGCCGGCGCTGGTGGGTGCAGCAGACTGCGGTGCATCATCGGTTCCGGCGCACGCGGAGACCAGGAGCAGAGACGGCAGAAGCACGACCCCGAGGATCCGGATGGTCCGAATTCTGGAGGCCGTGCTTCGCCGCCGCGCTTGAATCATCATCTTCATCGTCACGCCCAAACACTAACGCGGCTTCAACGCCGCGCAGATGCGCCCCGGAGCGTAACCCGAAGAACCCGCTCGAACTGCAGCTCTCATCAACCTGACGGTCGACCGCCGCACAACCCCCGCTGGATCAGACCGGACGAACCGCTTCTGCCTGGGGCCCCTTCGCCCCTGTACCCAGTTCGAAGATGACGTGCTGTCCCTCTTCCAAAACCTTGTAGCCGTGCATGTCGATGGCCGAGTAGTGGACGAAGACGTCCTGGCCACCTCCATCGACCGTGATGAAGCCGAAACCCTTTTCAGCGTTGAACCATTTGACGGTTCCGTTCGCCATGTGTAACTCCCTGTTGCTGTGAATTCGTCGACACGCGCCCGTTGGCCGTACCGGGCCTGGCGCAGTGACTGCGTCCATTGCATTCGACCGGTGGAATACGCCCCTTGCGAGAGCGACCGGTGGAACAAAATGAGCGACCACGGACCAACTTACGGAAGCCATGGAAGAACGAAAGGGGGTTGACGTGCCAGCGCCCGACGTATAGGCGGCGGCTATTCGGCGGGCTCGTAGTCGCTGCCGACCACGACGGTAAGGGCCGCCGCAGTGTCGGCGAAGTCACTCGAAAGCAGCACCTCTGCCCCGGGCAACGATTCCGCGACTCCGCGGGCCGCTCCCTCCAGGGCCGCATCGGCATAGTAGACGGTCGTGGTCTGCACGTCCTCCGAGCTCGCGTTGTCCAACTCCTCGATCGTCCAGCCATCCGCTTCGAGGACCTCGCCGACGGATCGGGCGATACCTTCGCCGGCGGTCCCGTTCAGAACCGTCACGGTCGAGTCAGGATCCACTGTCGCGACCGGCGTCGGCACCTCGGTTGGCGTGTCACTCGCACTCGGGTCGGCCGTACTCGCAGCGGTCGTCGACGTGCCCGGTAACTCCAAGTTCAGGCTGTTGTTCAACACAGCCAGGCCGACGACTCCGGCACCGACGAGCACGATGGTTGCGCCGAGGGCCCACCAGAACGCCACCCAGCCACGCCCCTTCTTGCCGGGTGCACGGTGAGCGCCCACCCGTTCCAGGGAGTGCGGGAGGTGGTCGAAACGGTCTTTCGCATAGGAACTCGGCATCGTCAGACTGGTTCGATCCTTTGTGGGCGGTAATTCGGCATGGACTGGGGTCCGGTGTCAATCGGTGGCATGGAGTGACCGGTCGACCCGCGCCTGCGACCGGGCGTCACGCATCCGCTGCAGGCGTTTCACCAGCATCGGGTCGTGGGCCACCGCAAGTGGGGAGTCGATTACAGCCCCCAGTAATTGATAATACCGGGCGGCCGATAGACCGAACTCGGACCGGATCGCCTGCTCCTTGGCGCCGGCATGCTTCCACCACTGCCCCTCGAAGGCGAGGATCGACCGGTCGCGCGCGGACAGGCCTGCCGAGGAGGGGAGCTCAGAGGACGGGGACTCCGGGGCCGGGGCCTCGGGAGGCTCCGAAACGGGTATTGCGTCCACGTGCCACCTCCCTCGATCTCTACCATCCTATTTGTCGGCGCCTGCATAACCGCCGGGCCAATCGGTAACATGCCGTCGGGGCCGAAGACTCGACGCTCTTCCCGATCGAGGAATACCGTCGCGTTCCGGCGAGTTTAGTGTTGGTACGAATAGATTTCGGTCTCTCCGGGCCGAGCAGGAAAGGATGGAACATGGACTACGAGGTCGAGAAGTCGGATGCGCAGTGGCGCGCGGAACTGAGCGCAGAGCAGTACGCCGTCCTCCGCGGCGCCGCCACGGAGCGGGCGTGGACCGGCGAGCTCCTCGATGAGGGCCGCTCGGGGATTTACACCTGTGGGGCCTGCAATGCCGAGCTGTTCAAGAGCGGAACGAAGTTCGACTCCGGGTGCGGCTGGCCGAGCTTCTACGAGTCCGTGCGCCCCGAGGCCGTTGAACTACTCGAAGACCGCACCCTCGGCGTCGTGCGCACCGAGGTGCGCTGCGCGCAGTGCGGCTCGCACCTGGGGCACGTCTTCGATGACGGATTCGGGACGCCCACCGGCGACCGGTACTGCATGAACTCCATCTCACTCAACTTCAAGCCCGTCGAGTAAGCGTTGTCCGACCTCCTCGATATGGTCGGTCGGCGGCGGTCCCACTCCAAGGTCACCGACCAGGCACCGAGCCACCCGGAACTGCTGCCTCTGGTGGCGGTCGCGGCCCGCGTTGCCGACCATGGTGCCCTGCGTCCGTGGCGACTGATCGAGCTGCGCGGTGACGCGCGCCGCGGATTGGGCAAGGCCATGGTCGAGGCCGCCGGCGTGACCGGCGCCGACGCCGACAGGCTTGCCGCGAAGCCACTGCGCGCCGAGCTCCTGATCGCCGTCGTCGCGAGCCGTCGCGACAGTGACACCGTGGCGGTCTGGGAACAGGACGCCGTCGCTGCCGGAGTCGCCCATATGCTGAGCCTGCTCCTGGCCGCCCAGGGGTGGGGAGTGATGTGGCGTTCCGGCCCTCTGGTCCGCACGCAGCCGGTGCACGACGCCCATGGGCTCGCCGTTTCGGAAGAACTGCTCGGCTGGCTGTATGTCGGAGGCGTGCCGACCGATGCGAAGCCGGGTGTGCGCCAGGCCATCGATCCGGCGGACTTCCTCACCGCGCTCTGAACGGGGCCGGCCACGGGACTTGAACCCGTAACCCCCACTTTACAAGAGTGGTGCGCTACCAATTGCGCCAGGCCGGCATGAGGCGATTGACGCCTCGACACACCATCCTAAATGACGAACCCGAGTTACGGAGCCATCGGCGCGGGAGCCTACTCGGCCGGCGCCGGCTTGGGGGTCGGCGTCGAGGTGGAGTACGTCTCACCGGCCGACTGGAGTACAAAGGCTGCGAATTCCTTCGGATCGTCGAGGGCGCCGACATACTGCTTCCCGTTCACGAGCACCGTGGGCGTGCCCGTGATGGCCTCGACCTCGGTGTTCGGCAGCGGACCGGACAGCGCCCGGTCAGTGGATGCGATGACCCAGGACTTGAAGGTCGTGTCGTCGATGCACTCGTTGATCTTCGACACCCCCTCGTTCACGCCGGCGTCCTTGACGAGACCCTTGATGGCCGCGTCATCGTGGCCGGCGGTGCCCTCCTTGGGCTGCTTCTGGAACAGGATGGCGTTGAAGTCGTAGAAGTTCTCGGGAGCGTAATTCGCCACGCACGCCGCGGCGTTCGCGGCCCGAAGCGAGTATTTCGTGCCGGAAGATTTGTGGGTCAGGATCGAGACCGGATGAATCTCCACGGTCGCGGCACCCGTCGTGACCCATTGACTGATCTGCTCGCTGTTGGCGGCTTCGAACTCGCTGCAGAACGTGCAGAGGTAGTCGGCGTAGACACGGATGTCGGCCACGGTGCCGGTCGCATCCGGTTCTGACGGTATCGGCTTCGCCTCGGGCTGGAGCGCGGATGTCGTGACCGGCGCCATGCCTTCGGAGATCAGCACGCCGTCACTGGCCATGTTCGCCGGACCGGGACCGACCGGGGGGATCGAGTTGATGATGACCACCACGATGACCGCGGCGATGGCGACACCGACGGCCGTCAAGCCGCCGCGGAGGGCGACCCGGTTGCGGCGGTCCTTCTTCTTCTGTTCCTCGCGGAACCGCTTGGCCTTGGTGCGTACCGCGTCGCGATGATGATTCTTAGAGGGACGGCTGTCGCCCGGTCCGCCAATAGTCATGAATGCTCGCTCCGAATAGTTATAAGTGCAGAGGCAAGCCTTTTGCGAATGCCTCCCAAATAGTAGGTCCCCTTTCTGGGAAACGACCAGACGGGGCCTGCATGCGGGCTCCGCCGCTTCTTTCCCGCCGACGCCGCGCTCCCCCGACATGACATACTAAGGGAGTTGACCTGTAGCACATGACGCGCGGCAGGCGTAGTAACCCATCACAACGGATCGTCCGGCACGTACCTGCCGGTGAAGGAGAAAACAACCATGGCTTCAGTCACTTTCGAAAAGGCGACCCGCCTGTACCCGGGTTCCGCCATTCCCGCCGTTGACAAGCTCGACCTGTCGGTTGCCGACGGCGAGTTCCTCGTGCTGGTCGGACCGTCCGGCTGTGGCAAGTCCACGTCCCTGCGCATGCTCGCCGGCCTCGAAGAGGTCAACGACGGCAACATCTTCATCGGTGAGCGCAACGTGACGGATGTCCCGCCGAAAGACCGCGACATCGCCATGGTCTTCCAGAACTACGCTCTCTACCCGCACATGACGGTCGCCGAGAACATGGGCTTCGCGCTCAAGATCGCCGGCGTCAACAAGGATGAGCGCGCCACCCGCGTCCTCGAAGCGGCCAAGCTGCTCGACCTCGAGCCGTACCTGAGCCGCAAGCCTAAGGCGCTCTCCGGTGGCCAGCGTCAGCGCGTCGCCATGGGTCGCGCCATCGTGCGTCAGCCCCAGGTGTTCCTCATGGATGAGCCCCTGTCCAACCTCGACGCCAAGCTGCGCGTGCAGACCCGCACCCAGATCGCCTCGCTCCAGCGCCGGCTCGGCGTTACGACGGTCTATGTGACTCACGACCAGACCGAAGCACTCACCATGGGCGACCGGATCGCGGTCCTCAAGGATGGCGTGCTCCAGCAGGTCGGCACGCCACGCGACCTGTACTCGAAGCCGAACAACGTTTTCGTTGCCGGCTTCATCGGCAGCCCGGCCATGAACCTGTTCCTGGCCGACACCGTCGACGGCGGCATCAAGTTCGGAACCGCCACGATCCCCGTGCCCCGCGAAACCCTGGCCGGTTCCACCGGCAAGAAGGTCACCATCGGCGTTCGTCCGGAGGACATCCACCTGTCCACCACGCACGGTGAGGGACTCGAAGTCGCCGTTGACCTCGTCGAGGAGCTCGGCGCCGACGGTTACCTCTACGGCCACTCCACGGTCGAGGGCAAGCGCACCGACATCGTCGCCCGCGTCGACGGCCGCTCGCACCCGTCCGCTGGAGACACCGTGTACCTCACCCCGACGCCGCACCACATGCACGTGTTCGACGCCGAGACCGGCCTCCGCCTCGGTGGAGCAGTCGCCGACTAGGCACCCGCTCGTCAATGAACGGCCGGATGGAGCTTGCTCCGTCCGGCCGTTTTTTGTCGTCCCCAGGCCCCGGAGCACACCGGTAAACTCAGGAGATGAGCGGTTCACTCAACATCACATCGGCCACTGCCGATCCAGCCCTGCTTGACCTTCCCTGGCACCTCCCACTGGACGCCTGGCCGAACGAGAACATCGCGGCCCTGCCCAAGGGCATCTCCCGCCACCTCGTGCGCTTCGCGCACCTGAGCGGCCGCGTCGTCGCCATCAAGGAGACCACCAGCGAGATGGCTAAGCGCGAGTATGAGATGCTCCGCACCCTGCAGGGCCTGGAAATCCCGTGCGTCGAGCCGCTCGCCGTGATCACCAACCGCACGAATGATGATGCCGAGCCGCTGAACTCGGTGCTCGTCACCCGGCACCTCAAGTTCTCACTCCCCTACCGCGCCCTCTACTCCCAGACCCTGCGGCCCGACACCGCCACCCGGTTGGTCGACGCCCTCGCCCTGCTGCTGGTGCGCGTGCATATGGCCGGCCTGTTCTGGGGCGACGTTTCGCTCTCCAACACCCTGTTCCGCCGCGACGCCGGTGCGTTCGCCGCCTACCTGGTCGACGCCGAGACCGGTCAGCTGTACCCGGGCGGGCTGTCAAACGGCCAGCGCGAGAACGACCTGGAGATCGCCCGCGTCAACATCGCCGGAGAGCTCATGGACCTCGAGGCCGGCGGCCGCGCAGCCGACGAGCTTGACCCCATCCGGGTCAGCAACGGCATCGTCGCCGCCTACCGGCTGCTGTGGAAGGAGCTGACCGGGTCGGAATCCTTCTCCAGTTCCGAACGCTGGCGCATCACCGAACGCGTCGAACGTCTCAACGACCTCGGTTTCGACATCGAGGAACTGGCGATCAAGACCGACGACAAGGGAACGACCGTGCGCATCCAGCCGAAGGTCGTCGATGCCGGCCACCACCAGCGACGCCTGCTGCGGCTGACCGGGCTCGACGCCGAGGAAAACCAGGCCCGGCGCCTGCTCAACGACCTCGACTCCTACCGGGTCTCCTACGGTGACCCGGACGCCGATGAGGAGATGCTGGCACACGAGTGGCTGGTGCGAGTCTTCGAACCCGTGATCCGGGCGATCCCCCGCGACCTCATGGGTAAGCTGGAGCCCGCCGAGATCTTCCACCAACTGCTCGACCACCGCTGGTTCATGGCCCAGAACCAGTCCAGAGACATCCCGTTGGCGGAGGCCGTCACCTCCTACGTCAAGGATGTGCTGCGGCACCGCCGCGACGAGGCCACGGTGATCGAACCGGCCACCGGGGAGATCACCATCCCGATCGACGTGACCGATGACGAGACCGCCGCCCTGGCGGACGCGCACGAGTCGGCCGCCGACGACGAGGCCGACTGGCGCCTCAAGGTCTAGCCGACGGGCCCGCCCGCCCCCGCGAGATGCGGAGAAAGCACCCTCGTTGTGGAAACGAGGGTGCTTTCTCCGCATCTCGCGGGACGAGGGTGAGCTAGGAGGCGGGGGCGGAGGCTGCAGCTGCCGCCGCCGCCGCCGCCGCGGAGGCTGCCTGCTTCGCGATTTTGGCGGCCTTCGCGGCCGCGCGCAGGCGGGAAACCTCGTACAGCGTCACTCCGGCCGCGATCCCCGCATTGAGGGACTCGGTCGAGGCGCTGATCGGGATCGACACGATCGCGTCGCAGGTTTCCGTGACGAGGCGGGACAGGCCCTTGCCCTCGCTGCCGACGACGATCACGATCGGGCGCTCGGCGAAACCGATGCCGAGCTCGGGCAGCTGGGTGTCTCCGTCACCGGCAAGGCCGATCACGAGCACGCCGCGCTCCTTGAGCGCCTTGAGCGACTGGGTCAGGTTGGTGGCCATCGCGACGGGCAGGCGGGCCGCGGCCCCGGCCGAGGTCTTCCACGCCGACGCGGTCACGCCGACGGAACGACGCTGCGGCACGATCACACCGTGTCCGCCGAACGCGGCCGTCGAGCGGATGATGGCGCCGAGGTTGCGGGGGTCGGTGATGCCGTCGAGGGCGACGAAGAGCGGCTTGTGGCCACGGCTGATCGTCAGTTCCAGCAGCTCGAGGGGCTCGGCGTACTCGTAGGCCGGCACCTTGAGCGCGAGGCCCTGGTGCACCGAGTCCCGCCCGGCCAGGCGGTCGAGCTCCGGGCGCATGACCTCGAGCACGGGGATGCCGCGGGTCGTCGCGAGGGTGAGGACTTCCTTCACCCGTACGTCCATTTCAATCCGCGTGGCGATGTACAGGGCGGTGGCGGGGATCTTCGCCCGCAACGCTTCCAGCACGGAGTTGCGCCCGGTCACGACCTCATGCTCGTCGATCTGCTTGGCCCGGCGGGTGGACGCTCCGCCGCCGCCGGTGTTGCCGGTGGTGGCGCTGCGCGGCGCGCTCTTAGGACCCGCGGAGCCGCGGCTGCGGCCGCCGCCCGCCGCGACGAAACGGTCCTGGGCGAGCTTGCGCTTGCCGGCGGGGTGGTACGGGCGGTCTTCCGCCTTGGGCGTGGGCTTCTTGCCCTCGAGCGCCTGGCGCCCCTGGCCGCCGGAACCGACCTGCGGTCCCCGGCTGCCCTTGCGCACGGCCCCGGTGCGGGACTTGCGGTCTGTGTTCTTCATTAGTCAAAACTCCAATGGGCACCCGACGGGGTGTCTTCGATGGTAATTCCGGCGGCGACGAGCTCGTCCCGGATACGGTCTGCGGCCGCATAGTCGCGGCCCTGCCTTGCGATTTCGCGGTCGTCGAGCAGGCGCTCGACGAGGGCGGTGAGTGCGATCATGGCCGGTTCGTCCGTTGCCACGGACCATCCCGGCGACAGCGGGTTGATTCCGAGAACCTCACTCATGGCGAGCACGTGGCCACGCGCGGCGGCCGCCGCGTGCAGGTCCTCGGCGTCCAGCGCCGCGTTGCCGGTGCGGACGGTGTCGTGCAGCACGGCCAGAGCCTGAGGCACGGCCAGGTCGTCGTCCATGGCGGACGCGAACTCGTCCGGGACGATTTCGACCCCGGATCCGGCGAAACGAGTGTCCGCCAGGCGGCGGTCTGCGCGGTCGAGGAAGCTCTCGATCCGTTCGAGGGCCGCTTCGGCCTCCAGGAGGGAACCCTCGTGGTAGTCGATGGTGGATCGGTAGTGGGCAGCCCCCAGGTAGTAGCGCACGACGATGGCGCGCGCCTGGTCGAGCAGCTCCGCGGCGAAAACCGAGTTGCCGAGCGACTTGGACATCTTCTGCCCGTTCACGTTGACGAGCCCGTTATGCACCCAGTAGTTCGCGAAGCCGTCGCCGGCGGCCGCGGACTGCGCCAGCTCGTTCTCGTGGTGCGGGAAGCGCAGGTCGAGCCCGCCGCCGTGGATGTCGAAGTGGGACCCAAGGTAGCGGGACGCCATGGCCGAGCACTCGATGTGCCAGCCGGGACGACCGGCTCCCCACGGAGACGGCCAGGAGGCGGACTCCGGCTCGTCGGCTTTGCGCCCCTTCCACAGGGCGAAGTCCCGCGGGTCCTTCTTGCCGCGCGGGTCGGCATCCGCTGCCGGTTCCATGTCTCCGCGGCGCTGGCGGGTGAGGTCGCCGTAGTCGGGCCAGCTCGCCGTGTCGAAGTACACGTCGCTGGAGCCGTCGTCGGCCGGATAGGCGTGCCCGAGGTCGGTCAGTCGGGTGATCAGATCCTGCATCTGCTGGATGCTGGCGGTCGCCCGCGGTTCGTAGCTGGGGGCGAGGATGCCGAGCCGCTGGTATCCGGCGGTGAACTCCAGCTCGTAGCGGTAGGCGAGGGCCCACCACTGCTCGGTGCCGCCGGCAGAGTGGGCGAGGATCTTGTCGTCGATGTCGGTCACGTTGCGCACGAAGGTGACGGCGAAGCCGCGGTAGGTGAGCCAGCGGCGCAGTTGGTCGTAGACGAGGGCGCTGCGCAGGTGGCCGATGTGAGGCGAGGACTGCACGGTGGGTCCGCAGACGTAGATACCCACCGCGCCGGGCGTGAGGGGTATGAAGTCGCGGAGGGCCTGGGCCCTGGAGTCGTAGAGTCGCATGGTCACGCATCCCAGCTTAGGTCAGGGTCTGCCGGGTGTTCGGGGAGAATGAGCGCCGTCGCAATGGCGGCGAGGCCCTCTCCGCGGCCGGTGAAGCCCAGGGCGTCCGTCGTGGTCGCCGAGACGGAGACCGGTGCTTTCAGCAGCGATCCGAGTAGCGCTTCCGCCTCGGCGCGGCGCGGGCTGAGTTTGGGCCGGTTGCCGATGATCTGCACCGTGACGTTGCCGACCCGGAACCCGGCGTCCGCCAGGAGGCGCAGTGTCTCGCTCAGGAACACGTCACCGTGGGCGCCGTCGAGGCGCGGATCCGACGTGCCGAAGACACCGCCGATATCGCCCAGGCCGGCGGCGGCGAGCAGGGCGTCGCAGATGGCGTGCACGGCGGCGTCGCCGTCACTGTGCCCGGACAGACCGCGCTCCCCCGGCCAGTGCAATCCGGCCAACCACAGCTCGGAGTCGTCGTCGAACGCGTGCACATCGAGCCCGGTGCCCACGCGGGGCCCGGAACCGGCGGGCACCCGCGCGCCGAGCAGGGACTCGGCCCGGCCCAGATCCCACGGTGTCGTGATCTTGAAGGCCATCGGGTCACCGGCGATCACGCTCACCGGGTAGCCGGCGGCGGCCACCACGCCCGCGTCATCGGTCGCCTCGAGCGATGAGCCGGCGGATGCCGCGGCAGCCGCGGCCGCCAGCATCTCCCGCGGGAAGCCCTGCGGCGTCTGCACGGCGGACAGTCCGGCGCGGTCCACCGTGCCCGTGATCCCGCCGGCGGCGGAGACACTTTTGATGGTGTCGACCACGGCCAGGCCGGGAACGATGCCGTGACCGGTGGCCCGCACCGCGTCGACGACGGCGTCGCAGAGCGCGGCCGGGGTGAGGGCGCGCGCGGCGTCGTGCACGAGGACGGTGCGCACGCCGGGGTGCAGCATGGCCAGGCCGCGGTTCACCGACTCCTGCCGGGATGCTCCGCCGGGCACGACGTCGACGGATGCGCCGCCGGCGGCCCTCGAGGCGACCCGGCGGGCGTGGGCCAGGTGGGTGTCGGGCGCGACGACGATGACCTGCACCGGGTCCCGCATCCCGAAGACGGAGAGCAGCGCGCGCTCGAGCAGGGTGCGTCCGGCCAGAGAGACGAATGCTTTCGGCTCGGCCCGGCCGAGGCGACTGCCGGTCCCGGCGGCGACGACGATGACCGCGACCTGGGGGGCAGGGGTTTCAGTCATGTCTGGAGGCTATCTGGTGAGGTCGGCGACGAATAGACGCGGAGGGGTGGGTGACGAAGTAGTGCGGGGGGGGGGAGTCGGAAGCTGCACATGCGAAAGGCGGCACCGCTCGGGCGCCGCCTTCCAGCGAAAGCAATTCCAATTCTGACGGTCAGGAGGCCAGGACCTCGTCGANCCTCGTCGAGGACCGTGGAGGCCTTCTCTTCGTCCGTTTTCTCGGCCAGGGCCAGCTCGGAGATGAGAATCTGACGGGCCTTGGCCAGCATCCGCTTCTCGCCGGCGGACAGTCCGCGGTCCTGGTCTCGGCGCCACAGGTCGCGAACGACCTCGGACACCTTGATGACATCGCCGGAAGCCAACTTTTCCAGATTGGCCTTGTACCGGCGGGACCAGTTGGTGGGCTCTTCGGTGAACGGCGCACGCAGCACCTCGAACACCTTGTCGAGGCCCTCCTTGCCGATCACGTCGCGAACGCCGACCAGGTCGACGTTCTCGGCCGGCACCTCGATGGTCAAATCGCCTTGGGTGACATTGAGCTTCAGGTAGAGTTTCTCTTCACCCTTGATCATCCGCGTCTTCACCTCGGTGATCGTCGCAGCACCATGGTGGGGATAAACGACGGTTTCGCCAACCTCAAAAAGCATATGTGTATCCCTTCAGCAGCGTCTATAATACCACAGCTGTCGGTGGTAAGGTTCGCCGCGCCCGGGCGCGCGCTGCCCGTCCCGGCTGGAGCCAGTAGGCTGGGGCGAAAGCTAAATTTGCAGCGTTTGGCCATCGGGCGGAACGGTGAACTGTTGGAGGCGTTGTGAGAGCTCGTATCATCGTGTCCGTCGTCGTGGCGGCCGGCATCCTGTTGGGGACCAGCGGCTGCAACCTGCTGGCACCGCAGTCGACGACCGCGAAGTATGACGCGAGCGACGGAGTCAGCGGCAACGTCGGCGACCTCGCCATCCGCAACGCCATGCTGCTGTCGGACGACGGCGCCGTCGCCAACCTCGTCGTCACCGTGGTCAACTCGGGCGACTCGGCGCACAGCCTGAGCGTGCAGTACGACGACGGCACGGAGAAGGTCACCCAGGACGTGAACGTGGACGCGAACTCCAGCGTCACGCTCGGCACGCCTGAGGCCCCGACCGTCACCGTCACGGCCGACGTCACGCCGGGGTCGCTGTTCCCGGTCTTCTTCCAGTACGGCAACGAGACCGGCGCCGAGATTCTCGTTCCGGTGCTCGATGGAACGCTCAGAGAGTACTCGACGCTCCTGCCGACCTCGGCCCCGTAGGGCGAGAGCCTCAGCGCTCAGGCCTCACCTCAGGCCTCAGGCCTCAGGCCTCAGGCCTCAGGCCTCAGGCCTCGAAGCGGTAGCCCAGGCCACGCACGGTGACCAGCATGGTCGGATCCGACGGGGTGGCCTCGATCCGCGACCGGATCCGCTTGATGTGCACGTCGAGGGTCTTGGTGTCACCGAAGTAATCGCTGCCCCAGACCCGGTCGATCAGCTGACCTCGGGTGAGTACCCGCCCGGCGTTGCGCAGCAGGAATTCCAGCAGCTCGAATTCCTTCAGCGGCAGGTTCACAATCTCGCCGGACACCGTCACGGCGTGCCGCTCTGTGTCCATGCTCACCGTACCCGCCGAGAGCAGGCTCGGGTCTTCCCCGGCCTCGTCGGTGCGGCGCCGGGAGACGGCCCGGATGCGGGCGAGGAGTTCCCGGGTCGAATACGGCTTGGTGACGTAGTCATCTGCGCCGAGCTCGAGCCCGACCACGATGTCGACCTCGGAGTCCTTGGCGGTCAGCATGATGATCGGCACCGACGACCGTGTACGGATCTCCCGGCACACCTCCGTGCCCGGGATACCGGGCAGCATGAGGTCGAGCAGGATCAGGTCAGCGCCGGTGCGGTCGAACTCGGTGACGGCGCTGGGCCCGTCTTCGGCAACGGTGACCTCGTACCCCTCCCGTTCGAGCAGGAAGCTCAGCGGCTCGCTGAGCGCGCTCTCGTCTTCGACCAGAAGGATATGGCTCATGGGGTGTCTCCTATCGCCGCCGGAGCGGGGTACGGCGCCTCCGGGAGGCGGATGGTGAAGGTCGACCCGCTGCCGGGCTGCGACCAGACGCGGATGTCGCCGCCGTGGATCTGAACGATGTGCTTGACGATCGCGAGGCCGAGCCCCGTGCCGCCGGTATGCCGGGAACGAGCCTGGTCCACGCGGAAGAAGCGTTCGAAGATCCGATCGAGATCGGCCTCCTCGATGCCCACGCCCTGGTCGGTGACGCTGATCTCGACGACTCCGGCATTCTTGCGCACGCCGACCCCGACGCGGGAGCCGTCGCCCGAGTAATTCACGGCGTTGGCCACGAGATTGTGCACGGCCATCACGAGGAGCCGTTCGTCGCCGCTCACCTCGGCACGGGACTTCTTGCCGAGGGCGATCGTGACCTGGGCGGCCTCCGCGGTGACCCGGCTCTGATCCACCGCGGCGGCCACAATGGCGTCGACGTTGACGATCTCCGGCTCGGTGAGGGAATCCTGCGCCTGCAGGCGGGACAGTTCGATGATCTCCTGCGTCAGACGGCTGAGCCTCCCGGACTCGGTGGTGAGGCGGGTCGCGAAGCGGCGTACCTGCAGCGGTTCGTCCGCCGCCTGGTTGAGCGCCTCGGCCAGCAGCCCCACGGCGGCGATGGGCGTCTTCAGTTCATGGCTGATGTTGGCGACGAAGTCGCGGCGCACCTCGTCGAGTCGGAAAGCCTCGGTACGGTCCTCCGCCAGCAGAAGAACGTACCGCGTCCCCAGCCGGGCCAGGCGCACCCGCACCCGCATGCTGGCATCGCCGAAGGGTCCGCGGGAAAGAATCAGGTTCTCCGAGATCGGCTCGCCGGAGCGGCGCACCTGGCCGATCAGGTCCAGGAGCTCGGTGTGAACCAGCTGCCGGTTCCAGACCAGCCCCATCGACACCGCGGCCTGGGACGCCTTGATCACGTTGTTGGACGGGTCGACCACGGCGCCGGCCGTCTCGAGAGCATCGAGCACCTGGTCGACCCCGTCGGGGACGGCGGGGTTCACCACCTCGGCGGCGCGCCGGCCGTGATGTTCGGCCATGTGCAACAGCGTCATGAATCCGGCACCGACAGCGAGACCCAGTGCCAGAGCGACCAGCACAAGCCCTGTCGATTCCATTTATCCAGATTACTGACACTTATAACCGGCAGGTGACCTGAGCGTTCCGGAGCGCAGGCTACTTTAGGTAGTGTTCAAGACCACGGCACCTGCCGTTAACCTCGCTCCCCCACGCTTGTGTGGAGCCCAGGTGGGTCTCACGTGTCTGCGCGTTACGCGCGCCCAGGAAGGACCACACACCATGCGTGAAGTATTCCAGCAGGAACTCGCCGAAGTGCAGGATCGCCTTGTCGAGATCTCCCGTCTTGTGGCGATCTCCATCGAGAAGGCCACGCGCGCCTTCAACGAGTCCGATGTCGGCCTGGCCGAGGAAGCGATTTCCGAAGACGAGAAGATCGACGAGCTGACCATCGAACTCGATGAGCTGGCCATCACGATCCTCGCCCGCCAGCAGCCGGTGGCACGCGACCTGCGGATCGTCGTCAGCGCCCTGCGGATCAGCGCATCGCTGGAACGGATGGGCGACCTGGCCACGCACATCGCCCAGTTGGCCCGCTACCGGTTCCCCGACAAGGTTGTGCCTAAGAGCCTGCGCGGTACGTTCGCGGAGATGGGCATACTCGTCACGGCGATCTCCCGCATGCTCACCGAGCTTCTGACGAATGAGGACATGGTCCTGGCCGAGACCATCCGCAACGAGGACGACAAGGTCGACGCGCTGCACCTCAGCGTGTTCGACGCCGTCCTCGGGGCGACCTGGAAGGGCCAGGCGGCCGACACAGTCGACTCCACCCTCGCCAGCCGGTACCACGAGCGCTTCGCCGACCACGCGGTCTCGATCGCGAAGAAGGTGCAGTACCTCGGTACCGGCGCCTGGAAGCAGGACACGAACGCCTAGCGTCCCGGCACCGCACGAACGAGAAAGCCCCGGAAGCGACTGCTTCCGGGGCTTTCTCGTTCGTGGTGGGTGAGAGGAACTACTTCTTGTTGCCCTGGGCCGCGACGGCCGCGGCACCGGCGGCGGCAGCCTCGGGGTCGAGGTAGCGGCCGGGGCCGAGCGGCATCATGTCGGCGCCGAGGCGGTAGACGAGCGGGATTCCGGTGGGGATGTTCAGCTCGGCGATGTCCACGTCGCTGATGCCGTCGAGGTGCTTGACCAGCGCGCGCAGCGAGTTGCCGTGGGCGGTGACGAGGACCGTCTTGCCCGCACGCAGGTCGGGAGTGATGTCGGACTCCCAGTACGGCAGCATCCGGTCGACGACGTCGCTGAGGCATTCGGTGCGGGGGAGGTCGGCGCCCAGTGCCGCGTAGCGCGGGTCATGCGCCTGGGACCAGGGGGAATCGTCGGCCAGCACGGGCGGCGGCACGTCGAAGGAGCGGCGCCACAGCTGGAACTGCTCGGGCCCGAATTTGGCGAGGGTCTCCGCCTTGTCGAGGCCCTGCAGGGCGCCGTAGTGGCGCTCGTTCAGGCGCCAGGAGCGCTTCACGTCGATCCACAGCCGGTCGGCTTCTTCCAGCGCGATGTTCGCGGTCTGGATGGCGCGGGTAAGTAATGAGGTGTGCAGGATGTCGGGCAGCAGGCCCGACTCGGCGAGGAGCTCGCCGGCGCGCTTGGCTTCACCCGCGCCCTGCTCGCTCAGCCTGACATCCACCCAGCCGGTGAAGAGGTTCTCTTGGTTCCATAGGCTTTGGCCGTGACGGAGAAGAATAAGATTGTATGCATCTGACATGAGATCGATACTACCGACGTGGCGGGCGCACCGGGGCTGCGTCAGCAGCCGGGTCAGCGGCCGGGCGTGCGGATGCCGAGTCGGGGCAGGCGGGGGATGTCGGCGACGGAGCCGGCCGACTGAGGCACGATGACCTCCTGGGCGGCCGCGACGAGGATGCCCTGGGACGCCACGTAGAGGGTGACCGTGGCGGGCACCGTGCGCTTGACCGTGGCGAGCGCGATCGGACCGAGTTCGTAGTGGATGGCGCTGGAGGTGATCTGACCGATTCCGCGGTGCTCGGTCGTCCCGTCCTGCAGCTGCTTCACCGCCTGCACCTCGTCGCCGTGCACGGGGAGCACCGCGTCGGAGCCGTCCAGGTGCAGCAGCACCAGCCGGCGCGGCGGATGCCCGAGGTTGTGCACCTTGGCCACGGTTTCCTGGCCGCGATAGCAGCCCTTGTTCAGGTGCACGGCGCTGCGGAGCCAGTCGAGTTCGTGCGGCAGGCTCTTTTCGTCGACCTCCGTGGCGCGGCGCGGGCGCCAGGCGGCGATCCGCAGGGCCTCGAGGGCGAGAAGCCCGGCCGCGGTGACCTGTTCGTTTCGTACGGCGTCGCTGAGGGCCGGCAGGGACGCGCGCGGCACGAGGGTCTCGGTCCAGTGCCACGAGGCGGCCGGGTGCGCCGGTCCGGGCGCGTACTGGTATCCGCCGTCGGCAACCTGGGTCCAGGGGTCGCGCCAGACCAGGGGCACGCCGTTGGGAGTGGCCGGAGTGAGCGGCAGCGCCGACGGGTCACCCATCGCCCCGATCACGGCGTAGGCGAGAGTGTGATCGACGACCTGCACGCGCAGAGTGAAGCGCATCTTGTCGAGCCACGCGTGCAGCCCGGGCAGCTGGGCCGCTTCCACCAGCAGCCAGGTCTCCACCCCGTCGTCGATGACCTCCATGGCGTACTCGACGTGGCCGTTCGGGTCGAGCAGGAGCGTCTCGGTGGACTCCCCCGGCGTCAGGCGGCGCAGCTCCTGGCTGGAAATGGAGTTGAGCCAGGTCAACCGGTCCGGCCCGGCCACGCTGAGCACGCCGCGGTGGGACAGGTCGACGACGGCTCCCCCGGCCAGGAGCCGGCGCTGCTCGGACAGAGGTGCGCCGTAGTGCGCGGCCACGCCGGCGTCGATACCCTCGGCCTGCACGGCGCCGTCGAGTTCGAGCAGTGGGGAGGGGGGAAGGGGCAGGGCTGCCGGGGTCATGGGGACTCTTTTCAACGGACGGTTCGGCGTCGTGGCGCCCGGTTCATTCGACGCGCGCGAGGCGGCCGGACGCATGGGTGCGCAGGCTCTGGCCGAGGGCGGCGATGTCCCAGGCCCAGAGCAGATGGCTGTCGACCAGACCATAGAGCCTCGTCGCGGCCGAGTAGGGTTTAGCACCCTGGGTGCGCATCACGGCATCCGTCGCCAGATCGATGCGCGGGCCCTTGACCTGGCCGAGGTAGATTTCCGCGACCCCGCCGGGGTGAACCAGGGTCACGTCGATGTCGAAGCCGTCGTCGGCGTTGCGGAGGGTTTCGACCGCCGCTGCGGTGACGAACGGATGCTCCCCCTCGGCCGGCAGCAGACCCGGACCCGGATCACCGATCCCCTGGGCGCGGCTCAGCCGCCAGTACCCGGTTTCCGTCATCAGCGGCGTCTTCTCACCGCCGGCGGAGTCGGGCTCGAGCCAGGTGTAGGAGCTGTAATTCAGGTGCGGCAGGCCGTCGTGGCTGAAGCTCAGCCGGTGCCCGAACTCGCGGCTGACCGACTCATCGCCGATCTGGTAGTCGATGACTCCCGAACCTTCCCACACCCCGAGGAGCCACGCCAGTGGCACGAGTTCGGAGGGGAGTTGAGTGGGGAGCTCAAACATCGAGGACTACCGCTGCCCCCGGTACAGCTTGAACAGAACGATGCCGGACACCCAGGCGATCGACAGGCTCGCCAGCGCGAGCAGCCCCAGGAAGAAGATTTCGATAGCGAGGATAGACATGTCCCATACTCTAGCCCGCTCGCAGGCGATAACCCCCCGGACCGTCCGATCAGAGCCAGGCAAGTCGGCGCAGAGCCGGTGCGGGGTCAGACGAGCCCGGTCAGAGCGAAGATTCCGGTGGCGGCGGCGAGCACGGTCACGGCCCCGACGAGACTAATCGTGACGCGGTCCACATAACCTTCTTTGCGGCCGGTCGCAAGCTGGACGCACAGGGTCCCGATCGTGCAACCGGCGAAGGCGAGGCTGATCCAGACCAGATGTTGGCCGGGCAAGGACAGCCATCCGGTCAGCACGGCGCACACGAGCGCGAACAACCACACGACGACGACGCTCTTCCACTGCCAGCTCACCCTCTCATTCTGCCCTGCTCGGGACCCTTTCCGCGGCAGGCTAGGATTGGCACCGATCCTTGGAGGGTGCGCGTGGCCCAGTTGTTGATCCTGACCTCGGCGGACAACAGTGACGTTCTACCCGCCCTCGCCCTGCTGTCACACGGCACGCACGTCATCCCCGCACAGCCGGACCGGCTGGTGACCGCGCCCGACGCTGACCTCCTGCTCGTGGACGCCCGCTCCGATTTGATGGCGGCCAAGTTGCTCTGCCAGATTCTGCGCAGCACGGGAAGCACCGTTCCGCTGCTCCTCGTGCTCACGGAGGGTGGCCTGGCCGCGGTGAGTCCGGACTGGGGCGTCGACGATGTCATCCTCGAGACGGCCGGGCCGGCCGAGGTGGATGCCCGCATCCGTCTCGCCGCCGGGCGCGTGCCGCGCCCGGAGGAATCCGCCACCATCCGCGCCGCCGGGGTCATCATCGACGAGGACAGCTACTCCGCCAAGGTGCACGGCCGACCGCTCGACCTCACCTACAAGGAATTCGAGCTCCTGCGCTTCCTGACCGCGCACCCGTCGCGGGTCTTCACCCGGGAGCAGCTGCTCAGCGAGGTCTGGGGCTACGACTACTTCGGCGGCACCCGCACGGTGGACGTGCACGTGCGGCGGCTGCGGGCCAAACTCGGCGACCAGGAATCCCTGATCGGCACCGTGCGCAACGTCGGTTACCGGTTCAATGTGCAGGAACAGGACGGTGCCCGTGGAATTCATCCGGTTCGCGCCTGATCTGACGGATGCCGCCTTCGCGGCCGAGTTCCACCGGATCAGAGCCGCCGCCACCCGGGCCGACGGCTACCCACCCTTCAACGAGCAGTCCCTCTTCGATGCGGCAGCGGGTCACCGCTCCCCGTTCCTGGTCGCGGACGGGGACGTCGTCGTGGGCGCGGGCATCCTCGGTGCCGGTGAACTCGACCTCGTCGTCGCCCCGACAAGGCGCCGGCTCGGACACGGCGCGGCCGCCCTGGCCTCTCTCCTGGCCGACGCGTCCGGGGAGCTTCGCATCTGGTCGCACGGCGATCACCCCGCCGCCCGGGAGCTCGCCGACCGGTTCGGGTTCACGGCCGAGCGCACCCTGCTGCAGCTACGTCTGGACCTGGCGGGGGCGACGGCGATCGGCGTCCCGGCCGAGCCCCAAGACCCGGCGCGCGCCGGCATCCGTGCCGACATTGAGATCGGCGCTTTCCGGCCAGGGCAGGACGACGCGGAGTGGGTGGCGCTCAACGCGCTGGTGTTCGCCGCGCACCCGGAGCAGGGGGCGCTCACCGCGGGGGATCTGACCGCACGCCTGGCCGAACCCTGGTTCGCAGCCGACGACTTCCTGGTGGCCCGTGACGCCGGCGACGGCCGGATGATCGGTTACAACTGGCTGAAGGTCGAGACGGGCTCCCCGGTGGGTGAGATCTACGTCGTCGGTGTTCACCCGGATGCCGCCGGTCGCGGCGTCGGCCGACGGCTCATGCTGGCCGGGCTCGACCGCCTCCGCGAGCGCGGCTGCGTAACCGCGGACCTGTACGTGGAGGCCGACAGTACGGCCGCGGTGGACCTGTACCGTTCGCTCGGTTTCACCGAGCGAACCATCGATGTGCAGTACCGCCGACGACCGCGTTGACCAGTGTTCATCTCAGATCGTCGCATTCGCGCGGTCGGCAGTGTCAAGATGGTCAAATGGACGGCGATAACATTCAGACCGACTCGGGCCTGGGCAACGACTTTGACGATGATTTCGATCCCCTGATCGGCGAGAACGATCCGGCGCTCCCCACCGAGCGCTACCTCGACCGGGAGCTGAGCTGGCTGGCCTTCAACCAGCGGGTGCTCGAGCTCGCGGAGGATCCCGATCTGCCGGTCCTCGAACGGGCGAACTTCCTGGCCATCTTCGCCAGCAACCTCGATGAGTTCTTCATGGTGCGGGTCGCCGGCCTGAAGCGACGCATCCTCACCGGGCTGGCCGTACCGACAAACATCGGGCGCGCCCCGCAGGACGCCCTCTCCGATATCTCCACCACCGCCCACGTTCTGCAGGACCGGCACGCCCACGCCTTCCAAGACCTCGTCAGCCCGGCCCTGGCCGAAGCCGGGATCGACATCGTCAACTGGGACACTCTGGACGAAGCCGACCGCCGTTCCCTGCGGGACTACTTCTCGAACCAGATCTTCCCGGTGCTGATGCCGCTCGCGGTCGACCCGGTGCATCCGTTCCCCTACATTTCCGGGCTCTCACTCAACCTCGCGGTCCGGGTGCGCAATCCGAAGACCGGCAAGCAGGAATTCGCCCGGCTCAAAGTACCCACCATGCTCCCCCGCTTCGTGCGCGTGGATCGCCGCGAGAAGGCCGACAGTGTGCGTTTCATCACGCTCGAGGACCTGATCGCGAATCACCTCGGGGATCTCTTCCCGGGCATGGACATCCTCGAGCACCACATTTTCCGCGTCACCCGTAACGAAGACGTCGAGATCGAAGAGGACGAGACCGAGAACCTGATCAAGGCCCTCGAGAAGGAACTGCTGCGCCGCCGGTTCGGCCCGCCCATCCGGCTCGAGATCACCGAGGACATGGACGAGGTCACCCTCGGCCTGCTCGTGCGCGAACTGGACGTCACCGACCAGGAGGTGTACCGGCTGCCGGCGCCGCTCGACCTGGGCGGGCTGTTCGACCTGCGGATCGACCGTCCGGACCTGCGCTACGTGAAGCACGTGCCGACGACGGCCGTGCAGCTGCTGGCACCGGAACCGAACGCGCAACCGGACATTTTCAGCGCCATCTCACGCCAGGACATCCTGCTGCACCACCCGTACGAGTCGTTCGCGACCAGTGTGCAGGCGTTTCTGGAGCAGGCCGCGGCCGACCCGGATGTGCTCGCCATCAAGCAGACCCTGTACCGCACCTCCGGCGACAGCCCCATCGTCGAGGCACTCATCGCGGCCGCCGAGTCGGGCAAGCAGGTGCTCGCCCTGGTGGAGATCAAGGCCCGCTTCGACGAGCAGGCCAACATCACCTGGGCCCGCAAGCTGGAGAAGGCCGGCGTGCACGTGGTCTACGGTCTCGTGGGCCTGAAGACGCACTGCAAGCTGGCCCTCGTGGTGCGAAACGAAAACGGCGTGCTGCGCCACTACAGCCACATCGGCACCGGCAACTACAACCCCAAGACCAGCCGGCTCTACGAAGACCTCGGGCTGCTCACGGCGGACCCGCAGGTCGGCAAGGACCTCACCCGTCTGTTCAACGAGCTCTCCGGCTACGCGATCGAGAAGAAGTTCAAGCGCCTGCTGGTGGCGCCGCTGCACCTGCGCCGCGGCCTGCTGAAAAGCATTGCGGCGGAGACCGCGGCCGCCCAGGCCGGAAAGCCGTCGGGCATCCGGATCAAGGTGAACTCCATGGTCGACGAGGCCATCATCGACGCGCTCTACCGGGCCAGCCAGGCCCGCGTGCCGATCGAGATCTGGGTGCGCGGCATCTGCAGCCTGAAGCCCGGCGTCCCCGGGATGAGCGAGACCATCAAGGTGCGCTCGATTCTCGGACGGTACCTGGAGCACTCCCGGATCTTCTCGTTCCACACCAATGGCGACCCGCAGGTCTACATCGGCAGCGCCGACATGATGCACCGCAACCTCGACCGCCGGGTCGAGGCGCTGGTGCGCCTCGTCGACCCTGACCACCTCGCCGAAATCGACGCCCTCTTCACCCGGGCCATGGACGACCGCACCTCATCGTGGTGGCTGGACAGCTCGGGCGAATGGACGCGCCACCACCAGGACGCCTCCGGCCACCCGCTCGACGACATGCAGGACCGGCTCATGCAGCAGATCACCCACCGCAAGCGCCCGACGGGCCGCCGATGAGTGAGCCCGCCGTCTACGCCGCGGGCGCCGTTTGCTGGCGCCTGATCGACGGCAAGATCCACGTTCTCCTGATCCACCGCACCGTGTACGGCGACGTGACCATCCCCAAGGGGAAGGTCGACCCGGGCGAGACCCTGCCGCAGACGGCCGTGCGCGAGATCGAGGAGGAGACCGGCCTGGCCGTGGCCCTCGGCGTGCCGCTGGGCGTCTCCGCCTATTCGCTGCTCAACGGCCGCGAGAAGATCGTGCACTACTGGGCCGCGGAAATCTCGGCCGAGGCCATCCAGCACTCGACCTTCGTGCCCAACGGCGAGGTCGCGGCGATCGAGTGGGTCACCATCAAGAAGGCCCGCAGCTATCTCAGCTACACGCCCGACGTGGACATCATCGATGCGTTCGCGAAGCTCGTCGACATGGGGGTCACCCGCACCTTCGCCCTGATCGCGCTTCGCCACGGCAAGGCCGTGCAACCCGGCCAGTGGTCGGGCCCGGACTTCAGCCGCCCACTGACCGAGCGCGGAGTCCAGCAGGCCGCCGCGATCGTGCCCACGATCACCGCCTGGCAGCCCCAGCGGATCGTGTCGAGCACGGCCACCCGCTGCGTGACCACCGTGGCCCCGCTCGCGGCGGCCACCGGCATCCAGATCAAGCGCACCGACCGCTACAGCCAGGATGCGTTCGAACAGGGTCTGGCGGATGTCCGTTCCGGCATCGGCAAGCGGGTGCGGTCGCGCAAGACCGCCGTGATCTGCAGCCACGGGCCGGTTCTCCCCGAGATCCTGCACGAGATCGCCCTGGCCACGGGGAGCACCCACGGTGCGTACATCTCCGACGCGGCGGCCCTCGAAACGGGGTCTTTCTCGGTGGTGCACCTGTCCGCCGACAATCCGAGCGCGGGGATCGTCGCCATCGAGACTCATTCACCTGCCTACTGACCAGGCATTTCACTGAGTCACCGGCTGCTTGTCCTGCCCTGCCCCGCCGCGTTCACCCGCCGTTAACCTTTTCGCAGGGGTGTCGTTAACCCGGCGGAATATGGTCATCCCGAGGCCAGCACCGGCCTCGAACTTGCAGTCACTTTTCTGAAAAAACCCTCGAAAGGGATCTCTGTGAATTTCACGCGTTTTGGCCGACCCGCGGTCATCGCCGTCGTCGCCGCTCTTGCTCTGTCTTCCTGCGCCGCGAATGAAGGCGCCGCACCGGAGTCCGACTCCGCCAGCGCCCTCACCGGCACGATCAACGCCGGCGGCGCCTCCTCCCAGGGCTCAGCCCAGGAAGCCTGGATCGCCGCCTTCCAGACTTCGAACCCCGACGTCACCATCAACTACGACCCGTCCGGTTCCGGCGCGGGTCGCGAGGCGTTCATCGCCGGTGGTCTGGACTTCGCCGGCTCCGACTCCTACCTGAGCGATGAAGAACTCGCCGGCACCTTTGCTTCCTGCGCAGCGGACACCACCGCGGTAGACCTGCCCACGTACATTTCCCCGATCGCCGTGATCTTCAACGTCGAAGGGGTCGACGAGCTCAACGTCGACGCCGACACGCTGGCCAAGATCTTCGCCGGCACCATCACCACCTGGAACGACCCGGCCCTCGTCGCGCTGAACGAGGGCGTCTCGCTCCCGTCGACCGCGATCACCGCCGTGCACCGCTCGGATGACTCGGGTACCACGAAGAACTTCGCGGACTACCTCGGCCAGAACGCCCCGGCCGTGTGGACCGAGAAGGCCTCCGACACGTTCCCGTTCCAGACCGGTGAGGGCGCCCAGGGCACCTCGGGTGTCGTCGACGCCGTCACCAACGGCGTGGGCACCATCGGCTACGCCGACGCATCGCGTGCCGGCGACCTCGGGGTCGCCAAGCTCAAGGTCGGTGACGAGTTCGTCGCCTACACCGCCGAAGCCGCCGCCGCCGTCGTCGACGGTTCGCCCATGGTCGAGGGCCGCGAAGCCAACGACCTCGCGTTCGACCTCAACCGCACGACCACCAACCCGGAAGAGTACCCGCTCGTTCTGGTCAGCTACGCGGTCGTCTGCACCGAGTACGCCGACGCCGCCCAGGCTGAGCTCGTCAAGGCCTACGTCGGCTACATGGCCAGCGCCGAGGGACAGGCCGAGGCTGAGGCATCCGCCGGCGCCGCACCGATGACGACCGAACTGCAGGACAAGGTCGCAGCGGTTCTCGAGACCGTCAAGTAACACCCGCTCCACCGCTTCTCCGCTGCCCGATCCGGTGCTCGCTTAGTCTGCGAGCACCGGGTCGGGCAGACTGGGGTTCGTGGCCTGTGACATGAACCTCTCCTTCCCCGCTTTCACCCTCACCCTCCCAGGGAGATTTACGGCATGACGACCGCAGTCGAGCGCCCCACGCTCAAGGCCAAGGAACGCCCCGGCGACCGCATCTTCTCCACCAGCACGATCGTGTCCGGCAGCCTTATCCTGGCCATCCTCGCCGCCGTCGCCGCGTTCCTGCTCGTGCAGAGTCTGCCGGCCTTCGTGGCCGATCCGGAGGAGTTCAAGGGTGACGCCACCAACTTCTGGCAGTACGTCGGACCGCTCGCCTTCGGCACGCTCTGGTCGGCCTTCCTCGCCCTCCTCATGGCCGTGCCCATCGCCATCGGCATCGCGCTCTTCATCTCGCACTACGCCCCCCGCAAGCTCGCGCAGGGTCTGGGCTACCTGATCGACCTGCTGGCCGCAGTGCCGTCCGTGGTCTTCGGGCTGTGGGGCATCGGCGTGCTCGCCCCGCTCGTGCAGCCGTTCTACACGAACCTGGTCGAGTGGTTCGGCTGGTTCCCGCTCTTCGCCGGCCCGGTCTCCGGCACCGGGCGCACCACGCTCACCGTCGCCATCGTGCTCGCCGTGATGGTGCTGCCGATCATCACCGCGCTGTCCCGGGAGATCTTCCTGCAGACCCCCGTGCTCTACGAGGAGGCGTCGCTGGCGCTCGGCGCTACCCGCTGGGAAATGATCACCATGGCCGTGCTGCCCTTCGGCCGCGCCGGCATCATCTCCGCCTCGATGCTCGGCCTCGGCCGCGCCCTGGGCGAGACCATGGCCGTCGCCATGGTGCTCTCACCGAGCCGGGACGTCATCTTCCAGCTGTTGACCTCGCAGAACCCCACCACGATCGCCGCGAACATCGCCCTTAACTTTCCGGAGGCGAACGGCGTCGGCGTCAACATCCTGCTCGCGACAGGCCTGATCCTCTTCGTCATCACTCTCGTGGTGAACATGATCGCCCGCGTCATCATCAACCGCCGTAAGGCATTCTCCGGAGCGAACTGATGAGCCTGACGAGAACGACCGCACCCACGGCCGCGCCGCTGACGAACTCCCTCACCGCGGGCAAGCTCCCCCGGCACTCCCCACTCATCGTGCTGCTGGCCAGCTGGCTGGTCACCGGAGCGTTCTTCTTCGTGCTCATGCTCTCCGGGGCCGCCGAGGGATTCAACATCGTCGGAACGCTCTTCTTCGGTACCGTCGTCTACTGCGTCGCCATCTTCCTCCTCTCGTATTACGTCGAGGGTGTGCGCAAAGCCAAGGACCGCCTGGTCACCGCCCTCGTCACCGTGGCCTTCGTGGTGGCACTGCTGCCGCTCTTCTCCCTCGTGTTCACGACCCTGGTCAACGGGCTTCCGGCGTTCCTCACGCCGAGCTTCTTCACCCAGTCCCAGCGCAACGTCGTGGGCGAGGGCGGCGGTGCCCTGCACGCGGTCATCGGAACGCTCCTGATCACCGGTGTGGCCACGCTCATCTCGGTTCCGATCGGCCTGCTGAGTGCGATCTACCTCACCGAGTACGGCCGTGGCCGGCTCGCCCGGGCGATCACATTCTTCGTCGACGTCATGACCGGGATCCCGTCGATCGTGGCGGGACTGTTCGCCTTCGCCCTGTTCTCACTTCTGTTCAACGACCCCGGCATCCGCTTCGGGTTCGGCGGCGCCATCGCGCTCACGGTTCTGATGATCCCGGTCGTCGTCCGCTCCAGCGAGGAAATGCTCAAGCTCGTTCCCAACGAGCTGCGCGAGGCGGCGTACGCCCTGGGTGTGCCGAAATGGCTGACCATCCTCAAGGTGGTGCTGCCGACATCCCTCGCCGGGATCGTGACCGGGATCATGATCTCGATCTCCCGAGTGATCGGGGAGACGGCCCCGTTGCTGATCATCTCCGGGTTCACGGCGAGCATGAACTACGATCTGTTCAACGAGCGCATGATGACCCTGCCCGTGTTCGTCTACACCCAGTACGCCAATCAGGGCGCGGACACCCAGGCGTACCTCGACCGTGCCTGGGCCGGTGCCCTGACGCTCATCCTGATCGTGATGCTGCTGAACCTCGGCGCGCGCGTCATCGCCAGAATCTTCTCCCCCAAGCTCGGCCGCTAGGCTCCACCTCCCGGCCTTCGGCCGTCCGAACCAAAGGAATGCATGTCCAAGCGCATTGAAGTCAACGACCTCAACGTCTACTACAGCAAGTTTCTCGCTGTCGAGGAGGTGTCGTTGGTGATCGAGCCTCGCACTGTGACGGCCCTGATCGGGCCCAGCGGCTGCGGCAAGTCCACGTTCCTGCGCACGCTGAACCGCATGCATGAGGTCATCCCCGGGGCGTACGTCACGGGCGAGGTTCTCATCGACGGCAACAATCTCTACGGCCCGGGCGTCGACCCGGTGCTGGTGCGCCGGCAGGTGGGCATGGTGTTCCAGCGCCCGAACCCGTTCCCGACCATGTCGATCGGCGACAATGTCCTGGCCGGCGTGAAGCTCAACAACCGCCGGATGGCCAAGTCCGATGCGGACGACCTGATCGAGAAGTCGCTGATGGGTGCGAACCTCTGGAACGAGGTCAAGGACCGCCTCGACAAGCCCGGCTCGAGCCTCTCCGGCGGGCAGCAGCAGCGTCTCTGCATCGCGCGTGCGATCGCTGTGCAGCCGGACGTCATCCTGATGGACGAACCCTGCTCAGCCCTCGACCCGATCTCGACCCTGGCGATCGAGGATCTGATCGAGGAGATGAAGGCCGACTACACGATTGTGATCGTCACCCACAACATGCAGCAGGCATCCCGGGTCTCGGACCGCACCGGGTTCTTCAACATCGCCGGCACCGGCAAGCCCGGCAAGCTGATCGAGTACGACGACACGACCACGATGTTCTCCAACCCGAGCGTGCAGGCCACCGAGGACTACGTCTCCGGCCGCTTCGGCTAGAGTTCAGCGCCCTGCTGGGGCGAGGCGCTGCCGCGGAACGTCAGGTGGTGCGGGCGAGCAGGGCGGCGTTGAGGGCGCGGGTGCGCTCGAGATCGACGGGCAGCGGCCTGCCGTCGAGTTCGGTCACGCTCACGGCCATACGAAGGCTGGAGAGCAGCCAGACGGCATCCGCCGCCCGCAGCTCGTCGACGCGCACGTCACGGTACTCCGTGTGCTCCCCGGCCGCCCGCAGGTGCTCGAATGCGCTCTGCTGGGTGGTGCCGTGCAGGATGGCCCTGCTCGGGACGGGAGAGACGTAGACGCCGCCCGTGCGGAGCATCACGGTCGAGGTGGGGCCCTCGAGCACGAAGTCGTCGTGGGTGAGGAAGATGGCGTCGTCGGCGCCGCGGCGACGGGCTTCCCTCAGTGCGGCCATATTGACCGCGTAGCTGAGCGTCTTCGCGCCCATCAGAAGCCACGGCGCCTGATCGGCGACCCCGTGCGGGTAGCCACGGTCCAGGGTGACAGCTCGGATGCCGCCCTCGCGGACAGGGCCGAAGTCAGGCGCGGCGGTCGCGTGCAGCCAGGCCGTGGGTGCCGGGCCCGACTCGACGCCGCGGCTGTAGACGAGCTTCAGCACGATTTCGCCCTCATCCGGGACACGGTCGACCACGTGCGCGATCGCGGCCTGCCATTGGGTGGTGTTCGGCTCGGGCAGCTCGCAGATCGCGGCCGAGGTTCCCAGCCGGGCGAGGTGCGGGCCGACCGCCTGCGGGCGGCCGCCGATAACCCCGAGGGTCTCAAAGACGCCGTCGCCCCGCTGGGCGCTGAGCTCCCCCACGCGCAGCGCCGGGGCGCCGGGGTCCACCTCGTGGAAGGTGCCGCCGAAGGCCGTCTGCGGTGAATCCGCAGGGACCGGGTCGATGAGCAGGGTGAAGGGCAGCGTCCTCGGCCGAACAGTCATCCTTCGAGCCTAGAGGATCGGGCCGGGAACCGGTCAGGAACTCTGGATGGCGAGGATCGGGTCGCTGGTCGGCTGCTTCGAGCCGCCCTTGGGCTCGACCGTGACGCCGATCGTGTCGCCGGCGGTGAGGCTACCGTCGAGCACGCGCCACACGGTCCCGGAACCGGACGAGTCGAAGGTTCCGGCCGAAACCGCGCCCGAGCCGCCGATGTACCAGAGCTGGTAGTCCTGGTCGGACGACAGGGCCGGCAGGTCGTCGACCAGGAGCGCGGACAGGCCGCGCTCCTCGGACCAGACCAGGGTGGCCTCCTGACCGTCGGCGGTCGTCGCCGAGGCCCGTTGCGTGTCGGAGGCCGCCGTGATCTGCACCAGGCCGGCGGCCTGCTCCTGCGCGAACTGGTCCGACTCCAACGACTGTCCGACGAACGTCCCCCCCGCGAACAGGGCGACGGCTGCCGCGGCCGCCGCGAGCACGCTGGCGGGACGCTGGAACCAGCGCACCCGGGCGCGTTCGGCGGCGGTGCGTTCGGGGGCGGCGCGCTCGGGTGCCGTACCTGGGTTCGGTGCCGGATCGTTGGGCGGCGCGGGAGCATCCGTCGCCTCCGGCCACGACCGGGACGACTCGAGCTGCGGAGCCGGAGCGAGCCGGGGGGCTGCGGGCTCCTCGGATGCGGTGCCCGCTGCGGTTGCTGCTGCTGTGGCCGGCGGAGCGGCCGGTGCGGCGGCCGGTGCGGTCTGATCGCCCGGCAGGGGCGCGAGCTGCGGCGTGGAGGCGAGCCTGGCCATCAGGGAAGCCTTGAGCGCGGCCGGGGGCTGTACGGGGGCGACGGCAAGGCCCAGCGCCACCGCGGTGTCACTCAGCTCGGCGGCCTCGATGCGGGCCTGCTCGGACGCTGCGAGGTGTTCCTCATAGTCGGCGGCGTCCTCCTCGCCCAGAGCGTGGAGGGCGTAAGCACCGGCCAGCTCGCCCGGGTTCTCCCCGGCGGTGTTGCGGGTTTCGTCATCCCGGGTGTTGTCGCTCATGACGCCACTCCCAGTTCATCGCGCAGGCGGATCATTCCGTCGCGCAGCCTCGTTTTCACGGTTCCGAGAGGGATCTGCAACCGCTCGGCGACTTCACTCTGACTGAGGCCACCGTAGTAGGCGAGGCTGATCGCCTGGCGTTGCAATTCCGTCAATCTGGCCATCGCCTTCTCCACCCTCTCGTGCTCGATTCGTACTCCGACTGTCTCGGCCACCTCGTCGTAGGCCACCGCAAGATCACGGATACCGATTTTGATGTCCCGGTCGCGGCTGGCCTGCGACGACCGAATCCGGTCGATCGCACGGCGGTGCGCCATGGTCAGGATCCAGGTCGAAGCCCCACCACGCTGGGCCTCGTACCTCGTCGCCGTCTGCCAGATCTCCAGGAAAATCTCCTGGGTCACTTCTTCCGACTGCGAGGGGTCGACCAACAGGCGTCGGACGAGGCCGAGGACTCGGGGCGCCATCCGGTCATACAAATCCCCGAATGCTCCTTCGTCTCCCTGCGCCACCCGGCCCAGAAGTTCCTCCTGGGAAGCAGGAACGATCGACTCTCGGTCGACGTCGAATTCAGCACTCATGAGAACAAGCATCTCAGGTCTTGTCCACGTCCATGACTCATGGTTCGGCGCAGAGCCCGGATCGGATTGGTAGAGCACGAAAAGCCGAGGAAGAGTGTGGAGGCCGGACCGCAGAACGCCTCTCGGCGCGAGGCCGCTCAAAGCGGCGAATATTGGAGCCCGGGGTTACTGCGGCCCGACCAGAGTCCAGTGTAAACGACACGGATGCGGTTCGCGCACCGGCCCGGCCGACTCACGGCCGGTCCCGGTTCGGTCAGTCCAGGGAATCGCTGCGCCAGAGCCGGGCGCAGGAGCTGAACTCCTGGGCGGTGGTGGAGAACCGGAGGGCGCGGGTGGTCAGCTCACTGGACCGGAGCGGTTCCGTCATCTCCAGGTCGTCCGCGACGCTGGTGCACCCGACGGAGGTGACCCGGCAGAACGCCGCCGCACGGTCGAGCGCCACGGCGAAGTCGCCGGTGAAGATTCCGCGCAGGATCTGGTCGGCCAGAACGATGATCTCGGCCGTGCCCGTGGGCACGGCGGCACCGGCGATGACCGGGTCGATCGCCACGGTGACCTCGGTTCCGCGCTGGTACAGGAACGCCGTACCCTCGGGATCCTGGCGGATGAGCAACCGCACCAGGTAGATCCGCCAGAGCGCCCCGGGCAGGCTCCGCGGGGTCGCCCGCGACCACAGTTCGGCCACCGCGTCGACGCCGTTCTCGTCGGTGTAGGCCACGAGCCGCTCGACGATGTCGGGGTCGGGGTCGCTGCGCACGCGAGCCAGGAGCGCGTGCGCGGTCTCGTGCGCCACCCGGCTGATCGACGCCGGGTCCTCGCCGCCCTGGAAGGACTCGAATTTGCTGCCCGAGAACTGGGTCGGCTTGTGGAAATTCTCGGCCATCGCGTCCTCCTGGTTTCGTCGCTCGTGTTCGCTGTGGGCACATCCGTCTTCTGCAGAAGACCCTCTCCCACGGTACCTAGAAAAACGGATCCGGAATCCCCTGTACATTATTAACCGCGGGCCTCTAGCTCAGTTGGTAGAGCAAAGGACTTTTAATCCTTGGGTCGTCGGTTCGAGCCCGACGGGGCCCACTCTCAGAAGAAGTGTCGGCGCATGCCCGGGGCCGTGATGCACGCGTCACGCCCCCGGGCCGCCCGACCGCTGTTCCAGACTCCCGGCGCACACCCAGCGTTGATTCGGGCGCCGTTCGGGTAGCTGCTCCATACTTCACTGACGTGTTGCCGTCATGCCCGATGCCGGCGACAGCAGAAGGAGGCCCCGTGGGCAGAGTGAATGAAGAAGTCGAAATCGAGGCCGGGATCGTCACCCGATACCGGCGTCACCCGAACGGGCACGGGCTGGTCTCCCCCGGCGCGCGCGTCCACCCCGCGGCGTTCGTGTCCCGAACCGCCTACGTGGAGAGTGGCGCACGGGTCGGGGCGGAAGCCTGGATCGGCCCCGGCAGCTGGATCGACCAGGACGCAATCGTCGGGTCGCACGTGTTCATCGGCCAGAGCGTGCACGTGGGCGCGGACTCGGTCGTCGGCAGCGCTGCCCGGCTCGGCAGCTATGTGCGGATCGGTCGGCAGGCCCGGATCGACTCCGGAGCGGTCGTCGAACGCGACCGGCGCGTTCCGGAAAACGCTGTGATCGGCGCGGCTCCGCGCCTGTCGCCGGGAGCGGCACCCGCCGGGCTCGGCCACGGCGCCTGAACGCGCGGACGCTACTCGGCGGTGACGGGGATCGCGCGTTCTCGCTGCACCATCAGCGCCAGCTCGCGCAGCAGCACGACGTCGACGATTTCTTGCCGACCGGGGCTTCGAATCAAACACGCAGAGCGCGCCGATGAACTCGCCGGACGGTGACTCGATCGGGAATCCGGCGTAGAACCTGGCGCTGCGCCTCCCTCGTCCTCGCCTGGTGGTCGGTGGGAACCGGTTCGGTGTCCTGGGTCGCAATCCGGTTCGCGTCCAGGAGCGGAGCCATCCGGGACGCCAGGCCGTCGGCCCAGTGCGCATACGATTCGGTGGATCGGAACCGTCCCTCCGGCGGTGGTGGCGGCGCACTGGAGGGCACGAAGATGACCCCGTCGCGGCTCTCAGCGGTGACCCGCTCCATGACCCGGTTCAGTTGCCGGGCGTGGTTGTCCGCCACAGTTCCGAGGGCGGAAGGTATCCCCCATTCGGGGCGCGGCCCGGTGTCGCGGCCCCGACTCGCTACGCCAGGCCCACAACGGCCTGGGCGAGCGCGAAAATGACCAGTCCGGCCAGAGCGCCCACCACGGTTCCATTGATGCGGATGAATTGGAGGTCTTTGCCGATCTGCAGCTCGATTTTCTCGGCAGTCTCGGCCGCATCCCACCGCCCGACGGTTTCGGTGATCACCCCGGCGATCTCATGCCGGTACCGGCGCACGACGTAGCTCGCGCTGTCGGCCAACCACCGGTCGATGCGGGCGCCGAGGGCGGGGTCGGTGCGCAGGCGCCCGCCGACCTCCATGACGGACGAGCGGATGCCCGTGCGCAGGCCGCTCGCCGGATCGCTCAGCGCCGCCGCCAGGGACACCTTGACCGCCTCCCACGTCTCGCTCGCGAATTCGCGCAGCCGGGCGCTATCGAGCAGTTCCAGCTTGAGCGCCTCGACCCGCTCGATCATCGCCGGCTCGTGCTGCAGGTCTTCGGTCACCTCGACCAGGTAGCGGTCGATCGCCAGGCGGAGCGGATGTGCGACATCGGCCCTCACATCGGCCACAAAGGCGAGCACCTCCCGGTGCGCCTTGTCGTCGACCAGCTTGTCGACGAAGCCGGGCAGCCAGCCCGGCAGCCGCTGGGACACGGCCCGCCCGAAGGCCTCCGGATGCACCAGCAGCCAGCCCTCGGCCCGTTCGAGCAGCAGGTCGACGGCAGCGTGCTGCTGCCCGGACTCGACCAGCCGCGCCCCGACGCGCCCGATCGGCGGGCCCCACTCCGGCTTCAACAGGTTCTCCCGCGCCACGGTCTCGATCAGGTCCTTGATCGCGTCGTCGCTGAGCAGATTGAGCAGCCCGGCGCCCGCCACCGCGACCTCGTCGGTGAGCCGGCGCGCGTTCTCCTCCTCGGAGAGCCAGACGCCGAGCCGCCGGGACGCCCCCAGCGACTCGAGTTTGCCGCGGATGACCGTTTCGGAGAGGAAGTTCGTTTCGACGAACTCGCCCAGGCTCGCACCGATCTCGTCCTTGCGGCTGGCGATGATGTTCGTGTGCGGGATGCGCAGGCCGAGCGGGTAGCGGAACAGGGCCGTCACGGCGAACCAGTCGGCGATGGCGCCGACCATGCCGCCCTCGGCCGCGGCGCGCACATATTGCAGCCACGGGTAGGTCTCCTGCAGGGCGAACGAGGCCGCGAACACCACCGCCATCAGGAGCAGCAATCCGATCGCGAGGCGTTTCATGCGAATCAGGGCCGTCAGGCGCACGGCGTCCTGCGGGCTCAGCGGCGCCCGGGCGCCGGTTGCGGCCCGTGCTCGGGCCCGTGCTCGGGCCCGAGCTCCGCGGGAAACGGTTTCGGTCAGGTTCTGCCTCAGCTTCTCGGCCATCCTCCCAGACTGCCCGATCGGGGCCGGGGAGGGAAACTGCGGCAAGTGTCGCTCCGGCGGACAACTGTTGCCGGCGGCGCGGCAACAGTTGTCCGTCTGGGGAACAGGTGCACGGTTGGGGGCCGTCCGTGCTCTCAGCAGTCGCAGTGGCCCTCCGGGGCGGGCGTCGACGCGGGCACATCGAGCACGGGGCTGCGGTCGAAGAACCCATCGGGCTTCAGCTTGAAGCCGGCGGTGTCGACGGGCATGATCGGCCAGTCCTCGATGCGCGGATAGTGGGTGAGGCCGAACGTGTGCCAGAGCACGATGTCCTGGCCGTCGATGTCACGGTCGGCTTCGATGTAGGCCGGCAGGCCGGCGCCACCCGCGTGCTGGTTGACGAAGTCGCCGGTCGGGTAGCGCTCGTCCTCCGCGTACCGGGTCACCCACAGGTCTTTGGTTGCGAAGGTCGCCCGTCGGGCCACGGACGAGTTCTCGTCGGCCAGCAGAGTCGGCTGCCCTTCCGGGTAGAGCTTGTAGCCGACCGGTTCACCGAGTCGGTTGAGCACGTTCGGGTTGGACACGAGCCAGGTGCGCCCGCTCCGCATGTCGGCCTCGCGAACCCCCTCGGACTCACGGGACAGGAGCGTGCGCCGGCGGGTGAACGCGTTCCCGCGCTCGTTGCCGGGCCCCATCGGGACGCGCACGGCCTCCTCCTCCTCGACCCGGTTGGTGTTGCCGTCGAGGGCCATGTCCAGTCGGGCGCTGAACAGGTGCTGGTGGAACGGTGCGCCCAGGCCCGGGGCCAGCTCCGAAGCATACGGGTAACCCTTGCCGGGATAGGCGCTGGTGAATACGACGCCGGTGGCCTTGGCCTCGAACTCGATCGTGCCGTCGAGGTAGAGGTACCAGTAGAAGCCGTAGTCGTAGTTGCCCACGGTGGTGAAGAAGGAGATCACGAGCCGGCGGTTGCGGCGGGTGTACTCGATGCCCGACCAGAGGTCACTGTGCTTGGCGAGGATGCTCCAGTCCTCCTCGTGCATGCAGATGCCGTTTTTGATCGTGCGCGGGTTGCCGAAGCCGTCCGTGATGGCCGGGCTGAGGTAGGTGATCTCGCCGAGGCAGTCGCAACCGAGTTCGAGCGAGTTCGCATACTGGCCGACCAGGTACTCGCCCGTGTCGAAGTAGTTCTGCCAGGACCGGACGGGCGCGGGGTCGCCGTAGGGCACGACCATCTCCGCGATCGACGCCCGGTTGATGATGGAACGTCGGGTGCCCTTGTCGTCGAAGCCGATGTTGTGCAGCACGACCCCCTCGCGCACGTCGAAGCCCACGTCCAGGCTCCATTTCTCCCACTCGACGTGGTTGCCGCCGGACACGGTGAAGCTCGGTCCCTCCGGCTGGGTGATCTCGATCGGCTTGAGGGTCTCGCGCAGCGGCCCGGTCAGCGTGGGATCGGTGTAATTACCGTGCTCGGCGGGGATCGGCACGACGCCGAAGTCGATCACCTGGTCGACGGTCTTGCTGACGATGTCGACATAGGCGACCAGACCGTCGATGGGGTGCGCCCACGCGCTGTCCTCCGGAAAATTTTGCACGAAGGCGAGGCCGCGCAGGATGCGACGCCCCTTCTCCTCCGGGTATTCGAAGACGCCCGCGGACAGCGGCGCCACCCGCACGTCGGCCACGTCGAGGCCGCGATCGGTCAGGGCCTTCAACCAGCGCTCATCGTGCGTGAGGAGCTCTTCCACCGCGGCGAATTCCTCCTCGAGCACGGGCAGCTCACCCGTCTCCGCGGTGTCGAGCACGACCACGGACTCGACCGTCTTTCGAGTCGCGGACACGGTGACGTCCCGGGGTGCGGTGCAACCTGACACGTCGTGCAGGAAGACCCGGAACCGCCGGTCGGGCTCCCCCGTGACGCCGCGGGGCGGGTCGAGCAAACCGAGATAGGCCACCCGGGTGCTCTCCCCGAGCAAACCGGCATCGGCCAGAAGACTGCGCACCGAGAGAATCTCCTCCGCCGACGCGAGGGCGTAAGCGGCGGTGGCTGCGAGCGAAACGGAGGTCATGGTTTCCCTTTCCGAGGGCTACAGGCGGCCGGACAAGAAGCATCCATCCGAACTCTTTTTTCTATAGTTGTAGAACCATAGGCGGTCACTAAGCTCGCTGGCAAGGCTTTTATTTCGCCGGATTTCACCGGGAGGGCAGCATGCCGAAGGTTGTCGATCACGACCAGCGCCGAGTCGAACTCGTCGAGGCGACCTGGCGGATCATCGCCCGCCACGGCATTGAGGGTGCCACCATGCGTGACATCGCCGCCGAGGCTGGCTTCGCCAACGGCGCCCTGAAACCATATTTCTCCACCAAGGACGACCTACTGACCTTTGCGTTCAGCCACGTCTTCGGCCAGACCAGCCGGCGCATGATCGACGCCACGGTGGGCCGGTCAGGGCTGAGTGCGCTCCGGGCCTATTGCCTCGAGATCCTCCCGCTCGACGACAACCGGATCAGCGAGGCACGCATCGTCATCCCGTTCTGGCAGAAGGCCCTGACGGATGCCGCCAAGGCCGAGCTGCACGCCTCGGCCATGCTGCACTGGCGCGACATCATCGTCGAGCAGCTGCGGGAGGGCCGGGCCGCCGGCGAACTCCGCACCGGCGCGCCGGACGAGG
The DNA here is from genome assembly GCF_004403395.1 of Cryobacterium cheniae. Lineage (GTDB taxonomy): Bacteria > Actinomycetota > Actinomycetes > Actinomycetales > Microbacteriaceae > Cryobacterium > Cryobacterium cheniae. The sequence continues at coordinate 62,488 of NZ_SOGN01000024.1, forward strand.
ACATCGCGGGGCTGCTGATGAACCTGGTCCTGGGCGCCCAGATCACGGCCGTGCTCTCCCCGGCCGAGAACTCCCCGGACCAGCTCGTCGCCCAACTGGATGCGGCACTTCGGTTGATCAGCACGGGAGAGTGACCCGCCGGCATCCGCCCGGCCCCGAATCTCCGGCCCTGAATCTTTTTTCGACAACTGTGGAAAAATAGTGACAGGAACTCCGATCTTCGGCTAAGTTGCAGGAAATATGTGTGTCCGATCACGTCGGCAAAGGAGCCACCCGTGACCATGGCGACCGTCCACGCCCCCTCCGCTGTTTCCCTCAACCCCGTGACGCGCGCCCAGGCGGACACCTTCGCCGAGTGGCGCACCCTGGTCTCGGACTCTTTCGTGCCGCTCGAGGTCCGCTCCGACGCGTCCGAATTCCGGGGCGTCCTGCGCTCGCGGGTGCTCGACGAGCTCTCCATCGTCGAGGTCACGGCCAACGGCCACCAGGTGCTGCGCACCCCCGCGCTGATCGCGCGCTCCGAGCGACGCTACTTCAAGCTGAATCTGCAGCTCTCCGGGCACGGCATCCTGATCCAGGACAACCGCGAAGCGACCCTGCGGCCCGGCGACCTCGCCGTCTACGACACTCACCGGCCGTACACCCTGGCCTTCGAGCGGGACTTCCGGACCCTGGTGCTGATGTTCCCGCACGAAGCACTCGACCTGCCGGCGGACTCCGTCGGCCAGCTCACCGCTCGCCGGATGGCGGGGGACGAGGGGCTGGGCCGCCTGATCAGCCCATTCATGGCCCAACTGGCCGAGAATCTCGACGCGCTGTCGGGCACCACCGGCCACCGTCTGGCCTACAACGCCGTCGACCTGATCGCCACGATGTTCGAGAGTGAACTGAGCATCCGGCGCAATCCGACCCCCGGCACGCACGCGGAGCTGCTCACCAGCATCCGTCACTACATTGAAGCCGAACTCGGTGACCCCGAACTCTCCCCCGCCGGCATCGCCGCCGCGCACTTCATCTCGACCCGCCAGCTGCACAAGGTATTCCACGAGGCCGACACGACGGTCTCCAGCTGGATCCGCATGCGCCGGCTCGAACGCTGCCGGCGTGACCTGCGCGACCCCATCCTCGGAGACCGCTCCGTGGGCACCGTCGCCGCACGCTGGGGATTCCTGGATGCCGCGCACTTCAGCCGCATTTTCCGCACCGCATTCGGCGAGCCGCCCAGCACCTACCGGCGGGGCTGAACGTCGTCGGTAGCCATGAGCCGTCCCGCTCCGGCAAGTTCCGTTCGTTGAAAGACAAGTTCCGGACCAGGCATTCGGCGAGAGTCAACTCACCGGCTCCCCCGCCCGATCGTCAACTCAACGAGGAGTAAAACCATGACGAGTACTCGCAGTACCCCCGAGACCGACTCAGCCACCCTGCGCAAGGGCCGCCTGGGCGTCATCGGCATCGTCTTCTTCGTGGTCGCGGCCGCGGCCCCCCTGGTCGGAATGACCGGCGCCGTTCCGGTCGCGATCGTTCTCGGCAACGGCGCCGCCGCGCCGGGCGCCTACCTGGTGGTGGGCATCACCCTGCTTCTGTTCAGCGTCGGCTACGCCGCGATGAGCCAGCGCGTCACCAACGCCGGAGCGTTCTTCGCCTACATCGGCCGGGGGCTCGGCCGCCACCTGGGCAGCGCGTCGGCCTTCGTCTCTATCCTCGCCTACCTGGCCATCCAGCTGGCCATCTACGGCTTCTTCGGCGGGCTGCTCGGCGCCCAGGTGGGCCTGCTGCCCTGGTGGGCCTGGTCGCTGTTGGCGTGGGCGGCCGTCACCCTGCTCTCGCTGCTGAGCGTCGACGTCGGTGCGAAGGTGCTCGGCGTGCTGATGCTGCTCGAGCTCCTGGCCCTGGTCCTCACCTCCGTCGCCATCCTCGCCGACGGCGGGCCCGAGGGCCTGAACTTCTGGGCCTCGTTCAACCCGGCCGCGATCCTGGCCGGCGGGCTGGCCGGCTCGGCCGGAATCGCGTTCGCCTTCGCGTTCGCGTCGTTCATCGGCTTCGAGGCCACCGCGATCTACGGCGAGGAGTCCAAGGACCCGAAGACGGTGGTCCCCCGAGCCACTTACCTGGCGGTCGGCGTGATCACGGTTCTGTTCGCCCTGACGGCGTTCGCCATGGTCACGGGGATGGGTGCGTCCCAGGTGGTCGAGAGGACCGTGGAGCTGTCCACGCTCGACGGGGTGCCCCTGGCCGACCCGGCCGCGGTGCTGTTCTCCCTCGCGACCGAGTACGTGGCGCCGTGGATGGCCACGGTGATGGGCATCCTGGTGCTGTCGAGTCTGTTCGCCGGACTGCTGGCCTTCCAGAACGCGGCCAGCCGGTACCTGTTCGCGCTCGGCCGCGGCGGTGCCCTGCCCACGCCGCTCAGTCACGTCAACGGTCGCGGCGCCCCGAGCACCGCCTCGCTCACCACGTCGGTCGTCACGGGTCTCGTCATCGCGACCTTCGCCGTCTTCCAGCTCGACCCGGTGCTCAACATGTTCTACTGGTTCAGCGGTCTCGCCGTGGTGGCGATCGTGTTGATCGAGATCCTCGTCTGCATCGCGGTCATCGCCTTCTTCCGCCGCAACGCGGGAAGTGAGAACGCATTCCAAACCCTCATCGCCCCGGTGCTGGCGACCATCGGGCTGGTTCTCGGTGAATACCTGCTGATGAGCCGCTTCGGGCTTCTGGCCGGCACGGTCGCCGAGGGCGTGGACCCGACGGTGTCGTCGTGGGGGCTGAGCCCGATCGGCTGGGTCCTGGTGTCCCTGCCCTTCGTGCTGCTGCTCGTCGGCTACCTGCACTCGCTCTGGTCTCACACCGAGAACGAGGCCCTGGTCAAGGACGTGCTCTCGTAGCTGACCGACCACGACAGCGGGGTGTCCGCCGCGAGGCGGGCACCCCGCTGCGATCGCACGGCGTGCGGAGCGGACGCTGCGGTGATGCCCGGGTCACGGCCCGAACCCGGCGTGACGGATGCCCCAGCGCACCGACCAGGACTCCCCCGGTTCGACCCAGCGCAGGCCCGCACCCGAATTGAAGGCATTCGCGGGGGCGGTCATGGGCTCGATGGCCACCGCCAGCCCCAGGTAGGGGCCGCCCTGCCCCTCGAAGGGGAAGTTTCGCGGGGTGAAAACCTGGACGTTGCGGATGCTCTGGTCACCCCAGATCGTGACACTGCGGCCGTCGGGCGCGGTCAGCGAGGCCACCCGGGGCGTGCCGGGCTCCTCGCCGGTCACGTCGGACCGCCCCTCGATGGACTCGGGCCCCACGCCGCCGAATCCGTCGTCGAGATCGATGTCGCCCACCCGGCGCCCCGCGCGCAGATCGAACCGGGTGCCGACGACGGTGGATTCCCCGACCGGGTTCTGGCGGTCGTCGACGTCGATATGGGTGTGCGCCGCGATGGTGAGCACGAGGTCCTCGGTGGGGACACCGCCGATCTTCGGGTACGGATGCGCGCCGAGCGCGACCGGGGCCGTCTGCGGGCCCATGTTCCGCACCGTGTGGGTGACCTCGAGACCGTCGTCCGTGAGCGCGTACCGGACGGTGGTGTCGAGCAGGAACGGATAGCCGGCCTGCGGGAAGACCGTGGCGGCCAGTGTCACCGAACCCGGGCTGCGTTCGAGCAGGCGGTAGGGCGAATACCGCAGGAGGCCGTGGATGGCGTTGGACAGTTCCGGCTCGGTGAGCGCCAGCCGCTGCACGACGCCCTCGTGGTTCCAGCGGCCGTCCCGGATGCGGTTGGGCCACGGCATCAGCACGATACCCGCCCCCCACGGCGGGGTGGCCTCCGCCGCGAACGGCTCGACCAGGTCTATGCCGTCCACGGAATACAGGCGGATGCCGGCGGCCACCTCGGTGATGATCGCCCGGGCCGGACCACTCGGCGTGGCCGCCCTCAACTCATATTGGACTCCCGTCGCAGCGCGCATGGTGTCAACCTACTCCGGTTGCAGAACGGTCAGGCCCGCCTCGCGGAGGGGCGCCAGCAGGGCCTCGTCGGCCGCGGCATCCGTCACCAGGGTGTCGAACGCGCGCAGGGGACCGACCTGCCCGAGGTGCACCTGGCCGAGCTTGGAGGCGTCGGCCACGGCGATCGCCCGGGTCGCGGCGGCGAGCATGAGCGTTTTGATCCCGGCCTCGGGGAGGTTGATGTTGGTGACCCCGTAGCCGGCATCGACGCCGTTGCAGCCGATGAAGGCGAGGTCGGCGTGCACCTGGCTGAGGACGGTCTGGGCGAGCGGCTCGACCAGGGAATGCTGCAGCGGGCGAAGCGACCCTCCCGTGACGATCACGGTGAACCGCGGGATGGCCGGTTCGAGGGCGAGGGCGATGCTCAGCCCGTTCGTGATGATGACGACGTCGGTCAGCTCGGTGCGGGCCAGTAGGGCGTGGGCGATCGAGAGGGTGGTCGTGCCGACATCGAGGATGATGCTCTGCCCGCTCGTGACGAGGGACGCGGCGAGCGCGCCGATCTGCTGCTTGGGCAGCACGGATGACGCGAGCGCCTCCTCGAAGGAGAACTCCCGCAGCGGGCGGCCGCTGGCGGGCACGGCCGGAACCGCCCCGCCGTGCACGCGCTGCAGCGCTCCGGCGGACTCGAGCAGGTCGAGGTCCGCCCGCGCCGTGACGCCGGACACCCCGAACGCCTCGCGCAGCTCACGCACCCGCACGAATCCGCGCTCACCGACGAGACGTTGGATCTGCTCCCGTCGCTGGTGTGCCGGGACGGTGTCGCGATCGGCAGACGCGTCGGTCAGGTCGGTCGGTTCGGTCGGTTCGGTCGGTTCGGTCGGTTCGGTCGGTTCGGTCGGTTCGGTCGGTTCGGTCGATTCGGTCGGTTCGGTCGATTCGGTCGGTTCGGGAGAAGCCATACCCAATCTTCACTTAGTTTGCTTTAGTTTTCAATCCGAAGGATATGGTTTCACTTGCGCAAATCAGCTAGCATGGTTTTCGCCATGAACACACCAGACTTCGTAGCCGACACCGGCATCATCCGTCACCGCCACACCCTCGCCGATGGTCGGGACCTCATCTACTTCGATGACCCGCAGACCACCCTGCCGCCGGAGCGCGCGGCCGACCTGCGCGAACTCGACCCGCGCCCCGCCACGGCCCGGATGCGCCAGGACCCCCTCACCGGCGAATGGGTCTCGATCGCCGCCGCCCGCCAGAACCGCGTGTTCCTGCCGCCCGCCCACCTGGACCCGCTCGCCCCGTCGACGCCGGGGAACCCGTCCGAGGTACCCAGCAACTACGACGTCGCCGTGTTCGAGAACAAGTCCCCCTCGTTCGGGCCTCTGCTCACCGACGCGGACGCCCCCGCCGGTCTCGACGACCTGAACACCATCGGCCTGAACCGCATCCGCACCTCCGTCGGCCGCTGCGAGGTCGTCTGCTTCAGCCCCGAGAACGAGGGTTCGTTCGCGAGCCTGTCCGTCGTGCGGGCCCGCACCGTGATCGAGGCCTGGGCCGAGCGCACCCACGCCCTGTCGCAGCTGCCCGGCGTGGAACAGGTCTTCCCGTTCGAGAACCGCGGCGAGGCGATCGGCGTCACGCTGCACCACCCGCACGGCCAGATCTATTCCTACCCGTACGTCACACCGCGCACGCAGCGGGTGATCGCCTCCCTCGACCAGTACGGGCCGAACCTGTTCGCCGACATCCTCGCCAGTGAGCAGGCCGGCGGCCGCGTCATCCTCACCGGAGAGCACTGGACGGCGTTCGTGCCGTTCGCCGCCCGCTGGCCGATCGAGGTGCACATGCTGCCGCACCGCCACGTGCCCGACTTCGCCGCGACCAGCCTGGCCGAACGCGACGAGCTGGCCGTGCTCTACCGGCGTCTGCTGCGCGGCATCGACGCCCTCTACGACACCCCGACGCCGTACATCGCGGCCTGGCACCAGGCCCCGGTCTCGGTGCGCCGGGACGAGATCCGGCTGATGCTGCAGGTGACCAGCCCGCGCCGGGCCGCGGACAAGCTCAAGTTCCTGGCCGGGTCGGAGGCCGCCATGGGCGCCTGGATCGGCGACGTCACGCCCGAGCAGGCGGCGGACAACATTCGCCGCGCGGTCGAACGCTCCGCCGTGGCGGACGCGGCCGGCGAGCAGGCCGGCCCCGCAGCATCCGTTCCCACTATCAGCACCACGCTCGAAGGGCAGACCCGCGAATGACCGACCTCAGCCAGACCGTGACGGAGGGCTTCACGAGCCGCTTCGACGCCTCCCCGACCGGGCTGTGGTCCGCCCCCGGCCGCGTCAACCTGATCGGCGAGCACACCGACTACAACGACGGGTTCGTGTTCCCCTTCGCGATCAACCGGCGCACGGTCGTCGGGCTGGGCCTGCGCGGCGACCGCCTGCTGCGGGTGGCGAGCTCGTTCGCCGAGGAGACCGTGGAGCTGCCCCTCGACGACCTGACCCCGGAGAACCTGGCGGGCTGGTCGGCCTACCCGCTCGGCGTGGCCTGGGCCCTCGGCCAGTTCGGCGCCGACTTGTCCGCCCTGCCCGGCTTCGACGTGTTCATCGACTCGGACGTGCCGATCGGGGCGGGGCTGTCGTCGTCCGCCGCGATCGAGAGCGCGGTCGCCGTGGCCCTGAACGACCTCTGGCAGTTGGGACTCGACCGCCGCGTGCTCGCCCGGGTGGGCCAGCTGGCCGAGAACCGGGCCGTCGGAGCCCCCACCGGCATCATGGACCAGTCCGCGTCGCTGCTGGGCGAAGCCGATTCCGCCGTGTTCCTGGACTGCCGCAGCCTCGACGCCGAGGTGATCCCGCTCGGCTTCGACGTGGCCGGCCTCGAACTGCTGATCATCGACACCCGGGTGAGCCACGCCCACTCGACCGGCGGGTACGCGTCGCGCCGGGCATCCTGTGAGCTGGGTGCACGGATGCTGGGGGTCACCTCCCTGCGCGACCTCACCGTGGACGACCTGGCCCGGGCCCAGAAGGTGCTCGACGACGAGACGTTCCGCCGGGTGCGGCATGTGGTCACCGAGAACCAGCGTGTGCAGGACACCGTGCGCACCCTGCGCGAGCAGGGACCGACCGCGATCGGCGCCCTCCTGGACGCCTCGCACGTGTCCATGCGGGACGACTTCGAGATCTCGGTGCCCGAGCTCGACCTCGCCGTGGAGACCGCCCGCGGCGCCGGGGCCCTCGGCGCCCGGATGACCGGCGGCGGCTTCGGCGGCGCGGCCATCGCCCTGACCCCGCGTGCCCTGATCCCCGCGGTCACCGCGGCGGTCACGGCCGCGTTCGCGGCTCGGGGTTTCGCGGTCCCGGACCTGTTCGTGGTGCGCGCGGCCGATGGGGCAGCCCGGGAGCAGTAGCGCGGCGGGGGCCCCGCGAAGCCGGCTGATTCGGGCCGGCTCGGGCGGGCTCGGGTCGGCACCCCGGCCCGAGCCGGCGCCCCGCGGCGGTGTTGTCTACCCCTTCCCGCCGGCGTTCAGGGTGATCGTGTCGAGGCCGCCGTCGGCGACGCCCCACTCGTCCAGGATCGCCCCGTAGGTGCCGTCGTCGACGAGGGACTGCAGCGCCGCCTGGACCGCCTCGGCCATGCCGGTGTCCTTCGCGACCGCGAGGCCGTAGGGCGCCGCGTCGAAGGTCTCCCCCGCGGGCTGCAGCTTGCCCTTCAACTGCGCGATCCCGTACAGGGTCACCGGGGAGTCGGCGCTGAAGGCATCGGCCTGGCCGAGCGCGACCGCGTTCGCGGCGGCATCCTGCGTGTCCAGGGCGAGTTTCTGGATCGGCGGCTTGCCGGCCGCGACGCAGGCGTCACTCTTGCCCGGGATCTCGTCGGTGTCCTGATAGGTCGTGGACTGAACGGCGACCTTGAGGCCGCACGCGTCGTCGGGGTCGACGGTGTTGCCCGTGGCTGAGGCCCACTGGATGCCGGCGACGTAGTAGTTCACGAAATCGACCTGCTTCTCCCGCTCCACGTTGTCCGTGAAGGAGGACTCGCCCACGTCGATCTTCCCGCCGAGGATGCCGGGGATGATGTTCTCGAACCGGGCCACCGTGTACTGGGCCTCGAGCCCGAGTTTGGCGGCGATCGCGTCGCTCATGTCGATCGCCCAGCCGATCGGTTCGCCGGCGTCGTTCTTGAATTCGTTCGGGGCGTAGTTGGGGCTGGTGCCGAAGACGAGCTTGCCCTTGACGGCGGTCGTGTCCGGGAGCAGCGCGGCGGCCGCTTCGTCCGTGGTCACGCCGGCGACCGTGGATCCGGACGACGATCCGTCCGTGTCCTCGCTCGTCGTCGGCGTGGAGTTGTCCACGCAGCCCGTGAGCAGGAGGGCGGCCACGGCGGCCAGGGCCGGGAGTGCATAACGAGAGCGCATGGGGCATCCTTTGTGAATCATTCGTCATCGAAGCAATCAGAGGTGCAGCTGTGCCGAGTCTATGGTCGGTGCCGGTTGCGCCCGGGGAGTGCCGCGCATCCGTCGCCGTACGCCGCCGAACTGTGACTTTCGCCCCGCTTCGCCGATCGTTCGGGAGGTCTTCTCACAGTTCGGCGAGAGCCCGAGAGTCCGAGAGCCCGAGATCCCGAGAGAATGCACAGGGGCGTTGCGGACGACGCGGGCGTCGCGGGCGGGTTACGTGGCGACCGCGGTGGCCTCGCCGCCGGTGATCCGCACGAGCTCGTCGAAGGTGGTCGGGAACACGGTGTGCGCATGGCCCGCGGCGGCCCAGACGACCGGGAATTCGGCGAGCGCGACGTCCACCAGGGTGCGCAGCGGCGACGGATGTCCGAGCGGCGCCACCCCGCCGATCACCTGTCCGGTGGCCTGCTTGACCAGATCCTTCGAGGCAGGTCCGATCGTGCCGCCCAACCGGTCCCCCAGCCAGGCCGCATCGACCCGGTGCGCCCCCGAGGTGAGCACGAGCAGCGGCTCGCCGTCGAGGGTGAAGACGAGCGAATTCGCGATGGCGCCGACATCGACGCCGAGTGCTTCCGCGGCCGCGGCCGCGGTTGTGGCCGCATCGTCGAACCAGCGGATCTCCGGGTCGATCCCGTGGGCGCGGAGCGCGTCCCGAACCCGATCGACGGACGGATGCGCGGTATTCACCATGCCGGAATTCTACGGCCCGTGGTCGCCGAGCCGTGAGAAACGCCCCTGAACACGCTCCGCGAAGGGGCGAAACTCACGGTTCGGCGGAGGGCGGAGGGCGGATGGTGGACGGAATATCAGGAACAGTGGGAGGAGGCGGGCCCGGTGGAAACGGAACGCTAGGCTGACGCGTATGACTGCCGACAGCGCCGCCCGCATCATCACCCTTCCCGACCGGCCGGCACCGGTCGTCGCCGAGAGCGCCTACGTCGCCCCGGGCGCCGTGCTCGTCGGCAACGTCACCCTGGCCGATCACGCCAGCGTCTGGTACAACGCCGTGCTGCGCGCCGAGGCGGAGCCCATCCGCATCGGCCCCGGCTCCAATCTGCAGGACAACGTCTCCTGCCACGTGGACCACGGGTTCCCGCTGCTCGTCGGCCGGAACGTCTCCGTCGGGCACGGGGCCGTGCTGCACGGCTGCACGATCGAGGACGGCTCGCTGATCGGCATGATGGCGACCGTGCTGAACGGCGCCGTCATCGGTTCCGGGTCGCTCGTCGCCGCTGGAGCCGTGGTGCTCGAGGGCACCATCGTACCGCCACGTTCGCTGGTCGCCGGGGTGCCCGCCAAGGTGCGGCGGCCCTTGACGGATGACGAGGTGGCCGGCCTCGGCCACAACGCCGAGGAGTACCTGCGCCACTCCGCGTTGCACGCTTCGGTGACCGCGCCGCCCGAGGGCTGAGCCGGGCGGTTTGGCTCGCGGCGCAGGTTACGGCCCGCGGCGCAGGTTAGAACGTGCGCCGGCTTCCACAGCGTGCGCCGCGACGACATCGGCATCGGCATCGAGCCCCGCCCGCACGGTGCTCCGAGAGGTGGCTGATCCGGGCTACCGGCTGAGTGACCGCTCCGCGGCCTTCACCACGTTGCAGAGCAGCATGGCGCGGGTCATCGGTCCGACGCCGCGCGGGTTCGGGGACAGGAAACCGGCGACCTGGGCGACATCCGGGTGCACGTCACCGGTCAGGGCACCCTTGCCGGTGATCGGGTCGGTCACCCGGGTGATGCCCACGTCGAGCACCGCGGCGCCGGGCTTGACCCAGTCGGCCTGGATCAGGTGCGGCACGCCGACGGCCGCCACCACGATGTCGGCGCGGCGCACCTCGCCGGGCAGGTCGACCGTGCGGGAGTGGGTGAGGGTGACCGTGGCGTCCAGGCCCTTGCGGGTGAACAAAAGGCCGAGGGGGCGCCCGACCGTGAGGCCGCGCCCGACGACGACCACCCGCCGGCCGACGATGGGCACGTCGTAGCGGCGCAGCAGCTCGACGATGCCGGCCGGGGTGCAGGGCAGCGGCGAGTCCAGCTCGCCCTCGATGCCGAGCACCAACCGGCCGAGATTCGTCGGGTGCAGGCCGTCGGCATCCTTCGACGGGTCGATCAGTTCGAGCATGGCGTTGTCGCTGTGGCCCACCGGCAGCGGCAGCTGGATGATGTAGCCGGTCACCGCGCGGGCGGAGTTCAGGTCGGCGATGGCGGCGCGCACATCGGCGCTGGTCGCCGACCCGGGCAGGTCGACGCGGATCGATTCGATGCCGACCTCGGCGCAGTCGCGGTGCTTGCCCGCGACGTACGAGCGCGAACCCGGGTCGTCGCCGACCAGGAGCGTGCCGAGCCCGGGCACGATGCCGTGAGCGCGCAGCTCCGCGATGCGATCAATGAGCTCGGTCTTGACCGCTGAGGCGGTCTTGACTCCGTCGAGGGTGATTGCCGTCATTGTGGATCCATTCGATCGTTCGTGCTGACTGCTGACTGCTGACTGCTGACTGCGGGGTGCCGCAGGTGCGTGCGAATTCGACGGAGATTGTGGGCGAGACGTCGGTGACGGATGCCGTCAGCGGGTTTCCCACTCAGAATCTCCGTCGAATCCGTTCACATCCAGGGCGTCGGCGCGCGGCGGACGCTACTGCTGCAGGCCCGGGTACAGCGGGAAGGCCTCGGTGAGCACCTTCACGCGGGCGCGGAGGCCCTCGATGTCGGCGTCGGGCTTGAGCGCCTCGGCGATGACGTCGGCGACGACGGTGAACTCCTCGTCGCCGAAGCCCCGGGTGGCCAGGGCGGGGGTTCCGATACGCAGGCCACTGGTGACCATCGGCGGACGCGGATCGAACGGCACCGAGTTGCGGTTGACCGTGATGCCGACCGCGTGCAGGGCGTCCTCGGCCTCCTGGCCGTTGATCGGCGAGTTGCGGAGGTCTGCGAGCACGAGGTGCACGTCGGTGCCGCCGGTGAGCACGTCGACGCCGCCGGCGCGCGAGTCATCCGCCATCAGCCGGTCGGCGAGGATGCTGGCCCCGCGCAGGGTGCGCTCCTGACGTTCCTTGAACTCGGGCTCGGCCGCGAGCTTGAACGCGGTCGCCTTGGCGGCGATCACGTGCATCAGCGGGCCGCCCTGCTGGCCAGGGAACACGTTGGAGTTGAGCTTCTTCGCCAGCGCCATGTCGCGCGAGAGGATCAGACCGGAGCGGGGACCGGCGAGGGTCTTGTGCACCGTGGTGGACACGACATCCGCGTAGGGAACCGGGGACGGGTGCAGGCCGGCGGCGACGAGCCCGGCGAAGTGGGCCATGTCGACCCAGAGCATGGCGCCGACCTCGTCGGCGATGCTGCGGAAGGCCTCGAAGTCGAGGTGGCGCGGGTAGGCGGACCAGCCGGCGATGATGACCTTGGGCTTGGTCTCGAGGGCCTTCTCGCGCACGACGTCCATGTCGACCAGGAAGGTGGTCGGGTCGACGCCGTAGGCGACCGGGTTGTAGAGCTTGCCGGAGAAGTTGAGCTTCATCCCGTGGGTGAGGTGGCCGCCGTGGGCGAGTTCCAGACCGAGGATGGTGTCGCCGGGCGTCGCGATGGCCGAGAGCACGGCGGCGTTCGCGGTGGCGCCGGAGTGGGGCTGCACATTGGCGTACGCGGCGCCGAACAGGGACTTGGCCCGGTCGATGGCGAGCTGTTCGGCGACGTCCACGTATTCGCAGCCGCCGTAGTAGCGGCGACCCGGGTAGCCCTCGGCGTACTTGTTGGTGAGCACCGAGCCCTGCGACTGCAGCACCGCGCGCGGCACGAAGTTCTCGCTGGCGATCATCTCGAGGTAGTCGCGCTGGCGTCCGAGCTCCTGCTCGAGGACGGCGGCGATCTCGGGGTCGACGACTTCGAGGGGCTCGTTGAACGTGGATCGCAGAACGGTGGATGGCACGGATTCGGGCACGGGGTCTCCTCAGACTTCTTGATTAACGACGTGATGATCAATCGTCGTGGCCCAGGCGTGCGGTCACTAACCGTGTCAGTCGCTCCCCGATGGTGACCCATCTTTCCTGCTACGCCAGTCGCGACAGGGTCGATCTTATCAGTCGGGCCGGGTGCCCAGCTCATCGATTACGAGCACGTCGACGCGCACCCGGTGGCTGTCGTAGGCGGCCCGGCTCACCATGTGCGCCGCCACCGGCGCGGTCAGTGCCTGGAACACGACGATGGCGATGACGAGGGTGACGGTGCCCACGGTGAAGTTGTTCACGGCGACGTCGGCCGTGATCGCCATCAGCCCGAAGATCTGTGGTTTGGTGGCGGCGTGCAGCCGCGACAACACGTCGGGGAAACGGATGACGCCGATCCCGGCCGCGAGGCACATCACGGCCCCGGTGAGCACCAGAACCGCCGAGATCACGTCCTGCAGTTCGTCACTCATTCGGTGTCCCGAACGGGCAGGAAGCGGGCGACGCTCAGCGAGCCGAGCACGGCGAAGAGGGCGAGCACGAGCAGCACCGGCAGCGTGTCGGTGTGACGGTTGAACGCCATCTCCGCGCCCATCGCGCAGATCACGGTCGCGACCAGGACGTCAGAGGCGATGACCCGGTCCAGCACGGTCGGGCCCCGCACGATTCGATAGAGGGCGCACAGGGCACCGGCCCCGAACAACACCCCGGCAATGACGGCAACGATTTGCATCAGGTGCTTCCTTTCCGCTTCCGTTTCTCACGCGCATGCTGGTCCCGTGCGCGCTGGTTCTGCTCACTCCGGTCTTCGCCGCTGACCTGGCGGAGTCGTTCCACGTCCTCCCGTGAACCGAGGGCCATCACGATCCGGTGTTCCTCGGCCAGGACGCCGTTCCGGAACCGCTCCACCTGTTCCGGCCGATGCACGTTGAGCACGTGCAGGTACAGGGTGGACCGCACCCGGTCCACATCGACCACGATCGCCCCGGGAACGATGGACGTCGACACCCCGGTCAGCGTCAGGATGAAGTCGCTTCGGGTGCGCAGGTGCACGGCGACGATGGCGTTGCTGGGCGTGTAGCGCGGGGAGAGCGCGAGGGCGGCCACCTGCAGCGAACCCCGGACGATGTCGAAGCCGAGCCGGGCGAGGTAGAGCAGGGTGAACCACGGGTTCAGGCGCAGTCCCAGTTGAACCGCGGGCAGGTAGAAGCCCACGGAGACCACCGCGGCGAGCAGGATGCCGGTGAGCACGTTGAGCCAGGAGAACGCCCCCCAGAGCAGCATCCAAAGCAGCACCAGCCCCAGGAACAGGGGCACCTGGTTCAAGAAAGTGGTGAGACGCCGCTTCGGGGTGCTCATGGCGTGCCGTTCGGGAAGACGGCGTCGATGTAGGTGGCGGGGGTCTCGATGTCGGCCGCGGCGCGGGCGGTGAGGGCGAATATCGGCCCGGCGAAGACGGTGAGTGAAACGGTCAGCAGCAGCAGCGCCGTCGTCGCCCCGGTCATCAGCGGCGAGATGGTGCGGGTTGTGACCGCGCCCTCGTCGTCCGGATCTTCCAGGAGCGCGTCGAGCATCGGCGACTCGTAATCCTCGACCTCACCCTCCCCGCGCCAGAACGCGATGTTCCAGACCCGGGCCAGGGCGTACAACGTGAGCAGCGACGTGGCGGCTCCGGCTCCCATCAGGACGTAGGTCACCGGTTCGGCGATTTCCGCCCCGGCCTGGAAGAGGGCGATCTTGCCCAGGAATCCGGAGAACGGCGGGATGCCGCCCAGGTTGAGCGCCCCCACGAAGAACAGGAAGGCCACGAAGGGTGCCGCCTTCAGCAACCCGCCCAGCCGGGCCAGCGAGGTGGTGCCGCCCACCCGTTCGATCAGCCCCGCGCAGAGGAAGAGGGTCGTCTGCACGGTGATGTGGTGAACGACGTAGAAGATGGTGGCCGTGATCGCCAGGGGCGTGCCCATCGCGATGCCGAAGATCATGTAACCGATGTGGCTCACCAGCGTGAACGACAGCATCCGTTTGATGTCCGCCTGCGCCAGTGCCCCGAGGATGCCCACGGTCATGGTCAGGAACGCCACCACCATCAGCGGGACCGACAGCGGGCTCTCCGGGAAGAGCAGGGTCTGCGTGCGGATGATCGCGTAGATGCCGACCTTGGTGAGCAGACCCGCGAACACGGCCGTGACCGGGGCCGGAGCCGTCGGATAGGAGTCGGGCAACCAGAACGACAGCGGGAAGACCGCGGCCTTCACGCAGAATGCCAGCAGGAGCAGCAGGTTGAGGATCAGCTGCACGTCGGGAGGGAGGTCCGCCACCCGGTCGGCGATCAGCGCCATGGTCACCGTGCCCGTGGCCCCGTAGATCAGCGCGATCGCGCTGAGGAACAGGATGGAGGAGACCAGGCTCACCACGATGTACGTGACACCGACCCGGATGCGCGCACCGGTTCCGCCGAGCGTCAGCAGCACGTAGCTGGCCGAGAGCAGCATCTCGAACCCGACGTAGAGGTTGAACAGGTCCCCCGCGATGAAAGCGTTGAACAGCCCGGCCGCCAGCACGAGGTAGGTGGGGTGGAAGATCGAGACCGGGGTTTCCCGGTCTCCGTCGACGATGCCCTGGCCCACGGCGAACAGCAGCACGCCGAGCAGCATCAGCGCCGAGACGAGGAGCATGATCGCGGCGAGACGGTCGACGACGAGCACGATGCCCCACGGGGCAGCCCAGCCGCCGACCTGCACGACGGCGGGGCCGGTCTGGTCGATCTGCACCAGGAGCACGGCGCCGATGACAGCCACCAGGGTCAGGGCGAGCACGCTGACCACGATCTGCAGCGGGCGGCGGCGACCCAGGGCGAGGGTCAGGGCGCTTCCGAGCAGCGGGATGGTCACGACCAGGGGCACGAGGAGATTCACAGGGTCATCCCCGTGCCCGGCGCGCCGGCGGTTTCGCCGCCCTCGCCCCCCTGTTGGTGTTGGTGTTGCTGGTCGGGTCCGGTCTCCGTCCCGCGCTCGCTCGCGTCGAGGTCTTCCTGGCTGGCTGCCTCGTCTTCGGAAACCGAGCGGAAGGACTCCTCCGTGCTTTCGACGGTCTCGGCCGCGTGCTCGTCGGTGACGGTGTCACCCTCGTCGCCCAGCCGGGCCAGCCACCAGGACCGGTAGATGAGCGCGAGGATCAGCGCCGTGATGCCGAAGTTGATCACGATGGCGGTGAGCATCAGCACCTGGGGCACGGGGTCGACCATGGCGGCGTCGGCGGACGTGCCGGTGACGATGGGCGAAGTGCCGGGGCGGCCGCTCATCAGGAAGATCAGCAGGTTCGTGGCGTTTCCCACCAGCAGGAATCCGATCAGCACCCGGGTGAGGCTGCGTTCGAGCATCACGTAGACCCCGGCGGCGTACATGACCGCCATCACGATCACGAGGGTGAGGGAGGCGCTCATACCGCTGCCTCCGCGCCCTGCTGCGACGGCGGGCGCGGCAGGGTCTCGCCGGCCTCCTGCTGCCGGTCCACCTCGCTGCCGAGGCTGCGCAGGATGTCGAGCACCAGGCCGACCACGACCAGGTACACGCCGATGTCGAAGATGGTCGAGGTGCCGAAGGAGAGGGGACCGAGCACGGGCACCGTGGTTTCGAAGTAGGCGGATTCCAGCGGGATACCGCTGAAGAAGAGGGAGACCATGGCCATCCCGACCGCCAGCACGATGCCCAGCCCGAGGATTTTTCCGGGGTCGACGGGCACCGCCTCGCCCAGCTCGTAACGGCCTCCCGCGAGGTACCGGGAGACGAGCGCGAGCCCGGCGATCAGCCCGCCGGCGAAGCCGCCGCCGGGCGCGTTGTGACCGGCGATGAGCAGGTACACCGAGACGATCATGGCCGGGTGGAAGAGCAGTCGCACGAGCACCTCGAGCATGATCGAGCGGTCTTTCTCTGCGACCGTGCGACCGGCCAGCAGCCAGGACTGGCGGGTGACCGCATGCCCCTCGGAGGGAGCGGCCGGGTCGGCGACGACCTTGCGCCGGTGCGGCAGGGACCGGTGCTTCCGCGATTCCCGCAGCCGGGGCACCACCGTGTTCCTGCCCGAGACGAAGAGCAGGCTGGCCACGCCGGTGGCCACGACGATCAGCACGGAGATCTCGCCCATGGTGTCCCAGGCACGGATGTCCACGAGCATCACGTTCACGATGTTGCGTCCATGCCCTTCCTCGACCGCGAGGCGGGGGAGCTCCGCCGCGATGCCCGGCGCCTGCCGTGCGCCGACCGCGATCACGCCGATGGTGCCCATCACGGCGCCCACCAGCACGCCGATCACCGCGCGCCGCCGACGGTGCAGGGGCCGGTTGTGCTGGGCGATCTTCTGCGGCAGCCGGCGCAGCACCAGCACGAAGACGACGATGGTGATGGTTTCCACGAGGGCCTGGGTCAGGGCCAGGTCGGGGGCTCCGTGGAAGGCGAACAGGGCGACGAGGCCGTAGCCGGTGACGCCGGCCAGGAGAACGGCGGTGATCCGTTCGGCGACGCGCGCCGCCATGACGGCGGCGATGCCCATGGTGAGGGCGACCGCCACCTGGCCGGGGTAGTCCCAGAGCACGACCTCGTCCGGCCAGCTGCGGTTGACGAAGGCCGCGAACCCGAGCGTCAGAACGAAGACGACGAGGATCGTGGACAGGTACTGCGGCAGTCCCCCGATCTGGGCGAAGTGGGTGATGCGGGCCGCCGCCCGGTCGATGCCGCGCACGGTGTAGCCGTAGCCCTGGCCGGCGTCGACGTAGGCCGGCACGGTGCCCTGCAGCCGGGCCACGGCCCGCCGCTTCCAGAAGAGCGCGGCACCGAGGAGCAGGATGCCGGCGCTCAGGGCCAGTGCCGGTTCGAAACCGTGCCAGAGCGCGAGGTGGTAGTCGCCGCCACCGGGCACGGTGTCGGCGTAGGAGGCCAGCGGCAGGTCGAGCAGGAAGACGAGCGGGCCGAGCAGGAGGGTGGCCACGGCCAGTATCCCCGGCGCCAGCTGGAAGTCCCAGCGGGCGGGGTGCAGTGCGGTGTCCGCGAGTTCGGGGCGGGTGCCGAAGGCCCCCCAGAAGAAGCGGGCGCTGTAGGCGACCGTCAGCACCGAGCCGAGCACGGTACCGACCAGGGCGACCCAGCCCCATCCGTCACCGGCCAGGCCTGCTTCGATAAACGACGTGAAGCCGGCCTCCTTGGCGACGAAGCCGAGCAGCGGCGGGATGCCGGCCATGGAGGCGACCGAGATCAGGCCGATCGCGGCCAACACCCGCGCGTTGCGCCCCACGCCGGAGAGCCGGCGCCAGTCGCGGGTGCCGGCGCGGTGGTCGATGATGCCCACGGTCAAAAACAGCGCCGACTTGAACAGGGCGTGCGCGAGCAGCAGGGCCACCCCGGCGAGCGCGGCGTCCCGGGTGCCGAAGCCGACCACGACCATCAGGAACCCGAGCTGGCTGACGGTGCCGTAGGCGAGCACCAGCTTGAGGTCGTACTGGCGCAGCGAACGCCACGCACCGACCAGCATGGTGCCGACGCCGACGGTGACGAGCACCGGCATCCAGCCCGGCGTGTCGGCGTAGCCGGGTGCGAGGCGCGCCACCAGGTAGATGCCGGCCTTGACCATCGCGGCCGCGTGCAGGTAGGCGCTCACCGGGGTCGGCGCCGCCATCGCCGCCGGCAGCCAGAAGTGGAAGGGCACGAGCGCGGACTTCGACAAAGCGCCGACCAGGATCAGCAGCACCGCCCAGGTGGCGGCCGGTCCGGTGACGGGGTCGGCGACGATCACGGCGAGCGACGTGGTTCCGGCCTCCACCGCGAGGATGACGACCCCCACCAGCATGACCAGACCGCCGAAGGTGGTCACCAGCAACGCCTGCAGGGCGGCGCCGCGGCTGGCCCGCTTGAACGTGTAGTGCCCGATCAGAATGTAGGAGAGCACGCTCGTGACCTCCCAGAAGATGAACATGACGACGATGTCGTCGGATGTCACCAGGCCGTACATCGCGCCGGCGAACGCCAGCAGGCCGGCCGCGAAACGGCCGAGCGCGGGTTCGTCGGCGCTGAAATAGCGGGCGCAGTAGACCAGCACAAGGGCGCCGACCCCGGTCACGACGAGGGCGAGCAGCCAGGCCAGCGTGTCGACCCGGAACGAGAGCGAGATGCCCAGCGCGGGAATCCACGGGACGCTTTCGGTGATCGCCCCGCCCGCCGAGACGGATGCGGTCTGGGTGAGCGTGTAGCCGAAGGCAGCCGCGGGGAGCAACGCGATCAGATAGAAGACGCGCAGCGACAGCCACCGGGTCAGGAGCGGGGTGAGCGCGGAAAGACCGGCAAAAACAAGGAGGATTGTCGCCATGCGGCCTCCCGGATCCCGTGAAGTCAGAGTGTCGCCCCGAGTCTACCGGAGGCCCCGGGCCGCAGGCCCCGTCCGGGGGCCGCTAGGGTTGGACACATCCCCAACTATCAGAAGAGCCCATGACGCGTGCAAGCCAGGGGACTCGACTCCCCCAGAAACCCGATCACTCCGAGTACCACGGTCGTGGTGCGGAGACCCCCTTCGAGCACATCTCGGACGCCGTCAACGTGCACGAGGACGAGGGGCTGCACAAGGGCCTCAAGGCCCGCCAGGTGCAGATGATCGCCATCGGCGGGGCCATCGGAACGGGCCTCTTCCTCGGGGCCGGCGGACGCCTGGCCACCGCAGGGCCCTCACTCGTCTTCGTGTACGCGATCTGCGGTTTCTTCGCGTTCCTGATTCTGCGCGCCCTCGGCGAGCTCGTGCTGCACCGCCCGTCGTCGGGCTCGTTCGTCTCCTACGCCCGCGAGTTCTTCGGCGAGAAGACGGCGTTCGTCACCGGCTGGCTCTACTGGCTGAACTGGGTGATGACCGCCATCGTCGACGTCACGGCCGTGGCGATCTACATGAACTTCTTCGCCAAGTACTGGGCCCCCTTCGGCGACGTGCCGCAGTGGCTGTACGCGCTCACCGCCCTCGCCGTCGTGCTCTCCCTGAACCTGCTGTCAGTGAGCGTGTTCGGCGAACTCGAATTCTGGTTCGCCCTGATCAAGGTGCTCGCCATCGTGGCCTTCCTGCTGGTCGGCACCTGGATGGTCATCTTCGGCACGCCGATCCCCGGCCAGGAAGCGGGATTCAGCCTGATCGGGGACAACGGGGGCTGGCTGCCGAACGGGCTGATCGCATCCGTTCTCGTGGTGCAGGGCGTCGTGTTCGCCTACGCCTCGATCGAACTGGTCGGCACGACCGCCGGGGAGACCCAGAACCCGGAGAAGGTGATGCCGAAGGCGATCAACACCGTCATCATCCGCATCGCCGTGTTCTACGTCGGGTCGATCCTTCTGCTCTCGCTGCTGCTGCCGTACACCGCGTACAAGGCCGGCGAGAGCCCGTTCGTCACGTTCTTCGGCACCATCGGAGTCGGCGGGGTCGACGTCATCATGAACCTGGTCGTGCTCACGGCGGCCCTGTCTTCCCTGAACGCGGGGCTCTACTCGACCGGGCGCATCCTGCGGTCGATGGCGCTGGCGGGGTCGGCGCCGCGCTTCGCGGGCAAGGTGAGCCGCACGGGCGTGCCGTTCGGCGGCATCCTGCTCACCGGCGTGGTCACCCTGCTCGGCGTCGGCCTGAACGCCGTCGTGCCCGACAAGGCCTTCGAGATCGTGCTGAACATGGCCGCCATCGGCATCATCAGCGCCTGGGGAATGATCGTGCTCTGTCAGCTGCGCCTGCACGCCTGGTCGAAGCTCGGCATCCTGCAGCGACCGGCATTCCGGTTGTTCGGGGCGCCGTACACGGGTTACGCCAGCCTGGCCTTCCTCGTCGCCGTGCTCGTGCTGATGGCCTTCGATTGGCCCGTCGGCACGCTCACGATCAGCTCGCTCGTGATCATCATCCCGCTGCTGATCGTGGGCTGGTATGCCTGCCGCGGCCGCATTCTCGAGATCGCGAGAGCTCGCGAGGGGTTCACCGGCCAGGTGCCGATCCTGCCCAACCGCCCGCTGTCGGACCAGCTGCGGGACGCCGATTCGAAGGATCCCGGCCGCACGGAGTAGCCGCCACGCCACCGATCGGCCTTGCCGCGTGCCGGCAGCCGGTGCGGATAGCATGGCCGATTGATCACTGCGGGGCTTCTCGCCTCGCGATTTACGGAGAACCTGATGACCACCGAATCGGTGTGGATGCCACCCCGCGCGCTCGCCCTGTTGATCGAGGAGCTCGCCGTTCTGGCCAGTCGCCCCAACCCCGACGCGGTCACGGCCGAGCGAATCCGGGAGCTGCGCAAAACCCTCAGTCAGGCCGAGGCCTCGATCAAACCGGACGACGGCCTGGTCGAGCCCGGAATGAGAATCACCGCGATGCTCTCCGGCGACACGCGGGCGACCGTGTTCCTGCTCGGCGAGCGCGAACTCGTCTCCCTCGACCCGGCGGTGGAAGTCGACGTGTACTCCCCCTCGTCGCCGATGGGCCAGGCAATCATCGGCTCCCACGTCGGCGACACCGTCGCGTACACGACGCCGTCCGACGTCAGCATCCGGATCGAGATTCTCGCCGCCGTCCCGTACACCGGCGGTCGCTGAACCGACAGCATCGAGGGGTGCGGATGCGTCCGCACCCCTCGATCGTGTCGGTTCGGCGACCCGACGGGCCGGTCAGGCCGCGCGTCGGCGCACAATCACGTCGCTGACGAGCACGAGCACGAACGCCAGCCCCAGGATCCCGACGTAGGCCAGCGGCACGGCCTTCATGCCCGCCGAGCCGAGCAGGGCGGCGCCGAGAAGGGCGCCGCCGCCGATCCCGGCGTTGAACGCGGTCGTGTAGATGGCGCTGGCGGTGTCGCGGATGCGGAGCGACGCCGTGTGCAGCAGCCGCGTCTGCAGCAGCGGCGGCAGCATGCCGAAGGCCAGACCCCAGAGCACGAAGGCGGTGATGGCCACCGGCAGCGTCGCCGCGAAGAGGGCCAGCACGGTGACGCTCAGGGCGGACACGGCGATGCCGATGACGAGCCCCAGCTGCGGCCTCGGGCCGAAGACCGTGCCCGAGAGCACCAGGCCGACCGCCCCGGCGATCCCGTAGGCGAACAGGAGCGGTGCGACCGCGGCGGAGTCCACGCCCATCTCATCGATCAGGAACGGGGCGATGTAGGTGTAGAAGGTGTAGTGCCCGACCATGGTCAGGCCGGTGATCGTTGAGACCAGGATCACGGCGCGCATGGTCGGGTCGCGACGCTGCGGGACCACGGCGGCACCGGCGGCCGTCCCCGGGGCGGATGCCGCCGCATCCGTCACGCGGGCACCGGAGTGCGACACCGGTGGCAGGAACCGCCAGACGACGACCGCGCCGACCAGCATCAGGGCAGCGAGGGCCAGGAAGGACAGCCGCCAGCCGAGCAGGTGCCCGGCGGCGGTGGCCAGGGGAACCCCTAAGACGAAAGCGAGCGTGCCGCCCGAGACGGTGATGGCCACGGCGCGGCCGATCTGTTCCCGCGGCACGAGATGCGCGGCGTAGGCGCCGACGACCGACCAGAACAGGCCGTGGGCCATGCCTCCGATGATGCGCCCGCCCACCATGAAGGCGTAGCCGGGGGCGATGGCGGTGAGCACATTGCTGATCGCGAGCACCACGAGCACGAGCACGATCAGGCCGTGCCGGGGCAGACGGCGGGTGAGGTGGGCGAGCGTGGTGCTCGTGAGCACCACGGTGAACGCGAACCAGGAGACGAGCAGGCCGACCTGTCCCTCGGTCACCCCGAGCGCCCGGCTCATGTCGGGCAGCAGGCCCGTCGGCAGCATCTCGGAGGTGACGGAGAGGAAGACGGCGGCGGCCAGGGCGATCAGCCCGACCCAGGGGAAGGGACGGCCGGCGGCCTCGGCGCTCTCCGTCGAGTCCGGCGCCTCCCGAAAGGGCAGGTTGATGGGTGCGGTGAATGACATGGCTCTGTGGCTCACAGACGGGAACAGTGGCAGCGCGGGCGATGCCGCGGGGCCGGTCCGGATTGACTGCGCGCCGACGTGCGCGCCCGGGGCCGACGTGCTGCGCCGACCGCATACCAGCATACCCGACGGGCGGAGTGCGCATCAGGGGGCCGGTAACCTAGTCCGATGACCTCTTCCCTTGCCCCGAACCCGCGCCACCACTGGGTGATCACCCTCGTCTGCGTCGACCAGCCGGGTATCGTGCACGCGGTCAGCGGCGCGATCGTGCGGGCGCGCGGCAACATCACCGAGAGCCAACAGTTCACCAGCGCCGACACGGGCCGGTTCTTCATGCGGCTGCAGGTGGAATCCGCGGCCAGCCAGTCGGAGCTCGAGGACGAGCTCGCCCCGGTCGTGCGCAGGTACGCCATGGAGTCCGTCATCGACGTCGTCGGGCGCCCCAAGCGCACCCTGATCCTGGCGTCGACCGCCGGCAACTGCGTCAACGACATGCTCTTCCGCCAGCGCGGCGGCCAGTTGCCCATTGAGGTGCCTCTGGTGCTGAGCAACCACGGCACGCTGCGCGACCTGGTCGGCTTCTATGGAGTGCCATTCGAGTCGCGCCCGGTGACGGATGCCGCCAGCAAGGCCGCCTTCGAGGCTCGCGTCATCGAGGCCATCACCGAGCACGACATCGAGCTGGTGGTGCTCGCCCGGTACATGCAGATCCTCTCCCCGGCCCTCTGCACGCTGCTGGAAGGCCGCGCCATCAACATCCACCACTCCTTCCTGCCCGGGTTCAAGGGCGCCAACCCGTACAAGCAGGCGCACGCCCGCGGCGTGAAGCTGATCGGGGCCACGGCCCACTTCGTCACGGGCGACCTCGACGAGGGTCCGATCATCGAGCAGAACGTCGTGCGGGTGGACCACTCGCGCACCCCGGCCGAGCTCGTCGCCATCGGACAGGACGAGGAGAGCCGCACCCTCACCCAGGCGGTCACCTGGTTCGCCGAGCACCGGGTTCTGCTGGACGGCGCCCGCACCATCATCTTCAGGTAGCCTCCCCCGCGCTCGGTAGGATGGGGCGAGTGACCGATACGAGCGCGAAGACCAGCCCCAATGACATCGTGCGATTCCTGCTCGAACTGTTCGCGTTCATCAGCCTGGGCATCTGGGGGTTCGCCGCGTGGCCGCTGCCCTGGCCGGGCGTGCTCGTGGGCATCCTCGCCCCCGCCTTCGCCATTCTGCTCTGGGCGCTGTTCCGCTCACCCAAGGCGGTCTTCCGCCTTGACCCGTTCGGCAAGGCCATCATCGAGATCAGCGTCTTCGGGGCCGCCGCCCTGGCCTGGTGGGACCTCGGCCTGCCGCTGGTCGCCGTGATCTTCGCCCTGGTGGCCACGGTCAGCGGCGTCATCTCGGGCCGCGCGGAGCTGCGCTAGAACCACCGACGCAGCACTGCAGGCGCACTGCCGGTTCGCCCCGGAGGTTGAGCCTGCCGAAACCAGGGACCAGAGACCTGGAACCACGGGCCGAACCCCCTGCCTACAGCTCTGCCCGCTTGCTCGGCAGTGCGATCAGCGCCTGCTCCGAGTCGACCTCGCCCGGTGGCCGGAACCAATACTGCGTCCCGGTTCGGATGATCGTCCAGGGCTGGTTGTGCAGCAGCAGATGGTGCGGGTGGCAGAGCAACACTCCGTCGGCGAGGTCGGTGTGCCCGTTGTCTTTGAGCCATTCGTTGATGTGGTGCGCTTCGCTCCACGCCGGTGGTCTGTCGCAGTCGATCCAGAGGCATCCGCCGTCGCGAACGGCCATCGCGGCCCGTTGTGCCTCGGTGAAGAGGCGTTCGTTGCGGCCGACGTTGATGATCTGGCCGTTTCCGTCGAACGTGATGCCGCGGGAGCCGGTGTCGCAGAGCAGCCGGTCGATGCTCTCCTGCGAGATCGGGACCGGGCTGCCCTCGATCTGCCCGTGCGCGGCGGAAGCGGCGGGCTCGGCGGGCTTCGGGGCTCCCGCCTGATCCGTCTGACCGCTCTTGAGCGTCTTCTCGGTCACGATGACCCGCACCGCCGGACGGCGCCCGCCGAACATCCGGCCCGGGTCGGCCTCCCCGGCGATCTTGAGCAGCTGCACGAGTGAGTCCGCGGCGATCTGCTCGTTGCTGCGCGGGTCGTCCTGCATTTTCTTGGCCCAGGCGGCCCGCTCCGTGTCGACGAAGCGCACCGCTCCACGGCGGGGGCCGGTGATGGAGTCGAAGGTGGAGAGCACGAACTCGCCATCTTCGGGCGAGAACAGCCCGTTCAGGCGCACATTGCCGTTGTTCAGCCGGTACACGCGCAGGACACGATCGTCGTAGGCCTGCTTCTCCCGGGCGGCGATGCCGGCCTCGTCGAGCACGTCGCGCATCCGCCTCGCCCGTCTGAAGACCTCGTCGGCGTTCAACGCCGACACCTCGGCCAGCAGCTCCGCCAGCGCCATCCCGAGCTTTTCGGCGGTGACTGCTGCATCGATCTGGCCGAGGCCGGCGCGGATCGACTCGGCCGCGTCGACCGAGAGGGTTCCCGCAGTGACGGCGCGGGCGATCGGTGCCTGCCACGGCACCCTCGCGACGAACGCTGCGACTTCGGTAGCATCCGGGTCGGGCGCTGAGAGCGCCGCCTCGACCAGCTTCTCGGCCGCCTCGGTGTCGGCCATCATCGTGCCGACCGCGACGAGTTTGTAGGCGTCACCCTTGGAGGAGCCAATCGACTTCTGGACCAGAGCCTCCGGGGACAGGAACCCCTGCTGCGCGGCCAGCCCCGAGTGGCCGAGCTCCGGCCGGGAACGGCGAGCGATGGTGCCGGCCATCCACGCAGCGCGGGTATCGAGCAGGCGGCGCGCCGCGGCAATCTGCTTCTGACCAGCCAGCACGACCGCGTCGGGCAAGGCCTCGTAGTCGGCGCTGGACGACCCAAGTCGGGCGACGGCATCGGCCGCCTGCCTGAGGTCTTCCGCGAGGTCCGTCATGCTTCAAGAATCCTTCGTTGCGCACATGAAGTCGAGTGTTTGTCACTAATAGATGACATCAGTTTAGTAATTGCATTCGACTGATCTCAGGGCGGGACTATGCCGCGCGAGCCTGCCGCGGCATCCGCAGCGCGTAGGCGGAGGTCGCGAAGAACAGCAGGGCGCCGACGCCGAAGGCCACCGGATAGGACACGCTGTCGACGAGGAACCCGGCCGCGAGCGGGCCGACGATGGCTCCCAGGTCGGAGAACATCGAGAACACCGAGACGGGACGCCCTCCCCCGGCGCCGGCGGCGTCACCGACGGATGCGGCCGGCGCGGTCCCCATGAACGCCGAGGCCACGCCGTAGACACAGAGCAGAGCCGTGAGCACGACGATATTCGGCGCGAACGGGACCGCGAGGATGGTGAGTCCGGCAACCAGGAATGCCCCGATGATGGCCGGGCGGCGTCCCACCGTGTCGACGAACCGCGAAGCCGGCGCGAGCGCCACCGTCTGGGCGACGGCCGCGAAGGCGAAGGCGATGCCGGTCCATGCGGTCGGCCCCCGCAGCACCTCGACGACGAGCACGGGGATCAGGGCGCTGCGCACGCCGAACGAGTTCCAACCGGTGGCGAAGTTGGCGAGGCACGCCGCCCGGAACCGGGTGTCCCGCAGTACCGTTCGGAACGGGATCCGTTCGGGCGGGGGGCCGGCCTCGGCGACCACGCCGCCCCGCACCGGGCGCAGCAGCACCAGGCCGAGAACGCCGGCAACGGCGAGGGTCGCGGCGTAGAAGAAGAAGGGCGCGGTGAGTGAGATCGTGGCGAGGAGCCCGCCGAGCGCGGGCCCGGCCATCCCTCCGAGCAGGAACCCGCCCTGGTAGAACCCGATGGCCCTGGCCCGGAATCCCGGCGCCGTGGAGCCCAGCAGGAGGGTCATGGCTGCCACCGTGAACATGGCCGAACCGACGCCGCCGGCGCCGCGCAGGAGCAGCAGCTGCGGATAGTTCTGGGCCACGCCGACCAGCCCGCTGGAGAGGGCGACGATCCCGATGCCGGAGGCCAGGATCACCCGTTCGCCGGCCCAGTCGATCAGGCGCCCGGTGAACGGGCTCGAGACGAAGCGCATCAGCGCGAATGCGGAGACGACGGCGCCGATCTCCAGGTAGCCGACCCCGAAGCTGCGCACATAGACGGGCAGCACGGGCACGACGACGCCGAAGCCCACCATGACGAAGAACGCGATCACGCCGAGTACGTAGACCTCTCGGGACAGCCGCGGTCGGCTCACGCCGGGGGTCTCGCCGCCTCGGCGGAATCGTGCGAATCGCATTACCTCAGGGTAAGCCTTGGCTCGGCGCTCAGGCCGCCGTGCGCCCCGCCCCGCACCCCTGATCGATTCGACGACGAGAGGGCGACGGATGCCTCGCATCCGTCGCCCTCTGCTGCCGTTCCTCCGTCGGCGGCCGCTAGTTCTTCACCGCCACAACCGTCGAGAAGCCACTGTCGCCGTAGCGCACCAGGCCGAGGTAGTCGGTGCCCGCTGCCAGGCCGCTCCACGAGGCCGTGTAGGTCGCTTCAACGCCCTGCACCCCGGGGAGGGGGTTCGGGGCGACGGTGAACGCTCCGGCGCCGACACCCGGCGCGACCGTGAAGGTGGTCAGGTCGTATCGGTCGGTGCCGCTGAAGACCGACACGATGACCTGGTAGTACCCGGCGGCCGGGTTCAGCAGGTCGACGTGTTCGTCCGTCGCCGCCGTGGCCGACTGCCAGATTTCGACCGGCGTGCCGCCCTTGCCGCTCAGCCGGTTGACGACCAGGTCCAGGTCGGCGGCGTCGGTCTGCGCATCGAGGTCGAAACGCTGCAGGGCCGTTCCCGCCGGAACCTGCACGGTGAAGACGATCTCTCCGCCGGGAAGCCCGGTTCCGGTGTATGCCTTGCCCGGGCCGCCCTTCTTCTCCTTGAGCAGCACGCCGGCCGCGAGGCCGTCGGTCTGCAGGGGGATGTCGGCGGTCGTTCCGGGCGTCACGCTGATGTTGACGGATCCGGCCACGCCGGTTCCGCCGGCGGCCACCGGCGATTCGAGCGTGACGGGCTTGACCGCCACCGGACTCTGCACGACCGTCGCGTCGCTGGTCCAGCTGAGCGAGCCGGTCGCGAACGTGTCGACGGGCGCATCCGTTCGGGAGAACGTCGCCGTGTAGGACTGGGTCTCCCCTGCCGCGCCGAAGGTCAGTGTGGCGGGCTCGACCTTCACGTCGATGCCGACGAGACCGGACACCGAGGCGGCGAAGGTGCCCGCCTGGGTCGACGTCACCGTGCGGGTGATCGTCTCCGGCGCGGTGAGCGAGCCGATGCCGATCGAGGGCAGGTTGAGGTTCGACGGGTCGACCGCGACCACATCGGCGTCGCCGTCCCAGGTGTACCCGGCGCCCTTGATGTAGGACATCCAGTCGCGCTCCCCGTTCAGGTAGACGAGCCCCGGTGTGAAGAACTTGGTCGGGTCGACGTGGCCGGCACCCTGCACGAACGGGTCGGTCATGGCGGCGCCGGTTTCGGTGACCGTGTCGTAGGCGGTCGTCATGAAGGCCGACTTCACCTCGGCCGGGGCGGCGTTCGGCGACTGGCCCAGGTAGAGGGCGGCGAGGCCCGCCACGTGCGGCGACGACATCGACGTTCCGGACAGGAACTTGTAGGTGCCGGCCGCGCCTGCGGCATTGGCGCCGCCGGCGAGAATGGCGACACCGGGCGCCGAGACATCCGGCTTGATGATGTCACTGCCGTCCGCCAGGACCGGTCCGCGCGAGGAGAACCCGGCGACCTGCGGGGCGGGCGGGGTGGTGCCGAGGGCGTTGCCCGGCGTCAGGGTCACGGTGGCGCCGGCGGTGCCGGCGTAGGCGAATGCCGGGTCGAACGCTTCGGCGTTGAGGTGCACCGTCGGCACCGAATGCTGGTCGAGGTCGAGCGAGCTCTTCGTCTTGTTCACCAGCACCATGCCGATTCCGCCGGCCCGCAGCACCTCGGCCGACTTGGCGACCCGGTCGTAGACGCCGCGCTGGCAGAACACGATCTTGCCGACAACCTTGGCCGGGTCGAGCGAGTCCGGCGCGCAGAGCAGCGGGTCGTTGCCGCGGCGGGCGGCGACGAGGTCGCCGCGCACCAGGGCACCGGTCACGCCGGTCGCCGGGACCGTGATCGAGCCGCCGGCCCAGGCAGGGCCGCTGCCGAGGGTGGCGGTGGCCTCGTAGCTCGGGATGGTGCTCGCCGCCACGGTGGTGATCCACGGCGACGCGTTGTCCAGCGTGGAGGGGCCCGGGCCGGCGTTACCGGCCGAGGCCGCCACGAAGATGCCGGCGGATGCCGCCCCCAGGAAGGCGAGGTCGGTGGCGGAGACCGTGGTCTGGGCCGCACCGCCGCCGATGGAGAAGTTGATCACGTCGACACCGTCGGCCGTGGCCTGGTCGATCGCCGAGAGGAGGTCGCTGGTGGCGCATCCGTCGTCGTCCTGGCTGACCGGGTCGGGACCGGACCAGCACACCTTGTACGCGGCGATCTTCGCCGCGGGCGCAACGCCCGAGATGGCGCCGAAGTCGATGCCGCCGACCGACGCGGCGACGGCATGGTTGCCGACCGCGGTGCCGCCGGTGTGCGAGCCGTGGCCGTCGCCGTCGCGCGGCGAGAGGTACTCGCCGACGCTGTCGGCGCCGATCCGGGAAGCACCGAACCCGTCGACGTAGTACCGGGCCCCGACGATCTTGGTGCTGCAGTCCGCGGCGGTGAACTGCACACCCACGACGCAGGCGCCGGTGAAGGTGCCGCCGTCGGCCTTGTCGAAACGGATGCCGCCGTCGGCCGTGCGATAGGGCGCGGCACCGGCGTCGGTGCCGAGCGGGTCGCCGGCGAAGGAAGCGTTCTCGGGGGCGATGCCGGTGTCGATGATGCCGACGACCACGCCGGCGCCCGCCGCCTCCACGCCGCCGACAGCGTCCCAGACGCCGCCGGCGCCGGCGGCGTCGCCGAGTCCGAGGAAGTCGGTCGAGGACTGCGCCGTGATCTGGCGGAGCGAGTCCTTCTCGACGGCGAGAACCTCGCGGTCCGCGTAGAGCGCGGCGGCCTGCTCCGCGGTGAGGTCGGCGGCGAATCCGTTGAGCGCGGTCGTGTAGGAGACGCTGACGCTCACACCGGCGGCCGCGGCGACCTTCCTCTGCTCGGCCGCGAGGTGCGCGGCGTAGGCGGTCGCATTCGTCGAGCTCGCGTCGAGCTGCCGGCCCGGGGCAGGCTGGGTGGCGTCGAAACCGGGGACGCCGCCGGAGTAGGTGGCGACGGCGCTGCCGGCCAGGGTGACGACGTACCGGCCAGGCTCGAAGGTCATCCCCGGTTTTCCGACGGCCGACTGTGTGCCCGATTGCGGCTGCGGCGCGGCTCCGGCGGCGACGGTTCCGCCGAGCAGGGCTGCGGTGGCAACCAGCCCGACGGTCAGGGTCACCGCGGTTGCCCGGCGGAGTCCGCGCGGAGGCCTGGGGTCGTGGGGTCGTGGTATGAAATGCCGATTTCGTGAGTTCACGTGCATCATCCAATCCGTTCAGCGCTGAAAGGTTGGCCCCCGACGGAGGGACATGAACTTGAAGCTAGCCGAAACCGGCATCGGACAGTGCATCGTGCACGCGTTGACACCCGAACTGGGGGCATCCCGCACGTTTCGGTGTCGACGGATCGGGTCACGGCCACGCCGCGCGGCTCAGCGAGCGAGCGCACCCGCCGTGACCGGCTCACGGGCGGCGACTTGGGCCCGCACCGCGGCGTCCCGGCGGCGGCCGATCGCCCGCAACGCATTGAGGATCGTGGCCAGGTCGACGAATTCCTGCAGCAGCGCCCCCGCGGTCGCGGGGATGAAACCGAACGCGGCCAGGAGCATCAGTCCGATGCTCAACACGATGCCGAGCCAGATGCTCTGCAGGGCGATCCGGATGGTGTCCTGCCCGATCGCGACCGCGCGGGCCGCGCGGGTCAGGTCGTCGATCAGGATGACCGCGTCCGCCGATTCACTGGCGGCCGTGGCCCCGCGGGCTCCCATGGCGATACCGACGTCGGCGACGGCCAGCACGGGCGCGTCGTTCACCCCGTCACCGACCATGATCACCGGGCGGAGGGCCAGGGCGCGCACGGCGTTCACCTTGTCGACGGGCAGGCAGTCCGCCTGCACCTGATCGATCCCCACCAGGGCGGCGATGTGCTCGGCGGTGGGCCGCGCGTCCCCGGTGAGCATCACGGTGTTCCGCAGGCCGAGGGCGCGCAGATCCGCCATGGTCTGCGGGGCGTTCGCGCGCAGCTTGTCGCTGGCGACGATGCTGCCGGCGAAGCGGCCGTCGACGGCGATGTAGATGGCCAGTTCGCCGCCCTCGAGCGGGGCGGCCACGGCATCCGTCGCCCGCTCCCTGATGAACGAGAGCTTGCCCACCGTGACCTCGCGGGCCCCCAGCCGGGCCACGACGCCGTGCGCGGGAACCTCGTTCGCGGTCTCCGTGCCGGTCAGCTCGAGCTTGCGGGTGCGGGCCTCCGCGATCACGGATGCCGCGAGCACGTGTGACGAGTACTGCTCCGCCGATGCGGCGAGCGCGAGCAGCTCGTCCTCGTCGAAGCCGGGTTCGGGGAGCACCCGGGCGATGGTCGGGGTGCCGTGGGTGAGCGTGCCGGTCTTGTCGAAGACCACGGTTTTGGCCCGGGAGAGCATCTCGAGCACACCACCGCCCTTGACGATGATGCCGTTGCGGGCAGCGCGGCTCATGCCGCCCATGAACGCGACCGGCGCGGAGATCAGCAGCGGGCAGGGGGTCGCCACCACCAGGACCTCGGCGAAACGGACCGGGTCGCCGCTGACGATCCAGGCCAGGGAGGCAATGGAGAGCGACACCGCCGTGAATGGCACCGCGTAGCGGTCGGCGAGGCGCACCACCGGGGCCTTGCTGGCCGAGGCCTCCTCGACCAACGCGATGATCTGCTGGTACTGGCTGTTCGCTGCGGTCGCGGTGGCCCGGATGGTGGCGGCAGCCTGGCCGTTGATCGACCCGCTGAGCACGGCGTCGCCGGCTTCCCGCTCCACCGGAAGGCTTTCCCCGGTGAGCGACGACTCGTCGAACGCGGCACTGACGGAGACGAGTTCGCCGTCGACCGGCACGATCTCGGCCGGGCGCACGAGGAGCAGGTCGCCCGGCCGCACGTCGGTGGCCGGGACGTCCTCGACCTCGCCGTTGCCGTTGCCGGCACCGGCACCGAGCCGGTGCGCGATCTGCGGGGCCCGCCGGAGCAGGGCATCGAGCTCGCGCTTCGCGCGGTTCACGGCGAAGTCTTCCAGGGCCGCACCTCCGGTGAGCATCAGCACGATGATCAGGGTGGCGACGTATTCGCCCACCAGGACCGTGGCGATGATGGCCATGATCGCGAGGACGTCGATGCCGAGGGTGCCGCGGCGCAGCTGTCGCACCATGCCGATCGCTTCGTAACCGGCGACGAGCAGGCCGAATCCGCTGAACAGCCAGCGCACGGCATCCGTCTGACCGAACAGGGCGAGAACCACGCCGATGAGTCCGAGGAGCACGGTCGTGGCGACAAGCGGGTAACGACGAACGAAGACGACCAGAGACGACATGGTCATATTCTTGCCTCGCTTGCCGCGCTCCGCCAGCAAGGAAAGCCTCCCCTGAGAGGCCGGGTCCCGGGGCGGAATCCGGGCACGGAAAAGGGCGGCAGCCTCACCCGAAGGTGAGGCTGCCGCCCTGTCGCGGGTTACGCCAGGCGGGTCTGGAGGTTCTCCGCGATGGCCGCGAGGAACTCCTCGGTCGTCTGGAAACCCTGCTCCGGGCCCACGAGGAGCGCGAGGTCCTTGGTCATCTTGCCGCTCTCGACGGTCTTGATGACGACGTCTTCGAGCGTGCTCGCGAACTCGGCGAGCGCCGGGTTGCCGTCGAGCTTGGCGCGGTGCGCGAGGCCGCGGGTCCAGGCGTAGATCGAGGCGATCGGGTTGGTCGAGGTGGGCTTGCCCTGCTGGTGCTGACGGTAGTGACGCGTCACGGTGCCGTGCGCGGCTTCGGCCTCGACGACCTTGCCGTCGGGCGTGGAGAGCACACTGGTCATCAGGCCGAGCGAGCCGAAGCCCTGCGCGACGGTGTCCGACTGCACGTCGCCGTCGTAGTTCTTGCAGGCCCAGACGTAGCCGCCCTCCCACTTCATGGCCGAAGCAACCATGTCGTCGATGAGGCGGTGCTCGTAGGTGAGGCCGGCCGCGTCGTAGCGGGCCTTGAACTCGGCGTCGAAGATCTCCTGGAAGATGTCCTTGAAGCGGCCGTCGTACGCCTTGAGGATCGTGTTCTTGGTCGACAGGTAGACCGGGTACTTGCGCTCGAGGCCGTAGTTGAGGGAGGCGCGGGCGAAGTCACGGATGGAGTTGTCGAGGTTGTACATTCCCATGGCGACACCGCTGCCGGGGGCCTGGAAGACCTCGAACTCCTGCGGGGCCGAGCCGTCCTTCGGGGTGAAGGTCATGCTGAGCGTGCCCTCGCCCTCGAAACGGAAGTTGGTGGCCTTGTACTGGTCGCCGAACGCGTGCCGGCCGATGATGATCGGCTTGTTCCAGCCCGGCACGAGACGCGGGATGTTCGAGATGATGATGGGCTCGCGGAAGATGGTGCCGCCGAGGATGTTGCGGATGGTGCCGTTGGGCGAGGCCCACATCTTCTTCAGGCCGAATTCCTCGACGCGGGCCTCGTCGGGCGTGATGGTCGCGCATTTGACGCCGACACCGTGCTTCTGGATGGCGCGGGCCGAGTCGATGGTGATCTGGTCGTCGGTCTCGTCACGCTTCTGGATCGACAGGTCGTAATACTCGAGGTCGATGTCGAGGTACGGGTGGATCAGGGTCTCTTTGATCGCATGCCAGATGATGCGAGTCATTTCGTCCCCGTCGAGCTCGACGACAGTGCCTTCAACCTTGATCTTCGCCAATAGAATTCTCCTCAGAATATCGGGGGGCATGAATAGCCACGTCGATTCTAGTGGAGAGCCGTAACTATCTTGACATCGAGACAGTTTCCGGATGTCCCGGCCGGGGTCGCCCACGCGCCCGGTCATCGAAAAAACCCGACTACCCGACCGGCTCCGCTGCACGTTAGCCTGTTCGCATGGGTGAACTACGACTGGAAGATCTGTCCGCGCGCAACATCGTCGCGGCGAACGGCCTGAGTCTGAAACCGGGGCAGGAGCAGTTCATCGCCCCCGTCTCCTACGCGGTCGCGGCATCCGTCATCAACCCGGCCACCGCCTGGCAGCGCGTCGTTGTGCTCGACGACGTCGTCGTCGGCTTCATCCACGGCAACTTCGACCCGGACTCACCGCACGAGGAGTTCCGCGCCTGCCTCTGGCGCATCAACGTCGATGCGGAAGCCCAGGGAAAAGGTGTCGGCAAATTCGCCGCCGACGCCCTGGCCGCCGAGGCCCGCAAGCGCGGCTTCGACCACATCACGGTGATCTGGGAGCCCGGCGAGGAGGGCCCGGAGGCGTTCTTCCACCACCTCGGCTTCAGCGACATCGGCCAGACCGTCTACGGCGAGACCATCGGCGCGCTGCAACTCTGACCGTCACCCGATGACGGATGCCGTCACCCCGGAGCCCGCGTTCGTCACGCACGTTCTCGGCATCGTGGAGTCGATCCCGCCGGGGCGCGTGATGACCTACGGTGACGTCGCGGCCGTGCTCGGTTCCCGCGGGGCCCGCCTGGTCGGGCAGATCATGGCCCATCACGGCGCCGGCCTGCCGTGGTGGCGGGTGGTCCGGGCCGGCGGACACCCGCCGATCGGGCACGAGGAGCGCGCCCTCGCCCACTACAACGCCGAGGGCACCCCGCTGAAGACCGGGCCGCGCGGCTACCGGGTGGACTATGCGGCGGCGCGCTGGAGTCCGGCGTAGCGACCCCCGGCCGGGTTGCCCGGAAACCTTAGGTTCCGGACCATTCCGGGTGTTACCGTTTTTCCATGGACAGCGAAAACTCAGCCGCACAGACCTCCCTCGATCCCCTCGTCACCGACCCCGGTGCCTACCGAGTACTGCTCGAGAACGACCGCGTTCGCGTGCTCGAGTTCCTCGACGCTCCCGGCGACGCGACCAAGCCCCACGCGCATCCCGACAGCGTCATGATCACGCTCAACGCCTACGCGCGGCGCCTGTCGTCGGAGGGCCGCGAAGTCGACGTCGAGCTGCCGGCCGGCGAGACCCGCTGGCTGCCGGCCCAGGAACACGCCGGCCTGAACATCGGCAGCACGCCGTCGCACGCGATCTTCGTCGAGCTCAAGCAGGCTCCCGTGACCCCCCGGGATCCCAGCGCGCACCCGCTCGGGCCGGTGGCCTCCAACCGCCCCCTGTCGGGCACGCCGCTCTCCGACGCGTCCAGCGACGAGGAGAAGGCCTGGGGGTTCGCCTAACCGCTCACGGTTCCCCGCCCGGCACCGCTGTCGCGGCGCACCTTGCGGAAGTCGGCGCACGTTCTATCCTGCGCCTGCTACCGCAACGTGCGCCGCGAGGCAGGTTCCGGTCCCGAGCCGATCACACCAGTGAGTCGCGCCAGGCGGCGTGCAGCTGCGCGAACCGCCCAGTGCCGGCGATCAGCTGGTCGGGCGTACCGTCCTCCACGATCCGCCCGTGCTCCATCACGAGCACCCGGTCGGCGATCGCCACGGTCGAGAGGCGGTGCGCGATGATCACGGCGGTCCGACCCCCGAGCAGCGTCTGCAACGCCTGCTGCACAAGGCGCTCGCTCGGGATGTCCAGGCTCGACGTGGCCTCGTCGAGGATGAGCACCGCCGGGTCGGCCAAAAACGCCCGTGCGAACGAAATCAGTTGGCGCTGCCCGGCGGAGACGCGCCCGCCGCGCTTGTTCACGTCGGTGTCGTACCCGTTCGGCAGACCCGCGATGAAGTCGTGCGCGCCGACGGCCTTCGCCGCCGCCACGATCTCGGCGGGCGTCGCATCCGGTTTGCCGATCGAGATGTTGTCGGCGACCGAGCCGCTGAACAGGTACGCCTCCTGGGTGACCATGACGATCGCCCGGCGCAGGTCCTTGGGGTGCAGGTCGCGCAGGTCGACGCCGTCGAGTGTCACCCGGCCCTGGGACGGGTCGTAGAAGCGGGCCATCAGCTTGGCCAGGGTGGACTTGCCGGCCCCGGTCGACCCGACCAGGGCGATGGTCTGCCCCGCCGGGATCGACAGGTCGAAGCGCGGCAGGATGACCCGGTCGCTCTGGTATTCGAACTGCACGCTCTCGAAGGAGACCGCGCCCTTCGCCGCCCAGAGGTCGACCGGCGCCACCGGATCCGGCACACCGGGAAGTTCCTCGAGCACCCCGGAGATCTTCTCCAGCGCCGCGGCGGCCGACTGGTAGGAATTGTAGAACATCGCCATCTCCTCCATCGGGTCGAAGAACCGGCGGGTGTACAGCAGCGCCGCGAGCAGCGCGCCGATGGCGAGCTGGCCGTCGACGACGCGGAACCCGCCGACCAGGAGCACGACCGCGACGGCCACGTTCCCGATCAACACGAGACCCGGGTCGAAGATGCCGAACAGCTGGATGACCCGCCCGTTGACCGTGCGGTAGTCCTCGACCAGCTCGCCGAACACCTTCTCGTTGCGCTTCTCCGCCCGGAAGGCCTTGACCGCGCGGATTCCGGTCATGGTCTCCACGAACTGCACGATCAGGCTCGCCGACGCCGTTCTCGACCGGCGGAAGAGCGTCTGCGAGCGCACCTGGAACCAGCGGGTGAGCAGCGCCAGCGGCACGATCGACGCGAGCAGCACGAGCCCACTGGTGCCGTCGAGCAGGAACAGGGCGATCGCGGTGAACACCATGTAGAGCAGCCCCTGCACGAGCTGGTTGATGCCGGAGTCCAGCAGTTCCCGGATGGCGTCGAGGTCGCTGGTCTGCCTCGAGATGATGCGGCCCGAGGTGTACGACTCATGGAACTCCAGGCTCAGCCGCTGCGTATGCAGGAAGACCCGTTTGCGCAGGTCGATCAACACGGCCTGGCTGATCCTGGCGGACATGATCGTGTACCAGGCGATCAGCAGGGCGCCGAGCACGCCCGTGGCGAGGTAGACCACCCCCGTCGCGGCGAGCGGAACCCAGTCCTGCTCCATCAGCGCGGGCAGGCCCTGATCGATCCCGTAGGCGATCAGGGCCGGTCCGGCCACCTGCGCGGCCGTGGACACGACCACGATCAGCATCGCCGCCACGACCGGCCAACGCACCGGGCGCAACAGCGACCCGAGCAGGCGCAGCGACCGGCCCCGGATCTGCTTGCTCTCCGCGGCGGTGAAATTGCTGCGGTCTTCCCCCTCGACACCGGTGACGCTCATCGCGCCACCTCCTCTCGTGCGGACTCTCGTCGTTCTTCGTCTTCGAGGCTCGAGATCACGAACTTGTAATGCTCGCTCTCCCGGAGCAGGTCGGAGTGCCGTCCGACCGCGGTGACGCGACCGTTCTCCAGCAGCGCCACCCGGTCGGCGAGCATCACGGTCGACGGCCGGTGCGCCACGATCAGCGCCGTGGTCGCCGAGAGCACCTCCCGCAGCGCCGCCTCGACGAGGGACTCCGTGTCCACGTCGAGAGCCGACAACGGGTCGTCGAGCACCAGCACGGCCGGCTTCGCCGCCACCGCACGCGCCAGCGCGATCCGCTGCCGCTGGCCGCCGGAGAGGGTCATCCCCTCCTCGCCCACGAGCGTGTCCACGCCGTCCGGGAGGTCGTGGACGAAACCGGCCTGGGCGACCATGAGCGCTTCCTCGAGTGCGGCATCCGCTTCGGGTGAGCGCTCGGCCCACTCGGGGCGGCCGAGCAACACGTTGTCGCGCACGGATGCCGAGAACAGCGTCGCATCCTCGAACGCCATCGACAGGTGGCGGCGCAGCTCCTCGCGGCCGAGGTGACGCACGTCGACCCCGTCGAGGGTCACCTGCCCAGCAGTCACGTCGTAGAGGCGGGTGGTGAGCGCCGTCAGGGTGGACTTGCCGGAGCCGGTCAGGCCGACCAGCGCCATGGTCTCCCCCGGTTCGAGCACCAGGTCCACGCCGTCGAGCAGGTCTGGGAAGCGGCCGGGCGAGTCGGGGTAGCGGAAGTGCACGTTCTCGAACGCCAGCCGGCCGCGGGGCGAGTCGATGGTGACCGGATGCTCGGGGTCGGTGATCGCGTTCGGCGCGTCGAGCACGTCGAAGAACCGGTCGGTCGCCGTGCGGGCGTCGAAGGTCATCGACAGCAGGAACCCCACCGACTCGATCGGCCAGCGCAGCACGGTGGCCGTCGCGAAGAACGCCACCAGCCCGCCGACGGTGAACTCCCCCTGGCTGGCCAGCCAGACGCCGGCCACGAGGCAGAGGGCGAAGGCCACATCCGGGATCATCAGCAGCCACAGCCAGATGCCGGCGATGGCGCGCGCCTTTTCGATCTCGGTGCCGCGCAGGCTCTCGGCCTGGTCGGAGAAGTTCTGCAGCGCGAATTTGCCGCGCCCGAAGGCCTTGAGCACCCGGATGCCGTGCACCGACTCCTCGACGGCCGTCGCAAGGTCGCCGGCCTGGTCCTGGCTGCGGCGCGCGACGACGGAGTACTTCTCCTCGAACAGGTAGCCGACGATCCACAGCGGCACGGAGCAGACGAGGAAGATGACGCCCAGGATCCAGTTCATCGACACCAGGATGACGGCGCCGATCACGATGGTGACCACGTTGACGACGAGCAGCACGAGCCCGAACGAGATCCACCGGCGAATCAGGTTGAGGTCGCTGACTGCGCGGGAGAGCAGCTGGCCGCTCGGCCACTTGTCGTGGAACGTGACCGGGAGGTCCTGCAGCCGGGCGTACAGCGCGTTGCGCATCCGGGCCTCGATGTGGGTGCCGGGGCCGAGCACGAACCAGCGGCGCAGGGCGATCAGCACCGCTTCGATCACGCCGAGAGCGAGCACGACGATCACGGCCGGCCAGATCTGGCCGGCATCCTGCCGGGTCAGCGCCCCGTCGACGAGGCGTTGCAGCACCTGCGGGATGGCGAGCGCCACGAGCGCCGCCAACAGGGCGGCGAGCATGCCGAGGGCGAGCCGGGGCAGGGCCGGTCGGGCGAACGGGTAGAGGCGCAGCAGCACCTGGAGGGTGTTCCGGCGCGCGGGGTCTGTCGCAGAGTCGGTTCCCGCTGCGGGGTCGGGATCGGGCGGATGGCTGTGGTCTGTGAGCGTGGTCACGAGTGAGTCCTGAGCAGTCTGGTTCCGGGCAACGGCGCCACGGGGCGCCGGGAAGCCGATGACGAACGAGTCGGTCGGCGGGGTGGAAGCCTTCGCTTCCGGTGGGCAGCGGTGCTGCCGGCCTGCGGTCGGCGGGGGCGCGCTGGTTTCAGCGGACCGGCGTCAGGCGCGAGGCGGGGCGAGAGGGCGCGGGTCGGTCGCTAAACGGCGCGCGGGAACGAGAGGGCTGCGCCGAAGCGGGCGCCGTCATTCGCGGCCGGTACGAGCGTGAACGGTGCTGTCTTTGTCATGTCGGCCTCCTGAGCGCGTCGTGTCTGAGCTGTGCCCCCCTGATCAGGCAGCCTTTCAGGATACGGTTCCGGAGCCGCGCGCGCAACCGCCGAGTTGCGGACATAACACCTTCGCCGCGCGATCGAGGGTGTTTTGTCCGCATCTCGCGGGGGTGGCGGGTGTCAGCGCACCCGCACGCTCAGGCAGGTGACGCAGCCCTCGAGCTTCTCGAACTCGGAGATGTCGACGGTGACCACCTGGTAGCCGAGGCCCGCGAACAGCGCGGCCGAGCGCGGCGCCGCGCTGGACATGAGCACGGTCCCGGCGTCGAGCACGACCACGGCGGTGCCCTCCGGCTCGGGCACGGGCAGGAAGCGTGGGAAGACGCTCGGGTCGTCGATCAGCGGGCGGTAGCCGATCACGGTGCCGTCGGGCAGGGCCGTGACGGCACTCTTCAGGTGCAGAACCTTCGTGATCGGCACGGGAACGACCGTGTGACCGCGGGGTTCGAGGATGGCGCGCAGCTGACGGACGCCGTCTCCGTTCGTGCGGAGGCTCCGACCCACGTAGACCGTGCGGCCGACCTTGAGCACGTCGCCGCCGTCCAGGGTGCCGGGCAGTTCGATGCGGTGCACGGTGAGGCCGAGGGCCCGCACTGCAGCCTCGGCGGCGGCGGTCTCGCCGCGGCGGCTGGGGGCGCCCGGGCTGCACAC
Organism: Cryobacterium cheniae; assembly: GCF_004403395.1. Taxonomy (GTDB): domain Bacteria; phylum Actinomycetota; class Actinomycetes; order Actinomycetales; family Microbacteriaceae; genus Cryobacterium; species Cryobacterium cheniae. The sequence continues at coordinate 101,990 of NZ_SOGN01000024.1, forward strand.
GACGGCCTGATCGCCGAAAAGGATGACAGTGTCCTCGATGAAGACGGAGTCGGGCAGGTGCGGCGCCGGCTCGACCTCGATGGTGTCCCACCCCGCGGCGGCCAGTGCCGCCACGTACCCGCGCCACTGCTCGTCGGCACGCGCAAGGTCGATCGGGCTGCGAGCGAGGTGGGTCAGCTGCCCCTCCGCCAGGTTCCGCGCCGGGCGGCGCACCAACGCACGTCGCGGGGCGGTGCCGACGGCGGATGCGGCAACGGATGCGGCGGGCGAGGTGTCGGAGTCGGCGGGCAAGGTGTCGGAGTCGGCGGGCAAGGTGTCGGAGTCGGCGGGTCCCATCCCGCCAGTGTAGGGCTCGCCCCGCTCGACCCGTTGGCGCGGATTCGGCGCGCGGGTCTTGCGCCGCTTCGCGCGTGGCGCGCCGCGCGCGCAGCGGCGCAGCACGCGCGCAGCCC
>NZ_SOGN01000048.1 GCF_004403395.1 Cryobacterium cheniae
TACGACAACGAGCCGATGTCCCTGCAGTCGCCCGTCGGCGACGGCCTCGGCGACATCTCCGAGCTGATCATCGACGACGACCTGCCCCAGCCCGAGGAGCACGCGGTGCTGACCATGCGGGCGTCGGACATCGGGTTCTATATGAGCGCCCTTCCCCCGCGCGAACGGTCCATCCTGATGTCCCGCTTCGGCCTCGACGGGGGCGCGCCCCAGACCCTCGATCAGATCGCCGTCGTACAGGGCGTGACCCGGGAACGTGTGCGCCAGATCGAGAAGCGGGCGCTGGCCCTCTTGAAGGTGCCCTGCCTGGAGCAGTACCTGCGGGACTGACCGGCTGACGGCTGCGGCTGACAAAGGCGGCTGACGCGACTCGAGCGGTCACGTCAGCCGCCGTATTGCACTGTTGGGCCGTCAGCCTACCGCCGCCGGCCTACGCCGAAAGGGGCGGTCTGCACTCGGTCGGCGAAAGCGCGAAAATGGATTCATGTCCTCCGTCAGCGCTGCCCCCGCCTCTCTGCCCGCATCCGTTCGACTCGCAGAGGGCCGGGGTGGCCTGACCGTGGTGCGGGTGGCCGGCCGCGCCGGCTCCGCCGAGATCTACCTGCACGGCGCGCAGGTCACCGACTTCACCCCGGTGGGCGGGCAGCCGGTGCTGTTCCTGAGCGGCGCGAGCCGGTTCGAGGCCGCCGCCGCGATCCGCGGCGGCGTGCCGATCTGCTTCCCCTGGTTCGGTGCTCACGCGCTCGATCCGGCCGCGCCGGCGCACGGTTTCGCCCGCCTCGGCGAATGGGAGTTCGTGGACGCGCACGAATCCGACGACGATGTCGTGCTGACCTTCCTTCTCACCGATACGCCCGCCACTCGCGCCTCGGCCTGGCCGCACCGCTTCGAAGCCCGTTACACGGTCAGCATCGGCGCCCGTCTGACCCTCGCCCTGCAGGTGACCAACCGAGAGACGGATGCGTTCACCTACGAGGAGGCTCTGCACACCTATCTGCGGGTCAGTGATGTGCGCGGCACGACCGTTGCCGGGCTGCAGGGCACCGCGTTCCTGAACCAGCTGACCGGGGTCACGGAGCCCGCGGAGAACAATCCCGTCGGCTTCGCCACCGAGACGGATCGCCTCTATCCGGGCAGCCGCGGACGTGCCACCGTGGCCGACCCGGACGGTCGCACCGTCACGATCGAATCCGACGGCTCGGACAGCACCGTGGTCTGGAACCCCTGGATCGACAAGGCCGCCCGGATGGCCGACTTCGGCGATGATGAGTGGCCCGGCATGCTCTGCGTGGAGACCGCGAACGTGCGCCGGGACCAGGTGCGCCTGGACGCCGGCCGGAGTCACACGACGACCGTCGTCTTCGAAGTCACCGTCTGAAAACTGACCCCGGAGCCGACCCGCGGAAACTTTTTTCTGCATCCGCGTGACGAATCGCCGACGGCCCACGTCTTACTAGTGTCGCCCGGCTCGTATCTCGTGCCGCGACAGATTGGAGTTCGCCATCGCTGTACAAAGCACCCCCGTATCTCCAGGAATTTCCCTCACCGGACCCGGGAAGACCGTTATCGCCGATGGCGTCGTCGCAAAGGTCGCCGGCATCGCCGCACGCCAGGTATCGGGCGTTCACGCGCTCGGCGGCAGCGCTGCCCGTGCACTCGGCGCGATCCGGGAAGCCATCAGCGGTGCCGACCTCTCCCCCGGGGTGAGCGTCACCACTCAGGGCGGCACGGCATCCGTCGCGATCTCCATCGTCGTCGAGTACCCGCACGAACTGCAGAAAGTCGCGGGCGAGGTGCGCAGCGCGGTCGAAACGGCCATCGAAACGATCGTCGGCATGCAGGTCACCGCGGTGGACGTAACCGTCAAGGACGTGCACCAGACATCAGACGACGCAGTCACCGACACCGACGAAGCAGACTCCCTGCCGGACTAGTCCGGCCCTATACTCACCCTTACCAGCACTTCCCCACTCCAGAACGCAATCAAACAGAAAGACGCAAGGACAAATCATGGGCTTCATCGGATTCCTCATTCTCGGACTCATCGCCGGCGCAATCGCAAAGGCCATCCTCCCGGGCAACCAGGGCGGCGGCTGGGTCATCACCCTGATCCTCGGTGTTCTCGGCGCCTTCCTCGGCGGCTTCCTCGGTTCGGTCATCTTCGGCACCGGCCTCGAGAACTTCTTCGACATCTCGACCTGGCTTCTCGCCATCGCCGGCTCCGTCATCGTTCTCGTCATCTACGGCGCTCTTGTGGGACGTCGCAAGCGGGCCTAATTCTCGGCCGCACACCAGCACGAACGAACGGGCGCACTATTGGGGGGTGCGCCCGTTCGTTCGTGCTTTTTTTGTGCCCATTTTTTGGCGATCGAGTGCCCTCCGGCGCCGGACAGCGGGGTCGTCCTCGCCGAGCTTGAGGGCCGGGCGCGGGATGAGCGCTCAAGCGAGTTCGGCGACGGCGAAACCGCACTCCAAACCGAACCGTCGTTGATTCCGAACATTGTTCGAGCACGGGTTGACCGTGACACCTAACTATCGGAGGTCTTCTCATGCGCACATCCCCCAATCGAATCCTCGCCACCGTCTTCGGCGCCATCTACGTCCTGGTCGGCGTGCTCGGCTTCTTTGTGACCGGAGGCGTCGACTTCTTCGCCACCGAGGGTGGCCTGCTGCTCGGCATCTTCGAGGTCAACCCCCTCCACAACGTGGCCCACCTTCTGATCGGTGCAGCCTTGCTGATCGCCGGTCTGTCCACGGTCCCCGCTGCCAAGGCCGTCAACACCACGGTCGGCGCGGTGTACCTGCTGCTCGGCATCGTCGGGTTCTTCATCGCCGACACCGCGCTCAACATCCTCGCCCTCAACACGGCGGACCACTTCCTGCACCTGGCCAGCGCCATCGTGCTGCTCGGTGCCGGCCTCGCAGCCGACAAGCACGCTCCGCGCACCGTCACCGCCTAGCCGACGCGCGCCACCCGCGAACAGAGGAATCCCATGATCCAGATCAGCCGCCTCTGGTGCGCTTTCGCTGCCATCGGTGCCGGTACGATCCACCTGGCCGTGGGTGCGAGCGCTCCGGTGCTCCTCTCCGTCATTCTCGTCGGGCTCGGCGTCGCCGAGCTCGGCTGGGGTGTGGCGACGCTCGTTCGCGGGCGATACCCCATGCCGAACCAGGCGCTCGTCGGCGCGCTCCTTCCCCTCGTGGTCTGGGCTGCCGCGGCGGGGCTTCGCAGCACCTCCGCGGTGCCGGCCGATGTCACCGTGCTGCCGGTCTTCCCGATGACCGTCGCGACCCTGTTCAGCCTGTTCGTGGCCGGCTCCCTCGCCCTCACCCGGCGGGGTGCCGGCCGCCGCGAAGGGGTGTCCGCCGCCGCTGTCGAGCCCGCCCCGCAGAGCTGGCGTTTCCTTGCCGCACTGACGCTCGGCGGGGTGCTGGTATCCGGCTTGACCACTCCGGCCCTGGCCGCAACGGATGCCGGCACGCAGGCGGTTCCGCACGGGTCCCACAGCGATTCGGGCCCCGCCGTCCTGCCGGAGGAACCGCAGTCCCACCACTGACCGGGCTCGGGCTCCAGCCCCGTCTATTCTTCCTGGTTCGGGTCGCAGGCGGCGGCCGCCCGGATCTCGCCCGCGACCTGCGCCTCGGTCCAGGGCAGGTCCAGCCGGGGTGCCGGGGCCTCGCCGGACGCGGGCGCGGCACCGGCGACGGCGGCGAGGCGGCGGGCGACCGCCTCGGCGAATTCACGGCCGGAGGTCGAATTGTTGAAGGCGACCGCCACGGTGAGTCCGCTGGCCGGGTCGGCCATCGCCGCCGAGATGAAGCCGGGGATCTCCCCGGACTGCCCGCGCAGCGGGCCGAACCGTTCGACCCCGAAGCCGTGCTGCCGCCAGGATGAGGCTCCGGCCCCCGGCAGAACCGGCGCCCACTGCGCAGCCGTCGATTCCGTCGACAGGAGGGTGCCCGCGGCCAAAGCCTGCGTCCAGATCTTCATGTCGGGAAGGTTCGAGACGACCCCGGCGGCCACCCCGCCCACCGAGGGCGACAGCTCGGTCACATCGATCACACTGTCGCAGCGGGCGTTGCCGGCCGGATCGAGCGCCGCAGTATAGCCGCGGGGACTCGGACCCGGAATCGCCGGCTCGCCCGGTGCCGGCAGGCTGGTGTTCGCCATGCCCAGCGGTTCGAAGACGTAGTGCCGGTAGAGCCACGGCCAGTTACGTCCGGTCGCCTGTTGCAGGGCGAGGCCGAGCAGCACAACCCCGGTGTCCGACGGGGACCAGGCCCCGCCGGGCAACGCCACCCGAGGGGCTCCCGTGCCGGTTTCGACGACCTCTCGCGTCGACCACTTGCGGCCGGGGTTGGCCACGATCCGTGGAGCCAGCAGAGGGGAATGATCACCCAGACCGGACGTGTTGCGGCAGAGCTGCCCGAGGGTGATCCCGTCCAACCCCACGACCCGGGGCAGGTAGGTCGACACCGGGTCGTCGAGGCGAACCTCCTTCTCCTCGACGAGCCGGAGCAGCACCGTGCAGGTCAGCGCCGTGGTGTTGGTGCCGATCCGGAAACGCATCTTCGGGGTGAGCGCGCCGGGAGACGTGGTCGAGACGGAACCGGGCGAGACGACCCAGGTGCCGGCCCACGGAGCCCAGACCCCGGCGATGGCCCCGGTGGAGCCGGACAGGGTCTTCGCTTCGGAGAGCACGGCGTCCAGCCGGGCCGTGACCTCGGCCGAGAACGGGGCCGCCGCCTCCCTGCTGGCATCCGGGGAGGCATCCGTCGCCGCGGTGCACGCCGTCAGAACCAGGGCGGCAGCCAACACGAGAGCCGGCAGCCCCTGGCGCCGCCGCCGGCGGCGCCGCCGATGAGGTGCGGGGCCGGTTGGTGCCTGGCTGGCTGGTGCCGGTCCGAGCTTCATTGCCTGACCCCCGTCGCGTCGCGGCCCACGCAGGGTGCCCCTGCACGACGGAGTGTACTCACCTCGCCGCCCGGCCGCACCGCCCGGCCGCACCGCGGATTCGGGGGCTAGTCGGGTGCCCCGGGGGGCCGCGGACCCCGCATGAACCGCCGCACGTTCTCGTCCACGATCATGTCGCTCGGGCGCAGGGGACGGGTCAGGTAGAGGCCGTCCAGGCTGGTCAGCCGGCTGAGGGCCACGTAGGTCTGGCCGGGGCTGAAAACGCGCGCGCCGAGGTCGACGACCGCGCGCTCATAGGTGGCGCCCTGCGACTTGTGGATGGTGACCGCCCACGCCAGCCGCAGCGGGAACTGGGTGAACTCGGCCACGACGTCTTTGCGCAGCTTCTTCGTGGTCGGGTTGTAGGTGTACTTGAACTTCTCCCACACCGCGGGTTCGACCTCGTGCGTTTCACCGTCGATGTCCACGTACACCGTGGAGTCGACGCGGGTGACGGTGCCGATGCTGCCGTTCACCCAGCGCGGGCCGCCGTCCTGATTGGAGTCGTTGCGCAGGAACATCACCTGCGCCCCGACCTTCAGCTCGAGCACCTCGTCGGCCGGGAATGTGCGCCCGCCGAAGTCGCCGGTGACGTCGGCCTTGGCCGTCAGCGCCTTGCCGGAGAGCCGTTTAAGAGCGGATGCGTTGATGCGATTCACCGAATCGTTGCGGGTTGCCAGCGTGATCACGCCTTCGCTCGGCGGGGTGCGGGCGCCCGCGGCATTGAGCGCGCCGCCGATCTCGGCCGTGACCTGCCCGTGCCGCACCGCATTGAGCATGTGCTTGAAGTCGGCGTCGCGCTGGCGGTGAACCTCGGTGAGCTCGAAGATGCGCAGGTCGGCGTCCCGCCACACCTTCGCGTCGAAGAACCACATCGACCGGTAGGTGTCCGCGAAGTACGCGCGCTCGTCGGAATCCCCCGGCACCGGGGCAAGCTGATACGGGTCGCCGAAGAGCACGATCTGCGCGCCGCCGAACGTGTCATTCGGCCGTTGCCGCGCCTGGCGCAGGCTGCGGTCGATCGCGTCCATCAGGTCGGCGTTGACCATCGACACCTCGTCGATGACGACCGTGTCGATCGTGTTGAGGAGTTTGCGCACCTGGTCGGACTGATCGATCGCATTGTCCGCGATCACCCCGATCGGCAGGCGGAACAGGGAGTGGATGGTCTGGCCGCCCACGTTCAGGGCCGCAACCCCGGTGGGAGCCGCGATCACGATCTGCTTGCTCGTGTTCCAGGAGAGGTGGTTCAGCAGCGTCGACTTGCCCGTGCCGGCACGCCCGGTGACGAACACGTTCTGCCGGGTTCCCTCGATGGCCTGGAACACTTCGGCCTGCTCGCGAGAAAGCGGAATCTCAGACACGGGGACGCTTTCGGTGGAGTACGGACGGGACATTCCACTGTATCCGGCCCGGCTGTTCAAGTCGGCCCCGGCCTGCGAGTCGGTGGGGAACCGGCCACGTAGGATGTGGGAGTGAGCAACCGGGACGGCAGGCGCCGGCACAACCAGCGCGGCGCCATCGTGGCCGTGGTCATCATCGCCGCCCTCCTCGGCGCCGGCCTGGCCGCGACGATCGGTTCGCTCAACCGCGACCTCTACAGCCCCGGCAGCTTCGTGGGCCAGTATCTCGACGCCCTGGCCCGCAAAGACACCGCCAGTGCATTGCTGCTGCCCGGCGTCAAGCCCACGGCTGCCGAGCTCGAAGCGGCCTCGCTGCCGAAGGACCTGCCGGACACCCTGCTGCGGGACTCCGTGCTGGGGGAACTCACCGACATCCGGCTGACCGGCGACGACGAGTCGGCCGACGGTCGGCACACGATCGAATACGGGTTCCGTCTCGACGGCACGCCCGCGACGATGACCTTCCAGGTTGAGCGTGCGGGCACGTTCTTCGGCGTTTTCAACAGCTGGCGCTTCGCGACCAGCCCGCTGGCCGTTCTGCGGGTGGCCGTGCTGCATCAGGCCACATTCTCGGTGAACAAGCTGACCCTCGACACGCGTGCGCACGCCGCCGACGACGCGCCGGAAACGTTCTCGAACCAGGCCGCCTACCTGGCCTTCGCCCCCGCCCTGTACTCGTTCGAGCACACCTCAGCCCTGCTCGACGCGGCCCCGCAGACGGTTCCGGTCGTTGCCTCCGGGGCGACGGATGTCACGGTCGACGCCCAGCCCAACGCCCAATTCATCGGCCAGGTTCAGGCCGAGCTGGACCGTTTCCTCGACGACTGCACCACGCAACAGGTGCTGCAGCCCTCGAATTGCCCGTTCGGAATCGAGATCAACGATCGGGTGCGGGACGCCCCGATCTGGTCGATCGCCGAGTATCCCCCGGTCACCCTGGCCGCCGGAGACTCCACGTTCGAGATGCCCGACACCGAGGGGCAGGCGCACATCGTGGTCGAGGTTCAGTCACTCTTCGACGGCGAGGTCGAAGTGCGGGACGAGGACGTGGCCTTCGCGGTCGCGATCAGCGTGACCGTGAACCCGGACGGCTCGCTCGCCCTCCAACTGCGCTGACCGGGGGGACCGGCCGCCACCGCCCTCCCGGCCTGCCGACTACTCCACGCGGTCGTGCGCGGCGAGCCGGGCCAGTGAGGCGTTGTACTGGAGCAGTTCGGCGTCGCCGGTGCGCTCCGCGTTGCGGTCCTTGCGGCGGGTTTCCTTCTCGTCGCTGCGGCTCCACTGAATGGCCACCGCGATGGCCAGGGCGATCGTCGGAATCTCGCCGACGCTCCAGGCGATGCCGCCGCCCATCTGCTGGTCCTCGATGCCGCTGAGCCCCCAGTCGCGGCCCATGGCCCCGTACCAGTCGGCGAGGAGCAGCCCGGTGCCCGTCATCATGGTCACGCCGAAGAAGGCGTGGAACGCCATCGTGCCGAGAAGCAGCAGCAGGCGGCCCGCGTAGGGCAGCCGGTAGGGCACCGGGTCGATACCGATCAGCGACTGCACGAACAGGTAGCCGGTGATCAGGAAGTGCACGATCATCCACTCGTGGCCGATGTGGTCGGTCGTCGCCCAGCTGAACAGCGAGGAGTAGTAGAACACCCAGAGCGAACCGGCGAAGAGCACGGCCGCGACCAGCGGATTGGCCAAGAAGCCCGCGTACCTCGAGTGCACGGCCAGCAGGATCCACTCGCGCGGGCCACGACTGGCGTCCTGCCGCTTGCGGATGGCGCGGGCGGCGAGCGTGACCGGTGCCCCGGGCACCAGGAAGACGGGTACGAGCATGGTCAGGGCCATGTGCATGAGCATGTGGGAAGAGAAGAGGTACTTCGCGTAGAGGTTCGCGCCGCCGTTGGTGATGTAGAACAGGACCAGCATGCCGGTCACCCAGAGCACGGTGCGGAAGACGGGCCACTTGTCGCCGCGGCGGGCCAGTCGGCGCACCCCGGCCAGGTAGAAGAAGATGCCGAATGCGCAGAACAGCACCCAGGCCAGGTCGAAGTTCCACTCGGTGAAGTAGCGGCTGAAGGTGAGTGGCGGCGGCAGCAGCTCGCCGGTCAGGATTTGGGCGGGCGTCGAGGTGGGGATCTCGGTCGCCGTGATCTGCTCGACCGGCGTTGCGGTCTTGGCGAGGGCGGCGGCGGCCCCGGAGGCGAGCCCCATGAACGCCAGTTCCGTGACGACAAGCCACCAGAACCAGACCCGGCGGCGGGGTGCTGCGGCCGTGGCGTCCGCGGGGGTGCTCCGCAGCATCCGCCCGATCAGGAACCGGCGTTGCAGCACGCCGAAAGCGCCCAGGGCGGTGAGGGCGAAGACCTTGACCAGGACGAGGATTCCATAGGGCGAGAGCAGCCGGTCCCAGGCCCCCAGTCGCAGTTCGGCGCCCACGTAGCCGGACGCGGCGACGACGATGAAGGAGACCAGGGCGAGCGAGGAGTACCGCGCGATGACCGGGTCGATGCGGCCGCCGGCCAGGTGCTTCTGCAGCACGATGATGGTCAGCAGCCCGCCCAGCCAGACCGCGGCGAAGACGAGGTGCAGCCCCAGGGCGGTGATGGCCACGTCGTGCCCCTCGGCGCCCGCCGCGTGTCCCTGCAACGCCATGGGCACCAGGGCGCCCACGGCGAGGACCGTGACGAAGACGAGCCCGGTCAGGGACCGCACCGCGAAGCACAACACGGTGACGAAGGCCGCAATCAGGGTGGTGGCCAGCCAGGCCTGCCCGATCTCGATGTCGCTGAAGAACTGTCCCGCGGTGGCGCTGAACCTGTCGTCGAAGCTGAGCGGGATGGTGGTCACCTGCAGGAAGGTGAAGAAGCCGGTGAGGGCGGATGCCACGGTGAAGACGGCCGCGGAACCGGCGGCGAAGTCCAGGGCCGCGTTGTACTCGGACTCCCGGGGGCTCAGGGCGAAGAGGGTGAGCACGAGGGCACCGATGGCGCCCGCGGCACTGACGTTGACGAGGAGCTTGGCCACCGGCAGTCCCCAGCGCACGACCGGTCCCGGATCGGCCAGCAGCTGCGCCGACGCGCCGCCGCCGTAGGCCAGCGCGACGAGCGTCGCCAGCGTTGCGACCAACAGGAGCACGGCCGGACCGGAGATACGCACGAGACGAGGCACTGACTCAGCCTAACCGTGCCTGGCGGACCCACGCTGCACGAGGGGAGCCCCACACCCAAACAGGGCGCCGACCGAAGTCGACGCCCTGTTCTTGGTGCGAAACCTACTTGGCGGCAGCCTTGAGCTTGCTACCAGCGGTCAGCTTGACGCGGTGGCCCGCGGCGATGGCGATCTCTTCGCCGGTCTGCGGGTTGCGGCCGGTGCGCGCTGCGGTAGCGGTGCGCTCGACTCCGAGCCAGCCCGGGATCGTGACCTTGCCGTCGTTCGCGACGGTGTCGGCGAGAGTTGCGAAGAAAGCGTTCAGCACGCTGTCGACTGCTGCCTGGCTCTGGCCAGAGTCTGCGGCAACCTTGGCAACGAGCTCGGTCTTGTTCAGCGACTTGTCAGCCATTGAGTGTCCTCCTCGGACCTTTGTCTGTAAAAACAGGTATTCACGTATTGCGGGCGACGCTTTCGAAAAGCGACTCCGTTTGGCCGGTTGGACCGGGTTGAATCTAACAGACAACCGCGGAATTCCGCGGATTTGCGGCGTTTTCAGCGGGTTTATCCCCCGGAACGGCCCCATTTTCGCTGTGCGCGAAAAAAGAGAGAGGATGCCGACCGAAGTCGACATCCTCTCGTTTCAGAACCGAGGTTCCGAATGACCGGCTAAGCGGCCCTGTGCGGTGTTACCAGCTGGACTTGGTGATGCCGGGCAGTTCGCCGCGGTGAGCCATGTCGCGGAAACGAACGCGCGAGATTCCGAACTTGCTGAGGTGTCCACGGGGACGGCCGTCAACCGCGTCGCGGTTGCGCAGGCGAACCGGCGACGCGTTGCGGGGAAGCTTCTGCAGGCCGAGGCGAGCAGCTTCACGCGACTCGTCGGTGCCGGCCGGGTCAACGAGGGCCTTCTTGAGCTCAAGGCGCTTCGCGGCGTAGCGCTCGACGATAACCTTGCGCTGGTTGTTCTTGGCAATCATGCTCTTCTTCGCCATTTTTAGCGCTCCTCACGGAAGTCAACGTGCTTGCGCACTACGGGGTCGTACTTCTTGAGTACGAGACGGTCGGGGTCGTTGCGACGGTTCTTCTTGGTCACGTAGGTGTAACCGGTGCCGGCCGTCGAACGGAGCTTGATGATCGGGCGGACGTCATGCTGCTTGGCCATTAGATTTTCTCCCCACGGGCGAGAAGGTCCTTGACGACCGATTCAATGCCACGGGCGTCGATGACCTTGATGCCCTTGACGGACAGGGTCAGCGTGACGTTGCGGCGAAGCGACGGTACGTAGTACTTCTTGGTCTGAACGTTCGGGTCGAAGCGACGCTTGGTGCGTCGGTGCGAGTGCGAAATGTTGTGTCCGAAGCCGGGAACGGCTCCGGTCACCTGGCAAGTAGCTGCCATGGTTCTCCTCCAATACCGAAGGGCGAATGCCCTTCCCAAGATCTCTTGTCGGCTGGAACGACGACACTCCCACGAAGGTGAGAGCGAGGTGAACCAGCAGTGCACGCACAGATATGCGCAGCAGCGTTCAACACTACGCGGTGCTCTCCCCCGGCGCAAACTCGCTAATCGACGGATGCGGCGGAGCAGGCCGCGCAGAGACCGAACACGTCGACCACATGGGCGGCCTGGGTGAACCCGTGCTCGGCGGCCACGTTGTTCGCCCAGTTTTCCACGGCATCCACTTCGATCTCGATGGTGAGACCGCAATTGCGGCAGATCAGGTGGTGGTGGTGGTCGGTCGTGCTGCAGGCGCGGTAGAGCGCCTCACCGTCTGGCGACTGCAGCGAGTCGGCCTCGCCCTCGCCGGCCAGGTCGGACAGGGCCCGGTAGACCGTGGCCAGCCCGATGGGCGAACCGGTGGCGTGCAGTCCGGCGTGCAGACCCTGGGCGCTGACGAATCCCTCGGTCTCGCTCAGCGCGGTGCGCACGGCCTCGCGCTGCCAGGTGTTTCGCTTCATGCTTTCAACCGTAACCGCGCACGCACCAGGCGGCGACCGAGGAGGGCCAGCAGGAAGAAGGCGGCCGCGGTGAGGGCGATCGCAGGCCCCGCGGCCACGTCGATCGCCCGGGACAGGAGCACGCCGACCAGGCCGGCGGCCGCGCCCAGCACCGGCGCCAGCACCAGGATCTGGGTGGCGGTCTGCGTGACCAGACGCGCTGCGGCCGCCGGGGCCGCGATCAGCGCGATCGCGAGGATCGCCCCGACGGCCGGCATGGCGGTGACCACGGTGGCGGTGATCAGGGTGAGCGTGAGCAGCTCGATCGGCCCTTCCCGGAATCCGGCGGCGCGGAATCCGCTCGGGTCGAAGGTGGAGAACAGGATCTCCTTGCCCAGCAGCACGATCACGGCCACGGCCGCCCCGAGCACGCCGACCGCCAGCGTCAGGTCGCCGGTCGTGACGGTGAGGATCGACCCGACCAGGTAGGAGTCGACCTGCACCGGAAGCGCCGGGTTCAGGGCCTGCAGGAGCACGCCGAGCGCGAAGCCCGCGGTGAGCAGGATGCCGGACGCCACCTGGGTGCCCTGCCGCTTCACCCGGCCGATCAGGGTCATGATGCCGACGATCAGGATGCTCGCCAGGGCGGCCCCGAGCGGGATGCTGACCCCGACGATCGTGGCGGCCACGGCGCCCGGGAAGGTGGCGTGGGTGAGGGCCTGGGCGAAGAAGGTGCGGCGGCGCAGGACGACGAGGGACCCGACCAGTCCACTGAGGGCGCCGATCACGGCGGCCGCGAGGAGTGCTTTCTCGAAGTATCCCATCACGTCACCAGCCGTTCGGGGGCCTGCCGGCGGCGGGGCGGGGTGTGCGGTCGCCGCGGGCCGGGCGAGCGCAGCCGGCGCAACCCGTCGACGGTCAGCCGCGCCAGCAGCACCACGGCGTAGCCGGCGACCAGCACCAGCACCACGGTCGCGCCGCTGGGCAGGTCGACGCCGGACTGCACGGAGGCCTGGAAGCCGACTACGAGTCCGAGCCAGGCGCCGAGGGCCGCGAAACCGGCCGCGATCGGGAACAGCAGCCAGAGCCGGTTGGTGATGAGCCGGGCCACGGCGCCGGGCACGATCAGCACGGCCAGGACGAGCAGGTTGCCGACGGCACTGGAGGCCGCGACGACAACGAGGGCGATCGCCACGTTGAGTACGAGGTCGAGCAGGAGCGTGCGGTACCCGGCCGCGGCGAAGCCGCCCTGGTCGAAGGCGCGGAACACCTCCTCCTTGAGAGTGAGCCCGATCAGGACCAGTGCCACGAGGCAGATGGCGACGGTCTGCACGACCTCGGCCGGGCTGACCGTGAGGAGGCGGCCGAAGAGAAGCTGCTCCAGCTGGCCGACGTAGTTCGTCTCCAGGGAGACCAGAATTATGCCCACGCTGAACATGGCGGTGAAGACGATGGCGATCGCGGCATCCGAGGACACGGACTGGCGCATGATCAGGGTGAGGATGACCGCCGCGACCAGGGCGGCGACCATCGCCCCGACGAAGAGCCCGTCCCGACCGCCCCAGACGAAGCCGATGGCGATTCCGGGGAAGACCGCGTGGGTGAGGCCGTCGCTGATGAACTCGAGTCCCCGCAGGTTGACCAACACCCCGACGACGCCGGCCACCAGGCTGAGCGCGCCCAGCACGATGAGGGCCCGGGTCATGAACGGCAGGGCGAAGGTGTCGACCAGCAGGTTGAGGACGTCCATCTCAGTGACCGGTGTGCCCGGGCACGACCACGGTGTGCTCGTCGATTTCCACGCCGACCTCCCGGAACGTGCGCTGCACGTTCTCCAGGATCAGCACCGATTCACGCGGCCCGAACGCCACCTGGGTGCCGTTGAGCAGCAGCACCTGCTCGCAGACCTCGCGGGCGAGCTGGAGGTCGTGGGTGGAGACGACCACGGCCACCCCATCCTCCTTCAGGCGCTTCACGGTGCCCACGAGCGCGTCGCGGTTCTGCTGGTCGAGCCCGTTGAACGGCTCGTCGAGCAGGAGTAGGCGGGGCCCGGCGGCCACGGCCCGCGCGAGCAGTCCGCGCTGCTGCTGGCCACCGGAGAGTTCACCGAAGCGGGTCTTCGCGCGGTGCGCGAGGCCCACCGCGTCGAGCGCATGCGCCACGGCCTGGCGGTCGGGCTTGCCGGGCAGCCGCAGCCAGCCCAGCGCGCGGTAGCGCCCCATCATGACGACCTGCTCGAGCGTGACCGGGAACTGCTGGTCGATCTCGTCGGCCTGGGGCACGTAGCCGATGGATCCGGCCGGGGCCGATGCCGCCCCCAGCACCTCCACGGTGCCGCTCACGCGCTGGATCAGGCCGAGGATGCCCTTGAGCAGCGTGGATTTGCCGGACCCGTTGGGTCCGATCAGCGCCACGGCCTCGCCGGCGCGCACCTCGAAATCGATGTCGTCCAGGGCCGGCTTCTGGCCGTAGGAGAAGGAGGCGCCCGCCACCTTGAGCGTCACGGGTGCGCTCTGCCGTACTTGAGAAGGATCCTCGATCACTGATCAACTATCGCAGGTCCGCGGGCACCGCGGTCGGCTCGGCTCCCCAGGATTCGAGGATCAGCGTGACGTTGTGCAGCTGCGAGCTGATGTAGGTGGCGCCGTCGCTGTCCTTCGCGCCGAGCGAGTCGCTGTAGAGCGCGTCTTCGCCCGAGTACACGGTGACGCCGGCCTCGTTGGCGATGGTGTCGGCGGCCTTCGCGCTGATCGAGGCCTCGGAGAAGACGGCCTTGACCCCGGTGGCCGTGATGGCGGCGACGAGTTCGTCGATCGCGGCGGCGCTGGGCTCGGCGTTGTCGTCGAAGCTCGGGATGATGGAGCCGACGTAGGTGAGGCCGTAGGCGTCGGTGAAGTAGCCGAACGCGTCGTGGTTGCTCACGAGCAGCCGCCGCTCGGGGGGTACGGTGTCGATGTTGGCGCGGATCCACGCATCGAGGTCGGCGAGCTGACCGGTGTACGCGGTCGCGTTGACCTCGAAGTCGGCGGCAAGGTCCGGTCGGGCGTCGGCGAGACCCGCGGCAATGGTGCCGACCATGGTCTCGGCGTTGGACACGTCCGTCCAGATGTGCGGGTTGCCGCCCTCGTGGGAGTGCTCGACGTCATCCGTCGCACTTGCGTCGTCGGCGTGGTCCTCGTCGCCGGCCGCGATGTCCTGGATCTCGATCCCCTTGTCGGAGTCGATGGTCATGCCGTCGAAGCCGCTGGCGCTGACCGCGTCGTCGAGCCATTCTTCGAGGCCGACGCCGTTGATCACGAGCACGTCGGCTTCGCCGAGCGCCGTCAGGTCGGCCACCGACGGGTCGTAGCTGTGCGCGCTCTGGTTGGGCTGGATGAGCTGAGCCACCGACACGCCGTCGGTGTCGCCGACGACGTTGCGAGTGAGGTCCGCCACCTGGGTGGTCGTCGCGACAACCGCGAGGTCGCCCTCGGCATTGTCGCCGGCGGAACCGGCGGTCGGCGCGCAGCCGGCCAGGGTGAGAGCGGCAATGGCGGCCAGGGCGGGTAGGACGAATCGTTTCTGAAGCACGCGGCAACGCTACGCCTAATGATAATGATTGTCAACACCAATAGGAACGCTCCGCCCGTGCCGGGGCCGGCTCAGACAACGCCGGCCGTGCCGAGGAGGGAACCGATCAGGAAGGTGACGCTCAGCGCCGCGGCCCCGCCGAGCACGACCCGGAAGGTCGCGCGGAGCTTGGGGCTGCCTCCGAGGTGGGCGCCGGTCGTGCCGAGCACCGCGAGGGCGATCAGCACGGCTCCGAACGTGATCGGAATGCGGACGCTCGTGGGCAGAAGCAGGATCGCCAGGAACGGGAGCAACGCGCCGAGAGTGAAGGCCGCGGCGGAGACCCAGGCTGCGCGCCAGGGGCTGACGACGTCGTCCTCGACGATGTTGTGCTCGGCGAGCAGGTGAGCGCGCACCGGATCGATCGCCGTGAATTCGACGGCAACCTGGCGGGCCGTCGCGGGGGCGAGCCCCTGCTCTTCGTAGAGTTGCGCGAGTTCGTCCAGTTCGCCTTCGGGGTCGGCACGGAGCTCGCGCTTCTCGCGCTCGATCAGGGTGCGCTGGCTGTCGCTCTGGCTGCTGACCGAGACATACTCGCCGAGCGCCATCGAGATGGCCCCACCCACGAGGCCGGCGGTGCCTGCCGCGGCGATGGCGGCGGTCGAGCCGGTCGCCCCGGCCACGCCGACCACGAGGGCCGCGACGGAGACGATGCCATCGTTGGCGCCGAGCACCCCGGCACGGAGCCAGTTCAGCCGGCCGGCATGGCTCTCCGCGCGCTTTTGTTCGACGGCAGCGACGGCAACAGCGACCGAGGGGGTGAGCGGAACGATTCCGGCGGGGGCGAGGGAGGTCATTCAGATATCAGAACACAGGCCGGCACCCCGCCGCCAGCGTGGACAGCCTTACCTCATCGGATATCAAAAGAGCTGGTGAGGTTAGGCTTCCTATACTTTTAGCCGGTTACTCGAGCAGCAGAGCGGGCTCCTCGATGATGCTCGCGACATCCGCCAGAAAGCGGCTCGCGACATCCCCGTCGACGACGCGGTGGTCGAAGCTCGCACCGATGGTCGTCACCTGACGCACCCGCACCTCGCCGTCGACGACCCACGGTTTGGGCTTGATCGTGCCCAGGGCGACGATGCCGGCCTCACCGGAGTTGAGGATGGGTGTGCCGGTGTCCATGCCGAAGACACCGATGTTGGTGATCGTGATGGTGCCATTCGCCATATCGGCCGGGGCTGTTCTGCCGTCCCGCGCAGTGATCGTGAGCGTCTCGAGGGCGCGGGCCAGCTCGAGCAGGCTCATGTCCTGGGCTTCCTTCACATTGGGAACGATGAGCCCGCGCGGAGTGGCCGCGGCGATGCCCAGGTTCACGTAGTGCTTGATGACGATTTCCTCGTCGGTGAACACCGAGTTGACCGTGGGGTTGCGCCGCACCGCCCAGATCAGGGCCTTGGCCATGATCAGCATCGGGGACACGCGCACGCCGGCGAAGTCGGTGGAGGCCTTCAGTCGTTTGACGAACTCCATGGTGCGGGTGGCGTCCACATCGACGAAGAGGCTCACATGCGGCGCGGCGAAGGCGCTCGAGACCATGGCCTGGGCGATGGCCTTGCGCACGCCCTTGACCGGGATGCGCTCCTCACGGTCGCTGGGCCATTCCGGTGTCTGGATGTTGCGGAACACACTGGCCTGGGTGGCCTCCCGCAGCACGTCCTCGCGGGTGACGTCGCCGACCGGGCCGGTCGCTTCGACCTGGGAGAGGTCGACGCCGAGGTCCTTGGCCAGCTTGCGGATGGGGGGCTTGGCGACGACGGGGCCGGCGGAGGCCGCGCGCGGCAGCTGCGGAAGCGGCAGGCCGGCCGGGCGTTCCGGGTGCACGGGAGGGGGTGCGATCGACTCATGGGCGACCAGGGTGACCCCGTGGCGCTTGCGCCGAGTGGGCATGGTCGCCGCGGCGCCGCGGCCGACCAGGACCGGGCCCTGCGTCTCGGCCGGCTCGTCCGTGATGGTGGACCCGGCATCCGCTGCCGCGGCGGCCAGATCGCCGGCGCCGTTCGTCGGCAGGGCGCTCGGGGCTCCGGCGACGACCTCGGCCAGGATGGTGATGATCACCGTTCCGACGTCGACGGTGGTCCCGGGCTGCACCAGGATCTCCCCGACCACGCCGACGTAGGGCGACGGCAGCTCGACCAGCGACTTCGCCGTCTCGATCTCGACCAGCACCTGGTTGATCGATACGGTGTCGCCGGGCGCGACCTTCCATTCCACGATTTCGGCCTCGGTGAGACCCTCGCCGACGTCGGGCAGTGTGAACTTCGACACGCTCATCGAGTGCGCTCCTTGCGATTGGTGAGGCGAGAATCCCGGGGCCGGGTCATATCAGTAGGAGAGAGCGCGGTCGATGGCCTCGAGGACACGGTCCGGACTGGGCAGGAAGTGCGTCTCGACGGCCGCCGGCGGGAACGGCGTATCGAAGCCGGAGACGCGCAGCACGGGAGCCTCGAGCAGGTAGAAGGCCTTTTCCATGACGGTGGCGGCGATCTCCGATCCGACGCTGACGAAGCCGTGGGCCTCCTGCGCGACGACCAGGTGACCGGTCTTCTCCACCGACGTGAGGATGGGGCCGTAGTCGATCGGCGAGATCGAGCGCAGGTCGATGACCTCGATGCTGGTTCCCTCCGCCGCCGCGAGGTCGGCGGCCTGCAGCAGAACGCTGACCATGGCGCCGTGGCCGACGACCGTCGCATCCGTGCCGCTTCGCACCACGCGGCTGGCGTGCAGGGGTGTGCCGCTCTCGGCGAGGTTCACCTCGCCCTTGGGCCAGTAACGACTCTTGGGCTCGAAGAAGATGACCGGGTCGTCCGAGGCGATGGCCTGCTGCATCATCCAGTAGGCGTCGTGCGGGTTCGACGGGCTGACCACGCGCAGGCCCGGTGTGTGCGCGAAGTACGTCTCCGGGCTCTCCTGGTGGTGCTCGATCGAGCCGATGTGGCCGCCGTAGGGAATGCGGATCACGACGGGCATGGACACGCCGCCCTCGTGCCGGTTCCGCATCCGGGCCAGTTGGCTGGTGATCTGGTCGAAACCGGGGAAGACGAAGCCGTCGAACTGGATCTCGCAGACCGGGCGGAAGCCGCGCAGGGCCAGGCCGATGGCCGTGCCGATGATGCCGGACTCGGCCAGCGGGGTGTCCAGCACGCGCTTGTCGCCGAATTCGGCGAACAGGCCCTCGGTGACGCGGAAGACCCCGCCCAGCGGGCCGATGTCCTCGCCCATCATCAGCACCCGGGGGTTGTCGCGCATGGCCTGGCGCAGGCCCGCGTTGAGGGCCTTGGTCATGGGAAGGGTCGCCGTGCCGGTGCCGGAGAGGACCCGCTCGGCGGTGGCGGGGGACGCCGTCGCCGGGGTCGCGGTGGTCGGCGTCGCCGGCCCGGTGGTGCTCGTCACGATCGTGTCACTCACGCGTCGCCTCCTTCGAAGGATGCCTCGTAGCGGTCGAGCCATGCCTTCTGTTCCTGGATCAGCGGGTGGGGTTCGGCGTAGACGTTGTCGAAGATGACGGCCTTCTCCGGGGAGTGGATGTCGAGGGCGCGACGGCGCACATCCGCGGCATAGTCATCGGCCTCCTCGTCGACGGCGTCGAGGAACTCCTGCTCGACGCCGAGGCCCTGCAGATGGCTGCGGAAGCGCACAATCGGGTCGCGGGCGACCCAGTAGGCGAGCTGCTCCGGGTCGCGGTACTTGGTGGGGTCGTCGGCCGTGGTGTGGGCGCCGACGCGGTAGGTCAGGGCCTCGATCAGGGCGGGGCCCTTTCCGGCGCGGGCGTCGTCGAGGTGCTTGGCCGTCACCGCGAAGCTGGCGAGCACGTCGTTGCCGTCGACCTGGGTGCCGGGCATCCCGAAGCCGGCGGCGCGCAGGTAGAGCGGCGTGCGGGACTGCCGGGTCACCGGCACCGAAATGGCCCAGTGGTTGTTCTGCAGGAAGAAGACCTGCGGGGTCTGGTAGCTGGCGGCGAAGACCAGCGCCTCGTTGGCGTCGCCCTGCGACGAGGCCCCGTCGCCGTAGTACACGATGACGGCCTGGTCGGTCTCGGGGTTGCCGGTCGCCGTCGCGCCGTCGAGTTGCATGCCCATCGCGTAGCCCGTGGCGTGCAGGGTCTGCGAGGCCAGCACGAGCGTGTAGAGGTGGAAGTTGCCGTGGTCCTCGGGGGTCCAGCCGCCGAGCGTGACGCCGCGCAGCATCCGCAGGATGTCGACGGGGTCGAGGCCTCGGATCATGCCGACGACGTGCTCGCGATAGGAGGGGAAGACGTGGTCCTGCGGCCGGGTCGCGTGGGCGGAGCCGACCTGGGCGGCCTCCTGGCCGTGGCTCGGCACCCAGAGGGCCAACTGGCCCTGACGCTGCAGGTTGGCGGCCTCGGTGTCGAAGCGGCGCACCACCACCATGTCGCGGTAGAACCGCCGGTAGTCGGCCTCGGTCAGTCGATCGAGGTAGGGCAGGAATTCGGCCGCGGAATCGCTCGGGGCGAAGACTCCCTCCGGGGAGAGCAGTCGCACCGTGGGAGAGGCGTTGGGGGTCGCTGACACCGTCCTAACCTAGCTTCCGGGCAGGGTGGCCCGGTGGTAGATCGTCCACAATGTCCGCGCAAATACCTAGGAGCTTCTCCACGGATTCTTCTTCACCGATCGAGATCCGGATGCCCTCGGGGAACGGTCGCACGATGAGACCGACGGCCGACAGGACGTCGGCGATGTCGGTGGTGTCCTGGGCGGTGGGCAGCCAGATGAAGTTGCCCTGGGGCGCGGGGATGCTCCACCCCTGTTCGCCCAGCAGGCGCCAGACCCGGTCGCGCCGCTCGGTCAGGGCGCGCACGCGCCGCATCAGCTGATCGGAGGCATCGAGGGAGGCGATCGCGGCCGCGACGGCCACGCCGGTGACCGAGAGCGGGATGGCGGTGGACCGCGCCGCGTCGAGCACGGCGACGGGTCCGAGGGCGTAGCCGACGCGCAGGCCGGCCAGGCCGTAGGCCTTGGAGAAGGTGCGGAGCACGACCAGGTTCGGGAACCGGGACAGCAGCGGCAGGCCGTTGACCGCCTCGGGGTCGGTGACGAATTCGCAGTAGGCCTCGTCGAGGATGACGAGGAGGTCTGACGGGACGACGGCCATGAACGATTCGAACTCGTCGGCGGTGACGATGGTGCCGGTCGGGTTGTTCGGGCTGCAGATGATCACGGCCCGGGTCTGCGCCGTGATGCGGGTGGCCATTTCGGGCAGGTCGTGGCCGTGGTCCGGGCGGTTCGGCACCTGCACGCTCGTGGCCCCGGCGACGGTGACCAGGCCGGGGTAGGCCTCGAAGGAGCGCCACGAGTAGAGCACCTCGTCGCCCGGTCCCGCGGCGGCGAGGATGAACTGGGCCAGGAGGGCCACGGAGCCGGCACCGACGTGCACCTCGTCGACGCTCCGGTCGAAACGCTCGGCCAGCCGCTCGCGCAGGGCCAGGGCCGAGGCATCCGGATAGCGGTTGAACGCGGTCTCGGCGTGCACGGCAGCGATGACGCCGGGCAGCGGATCGAACGGGTTCTCGTTGCTCGAGAGTTTGAACGCGCTGGCGGCGGCAGGTTGACCCTGCCGATAGGCCGGGAGGGCGACAATCTCGGGGCGCAGGCGGACCGAGGGCGGGTCTGATGGGCTCACCCGGCGAGTCTACGCCGCAGCATATTCACGTGGCCGCATAGCCATGCCCCGTCAGTGGCTCCTCCGTGCGCCCAGGGACCACCGATGCCATAGTTGGGGTATGGCCAGATTCCTGATCAAGCTGATCCTCAACTCCTTCGCCCTGTGGCTCACGACCCTGCTCGTCACCGGAGTCCGCGTGGAGCCCTACTCAGAGGGCACGATCCCCACCCTGGTCACCTACCTCTTGGTCGCACTGGTCTTCGGCTTCGTCAACAGCGTGGTCGGCGGCTTCGTGCGCGTCGTCGCGTTCCCGGTCTACCTCCTCACCCTCGGACTGATCTCCCTGATCGTGAATGGTTTCCTGCTGATGCTTGTGGCTTGGTTCTCGGATCTGGTCGGTTTCGGGCTCGTGGTCGACGACTTCTGGTGGGGCGTGCTCGGCGCCCTCGTGCTGGGCATCATCAGCTGGATCCTCGGCGTGCTGATCCGACCGGTCACCCCGCGCTCATAGCTCAGGTTCGTCGTTGGCCAGTCGGATGCCTCGCCACCGGGACGACTCGCCGGCTTCCGCGCCGAGGACCTCCCCCAGTGTCGCCCGGAACTCCTGCAATCGAGGCTCCGCGGAGCCGTCCATGAGCCGCCCGGTGTCCCGATAGGCGGTGAGGGCGTGGGCCGGCAGCGGCTGGTCGACGGGCACCGCCTTCTCAGCGAAGACCTCGCGTCGGACCGACAGCCGCTCATCGTCTCCGGTGGCCGTTCCCCCCAGCGCCGGGATGATGTCGTCGGTGTGCTCGACCGTGACGGCTACCACGTCTGCGGGCAGGGTCACCTGGGCGGTGAGACCACCGAAGGTTGCCACCGCGACGGTGTTGAAGTCCGCCGATGCCGCCAGTTGGGCCGCGACCAGCCCGCCCTGCGAATGGCCCACCGGCACCACCGGGTCACCCGGCGCCACCCCGGCCTCCCGCATGGCCTGCACGACCGCCCGGTAGGAACCGGCACCCTGGTCGGCGACGGCGGCGAGGTTGGAGGTCAGGTCCCACGGTTGTTCGCCGGCGACCGGGCTCCACGCCGCCGTCCCACCGATGTAGACCACCCAGGACGCGTCATCCGGCCCGCCGTAGCGCTCGATGCGCACCTGCGGGGCGTCATCCGACACCGAGGGGATGCGGTCGGCCAGATCCCCGAAACCGGTCGGCGGAGCCACGGGCCGGCTCGCGGGAGCGGCACCGGGCAGCGAGGCACCCGGATGCGGCGGGCCGAGGAGCGCACCAGGGTGCGGCGGGCCGAGGGGGCGGGCCGGGGCATCGATCCGCTCCACCGACACGGGAGTCTCGCGCAGCAGGCCGAGAGGTCGGGCAAGTCCGACCAGTCCTGCCGCGGACGTCGTCACACCGAGCAGGCCGAGACCCTCGTCGCCGAGAGCCAGGGACACCGGGACGGGCACACCGGCACGGCCGGCGGCCGCGTCGTCGGTCGAGGAGACCATCACCCGCACCGCGGCGACCAGGACGGGGTTGGTCAGTGCCCGCGGATGCGCCTGGAGCCAGCCGGCGACATCGGTCAACGCGTCTCCCGGGCGCCGACCGGTGAGCATCCCGCCGACCAGAAGCCCCACCGCCCCGACCGCCAATCCGGGAACGGCCGCCAAAGCCAGGAAGGGCGCCAGCAACCCCAGGGTGGAGCCCAGCCAGGCCCCGGACACGCTCGCGCCCCAGTCCCGCATCCGCTCGGCCCGGCCGTAGCCCTCCGCCGCCGAGATCAGCGCATCGGCGAGGGCCTGGCTGCGCTCCGCGACTCCGCCCAGGGCGCTCCGGGCCGCGTGCACGTTCATCCCGGCGCTGGGCAGGATCATCAGCGGACCCGCGGCCGGGTCGGAATCCAGCGATTGGATGCGCGCCAGCCGCGCCAGCCAGGCCTCGGCGTCGCCCTGCAGCAGCCGAAGCCGCGTCGCCTCGGCCAGCAGCGTGTCGGTGGCGACCAGGGTGCTCCCGCCGCCGGACACGGTCAGGATGTCGCCACTGTCACCGGGACCCTCCCCCGTCATTGCGGCCCCCGGGCCGGAACCCGGCCGGGTGCCGGGACCGCGTCCAGGTCAGCCCCGACCTGATCGATCGCGGCCACCACCTCGGTGAGGGCGGCGTCGAGGAGCCCCGCGGCCCGGCGCAGCTCCCCGGCCAGGTCGCTGCGCCGGCGGTCGTAGCCCCGCTGGGCGCCTGAGCGCCAGGAGCCGGTCAGGTCGCCGGCGGTGAGCCGGCCCGCAGCGTAGTCGACATCGTCGCGGAGCAGCCGCAGCAGCATCCGTCGCTGCCGGAGTTCGCCGAGGCGCCTTTCCAGCCCGTAGTTACTCAGGATCGTGTCGGTCAAGACCGTGCCGGTCACGATCGTGTCGCCCGGAATCCCCATGTCTGCCCTCCTGTGCGCTGCCGATTCGCTGCCAGTGAGCGTGCCACCCCCGGGCCGGACCGTCGCACCGAATCCGAGAGTTCACGGAATATGCCACCCGGAGGCGGCTGTGGAGGGGTGCCGGTGCAACAGAATGGGGAGATGAACTTTGCGTCGATCGCTCCCGATGAGTCGACACCGTTCCGCATTGTTTTCGTCTGCACCGGCAATATCTGCCGTTCACCGATGGCCGAGGTGATGCTGCGCGACCTGATCACCCGCTCGGGCCTGGGCCGTTTGATCACCACGAGCTCCGCCGGCACGGGCGACTGGCATGTCGGGGAGCAGGCCGATGTCCGCACGATCGCCGCCCTGGCCGCCCGCGGCTACGACGGCAGCCACCACCGGGCCCGTCAGTTCGACCCGGAATGGTTCCTCGACCTCGACCTCGTCGTGGTGCTCGACCGGGCGCAGGAACGCATCCTGCGCAATTGGGCCACGACCGACCGGGACCGCAGCAAGGTGCGACTGCTGCTCAGCTTCGATGCGGCCCAGGCGCCGCTGCTGGACGTTCCGGACCCCTACTATTCCGACGATGCCTTCTTTGGCACGGTTCTTGGCATGATTGAGAGCGCAAATGAAGCGCTCTTCGCGCAACTTGCACCCGCAATCCGACAGGGAGTCCGATGAGTCCGTTACCGCCCCAGGTCCTCAGCCCACTCGATGGCCGCTACCGCGCCGCCGTCACCGAATTGGGCGAGTACCTGTCCGAGGCAGGTCTCAACCGGGCCCGCGTGCGGGTCGAGGTGGAGTGGCTGATCACCCTCACCGACCGCAGCCTGTTCGGCTCCACGCCGCTGACCGCCGAGCAGAAGCTGGCCCTGCGCGCCCTCGTCACCGACTTCGGCCAGGCCGAGATCGACGAACTCGCCGTACTGGAAGCCACCACCCGGCACGACGTGAAGGCCGTCGAGTACCTCGTGCGCCGCCGCCTGACCACGCTGGGCCTCGACCACATCAGCGAACTCACCCACTTCGCCGCCACCAGCGAAGACATCAACAACCTGTCCTACGCGCTGACCGTGAGCGACGCCGTGCGCGAGGTCTGGCTGCCCAAGTTCCGCGCCGTGATCGGCGCCCTGCGCCTGCGCGCCCTCGAGTACCGCGCCGACTCCATGCTGGCCCGCACACACGGCCAACCGGCCACGCCCACCACCGTGGGCAAGGAGCTCGCGGTGTTCGTCTACCGGCTCGAACGCCTGGCGACACAGATCGACGGCAGCGAGTACCTGGGCAAGTTCAGCGGCGCCACCGGCACGTTCGCCGCCCACGTCGCGGCCGATCCCGCCGTCGACTGGCCGGCCGTGTCCCGCGGTTTCGTCGAGGGCCTCGGACTCACCTGGAACCCGCTGACCACCCAGATCGAGTCCCACGACTGGCAGGCCGAGCTCTACTCTCGCGTCTCCCACGCGAACCGGGTGCTGCACAACCTGGCGACGGATGTCTGGACCTACATTTCACTCGGCTACTTCCGCCAGATCCCGCAGGTCGGGGCCACGGGCTCATCGACCATGCCGCACAAGATCAACCCCATCCGCTTCGAGAACGCGGAGGCCAACCTCGAGCTGTCCAGCGCCATTCTCGACTCACTCGCGGCGACGCTGGTGACCTCGCGGCTGCAACGAGACCTGACCGACTCCACCACGCAGCGCAACATCGGGGTGGGCTTCGGGCACTCCCTGCTCGCCCTCGACAACATCGCGCGGGGCCTCGGCGAGATCGACATCGACCGTGCCATGCTCGCCCGAGACCTTGACGCGAATTGGGAGATCCTCGGCGAGGCGATCCAGACCGTGATCCGCGCCGAGGTGTCGGCGGGGCGCTCCACGATCGCGGACCCCTACGCCCTGCTCAAGGAACTCACCCGCGGCAAGCGCATCAACCGGGACGACCTGGTGGCCTTCGTCACCGGCCTGGAGATCGGCGACGCCGCCAAGGCGCGGCTGCTCGAGCTGACACCCGGCAGCTATGTGGGCCTCGCGGACCCGCTGCTCGACTACCTGCCGTAGCGGCTACGCGGGTGCTGCGCCGTTCCGCGCGTGGCGTGCCACCCGCGCGGCGGCGCAGCACCCGCGCACGCCCCGCGCACCGCCCAGGCGCGGTCGGCTTCGCTTCAGTGGCGCGGTCTACTCCTCGAGGTCGGACCGTTTGGCCGGGTTCGGCTTCATCCCGAGCATGAGCAGGGCGATCACGGCCAGCACGAGGATGAACGTGCCGCCGAACCCGATCAGCGCCAGCACCACGTCCCGGGTGCTCATCAGCACGACGAGGCCGAGGAACAGGGCCATCACGCCGGAGAATCCGACGAGTTCGATCGGCTTGAGCTTCTCGGAACGGCTGGGCTTGCGCGGGGTGTTCTGAGTCACAGGGTGTCCGAATCGTTGGGTGAGGCCGTGAGGGTGCGGGGGACATCCGTGCCGGCCCACTTGAGGGAGAGCCCGGCGATGGCGAGGTAGACGCCGAGCATCACGAGGTAGGCACCGAACAGGCCGACCGACACCACGGCGTTGGGCGGCAGCAGCAGGAAGATCACGGCCAGCAGGGCGGTGACGGCACCGACCAGCAGCCAGTCTCGGTCGGCCGGGTCGCGCCGACGCGCACGGATGCCACTGAACAGCTCGAGGAAACCGGTCACCGCCGCCCAGACGGAGACCAGGAAGAGGAAGAAGCCGAGCCCGCCGGCGTGGAAGATCACCGCGAGGAGGCCGGCGATGACGCCCACGGCACCCTGCACCAGGAAGAGGGAACGCTCCCGCGGGTCGGCCAGCGTGCCCCGGCTGAGCAGGCCCACCGTGAGGCCGCTGATCAGGGCGAAGGAGCCGAACATGTTCAGGCCGAATTCCGCGGAATGATCGGCGTTGAAGGTGATCGCGGCCGCCGGTACGAGGGCGATGACGGCGCGCAGCACCGGCACCAGCCAGTACCGGGCGGTGGTGGAGTGTGGAGCCTGGGCATTCGCCACGCGGCGACCTCTTTCATTGCGGATTCGAGACGGGTTCAGTCTACGCGGGCGGCCTCGGCCCTCCGCCGGGCCCGGGCGCCCGGCGAGGTCAGAACAGGGTGTCGCCGATATAGCCGTTCATCGTGCATCCCGGCGGAATCGCGAACACCGCGGAGCCGATCGGAGTGGTCCACTCATTGAGCAGGTCGAGGGTGTCGAGGCGCGTCTGGATGGGCACGAACTGCGCGTCGACATCCGCCTGGAAACTGGCGAACAGCAGGCCGGAGTTGGAAACCCCGCCCCCGGAGGGCGCGTCGTCGTAGTTGTAGCCGCGGCGCAGGATGCGCTGGGTCGTGTCCTCGGACCGGGCCCGGCGCAGGTGGGAGAACTCGGGGATGACCGGGAACCCGAGCGCGGTGGTCGCCGTGAAGTCGGGTTCGTCGCGCTCCCTTGTGCCCGTCAGTGGTGCGCCGGTGGCCAGTGTGCGCCCGATTGTGGACTCACGGCCCGAGCGGTCGAGCCCGTCCCATTTGTCCAGGTTCATGCTGATCCGCCGCAGGACGAAGCCGGTGCCTCCCACCATCCAGCGGGGACCGGAGGCCGTGTCCCAGACCAGGGCCTCGAAGTCGGTCGTGCCGGCAACGGGGTTCACGGTGCCATCCACCTGGCCGAACAGGTTGCGCATGGTGGTGCCGGGCTTCTCGGACCCGGCCGCACGGCGGAAGCCGGACTGGACCCAGCGCACCGTCGCGAAGGAACGCAGGTCCTTCAGAAGCATCCGGGTGGCATGGGCGACCGTCATCGGATCGTCGGCGGCGATCTGCAGCAGCAGGTCCCCGTCGTTCCACTCCGGCTGGAGCCGGTCGATCGTGAACGCGGGCAGGGGCTTCAGCCAGCCGGGAGCCAGTCCCCCGGCGACGGCGACGAGGCTGGGCCCGAAACCGAAGGTGACCGTCAGCCGTGCAGGCACGACGCCGAGCTCGGGTTCGGAGTCGGCCAGGGCGGCCTCTCCCTGGGTGAGCCGGGCGGCGTCGTCGGTCAGGATGCGCATCATGCGTCTGAGTGCGGCCCGGTCGACATCCGCGAGCAGGTTGAGGGCCACGAACGTGACCCGCGACTGCGCTTCGGTATCGACGCCGGCCTGGTGCACCCCGAAGAAGGGTACGGTATCGGTGCCGCTGACGAGAGGCGCCGGCGGGGGCGCGGACCCGCCGCTCCCGGTCTTGGCGACGAGGTCGACGCCGATGGCACCTGCGGCACCGATCCCCGCGGCCGCACCACCCAGGAGGAGATGGCGGCGGCTGAGCCGGCGGCCGGGCCCGGCCGCCGGCCCCGGCTGTTCGCGCTTGTCGTGCTCTGGATCGAGGCTCACTAGTTGTCGGCGTCCATATCCATCTCGGTGCCACCCTCGTACGTTTCGTTGGCGCCGGTGTAGTCCTTCACCGGTGCGGAGAACTCAAGGGTCGACCCGTCGTCGAGGGACAGGGTGAAGGTGGTCTCATCGCCGGCCGTCAGGGGGCCGGTGAGCCCCATCAGCATGATGTGGTTGCTGCCCGGGGCGAGCTCGATGGAGCCGCCGGCCGGGACCACGAAACCGCCCGGCTTCTCCTGCATGACCATGTCACCGGCGTCGTTGGCGACGGTTTCGTGCAGTTCGATCTTCGAGGCCGCGGTCGTCTCGGCCGAGACGACGGTGATGTCGGCGCTGCCGGAGTTCGCGAGCAGGCCGAAGGCGCCGGTCATGCCGGACTCGTTCGCCTTGACCCAGGCATCCGTCATGGTCAGGGTGTCGGCCGAGGTGGCGCTTTCGGTCGTCGCTGCGGGCGTTTCGGTCGCGCCGGCGCAGCCCGACAGGGCGAGGATCAGTGCGGCGGCGGTTACGGCGAGGCGGGTGGGAGCGGTGGTGAGCTTCATGAGAGGTTCTCCTGGTGTGCGTGGTGGCGTGATCGGGAAACAGTGCGGTGTATCAGGTGCTTCAGGTGCTTCAGGTGCTTCAGGTTTTTACGGGTTGCGGCGGTGCCGGGCACGCCAGAGAGTGAACAGGGCGAAGACGGTGAGCCCGCCCACGGCGCCGAGGAGGCCCACCACGACCAGTGGAAGGCCTTGTCCGGCGGTGTCCTCTTCCAAGGCGGCGGATGTCGCATCGCCGTCGCGAGGCGGGTCGGCCGTCGCGGTCGCACCCGCGGTCTCCTGCGGCCCGGGTTCGGCCACGGCTCCGACGGTGAAGGCGAAGGTGCCCGACACCGGGTGCCCGTCGGCGGAGACGACCCGCCAGCGAACGTCGTAGGCACCGTCGGGCAGGTCCGCTGCCACGGGCTGGGTGGCCTGCGCCCCGTCGACCCGCATGTCGCCTTCGGCCCAGTTCTCGTCCTCGGCGTCGACGACCATGACGATGGCGCCGAGCTCGAGGATGTCGTCCGTGAACGTGATGGCGATCTCGGTGGGAGCGACGTCGACCTGCTCTCCGTCGGTCGGCACGGTCAACAACACCGCGTCGTGCGCGTTCGCCGCGGGAGCCGTCGGGCCGAGAATGGACAGAGCGATCACGATCAAGGTCAGGATTGCGGCTGCTGCCGAGCGTCGCTGTGGGGCAAGAGTCATCGAAGTCTCCGATAGGTGGCGGGCGAGTGGTGCGGCGGTGGATGACGCGGGAATACCGGGCACGGTCGTGCCGGTCGTCCCGCGGCCGGGCGCGCAGACGCCGGACCGCACCGAGTGCGACCGAAATTGTTCGGGCGGGCGTCAGAGGGTTCGTGGGTCAGAGCGCAGGGGTCAGAGGGCCGGTCCGCGCAGGGGTGGACCGCGCCGCAGCACACTCGAGAGCAGCACGCCGAGATCCTCCGGCACGAAGACCTGGCGGAAGGCCGAGCGCAGCGCCGCCGCATTCGCGCTGACCGGGGCCGGAACAAGGCGTTCGATCAGGACCGCGATGAGACGGTTCGTCGTCTCCTCGAGCAGAGCCCGGAAAGTCTTCTCACCGCGATACAGTGCGGCGATCGTGACGACAGCGGCGAGAGCGTGCGCCACCCACATCCAGGCGCCCGACAGGGAGCCGGTCGTCGCGTGCATCAGGTGCGGGGCCGCCGCGTCGGCCAGGGTGACCGCGCCATGATGGGACGTGCTCGTCATCGTCACGCTGGAGGTCCCGCCGAGACCGAACAGGAAGTGCAGCAGAAGCTGGCTGACCCCGACGGAGAGGGACAGGCGCAGCAGCGACAGGCTCTTTCCGGTCAGGAAAACGGACGCGATCCCCGCGAAGGCGAGGGCCAGTCCCACGCTGAGCCAGCCGGGAGCGTTGCCGCCGGCGGCCAGGTGCGACAGGGCGGCGACGAAGACGGCAACGGATGCGGTCAGCCAGCCGCGACCGAATCGCGCCCACCTGCTCGTCATGGCTCTCCCTCGCACCCGGACCGCCCCGATCGGGGTTGAATCCCTGACTGAACCCTACCGCCCGGACCTGTGCGCCGGGACCGGGCGGCGGTCAGATTCAGAGCGCGTTGACCGCGCCGAGCACCTTGGTGAGCGAGTCCTTGGCGTCGCCGAACAGCAGCGTCGTCTTCGGGTCGTAGAGCAGCTCGTTCTCGATGCCGGCGAAACCGGGACGCATGGACCGTTTGAGGAACACCACCTGCCGGGCCTCACCGACGTCGAGGATCGGCATGCCGTAGATCGGCGAGCCGGGTGACGTCTTCGCGGCCGGGTTGACCACGTCGTTGGCACCGACGACGAGGGCGACATCCGTGTTCTTGAATTCGGGGTTGACCTCGGCCATTTCCTTGAGCGCCTCGTAGGGCACATTCGCCTCGGCGAGGAGAACGTTCATGTGCCCGGGCATGCGTCCGGCCACCGGGTGGATGGCGAAGACGACCTCGACCCCACGCGCCTCGAGGGTCGTGGCGAGTTCGGCGATTGTGTGCTGGCCCTGCGCCACGGCGAGGCCGTAGCCGGGCACGATGACCACGCGCTGGGCGTAGTTGAGCAGCACGGCGACGTCTTCCGCGTTGGAGCTGCGCACGGGCCGGTCGCTTTGCGTGGTCGATCCGGCGGTGGAACCGCCCTTGAAGGCCCCGAACAGGATCCCGCTCACGCCCCGCCCCATGGCGGATGCCATGGCCCTGGTCAGGATCGTGCCGCTGGCACCCACGAGGGTGCCGGCGACCACGAGGAGCAGGTTGCCGAGCACGATGCCGGAGGCCGCGACCGCCAGGCCGGTGAAGGCGTTGAGCAGGGAGATCACGATCGGCACGTCCGCCCCTCCGACGGGGAGGACCAGCAACGCGCCGACGAGCAGCCCCAGCACGAGCAGGGCGATGGCCCAGCCGGCCGCACCGGTGGCGACGACGAAGCCTCCGGCGATGAGGGCCGCCAGAACGACGCCGCCCATCACGATCGCGAGGCCGGGAAAGATGAGCGGTCGTGAACTGATCAGTCCCTGAAGCTTGCCGACGGTGACCGCGGAACCGGAGAACGAGACGGCGCCGATGAGCATCGTGAAGACGACCGCGACCTTGCTCCCCAGGCTGTCGCTGCTGCCGAGTTCCAGCACGGCGACCAGCGCGGCGGCGCCGCCGCCCACCCCGTTGAAGAGCGCGACGAGCTGGGGCATCTGCGTCATCTCCACCCGCCGCGAGATGGGGGCGGCGATCGCCGACCCCACCGCGATGGCGATCAGGATGAACGGGATGTTCTCGATCCGCGCGGAGAGGAAGACCGTGATCACGGCCAGCAGCGCGCCGGCGGCTCCGATCAGGTTGCCGCGGCGGGCGGTCTTCGGAGAGGAGAGTCCCCGCAGGGCGAGGATGAAGCAGACCGCGGCGATCAGGTAGAGCAGACCGGTCCACTCGGGGGTGAGCAGGCTCATTTCTTCGCGTCCTTCGGGTCGGCGCCGGCCGGTTTGCGGGGGGCGAACATTTTGAGCATCCGGTCGGTCACGACGAAGCCGCCGACAAGGTTCGCGGTGGCCAACACCACGGCGAGCAGGGCGACCGCGAGCAGCCACGGCTCGAGGGTCTGCCCAGCCACGATGATGGCGCCGATCAGGATGATGCCGTGGATGGCGTTGGCCCCGCTCATCAGCGGAGTGTGCAGCGTGCTCGAGACCTTAGAGACGACCTCGAAACCGACGAAGACCGCCAGTACGACGACGGTCAGCAGGGTGATCGGATCCATCAGTTTTCTCCTGTCCCGGCTGCGGCCGCGGAAATGGCCGCGGCCGTCGGTTCGTGCCGGATGGTGCCGTCATGGGTCAGACAGGCCCCGGCCACGACCTCGTCCGTGAAGTCGGGCGTCACCTGGCCGTCGCGAGTCATCAACGCGAGCAGGTTGGCCACGTTCTTGGCGAAGAGCCGTGAGGCGTCCGCGGGCATCGTGGATGGGGCATCCTTCATGCCGACCAGCGTCACGGTGCCGTCACCGGCCCGGGTGGGCACCGGCGTGTCCCGGCCGGCGACGACGCCCTCGACGTTCCCGCCGGTCTCGGCGGCCAGGTCGATCACCACCGAGCCCGGGCGCATCGCGGCCACCATGTCGTG
Source organism: Cryobacterium cheniae (assembly GCF_004403395.1). Taxonomy (GTDB): domain Bacteria; phylum Actinomycetota; class Actinomycetes; order Actinomycetales; family Microbacteriaceae; genus Cryobacterium; species Cryobacterium cheniae. Next base: position 31,587 of record NZ_SOGN01000048.1, read on the forward strand.
GGTGACGAGCAGCGGCGCCGCGCGGCCGGGGATGGCCGCCGTGGTGATCATCACGTCGGCGGCGGCCACGTAGGGCGCAAGCAGGTCGCGCTGACGCACGGCGCGGTCCTCGCTCAGTTCGCGGGCGTAGCCGCCCGTGCCTTCGACGGCGTCCAGGTCGAGGTTCACGAAGGTGCCGCCCATGGAGGTCACCTCATCGGCCGAGGCCGGGCGCACGTCGTAGGCCGAGACCCGGGCGCCGAGGCGCTTGGCCGTGGCGATGGCCTGCAGTCCGGCCACACCGGCGCCGAGCACGAGCACGCGGGCCGGTGGAATGGTGCCGGCCGCGGTCATGTAGAGCGGGAAGAAGCGGGGGAAGCGGATGGCGGCCTCGAGCACCACCCGGTAGCCGGAGACGAGCGACTGGGAGGTGAGCGCGTCCATCGACTGCGCGCGCGAGATGCGCGGGACCAGCTCGAGGGCGAAGGCCGTCACGCCGGCCGCGGCCAGGGCGGAGACGGTGGCCGGCTCGGAGGCCGGCGACGCCAGGCCGACCGTGACGGTCCCGGGACGGAGAGTGGCGGCGGACTCCGGGGCGAGGGGGCGCACGTGGCAGTAGACGTCGAGGTCGCCCGCGTTCAGGTGCGGCACGACGGTGGCACCGGCATCCGTGTAGGCGGCGTCGCCGTGGCCGGACGCGATGCCGGCGCCGGACTCGACCTGAACCTCGAGTCCGAGGGCCGTGAGCTGGGTCACTGTCTCGGGAGTCGCCGCAACGCGGCGCTCACCGGGCAGAGGTTCTCGTCTGATGCCGACTCTCACGCGCATGTCTCCTTTGTGGCGACCGGCCACGAGCGAAAACGGACCGTTCCGTACGCTTGCGCGGCACTTTCATCCCCGTTCGTAGCGTAGTGGGGTTCGGGTGCCACCCGGAGAATATGACCGGTCGACGGCGGGGCGCTACGCGCCCGGCACCATGTCCGCGAAGCGGGAGTAGTGGCCGTGGAACGCGACCGTGACGGTGCGGGTGGGGCCGTTGCGGTGCTTGGCGACGATCAGGTCGGCCTCGCCGGCGCGCGGATTGTCTTTTTCGTACGCGCTCTCGCGGTGCAGCAGGATGACCATGTCGGCGTCCTGCTCGAGCGAACCGGACTCGCGCAGGTCGGAGATGGCCGGCATCTTGTCGGCGCGCTGCTCGGGACCACGGTTGAGCTGGGAGAGGGCGATGACGGGAACCTGCAGCTCCTTGGCCATCAGCTTGAGCGCGCGGGAGAACTCGCTGACCTCCTGCTGGCGGGATTCGACCTTCTTGCCTGACGTCATCAGCTGCAGATAGTCGATGATGACCATTTTCAGGCCGACGCGCTGCTTCAGCCGGCGGCATTTGGCCCGGATCTCGACCAGGGTCATGTTGGGGCTGTCGTCGATGTAGAGCGGGGCGTCGTTGATTCGGCCGCGGGTGGCGGCGATGGTGGTCCAGTCGCGCGCGTCCACGGCGCCCTTGCGCATGCTCTGTAGGGGTACGGATGCCTCGGCCGCGAGCAGTCTCATCGCGATTTCGCTGCGCCCCATTTCCAGGGAGAAGAAGATGCTGGGCATGTCGTGCTTGATCGAGGCGGCCCGGGCGAAGTCGAGGGCGAGGGTGGACTTACCCAGGGCGGGACGCGCCGCCACGATGATCAGCTGGCCGGGGTGGAAGCCGTTGGTGAGCTCATCCATGTCGGCGAAACCGGTCGGAACACCCGTCATCTGGCCGTCTTTGAGTTTTGCCGCCTCGATCTCCTCGATCGCGGCGGTGACCGCGTCCGTCAGCGGAACGTAGTCTTCGGTTTCACTGCCGCCCGTGACGGCGTAGACCTCGGCCTGGGCGGTGTTGACCAGGTCGAGCACCTCGCCCTCGCCGGAGTAGCCCATCTGGGCGATGCGGGTGCCGACCTCGACGAGGCGTCGGAGGAGGGCCCGCTCGGCGACGATCGAGGAATAGAAACCGGCGTTGGCCGCCGTCGGCACGAGACTGGTGAGCGTGTGCAGGTAGTCGGCGCCGCCGGCCCGGGACAGTTCGCCGAGTTTGGTGAGCTCGTCGGTGACGGCGATGACGTCGGTCGGCTCGCCCTGGGCGTAGAGCGACAGGATCGCGTCGAAGATGATCTCGTGCTTGGGGATGTAGAAGTCCGCGGCGCGCACGGTCTCGACGACGTCGGCGACGGCATCCTTGCTCAGCATCATGCCGCCGAGCGCGCTCTGCTCGGCGAGGAGGTCGTGCGGGAGTGTGCGCTCGGTGTGCCGGGCTTCCAGTCCACCGCGCGAGTCCGCCCCGCGCTTGTCGGCCATACCCAAGTGGGAGATCGACACTCGTGCCTCCTTTATTCCTGGTGCAGTTCTATCAGGGCCCTCCGACATCGCCGCCGAACCCTGTGCACACCTCGATTGCGGCCGCGTGCCCACCCTACGTACCCGGTTCGGTGGACAACAAACCACCCTGTGGATAAGCCTGTGGAAAATCTGCGCGAAACGCCGTGTGTCTTGTGCACAAGCTGTGGAATCAACTGTGGACAACTTAAGTTTTCTCGCACGTAAATAGATTCTGATCAGTGTTTAATTCTATTCACAGCCGTGTGCAGAAAACGTGTTTCAAGTTCGCGTTGAACCTTGGCGAGGTGTGGGTAAACCTGTGTACAGCGCCTCATGTTCGGCGCCCGAAATCACCCCCGGTTGGGTGTGCGCCATCGCTTAAACAGGTGTAGCGGTGGATTCCTTTCGGAACCCACCGCTACCCGAGCGTAAAGCTGTGATGCTTACTTGGCAGCTACCACCAGCAGGGTGATGGTCGCGCTCAGCTCGTCGCGAAGACGAACCGTTGCCTGGTGCTCACCAGTCATCTTGATCGGGCTGAGCTCGATCTTGCGCTTGTCGAGGGCACCGAGACCGGCTGCGGCAACTGCATCCGCAACATCCGTCGTCTTGACGGAGCCGAAGAGGCGTCCGCCTTCGCCGGCCTTGACGACCAGCTTGACCTTGGCGTTCTCGAGTGCAGCCTTCAGGGCCTGCGCCTCTTCGAGGGTGGCGTGCTCGCGGGCTACGCGGGCGGCCTTGATCTGCTGAATCTGCTTCTCGCCACCGCGAGTCCAGGACACAGCGAATCCCTGTGGGTAGAGGTAGTTGCGGGCGTACCCGTTCTTGACGTCGACGATGTCACCGGGTGCACCGAGGCCTGAGACCTCGTGCGTCAGAATGATTTTTGACATGAGGTGTCCTACCTGCCTGAACCGGCGTAGGGCAGCAGCGCCATTTCGCGAGCGTTCTTGACGGCGCGGGCGATGAGACGCTGCTCCTGAACGGAAACACCGGTGATGCGACGGGCGCGGATCTTTCCACGCTCGGAGATGAACTTACGGAGGGTGGGGACATCCTTGTAATCGATGACACCAACCCGGATCGACTTCGCGGGAGCGGCGTTCTTGCCACCCTTAGCTCCGCGGAGCGGCTTGCGGCGGTCGCCGCTCGACTTTCCAGCCATGATTTCCTTACTTTCTTAAGAAGTGTTTTCAGCCAAGAGCCTGAAGGGCTCGGCTTAGAAGGGTGTCTCGTCGCTGAAGTTGCCCGGAGTGTTCCAGACATCTCCGCCGGTGTTCGCGGCGGGAGCGCTGGCAGCCCAGGGCTCGTCGTTTCCGGCAACGGCAGGTGCGCCGCCGCCACGAGGAGATGACGATGACTGCGCTCGAGTGAGCTGAGCGGTGGCGTATTTCAGCGAAGGACCGATTTCATCGATCTCGAGCTCCATGCTCGTTCGCTTCTCGCCTTCCTTCGTCTCATACGAACGCTGCTTGAGACGCCCGGTAGCGATGACACGGGTACCCTTGGTCAGCGAACCGGCCACGTGCTCGGCGAATTCACGCCAAACGCTCGCGCGCAGGAAGAGCGACTCGCCATCTTTCCACTCACTGGTCGCACGATCGAAATTGCGCGGAGTGGATGCGATGGTGAAGTTGGCAACCGCCAGCCCGTTCTGCGTGTAACGCAGCTCCGGATCGCTGGTGAGGTTGCCCACCACGGTAATTACGGTCTCGCCGGCCACAGGCTACTTGTCGCTTGCCTTGTCGGCGGACTCAGCCGGGGCGGGAGCAACAGCTTCTGCCGGGGCAGGAGCGTCGACAACCGGGGCTTCGACCTTGGCCGGAGCAGCCTTGACCGCGGCGGCAGCAGCTGCCGATGCGGGCTTCACAGACGCGGCGACCTTGGCGGTCGGGGCGGCAGCGGCGGCTTCAGCCTTCGCAGCGATTACCTTCGGGTTGGCTGCCTTGCGGGCGGCCTTCTCGGCGGCAAGCTTGCTTGCGACGGCAACCTGGGCAATGCCTTCTTCTGCGCGAAGAACCTTGGTGCGCATGACGGCTTCCGACAGCTTCAGCTGGCGGTCGAGCTCGGCCGTGGCAGAAGCGTTCGCGGTGAAGTCGACAACGGCGTAGATGCCTTCGGACTTCTTGTTGATCTCGTAAGCGAGACGGCGGCGACCCCAAACGTCAACCTTGTCAATCGTTCCACCATCGTTGCGAACAACGTTGAGGAACTTGTCAAGGCTGGGAGCTACGGTGCGCTCATCGATCTCGGGATCGAGGATAACCATCAACTCGTACTGATGCATGACTAACCCACCTCCTTCGGACTAAACGGCTGCAGAATCTCTGCAACAGGAGGGTTGTGCATGTGTTGAACGCGGAGGCCGGGAATCCGGCGCACAGACAACCTGCCAAGACTACCGGATGCGACGGCCCTCCGCCACCGTCCCCGCCCGCTCACCCGTTTGGCGCACTCTTTGCCGCGGACGCCATCACCGTTGTCGCGAGAATCGCCGAATGTGCCGATCATCGCCGTTCTATCGGCGATTCTGGGCACGAACGGCGACATTCACTTCTCCGACAGGACGTTTCCCCGGTTCGGGACGCAACCCCGCGGCAAGAAGAAGCCTTAGCAAGCTCTCCCGGCGCAGCGCCACCGACCAGATCCATCGCGCCATTCCGTGCCCGGTCCCGCGGAGCCGGTCCTCGCGGAGCTTTTCCGACCAAACGACTTCTTCAATGGTGCGCCCGCTCATGAAGGCATCCCGCGTGTATTTGACTTTGCCGTCGAATTCGCCGAGGAGGCGGTGCGTGCGGGTCTCCTGTTTCCGTACCCACCGGAAGTCCGTGATGTCTTCTTGCCTGTCCTCGTGCACGAAGGAGACTTGCAGTTCTGGGGGCGGGAATCCGCACAGATGAATCTGTCCCCGGCTGAGGGACTCGCCCACCGAACCCGAACGATTGTCACAGAAGGCAATGGCGATCCGAGCGGTTCGTGCCCCACGCGTGGGTCCATCGGAGTCGAGTCGATCGAGCAGGATGTCGCGGTCGATCCCGAACGCGGCCCTGCCATTCGGCAGGATGAACTGAGGTTTCGTTCCCTGATCGAGCGCGGCGACCGCTGACAGGAATCCCACCGTTCGCGCCATATCGATCAGGGTACGCAGGAGACTCGTGACAAGCATCCCATCGATCTCCACGACATCCTGGTCGGGCAGTCGATCGTGGTGCCAGGTCACCCCGTTCTTCGAGTGCACGCCGGTTTTACCGTTCGCCATGAGGTGGACCTCGTCGGGCCATCGGCCGATGATGGGCAGGCCCCACAGGACAGCAGCCGATTGGTGGGAATAGACAGGCTGAGACTTTCTGGTGGCCCCCACAGCGCGCATACGCAGGAAGTACCGATCGCGATCGCTTATCGTGTCCCAGCCGGTCGCGTCGACGGCAACGCCACGCCGCAGGCGAACCGCTTGACCGGAGCCGACCAACCGCTGAACAGGGCGCCCATCGCTGCCGAGAAGCCGAGCGTCACGACCGAGATTCAGTGGCCGCCAGTCATGCGGGGAGTCAGGATTCATAGCCCCATGCTGGTGGTGCGGCCCACTTTCTCCGATCGCAATGGCGGCTCCTGTGGCCCAAATCGACGGCGGACGACCTGTGGAGGGATAGTCGTAAATCCCCTCGCGCAGTTCCACTGGTTCTCGAATGTCGCCGATTCAACCGAGAGTCGCCACCCGCTTGGCTACTCTCGGCACAAACAGCGAGCCTCGGCGAAACGGCAGCGCGGCGACGAGCCCGTTGAGCGCACCTACCGCCCGCGCTCGGCCCACCAGGAGGTCAGGCGGCGCGTGGCCTCTTCCTCACCGAGCGGCCCGTCATCCAGTCGCTGCTCGAGCAGGTAACGGTACGCCTCGCCGACCTCGCGGCCCGGCCCCACACCGAGCACGGCCATGATCTGCTCACCGTCGAGATCCGGGCGCACGGCCGCCATCTCTTCCTGTTCGGCGAGTTCCTTGATGCGCTGTTCCAGGTCGTCGTAAGCGAAGCCGAGCCGGTCCGCTTTGCGGCGGTTGCGGGTGGTGACATCCGCGCGGGTCAGGATGTGCAGTCGCTCGAGCTGGTCGCCGGCGTCCCGCACGTAGCGCCGCACCGCGGAGTCCGTCCAGGCGCCCTCGGTGTAGCCGAAGAAGCGCAGGTGCAGTTCGGTCAGGCGTGCCACGGCGGAAATCGTGTCGTTGTCGAAACGGAGGGCACGCAGCCGTTTCTTTGCGAGCTTCGCGCCGACCAGGTCGTGGTGATAGAAGCTGACCACTCCGCCCGGCTCAAGCCTGCGGGTCCCGGGCTTGCCGATGTCGTGCAACAGCGCCGCCAATCGCACGATCAGGTCGGGACCGTCGAAGCTGCCGCGGGATTTCTCGTAGCCGATGGCCTGATCCAGCACCGTCAACGTGTGCTGGTAGACGTCCTTATGGTGGTGGTGCTCATCGACCTCGAGTCGGAGGGCGGGAATCTCCGGCATCACCCGGTCGCAGAGCCCGGAATCCACCAGCAGCTCGATCCCGACATGCGGGTCGTCCGCACACAGCAGCTTCGAAAGCTCGTCTCCGATGCGTTCGGCCGAGATATTACGGATGCGGTCCGCCATCGCTTCCATCGCTTCCGCGGTGTCGACGTCGAGCGTGAATCCGAGCTGGGCCGTGAACCGGGCCGCCCGCATCATGCGGAGCGGGTCATCGCCGAACGAAATCTCCGGGGAGATCGGCGTGCGCAGAACACCGGCCAGGAGATCGTCGATACCGTTCGCCGGGTCAACCAGAGTCAGTCCCGGCAGACGCAGGGCCAGCGCGTTCACCGTGAAATCGCGGCGCAGCAGGTCATCCTCGAGGCGGTGACCGAAAACCACCTCGGGTTTGCGGGTCTGACCGTCGTAACTATCGGACCGGTAGGTGGTGATCTCCACCTTTTCGCCGGCGATCCTGGCACCGATCGTGCCGAAAGCGCGTCCGATGTCCCAGTGCGCATCCGAGATCGGCTTCACGATTTGCAGGATCTGGTCCGGCGTGGCACTCGTCGTGAAATCAAGGTCGTTGATCGGCCGGTCGAGGAACGCGTCGCGGACTGGACCGCCGACCAGGGCCAGTTCATGCCCGGATTCATGGAACGCGGTCGCCAGTCGGGAAACGGTCGGGGTGGCAGCCAGGTCACCCAGCCGCGTGAGGGCTGTCGCAACGCTCTGCATGACCCCCATGTTAGTTGCTGGAGCGTCGTCGACTCCCCGGTGCGGCGTGATCCCGGGCTCGACGCCGTAGAATCCCCTACATGGTGGCCGAGTCTGTTCTTAAGCATCGGCCCGCACTCCCCGGAACGGTGCGGGGCCTCTGGTCACGCACGAAGAGGCCGATCGGCGCCGTTCTGATCGGCCTGCTGGCGGGGGCGCTGCCGGTCACCGCCGGTCTGCCCGCATCCGCAACCGTGCCCACCATGGCAACCACACAGACCCCCGCCGTCGCATCGTCCAATGCGGTGAACCTGAGCGTGGCCCCGACGACACTGGAACCCCTCCGGGCCGGCCAGGACCTCATCGTCACCGTCACCGTCGAGAACGCGACCTCCAACACGATTCCCGCCGGAACCATCGACCTCTTCCTCGCGGAACGTGCACTGATCAGCCGCAACACGCTCAACGGCTGGCTGGATCCCGAGAAGTCCAGCAAACCCGGCGACCTCATGCTGAGCGAGCCCATGACGGTGTCGATTCAGCCGGACAGCACCGAGATCTTCACGTTGACGGTGCCGGCCGACTCCGTGGGCCTCACCAGCGGCAATGCCTGGGGTGCCCGCGGCATCGCGGCCACCCTGAACACGGGCGATAAGGTCCGCGCCGAGGGCCGGGGCACCTTCGTCTGGTACTCCGATGAAGAGGTCACCCCTGTGAACCTGTCGGTGATCATGCCGATCACGGTCCCCGCCCAGGCGACGGGCCTGATCACGGCGAAGGCCCTGGAAGCCTTCACCGCCCCGACCGGTGTGCTCAGCCGCCAGCTCGACGGCGTCGTCGGCGGCCCGGTCACCATCGCCATCGACCCGATGATCATCGCCTCCATCCGCATCCTCGGCCGGGCGGCACCGCCCGGCGCGATCGCCTGGCTGAACCGGCTGGACCAGGCTCCCAACGATATATTCCCGCTCAGCTATGCAGATACGGATCTGGCCCTGCAGGCCCAGGCCGGGGCTGAGTCCTTGTTGGCGCCCACCAGTTTTGAGCAGTCGATCGACCCGGCCCTGTTCGCCGCGACGGACCAGGCCGAGTCACCGCCATCCGACCCCGGCGCCTCATCGGCCACCGGAACACCCGTTCCGTCGACCGACCAGCCCGCGACCCCGAGCGATGGCACACCGCCTACCTCGGAAGAGTTGCTCGCCTGGGAATATAGCGCCACCGACATTGGCTGGCCGGCCGAGGGCGCCGTCGCCAGTGCCGACCTCGACGTCTTCATGGCCGGTGGCCTGAACACAACGATCCTGGGGGGTTCGAACGCCTCCGGGGCCGCGCCCGACTTCACCCCCGACGCGCCCATTGGTCTCGGTACCGGCAAGGGTCTGGGTCTGGTTGTCGACGACCCTCTGGCTGCCGCGCTGCGCACCGCGGCAGCGGCGACCACGGATGACTCGTGGCGCGAAGCCATGTCGGAGGTCAGCTCTCAGCTGGCGGTGGTTTCGGCCGAACGTCCCGGAACCGAACGCACTCTCCTGGCCACTCTCGACCGCGGCTGGCCGCCCAGCGCAGAGCGACTCACCGATACCATCGACGCTCTGGCCGGGCTGTTGTGGTACGCGCCGTCCACCCTGCCGGAGGTGCGGGCATCCGTCCCCGCCGAGGAGGTCACGTTCGACAGTCAGGCCGAGCCGAAGGATCGCGTGGCTCTGGCCACCCGCCTTCTCGAGCGCGAAAAAGAGGTCACCGACTTCTCCTCCGCACTGTCCGACCCGGTGGTTGTCACGGGTACGCAGCGCCTGGACCTGATGGCCCTCCTGTCCACCTCCTGGGTGCCCCAGGAGACCGCTTGGACGGATGCCGTCGGCACCAGTCTCGCGGCATCCACGGGACTGCTGGAGTCCATCACGGTCGCGACCAAGGGCCCCATCAATGTGGTCGGCAGTCAGGTCGACATTCCGGTGACCCTGGACAACGCCCTGAACCAGGCCGTGACGGTGATGGTGCGGGTCGTCCCCTCCAACGGCCGGCTCCTGGTCGGCGAGGCGGTCGAATCCACCATCGAAGCCCAGTCCGCCCGCACCGTGACCATTCCAGTGACGGCCGCGGTGGGAAACGGTGCCGTCACCCTGCGCGTGACCCTGCTCACCCCGGCGGGAACAATCATCTCGCAGCCGTCCCTCATCCCGATCAACGTGCGCGCGGATTGGGAAGGGCTCGGCTCCCTCCTGTTCGCCGCGTTCGTGGTGCTCTTCTTCGGTTTCGGGGTGTGGCGCAATTTCCTTCGGCGCCGGCGCGAACGCGCCGCGCCTGAGGCAGGGGATGAACCTGACACAGGTGACGATCCTGAACCTCAGGCAGGGACCGCAGCCCAACCTGCACCTGACCTCGAACCCGAGTCCGGACCCGCCGACGCGGCACCCGACCCGCTGACCCCCGCCCGCGCGGGCGATGTACCGACGGAGCCCCGTGACTAAGACCGACAGCATCGGCCGGGCAAGCGCCTTCCTCGCCTCCGGAACCATCGTTTCGCGCATCCTCGGCTTCGTGAAGCTGATCGTGCTGGCGGGGGTGATCGGCCAGGTCGGTCAGAGCACCAACGCCTTCGCCGTGGCGAACCAGCTTCCGAACACCATCTACGTCATCGTTGCCGGCGGGGTCCTGACGGCCGTCCTGGTGCCGCAGATCGTGCGCGCCAGCCTGCACGCCGACGGCGGCACCGCCTACATCAACAAGCTCCTCACACTCGCCCTGGTCATCCTGGCCGCGACCACCGTCGCGGCCACGGCCCTCGCCCCCGTATTGACCCTGCTCTACGGGTCGAACATGAAGCCGGAATCGCTGGCCCTCGCCACGGCGTTCGCATTCTGGTGCCTGCCTCAGATCTTCTTCTACGGCCTGTACACGGTACTGGGTGAAGTTCTCAACGCCCGCAAGTCATTCGGTCCATTCACCTGGGTTCCCGTGCTCAACAACGTCGTGGCCATCGCAGGCCTGCTTATCTTCTCCGGGCTTTACGGAGCCGACCCGAACGGCGCCCGGTCGGCCACCGAATTCACGCCCGCGATGATCGCGGTTCTGGCCGGGAGTGCCACGCTGGGGGTCGTGCTGCAGGCGGTCGTCCTGTTCTATTTCTGGCACCGCATCGGCCTGCGTTTCCGCCCCGACTTCCGCTTCCGCGGCGTCGGTCTCGGCGTGGCCGGCCGGATGGCGAGCTGGACCTTCGGAATGCTCCTGCTGACCACCCTGGCCGGAATCGTGGAGACCCGGGTCGTCACCCTCGCCGGCGACTCCGACGCCTCGGTGGCCGCGCTCAACACGGCCTGGCTCATCTTCATGCTCCCGCACTCGGTGATCACCGTCTCGGTCGCCACCGCCTATTTCACCCGGATGAGCGAGCACGCCTCGGTGGGGAAGCTGGCGCTGGTCAGAACGGATGCCTCGTCCGCCATCCGCGGCACCACCCTGATCATCATGCTCGCCTCGGCCGTCATCGCCGTCTGCGCCTACCCGTTCGCCCGGGTCTTCGTCGCCCCCTACGACCAGGTGCAGAGCATCGGCAACGTCATCATCGCCTACGTGCTCGGCCTCGTCGCGTTCTGCGTCCTGTTCGTCGTCCAGCGCACCTTCTACGCGCTCGGGGACACCCGCACGCCGTTCTTCTTCACCCTGTTCCAGGTGGTGCTGGTCATCGCCGGCGTCCTCGCCTGCGCGCTCCTGCCCAGCGCCTGGATCGCCGCGGGCGTCGCCCTCACGGTGACGGTGTCCGGCATCCTGCAGGCCCTGCTGGCGGCGTGGTTGCTGCGCGGGCGACTGGGCGGCATCGACGGCCGGCGCATACTGCGCAGCCTCGCCACCTACGCGGTAGCTGCCGTCCCCGCCATCCTGGCCGGCGTTCTGCTTTTGCTCGCACTCGGCGGCGTTCGGGAGGCCGGATTCGCCCTGTCGGGGAAGCTCCCGGCCGTCCTGTCCATGATCGTCATCGGACTGGCCATGTCGGCCGTCTACTTCGGCCTGCTGCTGATCCTGCGGACCGCCGAGCTGCGCGTCTTCGTCGATCCCCTGGTCGCCCGCATCCGTCGCCGCTGAGCGGGAGCCTGACCGGCACTCAGGAGGCACGGAATAGCATCGGATTAGGATGTGTTGTACCCGGCAGCGAGGCAATCGAGATCGCTTCCCCCCCCCCNCGAAGGAGTCTACGCGTGCGTCAGATCATCATCATCGGCTCCGGACCGGCCGGTTTCACCGCCGCGATCTATGCCGCCCGGGCGAACCTGAAGCCGCTTCTGATCGCCAGTTCGGTCGAAGCCGGCGGCGAGCTGATGAACACCACGGAGGTGGAGAACTACCCGGGTTTCCCCGACGGCGTCATGGGCCCCGACCTGATGGCCAAGATGCAGGAGCAGGCCGAGCGTTTCGGCACCGAGGTCGTCTACGACGACGTCACCGAGCTGGATCTGGCCGGAGACATCAAGACCGTCACGCTGGGCAGCGGTGAGAAGCATGAGGGCCTCGCCGTGATCTTCGCCACCGGCTCCGCCTACCGCAAGCTCGGCCTCGAAGACGAAGAGCGCCTCTCCGGCCGGGGCGTGTCCTGGTGTGCCACCTGCGACGGGTTCTTCTTCAAAGAGAAGACCATCGCCGTCATCGGCGGCGGCGACTCCGCCATGGAAGAGGCCACCTTCCTCACCCGCTTCGCCAGCAAGGTCTACGTCGTGCATCGCAAGGACACGCTGCGGGCCTCCAAGATCATGCAGGAACGTGCGTTCGCCAACCCCAAGATCGAATTCATCTGGAATTCTGAAGTCGTCGGCATCACGGGCCTGGATGCCGTCGACGGCCTGGTTCTGCGCCACACGGTCTCAGGCGACGAGACCTCGCTTCCCCTCGGTGGTATCTTCGTGGCCATCGGCAACGACCCACGCACGCACCTCGTGCACAGCAAGCTCGACCTGACCCCCGAGGGCACCATCGCCGTCGCCGGCCGCAGCTCAAAGACCAGCCAAACCGGTGTTTTCGCCGCCGGAGACGTGATCGACCCGACCTATCGCCAGGCCGTGACCGCCGCGGCATCCGGAACCGTTGCCGCACTGGACGCAGAGCACTACCTGTCCTCTCTTCCCGAGGATCTGCTGGCCAGTGCCGGCGAACCTGCACTCGCGTAAACCATCATCGAACTCACTGCATCCCTCAATCAAGGAGTAACCATATGTCTGCACGCGCCGTCACCGACGTCACCTTCGACCAGGAAGTCATCAACAACGAGAAGACCGTTCTGGTGGACTTCTGGGCGGAATGGTGTGGCCCGTGTCGCGCCGTCAGCCCGATCCTCGACCAGATTGCCAGCGAGAACGCTGACAAGCTCGACATCGTCAAGCTGAACGTCGACGACTTCCCGGCACTCGCCGCCAAGTACCAGATCACCTCCATCCCGGCAATGAAGGTGTTCCAGAAGGGTGAGGTCGTCAAGACGGTCATCGGCGCCAAGCCGAAGGTCGCCCTCGAGAAGGATCTGGCTGCCTACCTGGCCTGACCAGCCCTGCCTCTTCCGAGGCCCTGACCCGTCCGGCTCACGCCGGGCGGGTTTTTTGGGATTCGGGCCCGATGGGGCCAACCCCATACGATTGAAGCCTCACCAGATCGGAAGTGACGTGACCGCACAGCGCTCCCCCCAGACCGGCAACAACCTCGACCCGTGGTACCACCACTACGCCGAGCGCGCCGCGGGATTGCGCGCCTCCGAGGTCAGGGCCCTCTTCGCGGTGGCCTCCCGGCCCGAGGTCGTCTCCCTGGCCGGCGGCATGCCCTTCGTTGCCGCCCTACCGCCCGACCTGGTCATCAATGCCATGGACAGGGTCATGCGTCAGCAGGGCCCCGTGGCCCTCCAATACGGCTCTGGTCAGGGAGTTCCCGTTCTGCGGGAGCAGATTCTCGAGGTCATGGCCCTTGAGGGCATCCGTGCGCACGCCGATGACGTCGTCGTGACAACGGGGTCGCAGCATGCTCTCGAACTGGTCAGCAAGCTCTTCCTGGACCCCGGAGACGTGGTGCTTTCGGAGGGTCCCAGCTACGTCACCGCCATGGTCATCTTCAAGTCGTACCAAGCCGAGGTCGACCACGTCCCCATGGATGAGCAGGGGCTGATCCCCGAAGCGCTCCGCCAACACATCCAGCGTCTCAAAGGCGCCGGCAAGACCATCAAGTTCCTCTACACGATCCCCAACTTCCACAACCCGGCCGGGGTGACCCTCAGCTGGGCCCGCCGTCTCGAGATCCTCGAGATCGCCCGGGAGAACGACATCCTGGTGCTGGAGGACAACCCTTACGGCCTGCTCTACTTCGACCGGCCGGCACCGGATGCGATGCGTTCGGTCGAAGAGGATGGCGTCGTCTACCTGGGCACGTTCTCCAAGACCCTCGCGCCGGGCTTCCGGGTCGGCTGGGCCCTGGCCCCGCACGCCATCCGGGAGAAGCTGGTGCTCGCCAACGAGGCAGCGGTGCTCTCCCCCAGCTCGTTCAGCCAGCTGGTCATTTCCGAGTATTTGGCGACGGCCGATTGGAAGGGCCAGATCAACACCTTCCGCGGGGTCTACCATGAGCGCAAGAACGCACTGCTGGACGCCCTCGAGGAATACCTGCCCGATCTCACCTGGACCAATCCCAACGGCGGGTTCTACGTCTGGGTCACTCTCCCCAAGGGTCTGGACTCCAAGGCCATGCTCCCGCGGGCGGTCAAGGAGCTCGTGGCGTACACGCCGGGCACCGCGTTCTTCGCCGACGGTGACGGGCGCCGCAACATGCGCCTCTCGTTCTGCTATCCGACGCCGGATCACATCCGGGTCGGCATCCGCCGTCTTGCGACAGTGCTCCGTGACGAACTCGACCTGCTCGAGACCTTCGCCGGCACCGGTTCCCTGAACCCGTTGCGCGAAGACGGCCGCTTCAGCTCCCCACCCGCCGACATCCTGTAGTTCGACTCCCCCGGTCTCCAGAACAGACAATAGCAAGGAAAGCCCTGACCATGAGCAATTTTTCGGCACTTGACATCGTTGTTCTCGCGGGCGGAATCTCGCATGAACGGGACATTTCACTGCGTTCCGGTCGCCGGGTTGCGGATGCCCTGACGAGCCTCGGCCACACCGTCACCCTGCTGGACCCCCAGGCCGGGCTGCTCGCTGATCTGACCGATCGGAAGCCCGACGTGATCTGGCCGGTCGTGCACGGCGCCACCGGCGAAGACGGCGCACTTCTCGCCCTGCTGGAGACCACCGGGATCCCACATGTGGGATCCCGAGGAGGCCCTGCCCGTCTGGCCTGGTCGAAGCCGATCGCCAAGGAGCTCGTGCGCCGGGCCGGCTATGCCACCCCCGACTCCATCGCACTGTCCACCGAGACATTCCGGGATCTCGGCGCCGCCAGTGTCCTGGAGCACCTCCTCACCGCCCTGCCCACGCCCCTCGTGGTGAAGCCTGCCGAGGGCGGCTCCGCCCAGGGTGTCAGCATCATCGACACGCCCGCCGGCCTCCCACGCGCCATGGTCGATGCCTACACGTATGCCTCGGTCGCCCTCGTGGAGGAGAAGGTGGAGGGCACGGAACTCGCGGTCACCGTCATTGACATCGGTGACGGCCCCGTCGCATTGCCGGCCGTGGAGATCGTCCCGCTAAATGGTGTCTACAGCTTCGAGGCACGGTACAACGCGGGCGAAACACTGTTCTTCACGCCGGCCCGGATCGACGAGGAGGTAGCGGCCCTTGTGGCCCAGACCGCCGTTGCCATCCACAATTTGCTCGGACTACGCCACATCTCGCGAATCGACCTGATCGTGGACGCGCACGGCGTTCCCTGGTTCCTCGAAGCGAACGTGCTTCCGGGCCTGACCGAGACCTCCCTGGTGCCCCAGAGCATCGAGGCTTCCGGGCAGTCCCTCGGCGCCGTCTACGACGCTCTCGCCCGCGCGGCCATCGCGGATTCCTAGCCCACCCCACGGAACCAAGTTTCACGTGAAACATGGTTCCGCCACTCCCCCACTACCGCCACTCCCCCACTACCGGTGGTCGAGCCTGTCGGTGGTCGAGCCTGGCGAGACCCCCTCCCAAGACAAAAAAATCATCGCAGCACCCATGGCCGTGAGGTATGTCACGGCCTCATCCACGCTGGCGACGCCCCCTCCCCACACGCCCACATCCCACACAGCGGCCCCTCACCTGCAACCGATCCACAGCCCCTGGCCCCATGGTCGCCATGCCATATCCGCCCCTCCGCACTGTGGGTCCACACATCGAGGTGTCTGAAATTCGCATAGTTCTTCCAGGGCGCCGAACGCTCCCCCAACCCACTATGACTGGCCGCATCCACCGTTTCACGTGAAACAAGGACAAGAGCCGCCACACACGCGATCCGTGCTGCCACAGGCTTTGACATGGGCACCGGCCACGGCAACAGAACGAATCTGCAGGTATCTGTCTGAGCGCATCTTCGAGCGCAGGCAATCCGCCATTTTTCCCCGCCGAACGCCATGCAGGACAGGCGACAAGTCCGAGCACAGCCCGAATGATGTGCGCTTCGACCCGACGCATGCGGGACCAGGACTGAATACGCCGGACGAACGCGAAACTACCCGCACGCACACGGCGTAAACATCAGGATGAACCAAAGAGCGCGCCCAGCTGGTGCATCAGGCCGTATTGAGCCTGTCGGGGTCTCACGCGCTCGCACTATGGCGTGATGGTTCACATCCCAGGATCCCACACGCGTTTCACGTGAAACATATCCACCGCACCGACCGTCGCCCAGTAGTACGCTCCATTGGCTGAACCCCGGGGGCCGATCCGCAGAGCCAGGCTCGGCTTGCGTGTTTCGACACCAATCCCCCTCACCAAGGGGTCCCGCAGACCCTCCAGGATCGAATCCAGAAGCACGTCTTCGGCACTATCATTCGGTAACGTCGGGGTCAGGTCCTGACTATGAGATCCCGACCATCCGGGCCGAGTCTCCCAGTGCAGCGGAGACCAGAGCCACCCTCCCCCGCACGACACCGCGCCCGTCGATCTGATGTCGCAAAAACGGACGCGGCCGCCTTGGCTCATGTTTCACGTGAAACACGCGGCGAAGTCGGACCGGATCCGCCCAGCTTGTCGAGCAAGGATTCCGGTTCGAATGTGGCCCAGGTCCGGTCTCGACAAGCTCGACCGCCGCGGATAGCCCAGCGTCCACGCGTGCCCGCCGAACAATGCGGGGCCGCCTCTCGGCACGCTCAAACACCGCGCGGGCCAACGTGCCCGACAAGTTCGGGCGGGGGCTCCGGCGGGAGTCAGGAGAGCGGCTCTCGACACGCCCGCCGGTCCTGCCCGTCACGCTCGACGTCGCCCGAATCACAAAACCGGCGCGAAGGTCTCGATCGCTCGCCCAGCAGGCGGCCCGTCGGGGTAATCCATGCTGCGGTGGTCGATCCTGTCCAGAACTCGGAGCACTGAATCGGGCGATGCTGGAGCAGGTTCTGCCAGAACGACGGGCATTGAGAACGCCCGATGGATTCGCCATGTGCACGCGCGCCGACACTCGAAATGCGAAACCGGAAATGAAGCGCGCCACGTTTTCTGAGTTTGGAGCTGCAATTCGACGAGTTTGGTCTCTGAAAGGACGGAATTCGAGAATTCTGGGAGACTTTCTCGGGGCTTACGATGCTTCCTGACGACGTCTAATCAGTCGTTTTCGGCAAGAATGACGCGATTCAGATTGCGAAGGGCGCCGTCGCCAATTCGCGTACGCGGCGCTCTGGCCGAAGACATCGGACCCTTCGATGGTTGCCGGGTCTCGACACGCTCGACCACCGCCACGCTCGACCATCGTCAGGCACGGATCTCGGGACTCGGGACTCGGATCTCGGATCTCGGATCTCGGATCTCGGATCTCGGATCTCGGATCTCGGATCTCGACAGGCTTGACCTACCGATAGGCCCGGGTCGGGACTTGGTCTCGACACGCTCTACCACCGATAGGATCAACCACCGACAGGCCCGATCGCCGACAGGCCCGATCGCCGACGAAGGAAGCGAGCCGGCAGGATAGAGACGGGAGCGTGTTTCACGTGAAACACGAGGCTTCGGTGTATCGGGTTTCGACAGGCTCGACCACCGGGGCGCGGTCGACCAACAACAGACCGCGACCGGGGCCGCCGGAGTGGGGCTAGCTGACTCCGAAACCGGGCTCGCCGAGCACCCCAAGAATGCGGTTCAAGTCGCCGATGGTAGCGAAATCCACTGTGATCTGGCCTTTTCTTGCGCCAAGGTGAATCTTCACGCGAGTGTCGAGGCGATCCCCCAGGTGTTCCGCGATCTCGTCGAGGTGTCCCTGACGGCGTCCGCCCGTGGGTTTGACGGGTTCGACGCGCGGCTGCGTCGCGGCTGCGGCCTCCGCTGCTCGCACGGAGAGGTCCTCATTGACGATCTTGTCGGCCAGCTTGAGCATGCCTGCCGGGTCTCCCACGGAAAGAATCGCACGCGCGTGCCCGGCGGACAGGATGCCGGCAGCAACGCGCAGCTGCACGGACTCGGGGAGCTTCAGAAGACGGATGGTGTTCGTGATCTGCGGACGCGACCGACCGATCTTCTTGGCGAGCTCTTCCTGGGTGATGCCGAAATCGGCGAGCAGCTGTTGATACGCCGACGCCTCCTCCAGCGGGTTCAGCTGCGCACGGTGGAGGTTCTCCAGCAGGGCGTCGCGCAGCATATCGACATCCGCTGTTTCGCGGATGATCGCCGGAATGGTGGTCAATCCGGCTTCCTTCGTGGCCCGAAGCCGCCGCTCCCCCATCACCAGCTCGTATTTGCCGGGCCTCTCCACGATGGAGCGCACCACGATGGGCTGCAGCACTCCGACTTCCTTGATGCTGTGCACCAACTCGGCCAGGTCGGACTCATCGAAATTGTTCCGCGGTTGAACGTGGTTGGGAACGATGTCGGTGGGATTGAGATGCGCGAGCCGTGCACCGGGAACCGGGAGCAGCCCCTCGTCCTCGTTGGGGCGCACCGCATCGGCATAGGGGAAGAACACATCGACTGGACGAGCCTGCGTCGGGTCATCCTGAATGGGGATGAGTGCGCCGATCCCCCGGCCGAGCCCAGTCCTCTTTGCCATTACTCTGTGACTCCTGACTTGGGTGCGCCCCGACGGGCGATCTCTGCTGCTGCCTCGAGGTATGAAAGTGATCCGGCGGAGTTGAGGTCGTAGCTGATGACGCTCTGACCGTAGCTCGGAGCCTCAGAAACGCGCACGGAACGCGGAATGAGGGTGTTCAGCACCTGCTTGGGGAAATGTTCGCGCACATCCTGGGCTACATGATTAGCCAGATTGGTGCGGCTGTCGTACATCGTGAGCAGAATCGTGGACACCGCGAGCTCCGGATTGAGGTGCTTTTCGATCAGTTCGATGTTCTTCAGCAGCTGACTCAGGCCTTCGAGTGCGTAGTACTCGCACTGGATCGGAATGAGCACTTCGCGGGCGGCGACGAAGGCGTTGATCGTCAAGAGCCCCAGAGACGGCGGGCAGTCGATGAAGACGTAATCATAAGGATCATCCATCGTCTTCAGATGCACTTCGAGGGCCCGGTTGAGCCGCTGCTCGCGGGCGACCAGGGAGACGAGCTCAATTTCCGCACCCGCGAGGTGGATCGTTGCCGGCACGCAGAACAGAGATCCGAACTCGGGGCTGGCCTGAACGACCGCCGCCATCTCCAGATCGTTGACGATCACGTCATAGACACTGGGGGTTTCTGCTCGGTGCTCGACGCCCAGCGCCGTGGACGCATTTCCCTGGGGGTCCAGATCGATCACCAGCACGCGCGCTCCCTGCCGGGCCAGCGCCGCCGCCAGGTTGACCGCAGTCGTGGTCTTTCCGACGCCGCCCTTCTGGTTCGAGATGGTGATGACGCGCGTTTTCTCCGGCTTCGGAAGCGTGTCGGAGGCAATCCGCTGCCGGCGCCGCGTCAGGTCAGAAATCTCACGCGCAAGCGGAGTCGTGTTGTCAAACACCGCGGTTGTCTTGCTTGATTGCTGGTCTTCGCCAGGTTGTTTCACGTGAAACCTTCGCGTTCGACGATTGATGAGCCATCCCGCAGGGACTCCGGTTGTGTCTCAGCACCGACAAAAAGCAGACACCGGGGACTAATCCACTGTAGCCCTTATCACCCGAGTCACGTCCTGCAGCACACCCTCACCGAGGGTGATCACCTCAACATCGTGGAGTCGGAACTTACGGATGGCCTTCGCCGCGGCTTCGACCTCACCCGGGGCCCCGGCACCCTTCATCAGGACAAGCTCTCCGCCGGGCCTCAAAAGGGGAGCCGTCAGCGGGATCAGTGTTCGAAAGGCGCTCACGGCACGCGCGGTGACCTGGTCCAGCCGCTGGGGAAGGCGGACGTCCTCCGCCCGCGCCCGCAGCACGGTCGCATTGGTGAGACCGAGCGCGGCCACCTGACCGGTGAGCCACGCAACCCGGCGCTCCATGGGCTCGATCAGCACGAACGTGACATCCGGCCGGGCGATGGCCAGAACCAGGCCCGGCAGCCCGGCACCAGACCCGACATCACCGACGAGACCCGGCCGTAGCAACGGTGCCACGATGGCACAGTTGAGGATATGTCGACTCCACAGTCGTGGCAGTTCGAGCGGACCGATCAGGCCGAGCTCCTCACCCTGGGCGGCGAGGTTCCTCACGAATGCGCGCGCGACCGCGATCTGGTCTCCGAAAAGCTCTGCGGCAGCAGCAGGCTCCGCCTCAAGGGTTTCAGTCACAGTGGCTGGGCGGGCTACGCGGCGGAGATGACCGTGTGACGGTCCCGGCCCTCGCCCTTGGACTCGGACACGAAACCCGTTTCCGAGACCAGGTCGTGCACGAGCTTGCGTTCGTAGGACGACATGGGTGGCAGGGCCGCCTCCGCGGCGCCGGCCTGGATGCGCTCCACGGCTCGGGCCACCAACGAGGCCAGCTCCGCCTGTCGGGCGTCGCGCGACCCGCCGATGTCGAGGATCAACCGGGAGAAGGACCCGGTCTTGTTCTGCACCGCCAGTCGCGTCAGTTCCTGGAGGGCGTTCACCGTCTCCGGCTTGGAGAGCAGGCGCAGGTTCGCGACATCCGAGGAATTGACGGACAAGTACGCCCGTCCATTGCGTGCGTCAATGTCGATGTCCCCGTCGAGGTCGCAGATATCGAGGAACTCCTCGATGTAGTCCGCGGCGATATCCCCCTCCTGCTCGAGCTGGTCGAGCGTGGGGGAATCGTCTGCCGGTCCAGGCGCGGCGATCACATCAGTGTTCTCAGTCACGTTGGGTCTCTTCTTACTTCTTGGGGCCGGATTGCTTCTTGGCACGATTCTTTGCGACCGGCTGCTGACGCTGCGGCTTCTTGGGTTCTTCGACCACAATCACGTCACCATCCGTGGCGATGAGTTTACCCTTGCGGGCGAGGCGCTCTTCGCGGGCCTTGGCGGCCTCGCTGCCGGGCGTGGGCATGTTCCGGATGACCAGGAACTGCTGGATCATCGTCCAGATGTTCGAGGTGAGCCAGTAGAACATCACGCCGAGGGGGAAGGCCACACCCGAGAAGGCGAAGACGAGGGGCAGCAGGTAGAGCATGATGCGCTGCTGCTTGAACATGGGGCTGGCCTTGGTCTCCGGAGACATGTTCTTGGAAACGATCTGCAGCTGGGTGATGAACTGCGAAGCGGTCATCAGCACCACCATGATGGCCGCGATCCACATGACCACCGCATTGAAGTCCTGACCAGCGACCATTTTTGACCACTGGGAGGCGAAGGAGTCGTGAAGGGGCGCGTCGCCGAAGAGGGTGGCGTTGCCGAAGCTCTTGGCCAGATCATCGTTGAGCGGGCCGACCCCGGCCTGGCTGCGCTGCGCGTCGTTCAACACGGAGAACAGGGCGAAGAAGATCGGCATTTGCAGGAGCAGGGGCAGGCAGGAGCTCAGCGGGTTGGTGCCCGTGCGCTTGTAGAGATCCATGGTCTCGCGGGACATGGCCTCGCGGGAGAACTGGTCCTTCTTGCCCTTGTACTTGTCCTGGATCTTCTTCAGCTGCGGGGCAACCTCGAGCATCTTGCGCTGGCTCTTGATCTGCCGCACGAAGATGGGGATCAGGGCGGCCCGCACGACGATCACGAGACCGACGATCGACAGCACCCAGGTCAGACCCCCGTTGTAATCCATCCCGAGGACGGAGAAGAGCGAGTGGAAGGCGACGAGCAGAGCCTCGACGACCCATTTCAGTGGCCAGAGAATCGTACCTAGGAGGTCCATCTTTGCGTCAGCCCTTTCCGTGGCTCGCTGCGATAACAAAACCAAACGGCGTCACGGTGTAGCGACGCTTCCGTTTGTGGGGAACGTCATCAATCCCGCCTGCGGCCCACGGATGGCATCGGCCCAGCCGCAGCGCGGCTCGAGCTGATCCCACGACCAGTCCGTACTCCTGAACGGCGCCGAGTGCATACGCCGAACAGGAGGGGTAGTACCGGCAAACATCACCGTAGAGCGGGGAAATCACGGCCCGGTAGGCACGCAGGACCAGAACCCCCGCATTGCGCGGAAGGAGGAGAAGCGTTGTCAGAAACCTGATCATCAATCATCGATCCAATCGGATCGTGGCCTGATTCTTCCCGGCACCGGATGGACCCGAAGTACGTTGGAACTTCTCCAGCGCGTCGGACAGTTCCGCATGCAGGATCGACCAGGGAGCATCCGTCGACGACGGCAGCGCGCGGATGACGACATCCGTGCCGGGCCGCGTGCTTCCGAGTAAAGCGAAGCTCGCCGCCTTCAAACGACGTCGAACTCGATTGCGCCGCACGGCACCGCCAATGCTTTTCGCCACAATGAACCCGAACCGTGCCGGAGCCTTTTCGGGGTTCCGGCGCAGATAGGTCACAAGGTGTGGACCCACTATTCGCACACCCCGGCGCACAACCAACTTGTAGTCGTCACCGGCGGTGATGCGATGGGCCCCCGCGAGCACGAGTGGGCTTAAGCGGAGAGTTCGATGCGACCCTTGCGACGGCGGGCACCGAGAATCGCGCGGCCGGCACGGGTCTTCATGCGAAGGCGGAAGCCGTGCACTTTGGCGCGACGGCGATTGTTCGGCTGAAACGTTCTCTTGCTCATTGTTCTGTCTCCACGTGTTAAATCTCCGTAGGCCAAACTGAGCGGCCGGGAAAGAGTGAGGTAGCCCTCGGGCTGGGGTCAACTGATTAAAACTACGGCTTTGGCAGGTGTGGGTCAAACTCGACCTCCAGAAATCGTCGTTCCTACACACAAATTTGCCCATTCCGAGCATCGACACGCGCACGAAATGCGAACGAATTTGGCCGGACTGGCGCTGATTGACTACCGTGAGAACAAGTTATCCACAGGTTTTCAACAAACCCTGTGAATTGGGGCTTTTTTACCCACAGGCGGTGGATAACCTTGTGGATGCTTTGGCTGGACCACGCGTTCAGAGACGGGCCCTGTCCTCGATCTCCGTCGTTGTAGAAGGCAACAACGAGAGAAAAGCGGAGAACACCATGGCCACCGAAGAACAGCCCATTGCGGAGACCTGGCGGTCCGTCTTGACCAGCCTGGAATCCGACGACAGCATCACGCCAATGCTGTACGGCTTTCTCAATCTGGTCGAACCCAAGGGCATCGCCGCCGGGACGTTCTACCTCGAGGTCCCCAACGAGTTCACGGCCAGCATGCTCAATCAACGGATGCGCGTGCCTCTCCTCACCGCGATGGGCCACCTGGAAGAGGCGTCCGCGGTGTCCACCTTCTATGTGGTCGTCAATCCCGAGCTGGAAAAGGAATCCATCCGTCCGGTACACGAGTCGAGCTCACCCCCCGATGTGGAAACCCCGGCCACACCCCAGTCGGTTTTCGAAAGCAGCTCGCCCGAGCGGCCTCATGACACCCGGTTGAACTCGAAGTACAGCTTCGACAATTTCGTGATCGGCCAGTCCAATCGCTTCGCGCATGCGGCCGCGGTGGCTGTGGCCGAGGCGCCGGCGAAGGCCTACAACCCCCTTTTCGTCTACGGCTCGTCCGGTCTCGGCAAGACCCACCTTCTGCACGCCATCGGCCACTACGCCATGAGCCTGTACCCCGGCATTCGTGTGCGTTATGTCAGCTCCGAGGAATTCACCAACGATTTCATCAACTCGATCGCCAACAATCGCGGTTCTGCTTTCCAGTCGCGCTACCGCAATATCGACATCCTGATGATCGACGACATCCAGTTTCTGCAGGGCAAGGCCGAGACGCAGGAAGCCTTCTTCCACACCTTCAACACCCTGCACGACCACAACAAGCAGGTTGTCATCACGAGCGACCTGCCGCCGAAGCACCTCACCGGTTTCGAGGACCGCATGCGGTCGCGCTTCGAGTGGGGCCTGATCACGGATGTCCAGGCACCCGACCTGGAGACGCGCATCGCGATTCTGCGCAAGAAGGCGCAGAGCGAGAAACTGCAGGTTCCGCACGACATTCTCGAGTTCATGGCCTCGAAGGTCTCCTCGAACATCCGAGAACTCGAGGGCACACTCATCCGGGTGACGGCCTTCGCGAGTCTCAACCGCACCCCGGTCGATATGGATCTCGTGCAGACGGTATTGAAAGATCTGATCACCCTCGACGAGGACAACGTAATCGCGCCGGTGGACATCATCACCAACACTGCGGACTACTTCAAGCTTTCTGTGGACGACCTCTACGGTTCATCACGCTCACAGGCGATCGCCACGGCGCGCCAGATAGCGATGTACCTGTGCCGGGAGCTGACCAACCTCTCCCTGCCCAAGATCGGCCAATTGTTCGGCAACCGGGACCACACCACGGTGATGTACGCCAACAAAAAAATCAGTGAGTTGATGAAGGAGCGCCGGTCCATCTACAACCAGGTGACCGAGCTGACGAACCGCATCAAGCAGAACCACCGCTACAAATAGCGGTTTTTCTTCAGTTTTCACACCTGTGGATAACCCTGTGGAAATTGTTTATACAACTGGGCACAACCTGTAGAAACTCCTCTCCGGGTTGTGCAAACTCTCACCACCCCGAACCGGGCGCGGCACGGTAGTTCGATTACCACTCACAGGCTGCCAACAAGTTACAGGTTTGTAGTTCCCAGTCGTTCAGCGGGATCCAAATAGTTATCCACAGTTTCCACACCGGTTAAGAAGATTAACAATTAACTTCTATCTCTCTCCATCCGACAACCTTCAGTGCACGGCGGTTGCAAAAAGTTGCTCCGTGAAACACGACTAGCATTGAGGCCGTATCAGGTCTCTAACCGAACAGGAGTGACTTCGTGAGATTTCAGGCCAACCGGGACGTTTTCAGCGAAGCCGTCTCTTTCGCTGTCAAGCTCCTCCCCCAGCGCACGACGCTGCCCATTCTGAGCGGTGTACTGATCGAGGCGACGGCAACCGGCTTGATCCTCTCCTCGTTCGACTACGAGGTCTCCGCGCAGACCGAGATCGCCGCCGACGTCGAAGAAATCGGCAAAGTTCTCGTATCCGGTCGACTTCTCGCCGACATTGCGAGCAGGATGCCCAATGCACCGGTGCGATTCTCGACCAACGAATCCCGGATCACGGTCAGCTGTGGCAGTGCGAGTTTTACACTCCTGTCCATGCCTGTCGAGGAATACCCGAGCATCCCGCAGGTCAGCGCACAGTCCGGTCTCGTGCCGGCCGAGGACTTCTCGGCCGCCGTCGCGCAGGTCGCCGTCGCCGCTTCTCGTGACGACGTCACCCCCGTGATCACCGGTGTTCAGCTCCAGATCACCGAGAACAGCCTCAGCCTTGTGGCCACGGACCGCTACCGCGTCGCCGTCCGCGAGATCGACTGGGACAAGGGCAGCACGACAACCACTGACACCATCACCGCTCTCGTCCCGGCTCGCACCCTCCAGGAAGTCGGCAAGACGTTCGGCCACAGCGGCACGATTTCGATCGCCATCACCAACACCGACGACCGTGAGCTCATCGCGTTCACCGCCGATAAGAAAACCGTTACTTCTCTACTGATCAAGGGCAACTATCCGCCCGTACGACGTCTCTTCCCCGAGAACGTGGACAACTACGCGGTCATGAACACCGCCGACCTGATCGAGGCCACTCGCCGCGTGCAGCTGGTCCTCGAGCGCGAGGCAGCCCTGCGCTTCACCTTCACCGCCGACGGTCTCACTCTCGAAGCGGTGGGGTCGGAGCAGGCCCAGGCCTCCGAGACGATCGACGCGATCCTCTCCGGAACGGACACGGTCGTTTCGTTGAAACCACAGTTCTTGCTCGATGGCCTCGGTGCGGTGCACTCGGAATTCGTGCGGATCTCGTTCACGAAGACCGAGAATCCCAACAAGCCGGGCCCGGTTCTGATCACGAGTCAGACCTCGCGGGACCAGCCGGGTGCCGACAGCTTCAAGTACCTGCTCCAGCCCAACCTGCTGTTGCGCTAGAACAGTCTCGGAAGGACAGCAATGCATATCGGCCTCATCGGCTTGGGAAAGATGGGCGCGAACATGCGCGATCGTCTTCGGGCCAACGGCATCGGGGTCACGGGTTACGACCGGAACCTCGAGATTTCGGATGTTGCCGGCATCGGTGAGCTGATAGCAGCCCTGCCTGCCCCCCGGCTCGTCTGGGTCATGGTGCCCGCCGGCGCCGTGACGGATGCCGTGATCGCCGAACTGGCCACCGTGCTGTCCGCCGGCGACCTCGTGATTGACGGCGGAAACTCGAGGTACACCGACGATTTCTCCCACTCCGCGTTGCTGGCGACAACGGGCGTGCACTACATCGACGCCGGTGTTTCCGGTGGCGTGTGGGGCCTGACCAATGGGTTCGGTCTGATGGTCGGCGGTTCAGCCGACCAGGTCGAACGGGCGATGCCCGTCTTCGACGGCCTGCGACCCGAAGGCCCGCGTGAGGAGAGTTTCGTACATGCCGGAGCGGTCGGCGCCGGGCACTACGCGAAGATGGTACATAACGGAATCGAATATGCGCTCATGCAGTCATACGCCGAAGGCTATGAACTGCTGGAGAAACGCAGCGACCTGATCACCAACGTTCCCGGCGTATTCAAGGCCTGGCAGCGCGGCACCGTGGTGCGGTCCTGGCTGCTGGAATTGCTCGTGCGTGCCCTGGCTGAGGACCCCGAACTCCAGAATATCGATGGCTTCGTCGAGGATTCCGGCGAGGGGCGCTGGACCATCGAAGAGGCCATCGACAACGCTGTTCCCGTCCCCGCCATCAGCGCCGCCATCTTCGCGCGTTTCGTCTCCCGTCAGGACGACTCTCCCGCGATGAAGGCGGTCGCTGCCCTGCGCAATCAGTTCGGCGGCCACGCCGTCAAAACGGCCGACTGACCCCGGGTGCGGGTCACACACCTCTCCCTGACCGACTTTCGCAATTATGCGCAGGTCGAGGTGTCGTTCGCGCCGGGACCCAATCTGATCGTGGGCCGCAACGGCCAGGGCAAGACCAATCTCGTCGAGGCCCTGGGATTTCTGAGCACCCTCAGCTCGCACCGGGTCTCCAACACCTCGGCCATGATCAGGGCCGGCCGGGACGCCGGTATCATCCGAGCCAGACTCGAGTACAACGGGCGGGAGATCCTGACCGAGGTGCAGATCAACCGCTCGGGTCTGAACCGGGCCCAAGTCAACCGGTCTGTGATCAAGACCCGAGAGCTGACGCGATTCTTCTCCAGTGTTCTTTTCGCCCCGGAAGACCTGGCCCTGGTTCGCGGCGACCCGTCCGGGCGCCGTCGCTTCCTCGACCAGCTGCTCGTGCTGCGTGTTCCGCGCCTTGCCGGCGTTCTGGCCGATTACGACCGGGTGCTGCGTCAGCGCAATACGCTGCTGAAGTCGGCGCGGGCGTCGGGCCTGCGCACCACCGCGCTCGGAACCCTCGAGATCTGGGACGACCGGCTCGTGGCGCTCGGATCCGAGATCATCGATGAGCGGGCCGATCTCGTTCGCCTGCTCGGGGACCCGCTGGGCGCCGCGTACGAGGCGGTCGCCGGAGAAGACCACGGGCCGATGCTGGTTTCGTCGCTCAGTATCCTGGGTGCCGACGAGGACGCCGCGCTCGAGTCGGAACCCTTGAGATCGGGGACGACCGGCTCGGTTTCTATCGGACCAACCACCGGGGACTCTTTCCGCGCTGCGCTGGCCGGTCTGCGGCGGAAGGAACTCGACCGGGGAATGACCCTGGTCGGGCCTCACCGGGACGACCTGGTTTTCGTGCTCAATTCTTTGCCGGCCAAGGGATACGCCAGTCACGGTGAATCGTGGTCGTTCGCCCTCGCCCTGAAACTCGCCTCGGCCGAGCTATTGCGCCGGGATTCCACGACGGGCGATCCGGTCCTGATTCTGGACGACGTCTTCGCCGAGCTGGACCTCAGCCGTCGGCGTCGCCTGGCTGCGGCCGTCTCCGGTTTCGAACAGGTTCTGATCACCGCCGCGGTGCTCGAAGACGTGCCCGACGGACTCGCCGCGCACACCATCCGCATCCACGCCGGGGCGGTCGTCGATGGCTGAACCGAGCGAGGCCTCTCGCGTTTACCTGCGCTTCAAAGACGTGTTCGGTGACCCGAATGCGAAGCGCATCCGCGCCAGGCGGCGTCCGGGCACGGAAATCGGTTCGAGCGTGCCTTTTGGCGCGGGGCGGGACCCGCGGGGACTGGGCGACACGATCGACTCGCTCACCCTGCAGCTGGGCTGGAACTCTCCGTTGGCCCAATCAGAATTGCTGGCCTCCTGGATCGAGCTGGCCGGTGAGGAGACGTCGAAACACTCGACTCCGGCGGGAATCGACGAGGGTGTCCTGACGGTGCAGTGCGAGTCGACGGCCTGGGCGACGCAGCTGCGCATGATGAGGGTGGAGATCATGACGCACATCGCCGTGAAATATCCGGATGCCGGCATTGAGTCGATCCGTTTTCAGGGGCCCAACGCTCCCTCCTGGAAAAAGGGTCCCAGATCAATTCCAGGGCGCGGTCCACGCGATACCTACGGGTAACTGGCCAAAACAGGTCAACCCGGTGCCTTAAACGCCGCAGATGACCGATTTGGCCCTCAGTGCTTGGAGCATTTGGTAGGCTAAAGGGTCGCCCGCGCGACGGTCAGGAGCCCCATTACAGATGTCAGTTGACCCACAGATCGAGCCGGAGCACGGATACGGTGCCGATGATATCCAGGTTCTCGAGGGACTTGAAGCCGTACGCAAGCGACCCGGAATGTATATCGGGTCCACCGGCCCTCGCGGCCTTCACCACCTCGTCTACGAGATCGTCGACAACTCCGTCGACGAGGCCCTCGCCGGTCATTGCGACACCATCGACATTAGGATCCTGGCGGATGGCGCGGTTCGCGTCACCGACAACGGCCGCGGAATTCCGGTCGACATTCACAAGGCGGAGGGCCGCTCGACCGTCGAGGTCGTGCTCACCGTGCTGCACGCCGGCGGCAAGTTCGGCGGCGGCGGTTACTCCGTGTCCGGCGGACTGCACGGGGTGGGCAGCTCGGTCGTCAACGCGTTGTCGAGCCGCCTCGACGTCGAGGTGCGCCGCCAGGGCCACGTGTGGCGCCAGAGCTTCCACGACGGCGTGCCCACCGCTCCCCTCACCATGGACGAGGTGTCCGACGAAACCGGCACCACCATCACCTTCTGGCCGAGCGCGGAGACCTTCGAGACCACGGTCTTCGATTTCGAGACCCTCCGGGCCCGCTTCCAGCAGATGGGCTTCCTGAACAAGGGACTCAGCCTCACGCTCACCGACGAGCGACCGGAGAACCTCGACGACGAGGGTAAGCCGGTCACGAAGAACTTCCTCTACGAGAACGGCCTCGTCGACTACGTCGAATACCTCAACAAGGCCAAAAAGGCCGACCTGGTCAACGATGAGATCATCTCGTTCGAGTGGGAAGACCACGAACGCAAAATGGCGCTCGAAGTGGCCATGCAGTGGACCACCGCGTACACCGAGAGTGTGCACACCTACGCGAACACCATCAACACACACGAGGGTGGCACGCACGAGGAGGGTTTCCGCGCCGCGCTCACCACGCTCGTCAACAAATACGCCCGGGAAAAGGGCATCCTCAAGGAAAAGGATGACAACCTCACCGGTGACGACGTTCGCGAGGGTCTGACCGCCGTGGTCTCGATCAAGCTCGCCGAACCGCAGTTCGAGGGCCAGACGAAGACCAAGTTGGGCAATACCGAGGCGAAGTCCTTCGTGCAGAAGGTCGCCAACGACCAGCTCTCCGACTGGTTCAACCGCAACCCCAACCCGGCGCGGGAGATCATCCGCAAGGCGCTCCAGGCATCGAACGCCCGGATGGCCGCCCGGAAGGCGCGCGAGACCGCCCGGCGCAAGGGACTCCTCGAGGGTGGCGGCATGCCCGGCAAGCTCAAGGACTGCCAGAGCAAGGACCCGTCCCTCTCCGAGATCTTCATCGTGGAGGGCGACTCGGCCGGCGGCTCCGCCGTGCAGGGCCGCAACCCCGAGTTCCAGGCGATTCTGCCGCTGCGCGGAAAGATCCTGAACGTGGAAAAGGCCCGGCTCGACCGCGCCCTCGGCAACGCCGAGGTTCAGGCCATGATCACGGCGTTCGGCGCCGGTATGGGCGAAGAGTTCAACCCCGACAAGGTGCGGTACCACAAGATCGTCTTGATGGCCGACGCCGATGTCGACGGCCAGCACATCACGACCCTGCTGCTCACATTGCTCTTCCGGTATATGCGTCCCCTGATCGATCTGGGGTACGTCTACCTGGCCCAACCGCCGCTCTACCGCCTCAAGTGGGCGAACTCCGCACACGAGTACGTCTACTCCGACCGGGAACGCGACGCGCTCCTGGAAGACGGTGCCGCGGCCGGCAAGCGCATCCCGAAGGACAACGGGATCCAGCGCTACAAGGGTCTGGGCGAGATGGACTACAAGGAACTGTGGGAAACCACGATGGCTCCCGAATCCCGCACCCTGCTGCAGGTCACCCTCGACGACGCTGCCGCCGCCGACGAAATCTTCTCCACCCTGATGGGCGAGGACGTCGAGTCCCGCCGTAACTTCATCCAGAAAAACGCGAAGGACGTGCGTTTCCTTGACATCTGACGACACCAACACCGGCGGAACCACGGGCGAGGGCACCGACGGGACCGAGGTCGACGCCGCTTCCCTGGCCGCCGACACCGCGGCCAAGGCCGCGCACCTCGTGCAGCACGGCAAGATCGACCAGGTCGACCTGCAGCTGGAAATGCAGCGCTCGTACCTCGACTATGCGATGAGCGTCATCGTCGGGCGCGCGCTGCCCGATGTGCGCGACGGCATGAAGCCCGTGCACCGCCGCGTCATCTATGCCATGTTCGACGGCGGCTACCGACCGGACAAGGCGTTCTCCAAGTGCGCCCGCGTCGTCGGCGACGTGATGGGCCAGTTCCACCCCCACGGCGACTCTTCGATCTACGACGCGCTCGTGCGCCTGGTCCAGCCCTGGAGCCTGCGATACCCGTTGGCCCTCGGCCAGGGCAACTTCGGCTCCCCCGGCAACGACGGCGCCGCCGCCCCGCGGTACACCGAGACGAAGATGGCCCCGCTCGCCCTCGAGATGGTGCGCGACATCGATGAGGACACCGTCGACTTCCAGGACAACTATGACGGCCGCACGCTCGAGCCCACCGTGCTGCCCTCCCGTTTCCCGAACCTGCTGGTCAACGGTTCGGTCGGAATCGCCGTGGGTATGGCCACGAACATCCCGCCGCACAACCTGCGTGAGGTCTCCGCCGGCGCCCTGTGGTACCTGCAGAACCCCGACGCGACTCGTGATGAGCTGCTCGAAGCACTGATCCAGCGCATCAAAGGCCCCGACTTCCCCACCGGTGCGCAGATCCTCGGCGTCAAGGGCATCCAGGACGCCTACCGCACGGGGCGTGGATCCATCACCATGCGTGCCGTGGTCAGCATCGAGGAGCTCCAGGGCCGCACCTGCCTGGTGATCACCGAACTTCCGTACCAGGTCAACCCCGACAACCTCGCGATCAAAATCGCCGATCTGGTCAAGGACGCCAAGATCGGCGGCATCGCCGACATCAGGGACGAAACGTCCGGCCGCACGGGCCAGCGCCTCGTAATCGTGCTCAAGCGTGACGCTGTGGCGAAGGTCGTGCTGAACAACCTCTACAAGCACACCCAGCTGCAGGAGAACTTCGGCGCGAACATGCTGGCGATCGTCGACGGGGTGCCGCGCACCCTGTCCCTCGACGGTTTCATCTCCGCCTGGGTGGCGCACCAGATCGAGGTCATCGTGCGGCGCACCCAGTTCCGCCTGAGGAAGGCCGAAGCGGATGCGCACATCCTGCGCGGGTACCTGAAGGCCCTCGACGCCCTCGATGAGGTGATCGCCCTCATCCGTCGCTCCCCCACCGTCGACGACGCCCGCACTGGCCTGATGGACCTGCTCGATGTCGACAAGCTCCAGGCGGATGCGATCCTGACCATGCAGCTGCGCCGCCTGGCCGCTCTGGAACGGCAGAAGATCATCGACCAGGCTGCCGAGTTGGAACTGCTGATCGTCGAGTTCCAGTCGATCCTGGCCAGCCCGGAGCGCCAGCGCACCATCATCAGCGATGAGCTCACCGAAATCACCGACAAGTTCGGCGACGACCGGCGCACCGAGATCATGTTCGGCTTTGACGGCGACATGTCGATCGAAGACCTCATCCCCGAAGAGGAGATGGTGGTCACGGTCACCCGCGGCGGCTACATCAAGCGCACCCGCAGCGACAACTACCGCAACCAGCACCGCGGCGGAAAGGGCGTCAAGGGAGCCCAGTTGCGGGCGGACGACGTGGTCGAGCACTTCTTCGTCACGACCACTCACCACTGGCTGCTGTTCTTCACGAACACGGGGCGCGTCTACCGGGCCAAGGCCTACGAGGCGCAGGAATCCGGCCGCGACGCGAAGGGCCAGCACGTCGCCAATCTGCTCGCACTGCAGCCGGGCGAGGAGATCGCCCAGATCCTGGACATCCGCGACTACGGCGTCGCCCAGTACTTGACGCTCGCCACCCGCGACGGCCTGATCAAGAAGACCGCACTCCGGGAATACGACACGAACCGCACCGGCGGCATCATCGCGATCAAGCTGCGCGAAGGCGACGAACTCGTCTCGGCACTGCTGGTCGAAAACGACTCCGACCTTCTGCTCGTCTCCAAAAAGGGAATGTCGATCCGGTTCACGGCGTCGGATGAGGCGTTGCGCCCGATGGGACGCAGCACCTCTGGCGTGATCGGCATGCACTTCCGCGGCGAGGACAGCCTGCTGGACGCATCCGTGGTCGCGGACGACGGTTACGTGTTCGTCGTGACCGAGGGGGGCTACGCCAAACGCACCGCCGCCGACCAGTATCGCCTGCAGAACCGCGGCGGCCTGGGCATCAAGGTCGCCAAACTCAACGACGACCGCGGCGACCTGGTGGGTTCACTGATCGTCGAGGAGGAAGACGAAGTGCTCGTGGTCCTTGCCAGCGGCAAGGTGGTACGCTCTGACGTCTCCGAAGTCCCGGCCAAGGGCCGAGACACCATGGGCGTTGTTTTCGCCAAGTTCGCGGAACAAGACAGAATCATCGCCATTGCGAAAAACACCGAACGCAATCTGGTGGCCGAGATCCTCGCGGCCGAACCCGAAAGCGCCCTTGGAGAGGAAGAGCCTGTAAATGAGTAGTGTCGCCGAAAAGCTCGCCAAGAAATCCAGCCGTAAGCCGGCCGCGACCAAGCAGGTGCGGCTCAAGCTCGTCTACGTTGATTTCTGGTCGGCCGTCAAGCTGTCGTTCCTGATCGCCCTGTGCCTGGGAATCGTCACGATCGTGGCCACCTTCCTGATCTTCACGATCCTGAACGGAACCGGCATCTTCGGCAAGGTCGACGACCTGTACACCGATATCGCCGGCGCCTCGTCGGACCTGGCCAGCATCCTGTCGATCGGGAACGTCATGGGCTTCGCCTTCGTGGTGGCCATCTTGAACACCGTCGTCATCACCGCACTGGGAGCCGTCTACGCGGTTCTGTACAATCTGAGCGTGAAAATCACCGGCGGTTTGCTCGTCGGATTCACCAACAACTAGTCGACGGATTCTTCCGATCGGGTCGCTTTGTGGCTCGATTGGGAGAATCCCGCCGCATCGGGTAGTCTCAAACCTGCCCATTCGGGGGATATAGCTCAGTTGGTTAGAGCGCTTCGCTGATAACGAAGAGGTCCCAGGTTCAAATCCCGGTATCCCCACGCACGAAATGTTTCAACACCTAGTTTCACCACTTCAGCACACACTCCCCGTGATTATGCGGGGCCATAGCTCAATTGGTAGAGCGCCTGCTTTGCAAGCAGGAGGTCCGGGGTTCGATTCCCCGTGGCTCCACAAATGAAGAACGCCCGGCCTCGCTTTTTGGGGCCGGGCGTTCTTCATTTAATAGAACACCGCGAATCGCACGCGCAGTGAGCGACCAAGGAGCGAACGGAGGGGCTCCCCGTGGTTCGGAGGCGCGGAGCGCCTCCACAAGCCGTTCCCGGCAACCCAGCCACAACTTATCGCCCCCAGCCCCCCACGGCCCCTGAGCGGGCACAGGCGCTCTCATCGGCCCACAGCCTCCCTACAGCGTCCCCAAACCTCGGCCCAGCACGAAAAAAGGGGAGGGCCCGCATCCACTGGATGCGGGCCCTCCCCTTTTTAGTGCTGAACTCTAGTTCTCGACCGACGTGGCCTCGGCGGGCTCATCTTCAGCAACCCACAGCTCGTCGTCGGCGCGGAAAGTCTGCCAGACGGCGTAAGCGACGCCTGCAACGGCGGCCAGGGCAACACCGACGGCGATGTATGTTCCGGCGCCGGGACCCTTCTTCTCGATTACGACGGGCTTCTGGAACCGCACGCGGGCCAACGCCGCGCGGACGCGGGCATCGCGGGCGATGTCACCGACGCTCATCACGGAGCCGATTGCCGTGCCGATGCCGCCGCCGATACCGGGCAGAACCCTGTCGACGACCTGATGGCGGACACCTTCGGCGAGGTCCTGAGTGGCCCGTACTCCGGGACGCACGAGGTGCTCGTAGCTTTCACGCACACGGGGCGCTACTTCTTCGCGGGTAAGGATGCCGGCTTGACGGCTGGCCTCGCGTGCAATGGCGTTTGCGCGCTCAAGCACTTCCTGCTGGTTGTTCCATAATTCGTCTGCGCTCTTACGCAGCCGAGTAAGTTCCTTGCGGCGCTTGCGTGACAGGCTCATCTGGACCCTCCATCGATGTCATGTGCGAACACTGTCCATCTTGCCACGCAATCGTCTGGGAGGACTCTGGGTAGAGCCAGTGTCGATCTGAATCGAGCAATCCGGCTGTGCAAGAATTGTGTCCATGTCTAAGCACACTGCTGTCGCAACGCTCAATACCACCCTGGGACCGATCAAGGTCAACCTCTTCGGCAATCACGCCCCGAAGACCGTCAAGAACTTCGTCGGTCTCGCAACCGGCGAGATCGAGTGGAAGCACCCGGCCACCGGTCAGACCTCCAACGCTCCTCTTTACGACGGTACGGTCTTCCACCGCATCATCAAGGACTTCATGATCCAGGCCGGCGACCCGCTCGGCCAGGGCACCGGCGGACCGGGCTACCAGTTCGACGATGAAATCAACCCCGACCTCGACTTCACGCAGCCGTACGTGCTGGCCATGGCGAACGCCGGCATCCAGGGCGGACGCGGAACGAACGGTTCGCAGTTCTTTATCACCGTCGTGCCGACCACGTGGCTGCAGGGCAAGCACACCATCTTCGGCGCCGTCGAAGACGAAGACTCCCGCGCCATCGTCGCGAAGCTCGCGACCGTGCCCACCGATGGCCGCGACCGTCCTCTGACCGAAGTTGTCATCGAGAGCGTCACCGTCGAGCAGGTCTAGGCTCCGTTCCCGATGACAGACCTGCCCGGAACCGCCGCGAATTACTGCTACCGGCATCCGGGCAGGCAGAGCTTCATCCTCTGCCAGCGCTGCGGCCGCACGATCTGCCCGGACTGCCAGACACAGGGCGCCGTTGGCGTGATCTGCCCCGAGTGCATGGCGGAGCAGCGCAAGAATGCCCCGCGCACCAAGCCGGCCGTCCTGACCCGGCTGACGCGCAGCTCTCACCCGGTGACGACGTCGATCGTCGTTCTCACGATGGCGGTGTACCTGCTGCAGTTCATCCTGGGCGACGGTCTCACCAGCCTTCTCTGGTACGCGGGCGTCTACTCCTATCCCGGGAGCTTCGAGCCGTGGCGCATGCTGACGAGCGTGCTCGTGCACGGCTCCATCTTCCACGTGCTGCTGAACATGTACACGCTCTGGATCTTCGGGCAGATCCTGGAGGGCATGCTGGGCCGCGGCCGTTTCCTCACCCTCTACCTGCTGAGCGGTCTCGCCGGCTCCCTGGGCGTCTTGTTCCTGTCCGATCCGCAGGTCCCCGTCGTCGGCGCGTCCGGTGCCATCTTCGGCCTGATGGGCGCTTTCCTGGTCATTCAGCGACGTCTGGGAGGCAACGCGACCCAATTGCTGATCCTGGTCGGCATCAACCTGGTGATTGGATTCCTGCCCGGTCTGAACGTGGCCTGGCAGGCGCACGTGGGCGGTCTGATCGCCGGCGCGGTGATCGGGCTGATCTTCGTGCAAACCCGCAGCATCAAGCAGCAGCGGCTGCAAACAGTGCTGATCGCGGCCTTCGGAGCCGTTCTAGTGGTTCTCAGTGCGGCGAAGCTCCTGATCTAGGGAGCGAGAACCACCTGATCGCGCAGATAGCCGGCGAATCCCGCCGGAGTCCGCCCGGCCAGCCGGCCGGAAGTGAGCACGGGGATCAGTGCGGTGCGAACCTCGCTCACCCTGAGACCGCGCAAGGCCGAGACCAGCCGAACGTCCTCCTGCCCGTCGACGGGAGCGAATTCTCCCGCGTGAAGGTATCGGTCCGCACGAACTCCGAGGTTCGCGCCGTGAACATGCGTGTGCCCCTCGACCAGCCGGTGCTGGGCATCCCACCGTTCCCGGACTCCGTCGGACAACCCGTCGTCGGGAACCACGGTTCCCAGCACGAGATCGACAGCGTTGCGGGCGAACCCGAGCTGCACGGATAACCAGTTCGGCGGCACGGCGGAATCGGCATCCGTGGAAGCGATCCACGTCGCCGCGGTGAACCGGTCAGGCGTCGGCAGCAGGTGACGCACCCCGGCGCGGCGGGCAGCACCCACGGCGCCACCGTTCGTGCTGATGCTCGAGAACATCGGCCAGTGCGAGGCGACGCCGGCCGTGCCATCGCTGCACCGGTCGAGCACGACCACGACGTCGATGACAGGCGACACCCGGCCGGCCACGCCGCCGACCTCCCCGATGGCCACGGCCAACGCAGACAGGCATCGGGGCAGCAGCTCCTCCTCGTTGCGGGCCGGGATGACGACGATGACCCTGTCAACCCCGCTGCGCCCGGTCACGGCACCAGTCCTTCGCGTTGCGCGACAGAACGAGCCGGCGTTGCTTCGAACACCTCGAGCAGGAAGTCACGTTCCCGATGCTCCACCGTGCGCTCGAACCCGGCCAGCCGGCCGAGCTCTGCGTGCACCCGGTCGCCGGTCAACGGATATTCCGGCACCGGATGCCTCCAGTGGCAGGCAACGATAACGCCGTCGGCAGTGAGACTGTCGCGGCATCGGCCGAGTACCTCCCGCAATTCCTCCGCCGAGAAGTAGTAACCGACCTCGGACAACACGATCAGGTCGAAGGAGCCCTCCGGCCATTCGGCCGGCAGGGTGCTTCGTTCGAAAGTGACGCCGGGGCGTTCGGCCAGACGGGCACGAGCCACCAGGAGCGGTTGCTCCGCGATGTCAACAGCGTGGACCGTATCGCAGGTGTCGGCCAGGTCGGACGTCAGCACACCGATCGAGCAGCCCAACTCCAGCGCCGCCCGGAAACGTTGGCGCGGCAGTGCCGCCAGGGTCAGGATCCGTTTGCGCTCCTCGTACCATCGGGTCTCGAAACCCCAGGGGTCCCGGGTTCCGGCGTAGAACTCCTCAAAGAAGTCACCGGCCAGGCTCGGTGTCAGCGCCGTGTCCGTCTCCGTGTCGATTTCGATGTAGGTCTCGTAGTCGCGTTCGAAGTGCGCACTGAAGCTCGCCTGGATGATCGGTTCGTCGCCGGGCAGTCCGGAGAGCGGCTGAATCTGGCTGCGGTGCAGGGCCATGGCCTGGGCTTTGCGCCGACGGTCGTCGGGGGCCAGATCCAGGTTCCGCAACATGCCGTCGGGCCAGACCGAGTCCTCAGGGGTGGACCAGTGCCAGGCCCAGATCGGGAATTCGAAGAGGGTGACACTTCGGTCGCGGGCAGCGTCGCGGGCGGCCGCGGCCGCGGCCGCATGGTCCGGATGGCTATCGAGGCTCCAGGGGGAGACCAGCCAGGTTCCCGGACCACCGGGGCCGATCTCGTCGGAAATCGCGCGGGAGGCCTCCGCCAGACGTTCGGTGAGGGTTCCGTCAGGGAGGTCGAGCAGGCGCACCTGCCCCGCAGGCGCCAGGGCAGCTACGGCGGCCGTCACCTCGACCCGGCGCAGAGCCGCGAGCCGGGCAGGGTCGTGCGTGGTGGACCCGGGGTGGGAGGCCTCACCATTGGTGAGAACCACAACCGTCACTGGAACGCCGGCCCGCCCGGCCCGGGCGATCAGCCCGCCGGCACCGAGGGTCTCGTCGTCGGGATGGGCGGCGACCACGACGAGCCGGCGCAACTCGTCGATGCGGAGAGCCTGAACGGGCTTACGCTGCGCGGCCCACACGGTCTCGGCCGTACCGGTAGCTGTGTGGCTGAAACTCACCATGGGGAGACGCCGGCGTCGCGGAGTCGACGGCCGAGCGCCGCGTCGTCCCGCTCGGCGTGGTGTTGGCGAACGTACAGCTGCAGGTCGGAAACTCGCCCGGCATGCCGCGCGTCGAAGGCGAGCGGCGCGGGGCCGAGCGCGTGGCCCGTGCGGGTGAGCACCTCGTCGACCGTGCGCGCGACCTGACCTCGCACCCGAGCCGCGAGGAGTGCTCCCTGATCACCGACGGCGGTGCCGTCATCGATCGCCGCGGCGGCGGCAGCCAGGGAGGTCCCGGTCGCGGTCAGCGCAAGGTCGAGGGCGCCCAGGTGCGCGAGCGCGATCTGATCCGGCTCCCGCTCGAGCACTGCTTCCCAGACCCGCCTGGCCAGTCCGACGGCCCCGCCCCACCAACAGGCGGCGACGCCGATCCCACCCCAGGCGAAGCCGGGTCTGCGGAGGTACCAGCCGTCGTCCCCGACCGGCCGGGCCGTAATGCTGCGGAACTCGACCGGTCCGCTCGGTACGGAGGTGAGCCCACGGCTCACCCAGGTGTCCGTGCGTGCGGTGATCCCGGGGTCGGCCAAATCGACCACGAACAACCGCCGTGTGGTGGCCGAGGTGTGCGCCGTGACGAGGGCGTGGCTGAGCGAACCTGCGAGCGAACACCAGGGTTTTGTGCCGTCGAGCCGCCAGAGTTCGGCGCCGGCCGGTCTCGCGTCGAGACGGGTCTCCGCGCCTTCGGCGGCGAAGACGCCCCAGCTCGCGTCCGGACTGCCGCCCGGGACGAGCCCGGTCGGATCCAGGGCGGCCTGGTCAAGGATCGAGAGCGCGTCCAGGTGCGCCTCGGCCACCCGAGCCGCCGTGAGGTCGGCGGCGGCCAGGGAAGCCAGGGTTTCAAACAGCCGGAGCGTCTGCCCCGACCCCGGCCGGGGAACGGAACCGCCGAGGGCGCGGGAAAGGGCCAGCGCCCGCCCGGCGTCTCCGTTCACGGCGAAGGCGGCCGTCGCCGCCTGGCGCAGGCTGGATTTCGCCGTGCGTTTCTCCGGTACGGTCAGCCAGACCGGCTCCGAACTCTCGATTCGCGTCAAACCGACGTCCTGGTTTGGTGCCGAGCGCGCCAGGGCCCGCTTGCCGGCCCGTCGGACAGGAGCCGAAGCTCCCGGCTCAAGCCTTACCGGCCGGCTTGGTCGGGGACTTGGACGTGGGCTTGCGGGGGGTGCGGTTCTCGGCGCTGACCATCCAGGCGTACTGTTCCAGCTTCTCGATGAAGCCGTGCAGGAGGTCGGCGCTCGTCGGGTCTTCCTCGTCGACCGCGTCGTGAACGGCACGGATGTTGTCGACGGTCGCGTTGAGGCGGGTGGTGACCAGGTCGACGGTCTCTGTGGTGTCGACCTCCCCGTCCGGGAACTTGGGCAGGTGGGTGGTCGCGGTCACGGTCTCGCTTCGGCCGTCCGGCAAGGCGTCGAGGGCACGCATCCGCTCCGCCAGCTCGTCGGAGAACAGCCGGGCGTCGTCGATGATCTCGTCGAGCTGCAGGTGCAGGTCTCGGAAGTTCTTGCCAACGACGCTCCAGTGCGCCTGCTTGCCCTGGACGTGCAGCTCGATCAGGTCGACGAGGACGGACTGCAGGTTGGAGCCCAGTTCTGCTGATGCCTTCATTGTGTTGCGCCTCTTCTCGCCCGGCGGAAACGCGTCTCGGCCGCGTCTCGGCCGGTGCCCCCGCTTGGATTCACACAGCACCCTAGCAGGTGCGAATCCGCGGTCGTCGGGCCGGGGTTCAGTGAGTTGCCGGGGCTGACGACGGGAAAGTTATCCACAGGCTTGTCCACATGGGGATAATTACACGGCTGTCATTATCCCGGCGGTGGGGAGCAGAACAGGTCCAGGCAGGCTCGATCATCGGGCCGGTCAGGGGCCGGATCAGCGCCAGCGGGTGGTCATCAGGAACCCCACGAAGGCGATCCCGAAACCGACCAGAATGTTCCACGAACCGAAGCCGGCGACGGGCAACGTTCCCTGGCTCACGTAGAAAACGATGATCCAGGCCAGCCCGATGAGCATGAAACCGAACATCACCGGCTTGAACCAGACGGCGTTCGGCCCGGCCTCTCCGGAGCGGGCGACCTCGGTGCGGGCGGGCTTGCTGCGGGGATTCGTGCGTGACATGCCTGCGATTCTAGCGTCATTGGCTGGAACCACCCGCAGGCGCTCGGTAGGGGACGTACCGCCCCGGTTAGAATTGAAACCATGTCCGTGCGAGCCGATCAGCCTCTCAGCGAGGAGACCCGCTGCGCGCATCGCCGCAAGCGTCGGCCGCGGCTCAACGTCGTGGGGATCTTCGGCGAGCTGCTGATCACCGCCGGCATCCTCGTGCTCGCCTTTCTGGGCTGGCAGCTCTGGTGGAACGACATGATCATGGCCGGCCAGCAGTCCAGGGCTGCGGCCGAGATCAGCCAGACCTGGATCGATGACGACCTGTCCAGCAACGAGCCGGCCCCCGCCGCCCCGGAGGCCAGCGCGACGGTGGAGCCGGCCCCGGTGGACTTCGGTGAACCGGTCGTCCGTGAGGCACCCTCCAACGCTGAAACTTTTGCCGTGCTCTACGTGCCGCGATTCGGGGAGGACTATCACCGGTCCATCGCTGAAGGGATCGGCAGCGAGGTACTCAACAGCTCGCGGTCGGGGATCGGCCACTATCCTGACACCCAGATGCCCGGTGAGGTCGGCAACTTCGCCGTGGCTGCGCACCGCAGTGCCAACGGCGGCGGCATGCACCTGATCAACGAACTACAGCTCGGTGACGCGATCTACGTGCAGACCGCCGACGGCTACTACACCTATCGGTTCCGTGACCTCGAGTACGTCGCCCCGACCGCGGTAGACGTGATCGCCCCGGTACCGCACAACCCGGATGCCGTCCCCGCGGACCGCTTCATCACGCTCACCAGCTGCAATCCACTGCTGTCCACTGCCGAGCGCATCATCGCGTACGGTGTCCTCGAGGCGTGGCAGCCGACATCCGCCGGCCCCCCGGCCGAAGTCGCGACCGTTATCAACGCCCAGGCCCAGGGCTAGGAGACTCCAATGTACGC
This sequence comes from Cryobacterium cheniae, assembly GCF_004403395.1. Taxonomy (GTDB): domain Bacteria; phylum Actinomycetota; class Actinomycetes; order Actinomycetales; family Microbacteriaceae; genus Cryobacterium; species Cryobacterium cheniae. Next base: position 73,104 of record NZ_SOGN01000048.1, read on the forward strand.
TGCGCTCTGGCGGGTTCTGCCCGGTCCGGTCTGGCTCCGGATCCTTCTGGTGTTCGTGTTGCTGGCCGCCGTGCTGTTCGCACTTGCCACCTGGGTGTTCCCCTGGGTGGATTCCATTGTCAACAACCAGGAAGTCACGGTGGGAAGCCCTTGACCCGGATCCTCGTCATCGATAACTACGACAGTTTCGTCTATACGCTCAACGGCTATCTGATGGAGCTCGGCGCTGAAACGGTCGTGCTGCGCAACGACGCCTTCGAGCCGGAGGACGCCGCCGCCCGCATCGCGGAATTCGACGGTGTGCTCATCTCGCCCGGCCCCGGCAAGCCGTCCGACGCCGGCGTCTCCATTGCGATCGTGCGGGCCGCACTCGAGTCCGGTCTCCCCTTGTTCGGTGTCTGCCTGGGGCACCAGGCGATCGCGGAGTCCTTCGGTGCCACGGTCACCAACGCCGAGGAACTCATGCACGGTAAGACCAGTCTGATCACGCACGATGGCAGCGACTTCTACGCCGGAGTGCCGCAGCCGTTCACGGCCACGCGGTACCACTCGCTCGCCGTCGTCGACGGCACGGTACCCAGCGACCTGATCGTCACCTCGCGCACGCAGGGCGGCGTGATTATGGGGCTCCGTCACGCGAGCGCGCCCATTCTCGGCGTGCAGTTCCACCCCGAATCGGTGCTGACCGAGGGCGGCTACCTGATGGTGGCCAACTGGCTGGCGCTGGCCGGCCTGCCCGAAGCACGGGAGACGGCCAAGGGCCTCACGCCCATGCTGAAGCTCACCCGAGTCGGGTCCGTTCCGGAAGCCGGGTCTCAGCCGGTGCAGTAGACGAGCGTGACCTCGGACCTCTGGGGCACGTCGCCCGGAGCCAGGGACTGCTGGGTCACCGGTGAGCCCGGCTGCAGCGGACAGGTGTCGTCTGGTGTGGGGATCGGAATCAGCTGCACTTCGGAAGCGGCGAGCATGTCGATCGCCGCGCTCAGAAGCTGACCCTCCAGGTCGGGAAGAGCGACGAGGCCGCTGGAGACGATGAAATTGACCGTGACGCCGGTCTTCTCGGTCGTAGCGGCAGCGGGGTCGGTGCGCAGCACCAGGCCGGCGGCGATGCTCGGAGAGTTCTCTCGAGTGACCGAGCCGGGGATGAGCCCAAGGTCCGCAACCGCGGTCTGGGCGTCGGCGAGGGGCTGGTTCGTGACATCTGGCACGTCGACCGGTTGGGCGCCCGTTGAGACATAGACCTCGATCAGGTCGGTCGGCTGGGCGATCGTTCCCGATGGGGGGTCTGTGCGGATTACCCGGTCCTTGGGGATCGTTGCGCTGGCCTCCTCGGCCCGGATCGCTGCGAGATCCTGGTCCAGGAGTGACTCCTGGGCCTTCTCGTAGGTGAATCCGGTGAGCGAGGGCACCCGGCGCGAGTTGTCGGGCAGGTCACTGCTCGGGGTGAGGCTGAAAGCCCAGATCATGACCGAGAGCACGATGACGACGACGCTGAGGATGCCGGCCCAGATCCAGATCACGGGTGGGCGGCGCTGCGTGCGCACCATGGTTTCGTCTTCGGAAAGCTGCTTGAGGGCGAGCTCGGACCCGGATGCCGCCGGCTGGGGCGCGGCGAACAGCCCGGCGCTGGAATCGTCGGCCGCGTGGTAGTCCGGGATCTGTCCTGACCCGGCCAGCTCGACGTCGGTGCGGAACTCGACGGCGCTCTGGTACCGCTCGAAGCGGTCCTTTGCCAGGGAGTGCAGCACGACGGCGTCGAGTGCGGGGGACACCGTGGCGTTGATCGAGCTCGGTTTGACCGGGGACTCACTGACGTGCTGGTAAGCCACGGCCACGGCGGAGTCACCGCGGAACGGTGGGCGTCCGGCAAGCATCTCGAACAGGACCACACCCGTGGAGTAGAGGTCGGTGCGGGCATCCACCGATTCGCCCTTGGCCTGCTCGGGGGAGAAGTAGGAGGCCGTGCCCAGGATGGCCGTGGTTTGCGCCACGGTCGTCGAGGAGTCGGAGATGGCTCGGGCGATGCCGAAGTCCATCACCTTGACCTGACCGGTCCTGGTGATCATGATGTTGCCCGGCTTGATATCGCGGTGCACGACACCGGCCCGGTGCGAGTATTCGAGGGCTGTGAGAACGCCGTCGATGATGCGCACGGCCTCGTCGGCCTGCACCGGGCCCTCGCGGATGATGTCCTTGAGTAGGCGCCCGTCGACGTGTTCCATCACGATGAACGGGATCTGCGATTCGCGGCCGCCGTCTTCGGCGACGGACTCCTCGCCCGCATCGAAGACGCGCACGATGGTGGGGTGTGCCATCCGGGCGGCAGCCTGCGCCTCCTGGCGAAAGCGGGTGCGGAATGCCGGGTCGGCGGCGAGCGAGGACTTGAGCAGCTTGATCGCGACCGTGCGTCCCAGCCGGGAATCGGTGCCGATGTGCACGTCGGACATACCGCCCCGCCCGATCAGAGCGCCCACCCGGTAACGACCAGCGAGCAGACGGCCTTCATCAGTCAAAGCATTACTCCCAGTTCGCGCATACAGTTATCCGTATTTTAGCCGTTACTCCTGGAGGTGCCGTTACGGCGCCGGGGTGACGGTGACCGGGGTTGAGGAAATCGAGTACGCGGATTCGGCCTGGCCGCAGAAGTAGCGGAACTTGACCGTGAAGGTGCCAACGTCGGGACCCGCGGTGATGTCCGCCGAAGTGGCGTCCGGGCCGACCGGGCCGGGTGACGCGGCAGCGCCGTCCGCCACGACCTCGTAGCCGGAGAGGGTCTGGCCGCTGGGACAGGATTGCTTTGCCCAGGTGGCCGTCACCGTACCGCCGGCGGGAATGGTTGCCGGAGCGACGGTGGGCGCGGCGGTCGGGTCGTCGGGGGTGACGGCGGGGGCGTATACCGTGACCGTGATCGTGGAGCCTTTCGTCACCGGGCCGGTGGGGTTCACGTCGTAGACGGTGTCGGCGATCTGGTCCGGAGTGGTGACTGCGTTGCCGGTCTGGACATCAGCTACGAAGCCCTGGGCGGCCAGCATATCGCGGGCCTCCGTGCTGGTCTTTCCCTGGAAATTGGCCAGGGAGATTTCGACGGTTTCACTCGTCGGAGCCGGGGCCGGTGTCGGTGCGGTGGTCTCCGATGGGGTGGGTGCCGTGCTCGGGGTCGGCTTCACCGATGCCGGTGCCGACGCCGATGTGGTCGGCGACGGGGTCGGCGTGGTGTTGTCCTGGGTGAACAGGGCGATCAGGGTGCCGGTGAGCACGAGCGCGAGCAGGGCGATCAGGCCGATCAGAGGCCAGGTCCACGGGCTGCGCTTCTTCTGTTCGGGTTCCGCCACCGTGGAGGTACCTGTCGCGGGCGCGCCGGTGGGCAGCACGGTCGTGGCCTGCATTCCGCCGGCGCCGGGCATCAGCATGGTCGCGGAGGTGGGCGTGACGCCGTTCAGGATGGCGGGGACGGATGCCGCAGCCGCTTCGATGTCGCCGCGGCGGAGGGCGGCGGCGGCCCGGGAGAGGTGGGCGGCCGAGGCCGGACGGTCCGCGGGGTTTTTGGCCAGGCAGGAGATCACCAGGTTGCGCACCGGCTCCGACACCGTTGCGGGCAGGTCGGGGGCTGTCTCGTTGATCTGCGCCATGGCGATCGCGACCTGGGACTCACCCGTGAACGGGCGGCGGCCGGCGAGGCTTTCATAGGCGACGATGCCGAGGGAGTAGATGTCCGTGGTCGGCGAGGCGGGGCGTCCGCTGGCCTGCTCGGGGGAGAGGTACTGCACGGTGCCCATGACCTGGCCGGTCGCGGTGAGCGGCACCTGATCGGCGATTCGGGCAATGCCGAAGTCGGTGATTTTGACGCGGCCTTCGGGCGTGATCAGAAGGTTGCCCGGCTTGATGTCGCGGTGCACGAGTCCGGCGGCGTGCGCGGCGTGCAGCGCGGCGGCCGTCTGCGAGACGATGTCCAGCACCTTGTCGGCGGGGAGGACATGGTCGCGTTCGAGGATGGTGGAGAGCGCCTCCCCGGGTACGAGTTCCATCACGAGGAAGGCGCTGCCGTCTTCTTCGCCGTAGTCGAACACGTTGGCGATGCCTTCGTGGTTGACGAGTGCGGCGTGACGGGCCTCGGCGCGGAAGCGCTCGAGGAACCCGGGGTCACCGAGGTACTCGTCCTTGAGGATCTTGATGGCGACCGTGCGGCCGATTACGAGGTCGACGGACTTCCAAACCTCGCCCATTCCGCCAATGGCGATCCGCGACTGCAGTTCGTATCGTCCCCCGAAGGTGAGCCCTGATGTGGGTCTCATTTGTTCAGCACCGCCTCTAATACTTGCTTTGCAATCGGTGCGGCAAGCAAATTGCCGTACCCCGTCTGGCCGAGTCCCCCGCCATCTTCAACGAGAACGGTGATCGCATATTTCGGATCCTCCGCAGGAGCGAATCCCGTGAACCACAACGTGTACGGCTCGTCCTCGGCGTTCTCCGCCGTGCCCGTTTTACCTGCCACGTTGACCCCGTCTATTCTTGCATTGCTGGCGGCGCCATCCTGGACTCCATTGACCATCATTTGGGTCAGAGTCGCCGCCGTTTCGGGACTCATCACCCGTTCCATCGTCTCTGGCTCGAAGACTTGAATCGGACTCAGATTGGGGGCGGTCACCTTGTCGACGAGGTTGGGCGTCATCAGCTGGCCGCCGTTGGCGATGGCGGCCGAAACCATCGCCATCTGCAGGGTCGTCGCGCGGACATCCGTCTGGCCGAAGGCCGACAATGCGGTCTGCGCGTCGTCGAGAACCGTGGGATACACGCTCTGGGACACGTCGAGCGGAGTCGAGTAGTCGCTGTTGAAACCGAACTTCTCGGCCGTTTCGCGGATGGCGTCGTCGCCCAACTGCAGGCCGAGTTCGGCCAGCGGAATATTGCAGGACTGCTTCAAAGCGGTGGCGATGGTCACGGTGTCGCCACCGCCGCAGGTGCCGCCGCCCGAGTTGATGACGACCGCCGACGACCCGGGCAGCTGGAATGTGGCCGGGTTGGGGAAGGTGCTTTCCGGGGTGAACTTGCCCGATTCCAGGGCGGCCGTCACCACGACCAGCTTGAACACCGATCCGGGCGGGTTGAGGGCGCCGATGCCGCGGTTGATCAGCGGGTCACCCTCGTCGTTCAGCAGTGACTGATAGCTGTCGGTGACCTGCTGGTTGTCGTGCACGGTGAGCAGATTCGGGTCGTAGCTGGGCTTGGAGACCATGGCGAGGATGCGACCGGTCGCCGGCTCGGAGACGACAACGGAACCGGTGAGGTCTCCGAGGGCATCCCATGCGGCCTGCTGAGCGGCCGGATCGATGGTGACCTCCACGGTGGCTCCAGTGGGGTTCTGGCCTGTGATCAGGGCATTCATCTTATCGAAAAACTGGGCGTCGGAGGTTCCGCTGAGCTCACGGTTGAGGGCATGCTCGAGTCCGGTCGGCGCGCCGTTGAGCGGGATGAAGCCGGTGATCGGTGCGTAGAGCGGCCCATTGCTGTAGGTGCGCTGGAACTTGTATTCATCGTCGGCGGGCACCGACAGGGCGATCGGCTCGCCCGCGACGAGGATCGGGCCGCGTTCGACGGAGTAGCTGTCGTAGAGGGTGCGGGTGTTGCGGGCATCCGCGGACAGGCTGTCCGCCTGGAAGACCTGCACGATTGTCGTCGAGGCGAGCAGGGCCACGAACATGAGCAGCACCACGATGCTGACTCGTTTGAGTTCACGATTCATCAGACCACCAGCCTGGGTTGGTTGCGCACCGTGTCGGAAAGGCGGAGGAGTACGGCCACGATAATCCAGTTCGCAATCAGGGAAGACCCGCCGGCGGCGAGGAAGGGTGTGGTCAGCCCGGTGAGGGGAATCACCCGGGTGACACCGCCGATCACGATGAAGCACTGCAGGGCGATGACGAAGGAGAGCCCCACGCCGAGAAGCTTGCCGAAGTCGTCATTGCCGGCGAAGCCGATGCGAAAGCCGCGCGCGACGAGGAGGAGGTAGAGCGCGAGGATCGCGAAGATGCCAGCCAGACCGAGTTCCTCGCCGAGGCTGGCGATGATGTAGTCGCTCTGTGGAACCGGGGTGATCTCCGGACGGCCTTGGCCCAGGCCTGTGCCGATGAGCCCGCCCTTGGCGAGGCCGAAGAGGCCCTGCACCAGCTGGTAGCTGCCGCCGTCGGCCCCGTAGACATCCGGGTTGAGCGCGTCGAGCCAGTTCTGGAACCGGCCGTTGACGTAGTCCAGGGTCTGGCTGGCGATGAGGGCGCCGCCGAGGAAGAGGGACATGCCCAGCAGTACCCAGCTGAGGCGGCCGGTGGCCAGGTAGAGCATGACCAGGAACAGGCCGAAGTAGAGCAGGGCGGTGCCGAGGTCGCGCTGGAAGATGATCACGGACATGGACAGCGCCCAGACCACGAGGATCGGGCCGAGGTCGCGGAGGCGCGGAAAACGCATCCAGAGGATTTTCTTGCCCACCATGGAGAGGCTGTCCCGGTTGCGCACCAGGTAGCCGGCGAAGAAGACGGCGAGGGCGATCTTCGCGATCTCGCCGGGCTGGAAGGTGGCGAACGAGCCGACGCCGATCCACACGCGCGCCCCGCTGACCTCGCGGCCGAGGCCGGGCACGAGCGGCAGCAACAGCAGGGCCACACCGACGAAACCGGCGACGTAGGTATAGCGGAACAGCACCCGGTGGTTGCGGATGATCAGGATGACCGCGATCGCGCAGCCGATGGCCAGGGCGCTCCAGGCGGTCTGGCGCACCGATGCGCTGGCCCAGCCGTACTCTTCGTTGGCCAGGTCGATGCGGTAGATCATGGCGATGCCGAGGCCATTGAGCAGGGTGGCGATGGGCAGGATGAACGGGTCGGCCTCGCGGGCGACGACCCGCAACACCACATGCAGTGCCAGGACCAGCACCGACAGTCCGGCGCCGAGCAGAACCAGCGTGGTGTCGATCCGGCCGAGCGCACCGAGCTGAACGAGCACGACGGTGGCTGCGTTGATGCCGCAGGCGAGGAGCAGCAGGAACAACTCGAGGTTGCGCAGCTTCTGGGGCAGGTGCAGGCGGCGAACGCGACCTGTGCCGAGCGGGCGCTCGGGCGCATCCGTCGTTGTGGACCGGTTACTGGATGCGGGCATCGTGGAGCCGTTCGACGATGAGCAACGCGTCCGCGAGGGAGGTTGCGCTGATGGTTTGTTCCACTTGTTGCCGGTCGTAGACGCGCAATTCGGATACTTCCAGGTTGGTGTCCTCGAAAACGGAGGACAGGGAGATGGGGCCGAGGTCCTGCTGCACGCCCTGGAAGATGGCGACGGTGCTGCCCTCCACCCCCACGTAGTAGCGGGACTGGGTCCACCGGTAGCCGAGGAAGCCGGCGCCGACGATGGCCAGGACCAGCAGGATGATGCCGACCAGCCAGGTGATCTTACGGCGGCGGGCGCGGCGGTTGTCTTCCTCGATCAGCTCGGAGAGGTAGTCCTGGGAGTCGGGCTCGAAATGCGTTTCCCGCACGGGGTGTAGGCGCAGGCTGGACATGCGCAGCGCCCGGCCGCGGTTGGGTTCTTCACCGAAGGCGAGGGGAGCGGATGCGGACCCGACCACGGTCGGCATGTCGGTGCGTTCGGCGGGCGAGCCGATATCGACGACGACGATGGTGACATTGTCGGGGGCCCCGCCGTCGAGGCTTTCCTTGACCAGGCGGTCGGCGACTCCCTGCGCGTCGAGGGGGCTGAGGAGGGCCGCGGCGATGCCCGTATTGGAGACCACGCCGCTGAGGCCGTCGGAGCAGATCAGCCAGCGGTCACCGGGAAAGGTCGCGAGGATGGAGGTGTCGATCTCCGGCGCCGATTCGACGTCGCCGAGCACGCGCATGAGCACGGAACGGCGCGGATGCACCATGGCTTCCGCCTCTGTGATGCGGCCGCTGTCGACGAGTCGCTGCACGAAGGTGTGGTCGATGGTGATCTGAGACAACTCGCCCTCGCGGAGCAGGTAGATGCGCGAGTCGCCGATGTGCGCGATTGCCACCTCGTCTTCCAGCACGATGAGCGCGCTGACGGTGGTGCCCATGCCGGTGAGTTCGGCGTGCTCGTACACGGTCTCGGCGAGCTGCGAATTCGCGGCGATCAGAGCCGCCTGCAGGGCGAATTCGGCGTCCTGCGGGGACGGGAAGTCCCGGTCAGCCTCCATGATGCGCTTGGTGGCGATCGCCGAGGCGACGTCGCCGCCGGCGTGGCCGCCCATGCCGTCGGCTACCAGGAAGAGATGGCGCCCGGAGTAGCCGGAGTCCTGGTTGTTGGACCGAATCTTTCCAACGTGGGACGTGGCCGCGCTGTGACTGACTGTCGCCATGCAGCTACCGCCGGAGCTCGAAGCTGGTCGCGCCGATTTTGACGGTGGTGTTCAGGGGGACCGGGGTCGGCACGGTCAGGCGGTTGCCCGCGAGGAAGGTGCCGTTGGTGGAATCGAGATCCTGGATCATCCACTTGTCATGCCAGAGCATCAGACGTGCGTGGTGGGTGGATGTGTAGTCGTCACGGATGACCAGGCTCGAGTCGCCCGATCGACCGATCGTGACCGAGTCGCCGGTGAGCGGGAACTCGGTGCCGGCCTTCGAGCCGGAGGTGATCACGAGGCGGGTCGCGTTCTGGCTGGTGGCCTTGTCGTCCGCGGCGGCGTTCGCCGGGCTCGGCCGGGCCGTGAACTGCTCCGTCGGCGCGGAGGCCGATGATGCGGGCGGCAGGGTGACGGCGCTCGGGAACGCGGCGGGCGCGCCGACGGGGGCCGCGGCATCCGCCTGCATCTTGCGCGCGCGTTGGCCGAAGAGGTCGCTGCGCAGGGCGTAGACGATGCCGAAGATGAAGAGCCACAGAACGAGAAGGAATCCGAGGCGGAGCACCAGGAGGGTGAGCTCGCTGACGCTCATGCGGTGGGCCCCCAGAATCCGTCCATGTCGCGTCGCTCGCGGCCGCCGTCGCGGCGACGCTCGGTCACGGGCTCGGACGACGAGGAGGCCTGCGCGATGACCCGGAAGACGATGCGGGTTCGGCCGATGGTGACGACGGAGTCGGGCTCGAGGATGGCCTGCTTCACCGGCGAGCCGTTGAGCTGTGAACCGTTGGTCGAGCCGAGGTCGCGCACCTGGGCGCGGGAGCCGTCCCAGAGGATCTCGACGTGACGGCGGGAGGTTCCGGAGTCGTCGATGGTGATGTCGGCATCGCTGCCGCGGCCGATGACGGTGTGCGATTGCGTGAGGGGGTAACGCTTGCCGTTGACCTCGACCACAGGGATCCAGGAGACGCTGCCCTTGATGGTGCTGGAGTCAATCTGGACCATGCCCTCGCTCAGGCCGCGGTCCGCGGACAGGGTGATCGAGACGCCGCCGGCGAACTGGTAGCGCTGTTCGCGGCCGTGCTGCTGCACGAGTTCGGTGAGTTCGTCGAGGAGGGTCTGGCCGAGCGCCGACATGCGCTGGAAGTCGGCGTGGCTCATCCGCACCGTAAAGCGATTGGGCGCGAGGATGCGATCGCGGGACACGACCGCTGCTTTTGTGTCGAGCTCGCGACGCAGCGCTGAGGTGATCTCCACCGGCTGCAGTCCCGACTTGAAGGTCTTGGCGAACGCACCGTTGACGGCGCGCTCGAGACCCTTTTCAAAACTATCCAGAATGCCCACAGGTCTCCCGATCCGATCCTTTCGGCTATGAGCATGTTACTTGTCTCAAGTGTTAACTCACCCGCCGGGCGATACCCGGCAAGGGTTGTCATCCTACGGGAGGGAGCCCGTGTCGCGATTTCGGGCGATAATCCTGTGGGTGTTCAGGATGTTCGCCACGCCGCGCGGGCCCGTGTTTGCGGGGCCTGCCCGGCTCGAATGGCGGAGTGCCCTCGGAAAGTGCTAATCTTCCTAAGTTCGCGCGAGTGGCGGAATTGGCAGACGCGCTGGCTTCAGGTGCCAGTGTTCGAAAGGACGTGGGGGTTCAAGTCCCCCCTCGCGCACAGTGGACAAGATGGGTTGATTGCCTACGACCCAGTCGGACGGAGAGGCCCCCGAGCAATCGGGGGCCTCTCGTCGTTAATGAGCGCAGGATCTAGAGCTCCGCGCTCTTGCTCGGGAGTGCGATCAACTTCTGTTCCGGGTCGACCTCCACCGGTGGCCGAAGCCAGTACTCCGTCCCGGTCCGGATGATCGCCCAGTGTTGGTTATGTAGTAGCAGGTGGTGTGGATGGCAGAGGAGTACTCCGTCGGCGGCGATCTGATCCGTGGTGCGCGGGTCGTCCTGGATGCGCTTCGCCCAGGCAGCCTCCTCCTTGTCGACGAAACGGACGCCTCCGCGGCGGGGTGCGGTGATGGAGTCGAGGACGGAGAGCACGAACTCGCCGTCTTCCGGGGCGAACAGCCCGTTCAGGCGCACGATGCCGTTGCTGAGCCGGAAGGCCTTCAGGTAGCGGTCGCCGTGGGCCTGCTTCTCCCGGGCGGCGATGCCGGCCTCGTCGAGCCTGTCGCGCTGGCGCCTCGCGCGTTTGAAGACCTGGTCTGCGTTCAATGACCGCGCCTCGGCGAGGAGGGATTCGAGCGCCTCAGCCAGCTTGTCGGAGGTGACGGCGGCATCGATCTGGCCGAGCCCGGAACGAATCGACTCGGCCGCACACGACGCTGCTCTCGGTACTGCGCGGGCGGTCCTGGCCCGACCTCGCGACCGTGGCCCGGCTCGAGAACGGCCTGGGCGTCGACCTGTGGCCCGGGCGCCTCCACCCAGGAATAGGAACGGCGGTCGACCGGCATGGTTCGTAGCGCCCATTGACACGCGCCACCGAACGTCCGTCGAAGATACGTCTATCCACAGGCCTGTGGACAAGTCTGTGGACAGAAGGGTGATAACTCTCTGTTACCCGCTCAATTGCTGGCAAGTAAGCTGTGGATAACTTCCGACCATTCCGGTGCACGGTGCCCGAATCCGGCGCTTTCCACCCCGGCCATCAATAGGATGCCCGGCTGCGCATACCTCGAATGCACGTTCAAAATGCCGGTGGTCAGCGGATCTCGGTGAGGTACGTGGTGTAGCCGGCGCTGCGCATCGCGCTGATGATCGGGTCGGTTCCGCCGGGTTCGGCGATGGCGATCATGGCGCCGCCGCCCCCACCGCCGGTCAGCTTAGCCCCGAGGGCGCCGGCCCGCCGGGCGATCGCCACCAGCGCCTCGATCTCCGGGCTCGACACCTGCAGGGCGTTGAGCAGTCCCTGGTTGATGTTCATCAGTTCGCCGAGCTCGGCGATATCGCCGCGGCGGAGCGCGTCGACGCCGGCCAGCACCAGCCCGTCGATCTGGCTGAAGATGGCGTCGTAGCGGGCGGGGTTGCGCTGCCAGGCGCTGCGCACCAGGCCCACGGTCTGCGCGGTGAGGGACTGCACCCCGGACAGGCCGATCACGATGGGGATCGGATGGGGAGTGAAGATGTCGCGGATCGTGTGGCCGCCGGGGGCATCCGTCTTCTGGAACAGAACCGACCGGCCGAAGGTGGCGACGGTGTTGTCGATGCCCGACGGGGTGCCGTGCACGATCTGTTCGCATTCGAAGGCGAGGCTGGAGACCTCGGCGTCGCTGATCGTGATCTGAAAGCTGTCGGCGACTGCGCGGATCAGGGCCACGGCGAACGCGGCGGAGGCACCCAGGCCGCTGGCGCGCGGCAGGTGCGAGAAGACGTCGACCCGGAGGCCGGCGGCGGATACTCCGAGGCGGGCGGCGATCAGCGCCGCCACCCGGTGCGACAGGTCCGCGCGGATCGGTTCGCGCACCGAGCCGTCGACGTCCCAGTCGGCGATGACCGGTTCGCGGAGCGACGCCTGCCGGGTGACCTGCGCCCGCACCGACAGCCCGATCGGGGCGGCGATCGCGTGGTAGCCGTAGACGACGGAATGCTCGCCCATCAGGATGATCTTGCCGTAGCCGAGGTGGGCATCCGGACCGGGGGCGCTGGGTGCGGGGGCAGGGGCAGCACTGTGCGTGGGGGTGGCCGCAGCCGCGGGTTCGGAGAGAGGTACAGACGAGGTGACGGATGCCGCGGCGCCGGACCCGGCATCCGTGGCGCCCGGACCGGTGGCCCGGTCGCCGTCGCTGCCCTCGTCGAGGGCCTGCATGATCTGGCGCGCCTTCCACACCTTGATTTCGCCGTCGGCGATGAGCTTCTCCACGACCTCCTCGAACCGGGTTCCGCCGGCGCCGGCGGCGGCGGCCACGGCCCGCGCGTGCAGGCGCATGTGGCCGTGCTGGATGCCGTTGGTCGACAGCGCCTTGAGGGCGGCCAGGTTCTGGGCCAGCCCCACGGCGGCCATCACCTCGGCCAGCTCGGCGGCCGAGGACACCCCGAGGATGGTGTGGGCGAGGCGCACGGCGGGGTTCGACTCGACCTGGCCGCCGACCGTGCCGACCTTCAGCGGGATGGTCAGTTCGCCGACGAGATCGCCGGTGTTGTTCACGCTCCAGGTGGTGAGCGGGCCGTAGCCGTCCCCGCGCCCGGCGTAGGCGTGGGCCGCCGCCTCGATCGCCCGCCAGTCGTTGCCGGTGGCGAGGGCGACGGCGTCGATGCCGTTCATGATGCCCTTGTTGTGCGTGGTGGCCCGGTAGGGGTCCATCGCCGCGAACTCGTTCGCGAGCACGATGCCGTCGCGCACCCGAACGCCTGGGAAATCGGCGGTCTCGAGCAGCGCGTGCGGGATCACGGCACTGGCGCGCACCAGGGCCCGGTCGGTGAGGTTGGAGAGGATGCGCAGGAACACGCGGCCGCCGCTGATCTCCTCGACCAGCGGGGCGAGCCGTTCGCACATCGAGTTGACGAGGTTGGCGCCCATCGCGTCGCGGGTATCGACGAGCAGGTGCACGACGAGAAGCTCGCCGTTCTCGGCCGTCGCGCCGCGCAGGAACACCTCGACACCACGGGCTCCGCCGCCGCGCGCCACCATGTTCGGATGCCCGCTGTTGGCCAGTTGCACGAGTTCCTCGCCGCGCGCGAGCAGGTCGGCCCGGGCCCGCACTGGGTCGATAAGGTCGACGACCTGGATCTGGCCGATCAGCAGGGGGTCGTCGGCGACGCTCGTGAACCCGCCGGCCTGGCGCACCAGCCGGGCTGTGGAACTGACCGCGGCGACGATGGAGGGCTCTTCGACCACCATCGGCACCAGATAGTCCCGGTCGTTGATCTGGAAGTTCAGGCCGAGCCCCATCGGCATCGAGAACACGCCGATCACGTTCTCGATCAACCGGTCGGCGGCCACCACGTCGAGGGCGGAGGTTCCGGCGGACAGGGCGGCCGCGGCATCCGGTGTCAGAACGCCGCGTTGCTGCAGGAGAGCGATGCGCTCACCGACCGACAGCTGGTAGAAGCGGGGGATGCGGGACCGGCTCATGACGCGGTGCCTCCCTGTAGGCCGGCGGCGAAGAAGCCGAGCGGGACGATGGCGGCCCCGGCCCGGGCGAGTGCCCCGGCAAGTCGCTCGGTGGGTTCTCCACTGTAGCTAAAGGCCAGGCCGACGTCTCCGCCGCCGGCCCCGCTGGTCTTGAAGACTCCGCCCTCGCTCCGGGCGAGGTCGTGCAGTTCGCGGTGCCGCTCGCTCACGATGCCGGCCTGGGCATGGTCATCCAGTTCGGTCAGGGCCGTGAAGTAGTCGGAGGCCAGGTGCAGGAAGTCGGCCGGGCTGGTCAGGGCAGACTCGGCCTGTTCGGCGAGGCGCTTCAGCCGGTCGAGGTCGAGCCGGTGCTGGGCGGGGTTCTCGGCGGCGTAGTCGGCCACGCGGCCCACCAGGCGGGTGGTCAGCGAGCCCTCACCCGTGACGACGGCCGAGATGCGGAGTTCCTCGGGCCAGTGGAGCGGCACGGGATCGATGCCCGGGGTATACCGGATAAGCCCGCCGTGCACGCTGGCGGCCACGTCGCCTCCGCTGCCGGCGCCGTTCTGCGCGCTCCGGTGGGCGGCGTGGGCCAGGCGGAACAGCCGGCCCTGATCGAGGGGCAGGTGCAGTGACTGGGCGAGGGCGGCGGTCAGGGCGGCAGCGGTCGCGGCGCTGGAGCCGAGGCCCAGCTTGTGGCCGCCCCGGGACAGCGCGCTGCTGTCGATGGAGATCGCGAGCGGGGTGGAAGTGCGGGGGGACCGGGTCAGTGGCGGGGACTGTGCCCGCAGCGCCGCGGCCTGCACGGCGGCACGCACCTCGTCGAAGACGCGGAGGTGGGCGCGCTGCTGGTCGGTCAGGCCGGCCGGGAGGGCGCCATCCGTGCCGAGCGCCAGGTTCCGGATGCCCAGATTGGGCGCGCTGACTTGCCAGAATCCCGTGGGGGACTCGTCGATTGTCACCTCCACCCGCCGGTCGACGGCGGCCAGCAGCGCCGGTGCGCCCTCGAGCACGGCATACTCGCCCAGCAGGAAAAGCTTGCCGGGCGCGGACGCCCGGATCGTCGGCATCGCCATGCTCATTCCAGCCGGTGGGCGGCCGGGCCGAGCCCGCTGATTCGCGCCTCGTGCACCCCGGGCACGAGCGCCATCGCCCGCTGCACCGTAGCGGCGTCGCCCGGCAGGCAGAGCACCTTGACCTGCGGACCGGCGTCGATGGTGAAGTAGGCCGGCACGCCCCGGGCGCGCAAGGCCTGCACGGCGTGCATCGCGGCGACGGTGGCGGCGTTCCAGTAGATCAGGGCCGGCCGGGTCGTGAGCATCAAAGAGTGCAGTTTGAGGCAGTTGTACTCGGAGAGCTCCCCGAGCCGCGCGAAATCCCGGTCACGGATGGCGGCGCGCATGTCCGCGAGGTCGTCGTCGGCCGAGTCGAGCCAGGCCCCATAGAACGGAGAGGTGGCCTTGCTTTCGTTCATGCCGACGGTGGAATTTATCGATTTCTCGCCGTGCTCGGTGATCGCCACGACGACCGCCAGGGGCCAGGCGCCGCGATCGAGCAACTCCTCCGCATAGGCGTCCGATCCGTCGACGGCTGTGCCGGCGTGCATCTCGGCGAAACCGCCGAAGATCGAACGGGCGGCTGAGCCGGAGCCGTGCCGAGCCAGGATCGACAGCTCCCGGCCGTTCAGGGCGAGGCCGGCGGCGCCGGCCGCGGCCACCGCGAGGGCGGCGAAGCCGGAGGCCGACGAGGCGAGTCCGGCACCCGTCGGAAAGTTGTTCGTCGACGTCACGATGGCGTTCAGCCCGGCAGCCGGAAGACCCATGCTGGCGGCATGCCCACGTACCAGGTCGAGAACGTGGCTGATACGGGTGACCGGATTGCGGCATCCGGCCAGCCAGAATTCGTCGGCGACCAGGCCGGACAGGAACGTGACGCGTGTGTCGGTGTAGAGAGCGTCGAGCGTCACCGAGATGGAGCCGACCGCGGGCGTGTTCAGTGCGGCGTCTCGTTTGCCCCAGTATTTGACGAGGGCGATGTTGCTGTGCGCGCGGGCCATGGCGGTGGCGCCACCATCGATGGTCTGGTCCACAGTGGTGCTCCGATCGGTTCCCTCGATTTTAGTCGTTCCGCGGGGCGCCGCACCTCTCGGCTCGCCTGGGTCCCGCCTTCCGATTTGCTCCTGGTCACCACTTTCCCAAACCGATCCGATGATAATGGAGTGGTGCGTTTGAGACCCGATGTGGGTGAACAACCACGCCGAACCTGAAGTGGGAACTGTTGACGCCTGGAATTAGTGGATTCTCCCTGTTCGTGCCGCCCTACCGGGTGCAGCTCGAGGACTGGTGCGCCTGGAACGACCAGCCGTGGGGCAAGGTCAAAAACGTCGTCGGTCGCAGCTTCCGCATGCGCGGTCCGGGCCAGAGCGTGTACACGCTTGCGGCGAACGCGGTGTGGCGCTTGATCCGCGACTATGACATCGACCCCGGTCAGGTCGGCCTCCTGGCTCTCGGCACCGAGTCCAGCAGCGACAACTCGGCCGGCGCGGTCATCGTCAAGGGAATGGTCAACGACGCCCTCAGCGCCCACAACATGCCGCTGCTCGCGCGCGACTGCGAGGTGCCCGAATTCAAACAGGCCTGCCTCGCCGGCGTCTACGGCATCAAGTCCGCCCTGCGCTACCTGGCGACGGATGGCGTGGGCCGCCAGGCGATCGTCGTCTCCGCCGACATCGCCGAGTACGCCCGCGGCGGGAGCGGCGAGCCCACCCAGGGTGCCGGCGCCGTCGCCGTTCTCCTGGAGAGCGAGGCCCGGTTGCTGGAGGTCAATCTGGCCGGCTCCGGCAGCGACTCCGACTACCGGGTGGCGGATTTCCGCAAGCCGTTCGCGCGCTTCCGCGGGCAGCCGCCTCGCGACGACGGGCAGATGCAGGACCTGCCCGTGTTCAACGGCCGGTACTCGACCAGCTGCTACATCGACGCCACCCACCACGCGATGACGGCCATGCTGGGCAAGCGCCCCGGCAATGCCCTCGACTACTTCGACGAGGTCGACCGGGTGTTCATGCACCGCCCGTACCACCAGATGCCGGCGACCGGCTGGGTGATGGCCTACCTGTTCACCCTCGCGGCCGACGAGGAATCGGGACGGGACCAGCTGCGTGCTCACTGCGCGGATGCCGGAATCGACGCCGACCTCCTGCTCGCCGAGCTGATCGCACCATCGCCGTTCCACGGCAACGGGGCCGACATCGGCGAGATCACCGGCGACGTCTTCCCGTTGTCCCGCCGCCTTCGCCAGCACCTGCGCAGCACCGAGCTGTGGAACACCCTGGTCAGCGAGAAGCTCGGCCTCGGCTCCGACGCCATGCGCGACCTGGGCAACCTCTACACGGCGGCCCTGCCGGCGTGGCTCGCATCCGGTCTGAAGCACGCGCTGGCGGCGGGCCTCGAGCTCGCCGGGCAGGAATGGCTGGCGCTCGGTTACGGCAGCGGCGACGCCGCCGAGGCCCTTCCGATGCGGGTCACCGCGGGCTGGCAGACCGCCGCCGCCCTGATCAACTTCGAGACCGCGCTACAGGAACCCGTCGACCTGACCGAGGCGCAGTACATCGCGCTGCACGAGGGACGCCCGGGCGACCTCGTGCCGGCCCCGGCCGACGACCAGTTCGTCGTCGACCATCTCGGAACGTCGAACGGGCCGGAGTTCTACGACCAGGGCATCGAGTACTACCGCTACGTCCCGCCGGTCACGGAGGCCTGAGGCAACGAGAAACGGCCCGGACTGTGAAGTCCGGGCCGTTTTGCTCACTGGGTCAGGCGCGTCGGCGACGGATGGTCAGGGCCGCGCCTGCGAGCATCATGGCCGCGGCCATGACCGATGCGAGAGTGGTCCACGAGGCCACTCCGGTGCGGGCAAGCACCTGGCTCTTGGCGACGGGTGCCGCTTTGACCTGTTCCGTTGCGACGGGTGCCGTTGCGACGGGTGCCGTTGCGACGGGTGCGGCTGCCGCCGGCACCGCTGCGACGGGAACTGCTGCGACGGGAACTGCGACAGGCGGTACGACGACCGGTTCGACTGGGGGAACGATGACGGGCGGTTCGACTGGGGGAACGATGACGGGCGGTTCGACTGGGGGAACGATGACGGGCGGTTCGACTGGGGGAACGATGACGGGCGGTTTGACTGGGGGAACGATGACGGGCGGTTCGACCGGGACGACCACGACGGGCGGTTTGACTGGGGGAACGATGACGGGCGGTTCGACCGGGACGACCACGACGGGCGGTTCAACGGGGGGAACGACGACGGGGGGAACGACGACGGGGGGCTCGACGACGACGGGCGGTTCGACCGGCGGCGTAACCACGGTCGCGTCCGGGCAGCCGCCGGCGGGCGCGGGGATCAGGTCGTCTTCGTGGCCCAGGTGCCCGGCGTACTTCACCGAGTCAGCGTCCACAATGATCGTGACGAACGGGTTTGTTGCGCTGCCGGTGGCGTGGCAGATGGTGACGGGCGTATGCCCCTGGGTCGCAAAAGCGGGAGTCACCCCGGTCAGGGTCAGCGCGCCCGCGGCGAGCAGGCCTATGAGTACCTTATTCAATTTTTTTTCTCCAGTCGTCTAACATTTCGGGCTGTACACGCCGGTGGGGTAAGTCACCGGGGCTGGTGAACGGTCCGCGTGTGGGTTCGCATGACCGTTTCGTGTAGGCATCGAATCGAACTCCTCGCAGAGCCGAGGAGGGGTATTCGATTAATGCCTGTCCCCCATTATGCGGACACGGAAACCACGGATCGCCCGATGCCGCTTACCCCAGATGTGGGCACATGAGGCCCTAAAACGGGGTACACGCGGACCCGGTCGCCCGTTCGCGCCCTGGACGAGGCGCGGCGTTGACCGGGGCAAATCCGCTCCGCCCCGCTCTTCTCAAGCACCATCGGGCGGGAGTAGGGTCGGGCCATGAAACCACGCATCCGCTTCATGTCCTGCGTCGTCGCCGTAGTCCTTTCCGCCTCGGGGGTTGCCGTCGGCGCCCTGCCCGCCGGCGCCCTGCCCGCCTCCCCGACGAACAAGTACGTCGCCCTGGGCGATTCCTACGCCGCCGGCCAGGGCGGCGGAGACTACCTGAACGACTGCCTGCAGAGCCCGAGCGGCTACCCAGCCCTCCTCGATGCCGTGAAGGGCACGAACCTGCTTCGGAACGCCAGTTGCAGTCTGGCCACGACCGATGACGTCACCGACACACAACTGTCCGCCCTGAACCGTGGAACAACCCTGGTGACACTGACCGTGGGCGGCAACGACCTGAACGTTGCCGGGATCGCGGCCGTCTGCCTTTCACCCGACCTGGCCGCCTGTCAGCAGGCCATCAGTGATGCCACCTTCTTCGTGTTCTCAGGCCAGCTGAGCGCTTCACTGGTCGACACCTACACGAAGATCGACGCGGCGGCTCCTCGGGCCCACACGATCGTCACCGGCTACCCGTACCTGTTTGAACCGTCGGCGATAGACCCGCGGATCACACAGCTCAACATGGCGACAACACTGCTGAACCAGGCTATTCAGGGCGCCGTGGTCCAGGCTCAGCTCGCGGGCGCGAGCATCGAGTACGTCGACGTTTCCGGGGCCTTCTCCGGCCACGGGATCGGCAGCCTGGACCCCTGGATCTACATGCCCCCCGTGCCGGATGCCTTCCACCCCACCCCCGCCGGCTACGAGGCTTACGCGACGGCCATCCAGGCCGCGCTCTAGCTCCTCAGCAACCCGCGCAACCGCTCACCCCGCCGAGGTTCCTGGGACTAGTCGTTCGGCTCCAGGAACTCGGCGCTGTGGGCGATCGTCGGGATCGACGACGTGATGACGGTGCCGTCGGCCCGTCGCCCGCCCTCGACCAGCGTCCGCGAGGGTGAGCCGGAGTCGCGCGGGCCCTGGTGGGCCAGCGGAACCGTGACGGGCAGGCCCATCCGCACGATGACGGAGACGCCGCGCACGGCCAGCATGACGTCGACGCCCTCTTCGACCGTGAGGTTGACCTCGGTCTGGCGCACGTCCACGCGCAGCCGGGTTCCCCGAAGCGTGATGCGGAAGGTCAGCGCCTCCCAGGTCTCGGGCAGGCGCGGGTCGAGGGTGATTTTTCCGCCGTGGTCGCGCATACCGCCGAAGCCGTAGACGAGCGCGCTCCAGACACCGCCGGCGGATGCCACGTGCACGCCGTCCGCTGCGTTGTGGTGCAGATCGGCGAGGTCGACGAACAGACCCGACGTGAAGTACTTGAGCGCGAGCTCGTGGTAGCCCACCTCGGCCGCGATGATCGACTGCACGACGTCGGACAGCGTCGAGTCACCCGTGGTGATCGGGTCGTAGTAGTCGAAGTCGGCGCGTTTCTGCTCCGCCGTGAACTCGTCGCCCTGCAGCAGGAGGGCGAGCACGACATCCGCCTGCTTGAGCACCTGGAAGCGGTAGATCACGAGGGGGTGGTAGTGCAACAGCAGCGGGCGGTTGGCCGGCGGGGTCTGCGAGAGGTCCCAGCGTTCCTTTTCGAGGAACTGCGCGTCCTGCGGGTGGATGCCCAGGGTCTCGTCGAAGGGGATGTGCATCGCTTCCGCGGCGAACGACCACTCGATGATCTCGGCCTCGTCGAGTCCGAGGCGGGCGACCATGAAGTCGTAGGACGCGATGTCGACCTCGCGCAGCCGCCGCACTCCCTTGACCGCGGCCCGCAGGTTCGAGCGGGCCATGATGTTCGTGTACAGGTTGTCGTTGACGACCGTCGTGTACTCGTCGGGCCCGGTGACGCCGTGGATGTGGAAGACGTCGTTGCCGTTGCCGCGCCAGAAGCCGAGGTCCGCCCACATGCGAGCCGTCTCCACCAGGATGTCGATGGCCTCGCGGGAGAGGAAGTCCTCGTCGCCGGTGGCCGACACGTACTGGCTGAGCGCATAAGAGATGTCAGCGTCGATGTGGTACTGCGCGGTGCCGGCGGCGTAGTACGCCGACGACTCCAGGCCGTTGATTGTGCGCCACGGGAACAGTGCACCGAGCTGGTTCAGCTCGGTGGCCCGGGCCCGGGCGTGATCGAGCATTGCATGCCGGAACCGCAGCGCGTTGCGTGCCGCGTTCGGCGACGTGTAGGTCAGGAACGGGAGCACGTAGACTTCCGTGTCCCAGAAGTAGTGGCCGCCGTAGCCGGAACCGGACACGCCCTTCGCGGACACACCCTGACCGTCGGCCCGCATGGAGGCCTGCGCGAGCTGGAAGAAGTTCCACCGGGTGGCCTGCTGGAGGGCGGGCTGGCCGACGATTTCGACATCCGTACGCGCCCAGAAGGCGGTGAGCCAGTCGCGCTGCTCGGCGACGTAGTGCTCGGTCCCGGCCTCGACGGCGCGGTCGAGCGTGCGGTCGCACCGGTCGGCGAGCTCGTGCGTGGGCACGCCGGTGGAGGTGTGGTAGCTCAGGGTCTTGGTCAGCCGGATGGACTGGCCCTGCTTGGCCTTGATGCGGTAGACGTGCTTGGCGATGTCGTCGCCGATGTGCGAGGCCTCGTCGTACTCGTTGATCGTCTCGAGCTGGTGGTCGGCCGCGCAGGCGATGGTCATACCCGAGTTCGTGCAGCGGAAGCCGAGGATGTAGCGGCCGTCGGCTGCCCGCTTGAAGCGGGGGCGTAGCACCCGGTCGGTGAACGACTCCGCTTTGCGCGGGTCGAAATCCTTGCCGTTGGTGGGCTTGGGGGCGTCGTACTCGCCGATGCCGTCCTGGCGGTTGAGGATCTGGCTGGAGATGACGACCGACGCGTCGGCGTCGAGCATGGTCACCTCGTACTCGATGATCGCGAGGTGGCGTTCGGTGAACGACACCAGGCGGCGCGACTGGATCAACACGCGCTTGCCCGAGGGCGTGCGCCATTCGAGGGACCGGGAGAGGATGCCGCCGGCGAAGTCGAGGCGGCGCTCGTAGCTGAGCAGGTCCGCGAGGGTCAGGACGAGCGGCTCGTCGTCCACGTAGATGCGGATGATCTTGGCGTCCGGCGCGTTGACGATCGTCTGCCCGACGCGCGCGAAGCCGAAGGCCTCTTCCGCGTGCCGGATCGGCCAGGTCTCGTGGAACCCATTGATGAAGGTGCCGTGGGCGTGGCCGTCCCGGCCCTCGTCCACGTTGCCGCGCAGGCCGAGGTAGCCATTGCCGACGGCGAACAGCGTCTCGGTGCGACCCATGTCGTCGCCGGAGAAATCCTTCTCGACCAGGGCCCACTCGTCGATCGGGAACCGGTTGCGGTCGAGGGGGTCGGTTGTGTCGGTGTTCCGGTTCATACGCCGGCCTCCGTTTCGGCGTGGGGGAGCAGGTCGTGGAGGTCGGGGACGACGACGTCGGCGCCGGCTCCGAGGAGGGTCTGCGCACCCACGCCGCGGTCCACTCCGAGCACGAGGCCGAAGTTGCCGGCGCGCCCGGCCTGGATGCCCGAGTGCGCGTCTTCGACGACGACGCACTGGGCGGCCGTGAGTCCGAGCAGCTGGGCGCCGAGCTCATAGGTGTCGGGGGCCGGCTTGCCGGCCAGGCCGCGCTCGGCGGAGAGCAGGCCGTCGACGACGATTTCAAAGCGGCCACGGATGCCGGCGGCCGCGAGGGTCTTCTCCCCGTTGCGTGAGCTGGTGACGACGGCCACGGCCAGGCCGGCGGACACGACATAGTCGAGGAACTCGATGGAACCCGGGTACGGGGTCACGCCGTCTTCGGCGAGGGTCTCGCTGAAGGCCTCATTCTTGCGGTTGCCGAGGCCGCAGACGGTGTTCAGCTCGGGGGCATCCGTCGGGTCGCCATCGGGCAGCTGGAGGCCGCGGGAAGCGAGCAGCGACCGCACGCCGTCATAGCGGGGCTTGCCGTCGATGTACTGGAAGTAGTCGGCGTCGCTGTAGGCGGGGCTCGCTCCCTGTTCCTCGAGGAACGGGGTGAACAGGCGCGACCAGGCGGCCATGTGGACATCGGCGGTGGGCGTGAGCACCCCGTCGAGGTCGAAGAGCACGCCGCGCAGGGTCAGGAGCCGGTCGCGCGTTTCTGCGCGCGACAGGGGGGATCGCGTAGAAGTCATAACTGGTGCCTTGCTCGGTAGGTCCTCAGACAGGGGTCTGATCAAATCGGTCATGGGGTCACGATCTCGATCAGGGTGGATCGACGTGAGGTGCGCCAACGCGGCGAGAACGCGATTGACGACGATGCGGACAGGTCAAGGACTGCATGCGCCTGAGTACACAAACGATCCTATGCCCCCGAGGCCGGTGCGCCGATTCCCCCGGTTGCGCCACCGGGGAGCCCCGGACTCCTGTTGCCCGGATCCCGCCCGGTACGATTGACCGGATGAACCGCGAACCGAGCGCGTACCCGGTTGCCCCCGCGCCGGAGGCGGCCGCGCGCCCCGCTCGGTGGCCCGGCCGCCGCTTCCTGGTCGCGATCGCGGTGCTCGTTCTGCTGGTGGCGGGCCTCGCTGCGGCGAACTTCAGCCAGGGTCCCCGCCTGGCCTCCGCCGAGATCAACCTCGGCGCCTCCGTCCTCCGCGGAAACCCCCGTCTGCTGCTCACTGCGAACCAGGCCCTGGCCGAGGTCGCGGCCTCCCAGGTCACTGTGTCCCCGGCAATAGAGGTCTCCACGACCGTCACCGACCGTGAGCTCACGGTTCGGTTCGTCGGCATCCTGCGCTACAACACCCGGTATACGGTGACGGTGACGGATGTCGCGAGCACCACCCGGGACGCCACCTCGACCCTGGAGCACGAGTTCACGACCCCGGACAGTGACATCTATGCGCTGCAGCGAGATAGCCGGGTGGACGATGCCGGCGCGAAGCGGCCCGACACCGTGCGCCGCACGACCCTGCAGGGCCGGGGTGACGGCGACATTGTGTTCGGCGCCCCGCGAATCCAGCAGTATGCCGTCCTGGAGAACCACCTCGCCGCCGTCACGCTCGCCGATGACGACACGGCCGGCCTCGAGGTGGTCTCGTTCGCGGGCGGAGCGAACGTGCAGGTGCCCGTGCCGGGCGCGGGCGCCATCGAGAACCTGGTGTCCTCCCCGTCGAAATACCTGATCGCTTACGCCTTCACCAGTGCTCCGGGGGCGGAGGGTCGACGTTACGACCGCACGCCCTTCGTCTACGACCTGACGGAGCATTCGGGCCTCCCGGCCGAGGTCACCGGGGTGGGTGGCCTGCCGATGACGGTGATGGACCTGGCGTTCGTGCCGGACAGCGCCACCCTGGTCGTGCAGAACGACGGGCAGTCACTGTTTCTGGTCGATCCGCGCGGGGACGCCGAGCTGACCCCGCTGGGCGAGCATGCAGCGATGCGCGGATTCGTGCCCGGCACTCGCGCGCTCGTCGTCGCCGACCCCGACCAGCTCTCGACGATCGACCTCGTCGACGGGGCCGGGACCACCCTCGACCTCGCGCCCAGCCTGCTCGACGGGAGCGCCGATCCCGGCAAGCTCGTGCTCCTCTCCGAACAGGGGCGCTATGCCCGCCTGTTCCTGCAGGGCACCGTCGACATCGACCAGCCGGCCTCCCTGATCGCCGTCACCGACGCCGACGACTCGGGCGTCGCGTTCACACCCGCGTCGGAGTCGTCGCGGGTGCGGGATTTCTGCGTCTCCCCGAACGGCCAATACCTGGCGGTGGAGACGATCCCGGCAGCCGCCCTCGGTGACGGCTACCCGACCCTGCCCGCGTTCTCGGGCATGACGACCACCCTGATCGATCTCGACCGCGGCACCAGCAATCGCAGCGTGTCCGGTTTCCTTCCGCATTGGTGCGGTTAGAAGGCGGATGCGCCCGGTTCCACCACGTGCGCCGGGGCACCGGACGGGCTCGACCACGGGCCCGCCGACCGACCGATCAGGCGGCCGAGGCCTCCTCGGGATCGGTGCCGGTGTCATCCGTGCCGAAGTGATTGCTGCCTGCGGTGACGCCTGCGAGGCGTAGCCAGGTGTCGACCACGGTGTCGGGGTTCAGCGACACGGAGTCGATGCCCTCGGCGACGAGCCACTCGGCGAAGTCCGGGTGGTCGCTGGGGCCCTGGCCGCAGATGCCCACGTACTTGCCGCGGGCCTTGCAGGCCGCGATCGCCATGCTGAGCAGCTTCTTCACGGCCGGGTTGCGCTCGTCGAAGCCGCCGGCCACGATCGCCGAGTCACGGTCGAGGCCGAGCGTCAGCTGTGTCATATCGTTGGAACCGATGGAGAAGCCGTCGAAGTAGTCCAGGAATTCGTCGGCAAGCAGCGCGTTGGCCGGCAGCTCGCACATCATCACGATCTCGAGGCCGTTCTCCCCGCGGCGCAGCCCGTTCTCGGCGAGAAGTTCGATGACGCCCGCGGCTTCGTCCAGGGTGCGCACGAAGGGGATCATCAGCTTGACGTTGGTCAGCCCCATCTCGTTGCGTACGAACGACAGCGCCTCGCATTCGAGGTCGAAGCAGTCCCGGAATGAGGGCTCGAGGTAGCGGGACGCCCCGCGGAACCCGAGCATCGGGTTCTCCTCGTGCGGCTCGTAGGCCGGTCCGCCGATCAGGTTGGCGTACTCGTTGGACTTGAAGTCGCTCATCCGCACGATCACGGTCTCCGGCGCGAACGCGGCCGCGATCGTCGACACGCCCTCGGCCAGGCGCTTGATGTAGTACTCCCGCGGGGAGCCGTAGGCGGCGATGCGGGTGTTGATCTCCCGGGCCACGTCGGCCGGCTGGTCGGCCAGATTCAGCAGGGCCTTGGGGTGGATGCCGATCTGCCGGTTGATGATGAATTCGAGCCGGGCGAGGCCGACGCCGTGGTTGGGCAGTTGGGCGAACGTGAACGCCTGCTCCGGGGTCCCGACATTCATCATGACCTTCACCGGCGCCGGCGGCAGGGTGGTGAGCGCGGTCTCTTCGACTCCGAAGTCGAGGAGGCCCTCGTAGATCAGGCCCGCCTCACCCTCGGCGCAGGACACCGTGACCTCGAGGCCGTCGGAGAGGATGTCGGTGGCGGTCCCGGTCCCGACGACCGCGGGAATGCCGAGTTCGCGGGCGATGATCGCGGCGTGGCAGGTGCGGCCGCCGCGGTTGGTCACGATGGCGCTGGCGCGCTTCATGATCGGTTCCCAGTCGGGGTCGGTCATGTCCGCGACGAGCACGTCGCCGGTGGCGAAGCTCGCCATCTGGTCGATGGAGGAGAGGATGCGCACACGTCCGGCGCCGATCCGCTGGCCGATGGCGCGACCCTCGACCAGGACCTTGCCGGTCTCGTTCATCCTGAATCGGCTCTGGGAGACCGCGGTCGTCCGCGACTGCACGGTCTCCGGGCGGGCCTGCAGGATGTAGATGCCACCGTCGACGCCGTCTTTGCCCCACTCGATGTCCATCGGGCGCCCGTAGTGCGCCTCGATCGAGAGGGCGTGGCGAGCCAGCTCCTCCACGTCGTCGTCGGTGATGCTGAACAGGTTGCGGAGGTCGACGTCCACGGGCACGAAGTCGATCGTGCGGCCGATCTCGCGGTTCTGCGTGAAGGTCATCTGCAACGCCTTCTCGCCGAGGGTGCGCTTCAGGATGGCGGGACGGCCGGCCTCGAGCGCCGGCTTGTAGACGTAGAACTCGTCGGGGTTGACGGCGCCCTGAACTACGGCCTCGCCCAGGCCGTAGGACGAGGTGATGAAGACCGCGTCGCGGAAACCGGATTCGGTGTCCATCGTGAACATGACCCCGGAGGAGCCGATGTCCGAGCGCACCATTCGCTGGATTCCGGCCGACAGCGCCACCTCGGCGTGCTCGAAGTTGTGGTGCACCCGGTAGGCGATCGCCCGGTCGTTGTAGAGCGAGGCGAAGACATCCTTGATGGCCGGCAGGATGTTCTCGATCCCGCGCACATTCAGGAACGTCTCCTGCTGGCCGGCGAAGGACGCATCCGGAAGGTCCTCGGCCGTGGCGCTGGATCGCACCGCCCAGGAGA
The DNA here is from genome assembly GCF_004403395.1 of Cryobacterium cheniae. Classification (GTDB taxonomy): domain Bacteria; phylum Actinomycetota; class Actinomycetes; order Actinomycetales; family Microbacteriaceae; genus Cryobacterium; species Cryobacterium cheniae. The sequence continues at coordinate 99,448 of NZ_SOGN01000048.1, forward strand.
TGTCGTCGGAGCCGCCGTGTTTCTCGACCAGGGCCGCGTAGGCCGCGCGGATCTGGGACTCGAACTCGGGCAGGAAGGGCGTGCCGCGCATCAGGCCGCGGATTTCCTTGCCGGCCGCTGCCAGCTCGGTGACGTCGTCGATGTCGAGGCCGCGCAGTCGCTCGATGATCCGCTGGTCCAACCCGGAATCGGAGAGGAAGCGGCGGTAGGAGTCAGCGGTCGTGGCGAAGCCGTCGGGCACTTTGACGCCGGCCGACGTCAGGTTCTGCACCATCTCGCCCAGGGAGGCGTTCTTGCCGCCGACCCGGTCCAGGTCCGTGAGTCCGATTTCCGAAAACCAGAGGATGTCTGTCGTCATGTGTTCTGCTCCCTTGCAGTGTGCGACCCGAGGTTCGGCCGCGGCGGTGGAGCGGCTCGTCTCGTGGATGAGCGCCCGGTTCCATAGTGTCAGGTCTATCCGGTTCAGCGTTTGAGATGCATCTGCTGCAGAATCATGGCCGACATCTCCTCCACGGACATGCTGGCCGAGTTGAGGAACGGGATTCCGTGGGAGGCGTAGAGCCGTTCCGCGCTGCGCAGCTCGAATCCGCACTGCCGCAGGGAGGCGTAGGGCGAACCCTCCCGGCGCTGGGTGCGCACCTGGCTCAGCCGCAGGGGATTGGTGGTGAGCCCGAAACACTTGTCCACGAACGGCCGCAGCGGCTTGGGGAGGCCCTCCCGCTCGAAGTCCTCGTCGACCAGCGGGAAGTTCGCGGCGAAGATGCCGTGCTGCAGTGCCAGGTACATCGTGGTCGGCGTCTTGCCGCAGCGGGACGGGGCCACCAGGATCAGTTGTGCCTTCTCGAGCGCGCGCAGGCTCTGACCGTCATCGTGCTCCATCGCGTACTCGACCGCCGTCATGCGGGACTGGTACCGGGCGGCGTTGCCGAGGCCGTGAGCGCGCCCGGGTTCGTTGCTGGCCTGGGTTCCCAGGGTCTCCTCGAGCTCGCCGAGGTAGGTTCCGAGCAGGTCGATCAGGGTGGCTTTGCAGGTGCCCAGGGTGTGACGGATGTCGCTGGTCACGGCCGTGGAGAACACGATCGGTTTCTGCCCGCGTTCCACCAGGCCGTCGATCTGATCGACCACGGATTGGGCCTGGTCCACGTTCAGGATGAACGGAATCGTCGTGCGGTCGAACTCCAGGGTGGGGAACTGGGACAACAGGGTGCTCCCGAGCGTTTCCGCCGTGATACCGGTGCTATCCGAGAGAAAGAAAACCGGGCATGGTTCGTCGTTGGCCATGATTCATTGTGCACCTCCCGGTCGGCGAGTTGCCGTCGTCGCATCGCGCGCAGCAGACTTGAGTTCAGGGTTGCGACCGATTCGTCTGCCCGGTAGCGAAGGAACCCACCATGACTGAACCGAACGACGCACGCGTCGGCCTCTACATCGACTTCGACAACATCGTCATCTCGCGCTATCAGCAACTGCACGGTCGCAATGCCTTCCAGCGCGATGGCATCCGCAACTTCGACCGGGCCAGCGCGGACGCCGACCCCGTCGTCGCGGCGAGGCTGAACGCCGCCACCGTCGATTTCAACGCCATCATCGATTTCGCCGCGTCATTCGGCACGTTGGTCGTCAACCGTGCCTACGCCGACTGGTCGGTGCCCGTCAATGCGAGCTACCAGCGCCAGCTCATGTCTCGCGCCGTCGACCTCACCCAGCTGTTCACCACGACCACGAGAGGCACGAAGAACGGAGCGGACATCCGTCTCGCCGTCGACGTGGTCGAAGACCTCTTCCGGCTGCCCGACCTCACCCACGTCATCATCATCGCCGGCGACTCCGACTACATCGCCCTGGCCCAGAAGTCGAAACGGCTCGGTCGCTTCGTCGTCGGGATCGGAGTCGCCGGGTCGACCAGCACCTCCCTCGCGGCCGCCTGCGACGAATTCGAGGACTACGACTCCCTCCCCGGAATTGCCAAGGTCACCCCCAGCACTCCTGCGGCCGCGGAGACTGCGGAGAAGGCCAAGTCGAGCAGGAAGGCCACCGGATCCGCTGTCGCGGTCGCGGTTGCGGAGCTCGAGACGCCCCCCATCACGGCCCGCAATTTGACGATGGTTCCGATGTTCTCGCACACCGTGGAGTCGTCATTCGATGAACCGGAACCGGTCGAGGACATCGACCCGCAGACAATCGCGACGGAACTCCTCGTGCGCGCCCTGAAGATCGCTCACGCCAAGGGCGACGACGACGAGTGGCTGAACACCGGATCGGTGAAGAACCAGATGCGCCGGATGGACCCCTCGTTCAATGAGAAGCCGCTCGGCTTCCGTTCCTTCACCGATTTTCTCTCCTCCCGCGGCGACGTCGCCGAACTACAGGAGGATGGCCCCCATCGGCTCATCCGGTTGCGCCCGGAGGCGAACGCCGCCCTCTGACTCGCGGTCAGGCGCCGATCAGGACCAACGCGTTGTCGACGACGAAGGCCGGCCGGAAGAAGAAGCCCCACGGCCCGTCCCGCCGTCGGTGAAGCCCAGCGGCGGCTCAGACCAGCTGGTAGCCGGCCGCGGTGACGGCCGATCCGACGGTGGCCCGGTCCAGGGCGGCGGCGCTGGTGACTCGCACGGTGGAGGCACCGCCGCTGGTCAGATCTACCGTGACGGCCTCCACCGAGTCGAGTCCGCCGAGTGCGGTGACGACGCTGCCGACACAGTGCTGGCAGGTCATGCCGGTGACGAGGAACTCCTCGGTGAGGCTGGACGGGGTCGGGGTCGTCATGGGGATTCCTAACGTTTTGGTGCTGCGCGGTCGTGCGGTGCTGCTCTGACCCTTGCTAGCATACCCCTGGGGGGTATACCGTGTCCGCATGGACCACGCACACGGCGCGATGGATCAATCCGGTCACGCGGGCCACGGCGACCACGTGGCCCGGTTCCGGCGACTGTTCTGGGTGATGCTGGCCCTCACGGTGCCGGTCGTCGCTTTCAGCCCCCTGTTCGCCATGCTCCTCGGCTATGACCTGCCTGATCTGCCCGGAATCCAGTGGATCTCACCCGTGCTGGGCACGGTCATGTACGTCTGGGGTGGGCAGCCCTTCCTCAGCGGGGCGGCCAGGGAGCTCCGGGTGCGGAAGCCGGGCATGATGCTCCTGATCGGGCTCGCGATCACGGTCGCGTTCGTGTCCTCGTGGGGGGCGAGCCTGGGCATCCTGGCCCCCGAACTCGACTTCTGGTGGGAGCTGGCGCTGCTGATCACGATCATGCTGCTGGGCCACTGGATCGAGATGCGGTCGCTCGCCCAGACCTCGACGGCGCTCGAGTCGCTGGCCGCGCTGCTGCCCGATGAGGCGGAGCGGGTCGAGGGCGGCGAGGTGCGGGTGGTGGCCCCGACCGAGCTGCGGGTGGGCGACCTCGTCATCGTGCGCCCCGGCGGCCGGGTGCCGGCCGACGGGCAGGTCGCCGAGGGCACCGCCGAGGTCGACGAGTCGATGATCACGGGCGAGTCGCGGTCGGTGCGCCGGGGGCCGGGCGACCAGGTCGTGGCGGGCACCGTGGCCACGGACACGGCGCTGCGGGTGCGGGTCACCGCGGTCGGTGACGACACGGCCCTGGCCGGCATCCAGCGGCTCGTGGCGGAGGCACAGGCGTCGTCCTCCCACGCGCAGCGCCTCGCCGACCGGGCCGCCGGCTGGCTGTTCTGGTTCGCGCTCGGCACCGCGGTGCTCACCGCGGTCGTCTGGTCGGTGCTGCTCGGCGTGCCGGAGATCGCCGTCGTGCGCACCATGACCGTGCTCGTGATCGCCTGCCCGCACGCGCTCGGACTCGCGATCCCGCTGGTGGTCTCGATCGCCACCGAGCGGGCCGCGAAGGGGGGTGTGCTGGTGAAGGACCGGCTGGCTCTGGAGAGCATGCGCACGGTCGACGCGGTGCTGTTCGACAAGACCGGCACCCTGACCATGGGCGCGCCCACCGTCACGCACCTCGCGGCGACGGATGCGGCGGGCGAGCCGGTCGCGGATGCGGCGGAGGCGGAAGGCGAGCTGCTGGCCCTGTCGGCGGCCGTGGAAGCCGACAGCGAGCATCCGCTGGCCAGGGCCATCGTGGCGGCGGCGCGCGAACGCCGGGTGAGCGTGCCGCGGGCGACGGGGTTCCAGGCGTCCGCGGCCGTGGGCGTCACGGGCGCGGTCGACGGGCGGCGGGTGAGCGTCGGCGGCCCCGGACTGCTCCGGGAACACGGTGCGCGGCCACTGCCGGTGACCGAGTCGTGGGCCGCCGAGGGCGCCATTGTGCTGCACGTGCTGAGCGGAGACACGGTGATCGGCGCGATCGGCCTGGCCGACGCCGTGCGACCGGAATCCCGGCAGGCCGTCGACGCGTTGCACGCACGGGGTATCCAGGTGGTCATGATCACCGGCGACGCCGAGCCGGTGGCCCGGTCGGTCGCCGGTGAACTCGGCATCGACCGCGTGTTCGCCGGCGTGCGCCCGGAGCACAAGGCCGCGAAGGTGGCCGAGCTGCAGGCCGAGGGCCGGAAGGTCGCCATGGTCGGCGACGGCGTCAATGACGCGCCCGCGCTGGCCCAGGCCGACGTCGGCATCGCCATCGGGGCCGGCACGGATGTCGCGATCGCCTCCGCGGGGGTCATCCTCGCCAGCGACGACCCGCGCTCAGTGCTCTCGGTGATCGAGCTGTCCCGAGCGAGCTATCGCAAAATGACCCAGAACCTGTGGTGGGCCGCGGGCTACAACCTCCTGGCCGTGCCGCTCGCTGCGGGCGTGCTGGCCCCGATCGGCTTCGTGCTGCCGATGGAGGTCGGGGCGCTGCTCATGTCGGCGTCGACGGTGGTCGTCGCGCTGAACGCGCAGCTGCTGCGGCGGCTCGACCTGCGCCCGGAAAGCAGCGCTCTTTCGGTGGTCTCCGGGCGGGCATAAAATCTCAGCATGTCTGCTGACCCTGAGGACTATCGCCCGGCGCTGGAGCGAGCCAGGGTCCATGCCCTGGACTGGCTCTCCTCCCTGCCCACCCGCCCGGTGGGGCCGCGGGCCAACGCCGACACACTCGCCACGGGCTTCGCAGCGCCCCTGCCTCTGCAGCCGACGGACCCGGCAACCGTGATCGACGAACTCGCCCGGCTGGCCGAGCCGGGCCTGATGGCCATGCCGTCCGGTCGTTTCTTCGGCTGGGTGATCGGTGGCACGCTGCCGGCGGCCCTGGCCGCCGACTGGCTGGTCAGCGCCTGGGACCAGAACGCCGGCATGCGCTTCGCCACGCCGGCGACCGCGGCCGCCGAGGAGGCTGCCGGCGGCTGGATCCTCGACCTCCTGGGCTTGCCGGCGGGCGCCGACGTGGGCTTCACCACCGGGGCCACCATGGCCAACTTCGTGGGGCTGGCCGCCGGCCGGGATCACGTTCTCGGTCAGGTGGGCTGGGATGTCGCCGAAAAGGGGCTGTCCGGGTCGCCGCGCGTTTCCGTGCTGGTGGGCGAGGAACGACACGCGGTGATCGACCTCGCCCTCCGCTACCTGGGTCTCGGTGCCCCCATCGTCGTGGCGGCCGACGACCAGGGCCGGATGCTCCCTGACGACTGTGCGGCGGTGCTCGCCGGGTGCGAGGGTCCCACGATCGTCTGCCTGCAAGCCGGCAACCTGCACTCCGGCGCCTTCGACCCGGTGGGCGAACTCACCGAACTCGCCCACCGGCACGGCGCGTGGGTTCACGTCGACGGCGCCTTCGGCCTCTGGGCGGCCGCCAGTCCGCGCTACCGTGAGCGGCTGGCGGGCCTCGATTTGGCCGATTCCTGGGCCACCGACGCGCACAAGACCCTCAACGTCCCCTACGACTGCGGCATCGCCATCGTTGCCCGGCCCGCCGAGGTGCGCTCCACCTTCGGGGTGCACACCAGCTACCTCGTCGCCGACGAGACCGGGCCCGGAGACCCGTATGAGAAGGTTCCCGAGCTGTCACGCCGGGCGCGCGGTGTACCGGTCTGGGCGGCGCTGCGCTCCCTGGGTCGGTCCGGCACGGTGGCGCTGGTGGAACGCCTGGCCGATCAGGCCCGGGCCATCGCCGACGGGCTCGCACGTATCCCGGGCGCCGAAGTGCTGAACGAGGTGGTCTTCACCCAGGTCTGCGTCAGCTTCGGCGACGACGAACGCACCCGGCGGGTGACCGAGGCGCTGCTCGCCGGGGGGACTGCCTGGATGTCGGGCTCGCGGTGGCGGAACCGGGACGTGCTGCGGGTGTCTGTGAGCAACTGGTCGACGGATGCGGCGGACGTCATCGCTTCCGTGGCCGCCGTCGAACGCGCCTGCGCCACCGTCTCGCGCGACCACCCGACGGAATATGCAGATTAGAGAATATAACCCGAATTCGGTCAGATTTACATCATGATCGGGGCCCGGTCCGGGCGGCGATTCGGTCGTTGATCGGCGGCCGCCGCCGATGTTCCGTGAAAACCTGCCGGAGCCGACGGTCGTAGGATCAAAGCAACAAGGATTGCCACAGGTTGCCGGTTGCGCCGGATTCACCGGCAACTGGAGGAATATACAGTGCTCGCACAACCACGGGTCGTCATCGTCGGCGGCGGAATCAGCGGATTGGCGACAGCACACTACCTGCATCGCCGGCTCGGCGACCGAGTGCACCTCACTCTGGTCGAGGGCGGGGCGCGGCTCGGAGGCAAGATTTCCACCGAGCAGATCGGCGGTCACCTCGTCGACGTGGGGCCTGACGCGCTGATGGTGCGCGCACCCGTGACGGCAACCCTCATCGAAGACCTCGGCCTCAGCGCCCTCGTCGTTTCCCCGGCCGGGTCCGGTGCCCGGATCTGGTCGCGCGGCAGTCTTCGCCGCCTCCCCGCCGGCACCCTCTTCGGCATCCCCGATCGCCTGCTTCCCCTGATGAAATCCCGCCTCCTGTCGCCGCTCGGCCTGGCCCGCGCTGCTTTGGACCTGGTCAAACCGGCCCCGGTCGGGCTGCCCGACGACCCCACGATCGCGGAACTCGTGCGACCGCGAATGGGTGCGCAGGTGTTCGACCGGCTCGTCGACCCGCTGCTCGGAGGTGTACACGCCGGTCGGGCGGACGAGCTCAGCGCCCGCAGCACGGCCCCCGACATCGAGGCGCTCGCCCGCGGCAATCGCAGCCTCTACCTCGGGCTGCGCGGTCGGCGTAAGAACGCCGCGGCGAAGCCCGGCGGTGCCGGCGGTGCGGCCCTCGTCACGCTCCGTGGGGGGCTGGCCCGGTTGATCGACGCGCTGGCCACCCGCGTCGAGGGCGACGATGTGCGCCTCGGCTCGGCGGTCGTCGCCGTCGCGCGCGGAACTGGCGGCTACGAGGTGACCCTGAGCGATGGCACGGTCCTCGAGGCGGACGCGGTGGTGCTCGCCATCCCCGCGTTCGGTGCGGCGGCCATGGTGCGCGCGGAGGCCCCCGACCTGGCCGCCGCGCTGGCCGGCATCCCGTACGTCGATGTCGCCACGATCTGCCTGGCCTACCCGCGCGCCGCCGTCGGCCACGACCTGGACGGAACGGGGTTCCTGGTGCCGCCGGAGGAAGGCAAACTCATCGTCGGCTGCACCTGGTCCAGCGCAAAGTGGCCGCACCTCGCCGACACCAACACCGTGCTCATCCGCTGCATGGTGGGCCGGCGCCGGGACCAGCGCTGGGTCGACCTCGACGAGGACACCCTGGTCAGCCAGGTCCACGCCGAGCTCGTGGAGGCCATGGGCCTGACCGGGCGCCCGACCGAGCATCACATCGAGCGCTGGATGCAGGGGATGCCCCAATACATCGTGGGTCATCGGGGCCGGCTGGAGGCCGCGGAGGAAGCACTGGGGCGGCTGCCGGGGCTCTACCTGACCGGTTCCGCCTACCGCGGGGTCGGGCTGGCCAGCTGTGTGGCCGATGCCGAGCGGACGGCCGACAAGCTCGTGCACCTCCTGAACAATGCGCGTCCCGCGAGCGAGGTGTCCGCATGAGCGGCCTCGGCATCCCCCTCGGGGAGACCGCGGTGCTGCCGACCCTGCCGGCCGTTCGACGGGGCAAGGGCCCGGACTACGCGCAGCGCCCGATGCTCGTGTTCTGGGAGACCACCCGGGCCTGCGCACTCGCCTGCAAGCACTGCCGGGCCAGCGCCACGATGCAGGCCCTGCCGGGCGAGCTCACGACGACTCAGGGCAAGGACCTGATCGACCAGGTAGCCGGATTCGGCCGGCCGTACCCGATTCTGGTGCTGACCGGCGGAGATTGCCTGATGCGCCCGGACCTGTTCGAACTCGTCGACTACGCCACCGGACTTGGGCTGCCGACGGCGCTGTCCCCCTCGGTGACGCCGACCCTCACACCGCAGATGATCGAACGGATCGTGGCGAGCGGGGTCAAGGCGGTATCGATCAGCCTCGATGGCGCCGTCGCCGCAACCCATGAGGGCGTGCGCGGCATCCCGGGCCACTTCAACGACACAGTGGCGGCGATCCGAGCCCTCGCTGCGGCCGGGCTGACCGTGCAGGTCAACACGACCGTCATGCGCGCCAACGTCGAAGAACTCGCGGATGTCGCGGCCCTGATCAAGAACGCCGGCGCCGCGATCTGGGAGGTGTTCTTCCTGGTTCAGGTCGGCCGCGGGATCTCGACCGAGGCCGTCACCCCGGCCGAGCACGAGGACATCTGCCACTTCCTCTTCGACGCCTCCCAGCACGGCTTCATCGTGCGCACGGTTGAAGCACCCTTCTTCCGGCGCGTCGTGGCCCGCCGCCGGGCCGGCGACCCTGCGCCGACGAGCGCAGGGTACACCTCCCTGTCCGCGCGGCTGGAAACCCTGATGGGGCCGCCCGCTGGCCTGCCGAGGGCGCAGACCGCGTCGACCCGCGATGGCAAGGGCATCGTCTTCGTGGCCTATGACGGCGAGGTCTACCCGGCCGGGTTCCTGCCGCTCGGTCTCGGTAATGTGTGCACGACCCCGCTGGCCGAGATCTACCGGGACAACCCGCTGCTCAAACAGATCAGGGCGACGGAGTTCACCGGTCGCTGCGGCAGCTGCGAGTACGCGGACCTGTGCGGTGGCTCCCGAGCCCGCGCGTTCGCATCGAGCGGTGATCCGCTGGGCGAGGACCCGGCCTGCCCGTTCCAGCCCGGCGCGGCCGCTGCTGCCCTCGTCGATGCCCGGGAGTAGCCCCGACGTGCCCCCGGCCGGCGCGGAGCCGGCCGGGTATGACGCGGTCATCCTCCTCGGCTTCGGTGGACCCGAGGGCCAGGACGATGTCCTTCCGTTCCTCCGGAACGTCACCCGTGGTCGCGGCATCCCGGAAGCCCGCCTGGAAACCGTGGCCACCCACTACCGCGCCTCCGGCGGTGTGAGCCCGGTGAATGCCCAGAACCGCGCCCTCCGCGACGCGCTCCAGGCCGAACTGGCCGCTCGCGGCACGGCCGTGCCGGTGTACTGGGGGAACCGCAACTGGGCTCCGTACCTGGGGGACGCCGTGGCCGAGGCCGTCGAAGCCGGACATACTCGGCTGCTCGCGCTCACGACGAGCGCGTACAGCTCCTACTCGAGCTGCCGGCAATACCGGGACGACCTCGCCGAGGCGCGCGGCGCCACCGGCCTCGGCGACGATGTGCGGATCGACGCGGTGCGCCCCTATTTCGACCATCCCGGCTTCGTCACTCCGTTTGTGCTGGGCGTGCGCTCTGCCCTCGCCGACTTCGCCCGGCAGGGCCTGGCCCCGTCCGACGTGCACGTGCTCTTCACGACCCACTCCATTCCGGCGGCGGATGCCGTGCGCAGCGGCCCGCGCGAGCGATCCTTCGGCACCGGCGGCGCCTATGAGGCTCAGCACCGGGCGGTCGCCGAGGTGGTGATGGCCGCGGTTGCCGCTGCGGCGGCCGATGGCGCCGCGGCCGGCGTCACACCGGCCTGGTCCCTGGCCTACCAGTCGAGGTCGGGTCCGCCCGCCATGCCCTGGCTCGAACCGGACGTCAACGATGCCATCGCGCTGCTCGGCGCGGCCGGCATCCGGGCCGTCGTGGTGGTGCCGATCGGGTTCATCTCCGACCATATGGAGGTTACCTGGGACCTCGACACCGAGGCGGCGGCCACGGCCGCGGCGCACGACCTGGGGTTTGCCCGGGTGTCGACCCCTGGCCTGCACCCGACGTTCGTTGCGGGGCTCGTCGACCTGCTGCTCGAGCGGCTCACGCCGGCCACGGCACCGGAACGCTGCGCGCTCACCGCGCTCGGCCCGTGGCCGGATACGTGCCCGGCGGGATGTTGCGAGAAAGGGCCGGCCCGGGGCATCCCGCCGATTGGTACGCTCGGCGGTAAGGCTGACCAAGGCTAGCGAAGGACCAACCGTGACCCACCCGTATCCGTTGTATGTGGCCATCCGGGCGCAGTGTTTCTGCTGCCAGTCGCTGCAGCCGTTCACGTTCACCTCGGCGACCGACCAGGTGGTCTGCGCCTCCTGCCTGCACCACCTGGGGGCGGAGAAGGCCACCCGCCGGGACGCGGAACACATCAAGCTGTGGGTCGGCCAGTACGCCGACCAGCAGGAGAATCACCGCCAGTTCGCCGAGAAGTCGGCGGTGGCGGATGCCGAACAGCGGGCGGTGATCGACGGGCTCGCCGCGCAGGTGGCGGAGCTGCGCGGCGTCGTGGCCGGCGAGTCCGACCCCGCGAAGAGCGCCGGGGTGCGCGCGCTCCTCGAGAGCGATCTGGTGCGGCGCGCGGAGCGGAAGACCGAGCTTGCGCACCGCCAGCTCGACTGGGCGATGGCGGTACTCTGGCGGATCGGGCAGCTGCACCACGCTGTGGAGGGCACGCCGCTGGCCTGCATCTGCGGGCGCACCGCGGCGGCCTGCGCGGAGAGCCGGGCGATCGATCCGCAGCGACAGGCCCTGCTCGACTGGGAGCGGAAGAACCTCGTGCTGCTGCGCACCGGCTCCCGGAACGCCCTGCCCGACGACCACCCCGAGGTTCGGGCGTCGAAACGACAGCTTTGAGGGGTGCGGTCCACCGCCAACCCCTCAAACGTGTCGGTTCACCCGAGGGCGCTGCCCGGGCCTACGCTGAAGAAATGGAACCCCTGCTCAGCACCCTGCACGTTGTCTCCGGCGTCTTCATAGTCGGGCCCATGGCCATCCTGCCCATGTCAGCCATGCGCTCCATCCGCGCGGGGGAAGCCGGCCAGGTTGCCGCCCTGGCGAAGTCGACGAACATCTTCACGCTTCTGTCGCTGCTGGTCGTGCTTTTCGGCTTCGGCGCACTGGACTTCAGGGACAACGCTCCCTTCGCCTCCACTTGGGTCTGGCTGTCGATCGTGCTGTACGCGGCGGCCCTCGCGGTCAGCCTGTTCCTGGTGATTCCGGCCATGAAGTCGACCTCGGAGCTCCTCGCGGAGCAATCCGCCAGCGGCAGCCGGGTCGCCGGCGCCAAGGTCGCCGGCTACTCACGCGTTGCCATGGGCTCGGGCATCGCCTCGCTGCTCCTGGTGGCCGTGGTCGTCCTGATGGTCCTGAAGCCGGCCTAGCCGGGCCCGGCTAGGGCGTTTCTCCTAACGTCTTGAGCCAAATAGTGATGGCTTGGAGGGTGACTTCGCACCGGTAGTTGACGGCGAGCTTGACGTACCGGGTTGCGCTGCCGCGACATTGTTTGAAGACCTGGAAGCATCGCTCGATCACGTTGCGACGTTTGTATGCCTCCTTGTCGAACCCCGGCGGCCGACCGCCGTTTGCCCCCGCCGTTTGCAAAGCTGTCGGCGGCATCTGAACCGAACATCGTTCACGACATCAATGCCAAGCTCGATTCCCTACTCGTCTACCAGGAGCACGAGGTCGACGCTTTGGGCCAAGAAGTAGAAGCCCCTCCGGCCATTCCAAGCTCCAGTGCTTTCCGTTTCCCGCAAAGGATGTCTCGAAACTGGCAGTGAGCATCGACGATCGACAACCGCATTACGAGACGTTGCTGTACGAATCGCCGCACCTCAAGATTCCGGGGTTCGCTAGAGGTGATGAGATCACGTCACCTCCGATTGGCTCTTGACAAAAAGGCCGTTCACGCAGAGGCTCTGGTGGTAAGACGTCGTATCTGTTTGCTGGCCCCTAATTGCGCGGGTTGCGTTGAGCAAACGTCATCGATTCCTTGTACTTATGCGTGTTTTTTTTCCGATCATGTTATGAAAACAACCTCCTAGTAAGGAATTCTGATGAAAAAGAAAACAGTACTTCTGTGTGTGCCCGCCTTTGCTTTGGGTGTCGCCGTCTTGACGGGTGGCCCTGCCCTTGCAGCCACTGGTGACGCGACCTACCAGGGAACGCTTGATTCGATCAACGGCAGCAACGGCAGTGGCACCTTCTCCATTGAGGTTTCCGGTGATCAGGCCACCGTCACCCAGACCGTCACGGGTTTGGCCGAGACCTTCGACGGTAAGCCGTACCCGCACGTCCAGCACATCCACATCGGTGCGAAGGGAGAATGTCCCACCACGGCAGCTGACACCAATGGAGATGGTGTGATCAGCACGACCGAAGGTCAGCCGTCCTACGGAGCGATTGGCACAACGTTGTCCACGAGTGGCGACACGAGTCCGGCGGCCGGAACTGATCTGACCCTTGCCGGGATGGGTGCAAACTACGACTACAGCCGAACCTTCACTCTGGATGCCGCCACCGCGGCCTCGCTAGAGGCAGGCACGGCGGTTGTGGTGGTCCACGGGCTGGACCCGGCCACTTTGACGAAAGCAGCACAGGACGCAAAGAGTGACTTGGTTCCGAGTCTGCCCCTGGCAGCAACGTCGCCGGCTCTGTGCGGCGCCCTGAGCGCGTCGCAGGCGAACATGCCTGACGGTGGCGTGGAAACCGGCGGTGGCAGCACGTCAAGCGGTGCTGACATGGGCCTTCTCGCCCTCGGTGCCGGGGCCCTGGCCGCGGCAGGCGGCGCGGTGATGATTCGTCGACGTCTCACCGCACGAGGCTGAGATCGGATTGATCTCCGGTGATTATCCCGGCTGAAAAGCGTCGCCGCGGTAGCCGTCTGGCTACCGCGGCGGCGGTTCTGCTCTTCACCGTCGGCTGTACGGCGACCGGTTTCGCCCTGTGGGGCAACCCTCCTCCTCCACGACCGCCAGCCTCGGCTGCCGTGTCAGCCCCATCGCAGGAGTCCGTCTCCGCTACCCCCTCACCGGAGTCCGTCTCCGCCACCCCCTCACCGGAGCCCATCTCAGTTCCGCCGACTCCGCCGGTTGACCAGGTTGTCGGCCCGACCTTGACCGCCTCCGAGCCCACCCAGATCAACGTCCCCGCGATTGAAGTGGACTCTGTCCTGATGCAATTGGGACAGAATCCTGACGGTACGGTGCAGACGCCGTCGTTGGACGAGGCCTCTCCGGCCGGCTGGTACACCGGTTCGCCCACCCCCGGCGCGATCGGACCTTCCGTCATCTTGGGTCACGTCGACTCCAGGGTGGAGGGGCGCGCGGTGTTTTACCGACTTGGCGAGATGCGTCCCGGCGACGAGATTTTGGTTACCCGAGCCGATGCGACCGTGGCGGTATTCGTGGTCGACGGAGTGGAGGAATACCCGAAAGATGACTTTCCGCAGTTCGCCGTCTACGGCAACACCGATCATGCGGGACTACGGCTGATCACCTGCGGAGGAGAGTTCAACGAAACCACTCGTACGTACCCAGACAACGTTGTCGTCTACGCCAGCTTGGTGTCCAGCCATGCGGCGTAGTAGGACTGAGAGGCGCACCAACAGGCGCGTCTGGCTGCTTCCGATCGCGGTGGCTTCCACAGTTTTACTTGCGGGGTGCGCGACCACCTCCTCCGGCGCCGTGAACACAATGGCCCCCGGAATGTCCATGCCAGGCACGTCGGCCTCCCCGATTCCGCAGTCGAGCTCGGCAGGTAGCGCGGAGGCAGGACCGTCCGCAGCATCACAGATGATTTGTGGCACCGAAACACGCGACAACATCACACGTGCGCTGGCTCTCGCCGCCCCGCCACACTCCGTCGACAGCTGGATCGATCGCCGATACACCTGCAAATACCATCTGACTGATGGAGAATTCGTGATCTCGGTCCAGGAATCCTCGGACGCAGCGTCTGCCCGCAGCTTCTTCGACACGGTGCAAGGAAGCGTTGCCCCCGTCCAACCTATTGAGGGACTCGCGAATCTCGGATTGTCTGCTTACGAAACCACAGACGGCGTGGTCGTCTTCCTCAAGGACAACATGACATTACAAGTTGACGCCAGAAAGTTGACGGATAAGGTCGGGCCGCATGGCGTCACCCGGACTGCGTTTTCGTACCAGGTAGCTACTGCCATCCTGGCATGCTGGACCGCACATTAGTTCGGCCGCGTCACATTGGCCAAGCTGCGGCATGACGTGCTGATGTCGAGGCGGTTCAATGACCCGGCCAAGTTCAGCGAGTTCGCTCAGCTCGCTATTGTGGCTGCCTCGGGGCATGCCTGATTGCGTGTGGCAATCTGCCCGGTGCCGACAAACACGCACATGAAAGTGCGGGGCTCCCCACCGGGACCGGGACCGGGACCGGGACCCGACCTCGGGCCTGCGCTTCCTCGCCGGGTTAGTCGTAGAGGTATTGTTCGAGTCGTGGTACCCGCAGGAGCGCGAGGGCGCGTTTTTCAATTTGTCTGACGCGTTCCCGGGTGACGCCTTGGAGGGCGGCGACCTGTTCGAGGGTGTGCGGCTCGCCGCCGTCGAGTCCGAACCGGGCAGTTAGGATGGCCTGTTCCCGGGGCGGAAGCTGACGGAGCTGAAAGGTGATATCGGCCCGGCGCAGGGTGAGGGTCGCGTATTCCTCGGGCTCGGGCAGGTCGCCGTCTTGGATGAGTTCGGAGATGTCACCCACACCATCACCGATCGGCATGTCCAGGGAAATGGGTTCGCGGTCATAGTCGAGCAACCGGGACACTTCCTTGGGCGGGAGCTGGGTGGCAGCCACGAGATCCGTGATGGTGGGTTCCCGCCCGAGGGAAGTCGCAAGGTCGCGGCGGATGCGCTTGATCTTATTGAGCTCCTCGGCGGTATGGACGGGGATGCGGATCATGCGGGACTTGTCAGCTACGCCGCGGTGGATGGCTTGGCGGATCGACCAGGTCGCGTAGGTGGAAAACTTGTAGCCGGTTGTGAAGTCGAACTTTTCAACCGCGTGGACGAGGCCGATGTTGCCGTCCTGGACGAGGTCCATGATGAGTGTTCCTCGGCCGGAGTAGCGTTTGGCGATGCTGACGACGAGGCGCAGGTTGGCCTCGATGAAATCGTTTTTCGCCCGTGCACCATCGTGGCCGAGCCACGCGAGTTCCCGGGACAGCTCGGGGTCATCAACCCCGTGGGCGAGTTTCCCAGTGGCGAATAGGCCGACCTCGATGCGCCGGGCGACGGTGACCTCGTCCGCCGCGCTCAGGAGGGGACCGTGGCCGATGCGACGCAGGTAGTCGCTGAAGGCATCCGCGGAGTCGCGTCGGTTGCGTGCGTTGACCGGGGTGCGCACAGGCGAGATCGGGGAGAAGGTCGTCGGTGCCTGGGATTCAGCGCTCATTTTGTTGCCGCCCCGGCTGCGATGCTTTCGGCCGCCTGGGCCAGCGTGGACGCCACACGGCTCTCCAACGGCCGGAGGAGATTCGTCGCCTCGAAAGTGTCCCCGACGCGTTGAATGTAACCGAGAAGCACCGAGCCCGAGTCCACTCCGATTCGGGGGCCCCTGACCTGCCAGGTGGCCGCGGAAACGGCGAATGTGCCAACGCTGATGTGCTGAAGTGATGCAAGGAGGGTGGAGAGCTCCCGTGCACTGCCGCGCGTGGCAGAGTGTGGCAACGTCGGCGGGTGATCGAAACCATTCATCGGGTCTCGCACGGGAGTGAGCGCGGTCATGCGCTCACCAG
>NZ_SOGN01000018.1 GCF_004403395.1 Cryobacterium cheniae
ACATTCCGAACCCGGAAGCTAAGACTCTCTGCGCCGATGGTACTGCAGGGGGGACCCTGTGGGAGAGTAGGACACCGCCGGACTTAACTTGAAACACACGAAATGGCCACCCTCACGGGTGGCCATTTTGCGTTAACGCCAGAAAGGCCACCCCACCCCGGTGGCTTTCCTGCGTTAACCCGCCAGCCACCCAGCCCGCAACACGTCTCGCGGCGCACCCTGCCTGGGCCGGCGCACGGTAGAACATGCGCCCGCCTCCACACCCTGCGCCGCCACCACCCTCCCCGGGGAGCCGGCGCGGNGGGGAGCCGGCGCGGGGGTGGACCGGACACAAGCGCGCCGCACACCGGCGACACTCGTCCGAAACGGGAACACTCATCCCGCGAGAAGGCTAGATGGCAGAGGGGAGGAGGTCGGCGGCGATGGCGACAGGCCTGCCGTTCAGGATGTCCAGGGTCCAACCTGACGGGGTGTGCGCGAGCACGTTGAGGGAGGCATTCCTGATCGTGTCGACGGGCTGGTCGAGCACCTGCATCAGAGTCAAGCGGATCAGCGTGCCGTGGCTGACAACGATGATGCGGGCACCCGGGTGGTCGCGCGCGAGCAGCTGCAGGGCGGTGAGGCCGCGGTCGGCGACGACGGCCTCCGGCTCGGCACCGCGGAAGCCGCCGATGCCGGTGGGGCCGCCCGGTTCCCGGAGCGCGTCCAGCTCGGGGCCCGCACTCATGCCCTCCGCCGGACCGTAGTCGCGCTCGACGATCTCGGGGATGCGCCGGGAGACGGTGAGGCCGAGGCCGTCAGCGATCAGGTCCGCCGTCTCCGCCGCACGGCTGAGCGGCGAGGACACGACGAAGTCCCACTCATAATCGGCCAGGTGGCCGACGGCATCCTCCGCTTGACCACGCCCCGTCTCATTGAGCGGGATGTCGGAGAGACCCTGGATGCGCAGAGCGGCATTCCAATCGGTCTGGCCGTGGCGGATAAGGGCGAAGGTCGTTGTGGAACTCACCGCTCCATTGTCCCTCGGGCAGGCGCCTGGGGGTGCATCGGGTCTCGGCCGGCTGGACGGTCAGGTGACCGGGGCCGACGCGAAGAGCACACGGTCGCTGGCTACCAGGTCGTCGACGGTGTAGATGCGGGTGAGGTCGAGGCCCGCGGCTCGGACGGCGCTCCGCTCGCCATCGCCCTGCGGCGCCATCCGCCCGAGCATCACACCACCGAGGGCGCGCACGGCACAGGCGGCGATGACGCCCTCCGGAGTGCCGCCGATTCCCATTGAGAGGTCGACCGCGGCATCCGTCGATGCGGCGGCGATGGCCGTGGACACATCGCCCTCGGCGACGCGGAGCACCCGCGCCCCGGCGAATCCGAGTTCGCGGATCAGGGAGACGTGCCGCGGCTTGTCGAGTACGGCGACGGTGAGCGAGGTCTCGGGGATGCCGCTGGCGGCCGAGAAGGCGCGGAGGTTGTGGGTCGCGGAGGCGCGCAGGTCCAGCACGCCGTGGCCGGCCGGGCCGGAGATGAGCTTCTCCATGTAGAAGACTCCGGCCGGGTCGAACATCGTGCCTCGGGGAGAGAGGGCGATCACGCACACCGCACCGGGCAGGTCTCGGGCGGCGAGGGTCGTGCCGTCGAGTGGGTCGACCGCGATGTCGCAGTCGGGTCCGTTCCCGGTGCCGAGTCGCTCCCCGTTGGCGAGCATGGGGGCCTGGTCCTTCTCACCCTCGCCGATCACGACGGTTCCGCGGAACGGCGCGGTCAGGAGCACGGCGCGCATCGCCGCGACGGCCGCCCGGTCGGCGGCAGTCTTGTCGCCGCGACCCACCCAGGGCAGCGTGGCGCGGGCCGCCGCCTCGGTCGACGCGCGCACGGCGGTGACCAGATCGGCCGGCCAGCCGTCGGCGCCGATCAGAGTGGATTCGGCCGGGGGAACAGACGGGCGGTGCTGCGGCATGGGCCACCTCTTGCTGGGACAGCGGCCTCGTGACCGGCAGGTGAAAGCCTACTCGCGTACCCGGCGCGAGTCGCTCGTGCCGGCGGGTCAGCGGGAGCGGTTGCGGTTGCGCATCTTGCCGTTGAGGTAGGCGTAGCGCCCGGCCGGGCGCAGCAGAGGGCTACTCCATGTGTCCGTGTTCCTTCGAGGAGCCCTGCGTCAGCGTCTTCCCCTGGAAGAAGGCCGGGTTGACGCTGCGCTGGATCAGCATCAGCACGATGCCGCCGATGAAGAGCACCATCGCGAGGATGAAGACGAGCCCGACCCCGCCGATGTTCGATCCGCTGCCGTAGTCGGGGTTCATGCTGTCGAAGAGCGTGGTCGCGAAGATGACCAGCAGGATGACCCCACCGATCAGCGGCGCCAGGAACTTGAGCAGGATGGCCCGGGGGCCGTGCAGCGCGTCACGGAAGTACCAGACGCAGGCGAACGCGGTGACCCCGTAGTAGAAGCAGATCATCATGCCCAGGGTGAGGATCGTGTCGGTGAGCACATCGGTGCTGAGCACGCGCATGATCGCGTAGAAGCCCCAGGCCACGATGCCCGCCATCACGGTGGCGTAGGCCGGGGACTTGTAGCGCGGACTGATCGAGGCGAACCGCTTCGGGAACGCCTTGTAGTGGCCCATTGAGAGCATGGTGCGCGCCGGCCCGACGAAGGTCGACTGCAGCGAGGCTGCCGAGCTGGACAGCACGGCCAGGGACATCAGGATGGCGAAGGGACCCATCACCGGTCCGGCGAGGGCGGCGAACACGTTGCCCTGGATCTCTTCGTTGCCGAGTCCGAATTCGCCGGCGCCGATGCCGGAGAACATCAGGGTGGCGACCGCGACGAGGAGGTAGAGCGCGAAGATGACGCCCACGGTCAGCGTCGCCGCACGCCCGGGGGTGGTCTTCGGGTTCTTGGTCTCCTCGTTCATGGTCAGGGTGACGTCCCAGCCCCAGAAGATGAAGATGGAGAGCGAGACCCCGGCCGCGAAGGCGGAGAACGAGGGGATGACGAACGGGTTGAACCAGTCGGCGCTGAACGCGAGGGAATCGAAGGCGGTGCCGTCGGAGACCTGCAGCAGGGCGGCGACGCTGAACCAGACCAGCACGATCAGCTGGAAGGCGACGAGCACGTACTGCACGGCCTTCGTGGTCTCCATGCCGCGGTACGAGACGTACGCGGCCGCGACCATGAACACCAGACAGGTGACCACGTTGATCACCACGTTGTTGGTCAGGTCGGCGAGATCCGGATTGCCGAACAGCTGGGCGAGCATCAGATAGAAGAAGTCGACGGCGACTCCGGCGAGGTTGGAGAGTACGACCACGGTGGCGACGATCAGGCCCCAGCCGCCCATCCAGCCGAGCCACGGCCCGAAGGCGCGGGTGGCCCAGGTGAAGGAGGTGCCGGCATCCGGCATGGCGTTGTTGAGCTCGCGGTAGCCGAGCGCCACCAGCAACATGGGGATGAACCCGACCAGGAAGATGGCCGGCAGCTGGGTGCCGACGGCCGCGACCGTCGGGCCGAGGGAGGCCGTCAGGGTGTAGGCCGGCGCGATGCACGAGATGCCGATGACCGTGGCGCCGAGCAGCCCGATCGAGCCGGCGCTGAGGCCCTTTTCGGACAGGCCGCCGGTGCGGGTGGAGGTGTCGGGCGCCCCGCCCGAGTAGGGAGTTTGGCTGGTCATAGAACTGTCCTTAGGGTTAGTGCGGCTTACGGGCGTCAGTGCCGGTGGGTACCACGATGAGGGGAACGGGGAGCGCGTGGAGCATGCGGTGCGCGGTGATGCCGAGGAAGATCGTGGTGGGCTGGGCGAGCCGGCTGGACCCGACGAAGGCGACTTCGGACGGCTGCCAGTCGAGCGCCTCGACGGCGGACTCGACGCTGTGCCCGGACGCGACCTCGGTGGTGATGGTGCCGTGCGCCGTGGACCGGCTCTGGAAGTACTCCAGCACGCCGGCGAGGTGGGTCTGGCTCTCGGTCTCCTCGACCGGGTGCCGACGGCCGGCGTCGACCTCGACGAGCGTGACGAAACGCAGGTCGACCGTGAGGTCCTCCGAGAAGGCCACCAGGGAATCGAGCAGCGTCTTCCAGCCCGGCCGGGTGCCGATGGCGCAGGTGATCCGGGTGAGCTGCGCGGGGGCCTTGTAGCCGCGGGGTGCGAGCGCGACGGGTACCGGAGAGGCGTGCAGGAGTGCGTTGGCCACACTGCCGATCGTGAAACGGTTCATCAGGCCGCGACGGGACGCCCCGACGACGATGCGGTCCGAGCCGAACGTGCGGGCGGCCTGGAGCAGCCCCTCCGTGGTGGAGTCGGCGTAGAGGAGGTGAGTGGTGGCGACCACGTCATCGGGAACCAGGGCCCGGCCCTGTTCGAGCCATTCGAGGGACTGCTCTTCGAGCAGTGCCTGGTAGTCGGGGGAGGAGACGGCACCGACCCGGCCCGGGACGGTGGGCGAATGATGCGGAAGCACGAGACATAGACGCAGTTCGGAGTGGGTCAGGCGCGCCAGCGCGACACCCAGCTCGACGGTGTCATTGCCCCGCTCGGTCGCTTCGTAGGCGACGACGTAGTTGGCTACTCGGGTCACGCTGGTTTCTCCCTCGGTTCGCGACGGGTGTCGCAGTGGTCAGTGGTCATGCGAGTGCCCGGCGTGCTCGCCCGGCGCACAGTGCGCCGGACTCGGTTCCACGTCGAGCGACGGATTGCGGTCGAAGAAGCCGACCGGCTTGAGCCAGAACGACACGGTATCGACCGGCATGATCGGCCACTCTTCCGGTCGGGTGATGTGGTGGATTCCGAAAACGTACCAGAGCACGACGTCGGCGTTGCGCACCGGTCGGCGCGCCTGGATCCATTCGGGCAGACCGTGGTCGACCGCGCTCTGGTTGACGAACTCGCCGCACGGCCAGCGCTCGGTCTCGTCGTTTGGGGTGACCCAGACCGTGTGCCCGATCACCTGGGCGCGTTGCAGCGCGGGCGCCGCCTGGTCGAAGAAAGAGGGGATGGCTCCGCCGGGAAACAGCTTGTAGGACACGGGTGTGCCGAGGCCGTTGAGCGAGTTCTCGTTCACGACCTTCCAGGCCCGCTGGGTGTCCCAGTTGTAGTCGTCGAACCCCTCGGTCTCGATCGGGGTGTTCTGCTGGGTGATCGCGAGGCCGAGCGGATTCACGGCGCTGATCGGCTCGGCCCGGGTCTCGGTGCGGAACACTGTGTTCTCCGGGCCGTCCACGTCGAGGTCCATCCGGGCCACGATGAAGTGCTGGTGGAACGGTGCGTAGGTGCGCGTGTCGACCAGGGTGCCGTTAGGGTGCGGCTGGCCCTCGTCGAGGTGGGTCACCACCATGATCCCGGTGGCGCGCACCTCGCACTCCATGTTGCCGTCCTGGTAGAAGCGCCAGTAGACGAGATACTCATAGTTCGCGACGGTGACGTGGAAGGACACGACGAGCCGGCGCATCCGTCGCACCTCGGCACTGCCGTTGTGGTCGACGTGCTTCCAGAGCACCGCGTTGTCTTCCTCGTGAATGCAGAACGCGTTCGGGATGCTGTACGGCTCACCCTTGCTGTTGTGCAGCACGGCGTCGAGGTAGCGGATTTCGCCGAGGCAGTCGCAGCCGAGCTCGAGCGAGGTGGTCATGAACCCCAGACCCCACTCGCCGATGTCGAAGGCGGTGCGGCGGAAATGGTCCACGCTGGGGTCGCGGTAGGGCACGACCATCTCCGCGAACGACAACCGGTTGGCGATGGGGCGCACCCGGCCGCCGTCCCGGTAGCCCACGTTGTGCAGGGTCATGCCCTCGCGGTAGTTGAAGCCCACCCGCAGCGACCAGTTCTGCCACTCGACCAGGTTGCCGCCCTGCGTGAAGCTGGGGCCGTCGGGCTGAACGATGTCGAGCGGGGTGAGCGTCGGGCGCTCACTGCGATCCCGGATGCGCCGGGGCACCAGATGCGGCACGTATTCGCCCATTCCAGCGGGCGGTTCGACCGTGAACGAGTCCTCGACGTCGAGCAGCTCCATGGTGTTGACGTCGAGCACGAAGTGCAGTCCGCTGACCGGGCCCGCGTACGGGTTGGCGCCATCGGAGGCCCGCACCCAGACATCCGACCACCCCAGGCGTCGGCCGCGGTACCGGTCGGGGATGACCGCATCTCCGTAGGTCCAGGTGTCGATGAAGACCAGGTCGAGGTCGGTGATTCCCCGCCGGGCGAGGGCGGCGATCACATCGGGGTGGGCGCGGAGGGCGGCGTCGGCTTCGTCCCACTCGTCGACGGTGAAATTCGCCTGCATTCCCGGCACGGCGTCCCAGTCGAGCAGGGTGTCGGCGGTGAGTGACACGACGCCCACCCAGGTGGTGTTCTCGGCGCGATTGAGCACAACCAGGCGCGCGCGGCGGTCGGGAACCGTACCGGTCGCCGCGAACTCTGCGACGGCGCCCCGGGACGGTTCGACCAGCTCGATCGAGGCGAACCGCCAGCCGTCGGCGACGCCGCGCTCGCGGGCGAGGACGGCCACGGCCGCGGTGAACTCGGCGGCGGACAGCGGGTCGAGCGGATGGAATGTCATCGAGGGTCCTCTGTTCTGGTCGGTGGTCGAGCTTGTCCAGATCCGGTTACTCCAGGGCGCTCATGACGTGCTTGATGCGGGTGTAGTCCTCGACGCCGTACATCGACAGGTCTTTGCCGTAACCGGACTGCTTGAAGCCGCCGTGGGGCATCTCCGCGGTCAGCAGGATGTGCGTGTTGATCCACACCGCGCCGAAGTCGAGGTCGCGGGAGACCCGCATGGCCGTGGCGTGGTCGAGGGTCCACACGCTGGAGGCGAGGGCGTAGCTGACATCGTTCGCGAGCGTGACCGCGTGCTCCTCCGAAGTGAAGGGCTGCACCGTGATCACCGGGCCGAACGTTTCCTCCTGCACGATCGCATCCGTCTGGCGCACCTGCGTGACGACGGTGGGTTCGAAGTAGAAGCCCTCGGTGCCGACCTGGTGGCCGCCGGTGGCGATGACGGCGTGGTCGGGCAGAGCCGCGACCTTTTTCACGACGTCGCCGAAGTGGTTGACGTTGTTCAGTGGCCCGAAGTAGTTGTCGGCGTCGTCGGCCGACCCGGTGGTGCGGCCGCGGGCCTCGGCGACGAGGGCGGCGACGAATTCGTCGTGGATGGACTCGTGCACCAGCACCCGCGTGATGGCCGTGCAGTCCTGTCCGGCGTTGTAGAAGGAGAAGTCGGCGATGGCGGCCGCGGTCTTGGCGACGTCCACGTCGGCGAAGACCAGGGCCGGCGCCTTGCCGCCGAGCTCGAGGTGCGCTCGCTTGAGCGTCTTCGCGGCGCCGGCGGCGACGGCCATGCCGGCCCGCACGCTGCCGGTGATCGAGACCAGGCCGGGCACCGGATGCTCGACGATCGCGGCCCCGGTGCCGCCGTTGCCGAGCACGATGTTCATCACGCCGTCGGGCAGGATGCCCTGGCTGATCCGGGCGAGTTCGAGGGTCGACTCGGGGGTGGTGTCGCTGGGCTTGAGTACGAGGGTGTTGCCGGCGGCCAGCGCCGGGCCGATCTTCCAGATGGCCATCAGGAACGGGAAGTTCCACGGGGTGACCTGGCCGACCACGCCGATCGGCTCGCGGCGCACCCAGGAGGTCATGCCGGGCAGGTATTCACCGGCGGACTTGCCCTCGAGCAGGCGGGCGGCACCCGCGAAGAAGCGCAGCTGGTCGGTGCCGGCCGCGACCTCGTCGGCGGCGATCGTGGCGCGGGGCTGGCCCGTGTTGCGGTGCTGGGCCTCCACGATGGCGTCGCTCTCGGCGTCGATCGCGTCGGCGAGGCGGAGAAGCGCGCGCTGCCGTTCGGAAGGGGTGGTGCGACCCCAGGTGCGGAAGGCGCTCTTCGCGGCGGTCATCGCGTCGTCGACGTCGGCCGCGGTGGAGACCGGGGCCCGGGCCACCAGGCGCCCCGTTGTCGGATCGACGATATCGAGCAGATCGGTGCCGGCGGGATCAACGAACCGGCCATTGACGAAGTTTTTAAGGGTGGGGGTGGCCACGGGCCTGATCCTCTGCGCTGAGTGTAGAAACCGGTCTTTTGTTCGGTAAGTATGGCATCTGACAGCGGAATCCGCATACCCCGAACGGAATTGACCCGTGCCGCGGCTGCTGCGGCCACGCCGTCGGGTCGTGTCCGGACCGCTGGCGCGTTTTCCCATTTTCCTCTAAACTTGAGTCCAACAGGCTCAGGTTTTGCTGTGCGAGCAGCGAGAGCGGCCGCCCGAGAGAGGATCTTCTGATGCAAGCAGGTCAGCAACCGCCCCAGGAAGAAGCGAAATCCGCTCTCGAGCAGTACGGGGTCAATCTCACCGAGATCGCCAAGAGCGGCAAGCTCGACCCGGTGATCGGGCGAGACGCCGAGATCCGCCGGGTCAGCCAGGTGCTCACCCGTCGCACCAAGAACAACCCGGTGCTGATCGGGGAGCCCGGGGTGGGCAAGACCGCGGTGGTGGAGGGGCTCGCCCAGCGCATCGTGGCCGGCGACGTGGCCGATTCGCTCAAGGGCAAACAGCTGGTCTCGCTCGACCTGGCGGCCCTCGTTGCCGGGGCCAAGTATCGCGGCGAGTTCGAGGAGCGGCTCAAGGCCGTGCTCAAGGAGATCAACGACGCCGAAGGGCAGATCATCACCTTCGTCGATGAACTGCACACCCTGATGGGTGCCGGCGGCGGCGAGGGCTCCGTGGCTGCCTCGAACATGCTCAAGCCGATGCTCGCCCGCGGCGAGCTGCGCCTGATCGGGGCGACCACGCTCAACGAGTACCGCGAATTCATCGAGAAGGACGCCGCCCTCGAGCGCCGGTTCCAGCCGGTGCTGGTCGACGAGCCGAGCGTGGAAGACACCGTGGCCATCCTGCGCGGGCTCAAGGAGCGCTACGAGGCCCACCATAAGGTGTCGATCGCGGACGCGGCCCTGGTGGCCGCGGCAGCCCTCTCCAACCGGTACATCACGGCCCGGCAGCTGCCCGACAAGGCCATCGACCTGATCGACGAGGCCGCCAGCCGGCTGCGGATGGAGATCGACTCCGCCCCGGTGGAGATCGACGAGCTGCGACGCAGCGTCGACCGGCTCAAGCTGGAGGAGCTGGCGCTGAAGAAAGAGAAGGACGACGCCTCGAAGGCGCGGCTGGAGAAGCTGCGCGGCGACCTCATGGAGCGCCAGCTGAAACTGGCCGAGCTGCAGGCGCGCTGGGACAAGGAGCGCGCCTCGCTGAACCGGATCGGCGAACTCAAAGAGCGGCTCGATACGGCCCGCAGTGCGGCCGACCGGGCCGAACGCGAGGGAAACCTGGAGAAGGCGTCCCGGCTGCTCTACGGCGACATCCCCAAGATGGAGAAGGAGCTCGCCGCGGCCGAGCAGGCCGAGTCCGACGGGCCGCGGATGGTCAACGACCAGGTCACCGCGGAGGACATCGCCGCCGTGGTCGCGATGTGGACCGGCATCCCGGTGGGCCGGCTGCTGCAGGGCGAGACGGAGAAGCTGCTGAACCTCGAGGGTGAGCTCGGGCACCGCCTGGTCGGGCAGAAGCAGGCCGTGCGGGCGGTCGCCGACGCCGTGCGCCGCAGCCGGGCCGGCATCTCCGACCCGGACCGGCCGACCGGTTCGTTCCTCTTCCTCGGGCCGACCGGCGTGGGCAAGACGGAGCTCGCGAAGGCGCTCGCCGAGTTCCTCTTCGACGATGAAAAAGCGATGGTGCGCATCGACATGAGCGAGTACGGGGAGAAGTTCTCCGTGTCCCGCCTGGTGGGGGCCCCTCCCGGCTACGTCGGCTACGAACAGGGCGGGCAGCTGACCGAGGCCGTGCGCCGCCGCCCGTATTCGGTGATCCTGTTCGACGAGGTGGAGAAGGCGCATCCGGAGGTCTTCGACGTCTTGCTGCAGGTGCTCGACGACGGCCGGCTCACGGATGGCCAGGGGCGCACCGTCGACTTCCGCAACACGATCCTGGTGCTGACCTCCAATCTCGGGTCGGCATTCCTGATCGACCCGGTGCTCAGCCGCGACGAGAAGGAGGCGGCCGTGCAGGCGCTTGTGCGCCAGACGTTCAAGCCCGAGTTCGTCAACCGTCTCGACGACATCGTCGTGTTCGAGTCGCTGTCGATGGAGGACCTCGGCCAGATCGTCGGGCTGCTCGTGGACCGGCTGGAGAAGCGGCTGGGCGAGCGCCGGCTCGAGCTGGGGGTGACCCCGGATGCCCGCACCTGGCTGGCCGAGCGGGGCTATGACCCGATCTACGGCGCGCGCCCCCTGCGGCGGCTGATGCAGACCGAGATCGACGACAAGCTGGCGACCGCGATCCTGTCGGGCGCCGTGCGGGACGGTGACGCGGTGCGCGTGGACCTGGCGCCGGACGGGGATTCGCTCAGCGTCGCATCCGGACCGTTGGCGGTGGTGGACCCGGCCGACCTCGACGACGACGCGCTGCTGTAGAGGGTTCCCGCCGTTTTTCGCGCCCAGCGGAATTCGGCGGGAATACCGGGTGAACGCGCCGCTCGGCCCCGGAAGCGGTCAGCGCGCTGGCTTAGGCTCGAACCATGCGTGCAACAGTGATTCACGGGGAACGGGACATCCGCCTCGAAGAAGTACCCGATCCGATTCTTTCCACCGGCGGTGACGCCATCGTGCGCGTCGTTGCGGCCTGCGTCTGCGGCTCAGATCTCTGGCCCTACCGCGGCATCCAGCCCACCGAGGAGCCGAAACGAATCGGCCACGAGTTCGTCGGAATCGTCGAGGAAATCGGCGCCGACGTCAGCCGGGTCAAGGTCGGCGACTTCGTCATCGCGCCGTTCTACGACTGCGACAACACCTGCGTCAACTGCCAGAACGGCACCAGCACCTCGTGCCTGCACGGTGGATGGTGGGGCTCTGACGATCAGCTCGGCGGTTTCGCCGACGGCGCCCAGGGCGAGAAGGTGCGCGTGCCGCACGCGGACGGGTCGCTCGTGGCGACGCCGACGGTGCCCACGGACGCCCAGGTTCCCGGTCTTCTGACCCTCGCCGACGTCATGGGCACCGGCCACCACGCTGCGGTCTCCGCCGGTGTGACGGCGGGCAGCACCGTCGTCGTCGTCGGCGACGGTGCGGTCGGCCTCTGCGCCGTCATCGCGGCCAAGCGGCTCGGGGCATCCCGGATCGTCGCCATGTCGCGTCACCCCGAACGACAGATCGTGGCCCGCGAGTTCGGCGCGACCGACATCGTCGAGGAGCGCGGCGAGGCCGGCGTGGCCCGCATCCGTGAGCTCTTCGACGGCATCGGCGCGGACTGTGTGCTCGAGTGCGTTGGCACCAAGGAGTCGATGGAGCAGGCCATCGCGTCGGCCCGTCCCGGCGGAATGGTCGGCTACGTGGGCGTGCCCACCGGCGGCCCGATCGACGTTCGCCCGCTGTTCGGGCGGAACGTGGGCCTGAACGGCGGCGTCGCATCCGTTCGCGGTTATGTCGAAGAGCTGCTGCCCGAAGTCCTCTCCGGCGCAATCAACCCCGGCCGCGTGTTCGACCTGCAGCTGCCGCTGACCGAGGTCGTCGAGGCCTACGCCGCCATGGACGAGCGCCGCGCCATCAAGGTGCTGCTGCGCCCGTAGCCCCGGAGATCGGGCCTGTCGGGATCTCGACAGGCTCGATCACCGCGACCGGTCAGCCCTCCGGGAGGGGCTTCGGTTGCTCCAGAAGGAGTCGGCGCGCGGTCAGGCCGATGACCGCGCTGTAGGTGGGGTAGGCGAAGCGCACCCCGGCCAGGGTGGCGACGTCGACGCCGGCGGCCATCGCCGTCGTCACGGATTGGATCACCTCGACCGCGTTCTCCCCGGTGGCATGGGCGCCGAGGATCAGTTCCCGGCGTCGGTCGGCGATCAGCTTGAGGAACCCGGGTTCCCGGCCGTCGATCACAGCACGGTCGAGTTCGGTGTAAGGCACTGTCGCGACGACGCAGTGCGGGTCGCGAGACCGGGCCTCCTCCTCGGTGAACCCCACGCCCGCGTAGTCGGGGTCGGTGAAGCCGCCGGCCGGAAGCAGGTGATGCGGTGTTCTGCGATTGGCGCCCAGCACCGCGTTCTCGGCCGCGGCTTCACCCTCGAACTGGGCGGCCTGCACGAGCATGTCCCGTCCGTTCGCGTCGCCGACCGCAAAGATGTGGGGCACGACGCTCCGGAAATACAGGTCCACCGGAATCGCCGACCGCGCGGTGGTGATGCCGGCCTTGTCGAGCCCCAGGTCGTCGACATCCGCCGGCCAGCCCGTGGACATGACGACGGCGTCGAAACCGGAGGACTGCTCCGTTCCGTTCTCGCGCCAGGACAGGGTGAGAGTTCCGTCGGCTTCCTGCTCGATCGCCGCCACCGTTTCAATGCCCGTGTGCACGGCCACACCCTGCTGGCGGAACGCCGCCGACACCGTGGCGGAGATGTTGGAATCCGAAGCCGTCAGGATGCGCGGGGCGACGTCGAGCACGGTCACGGCCGAGCCGAACGAGCTGAAAACCGTGACCAGTTGCGCGCCGGTGTTGCCGGCGCCGATCACGGCAACCCGTCGGGGCAGTTCTGTCAGTTTCAGGATGTCTTCCGGGACGGTTGCCAGGTGCGCCCCCGGCACGGGCAGTCGCCGAGAGTGCCCGCCGACGCAGATCAGGAACGTATCGGCGGTGAGGAGGCGGCCGGTGTCCAGGATCACGGAGTGCGGATCGATGAAACGCGCCCGGCCTTCCAGAACCAGCTCGATTCCCGAAGCCTCGAACCGCTCGGCCTCGCTCTTGATCGAGCGCACCTTGTTCACTCGCGACTGCACCCGCTCGACCATTGTGGCCCAGTCGATGCGCGGGTCATTGACCACGATTCCATAGGTATCCGCCGTGCGCACCTCGCGCATCAGGCGCGCGGCCTTGGCAAGCACCCTCGTCGGCACGCACCCCGTGTTCACGCAGGTTCCGCCGAGCCGGTCCGCTTCCGCCACGGCGACCCGGGCTCCCAGTTCGGCGGCCCGGAGCGCCGCGGCCGTTCCGGCCGGCCCCGCGCCGATGACGACGACATCGAAGTGATCGGGGGCGTTTTGGGTCATCGTGTTCTCCACCGGTGGTCACTCCTGGTAAGGCCCGAACGCTGTGCCGGGAAACATTAGTTGGATGACATTTCTACCGGACGGGGCTGTGGAGTCACTGTGTCGGGGTGGACCCGGGGCTACTCCTTGAGGAGGCCCGCTCGCACCTCGCGGCGCAGCACCTTGCCGATCAACGAGCGGGGCAGCTCATCGACCTCTACGACGGTGCGGGGCACCTTGTAGGCGGAAAGCCGGGTGCGACAGTAGGTGCGGATGGCGTCCACGTCGAGGGTGGTTCCCGGTGCCAGCACGACCGCGGCGGCGACGTCCTCGCCACCGTTCGCGCTCGGCAGCCCGACGACGGCGGCGTCGGCGACATCCGGATGCGACAGAAGGGCCGCCTCGACCTCGGAGGGGGCCACGTTGAAGCCGCCGGTGATGATGAGCTCCTTGATGCGGTCGACGACCGTGACGAAGCCGTCTGCGGAGACCCGCACGATGTCGCCGGTGCGCAGCCAGCCGCCGTCAAGCAGCGTCTTGGCGGTCTCGGTCGGCTGGTCCCAGTATCCGGAGAAGACCTGGGGGCCGCGGATGAGCAGCTCACCCTCTTCTTCGATTCCGCGGTTCACGGTGGGGTCGTCCGGGTCGACCACCCGGATCTCGGTGCTCGGGAACGGCACGCCCACCGTGCCGGGGCGCCGGCTCGGACCCATCGGGTTGCCGACGGCGATCGGCGAGGCCTCGGTCATGCCGTAGCCCTCGACGAGGAGCCCGCCGGTGGCGGCCTCCCACCGTTCCACAATCGACACCGGCAGGCTCATCGCCCCCGAGATGGCGAAACGGACGCTGCGCAGGCTCACATCCTTCGCCGCCGCGGCCTTCACGAGCCGGTCGTAGATCGGCGGGACGGCCGGCATGAACGTGGGCGGGGTGCGCCGGGCCGCATCGAGCAGCAGCCCCTCGTCGAACTTGGGGAACAGCACGAGCCGGGCGCCGGTGGCCATCGCGAACGTCAGGCACAGGGTCAGGCCGTAAGCGTGGAACATGGGCAGGACCGCGTAGAAGACCTCCTCGCCGGGGCGCAGTCCCTGCACCCAGGCCTCACCCTGGAGGGCGTTCGAGCGCAGGTTGAAGTGGCTGAGGATGGCGCCCTTCGGGGTGCCGGTGGTGCCGCTGGTGTACTGGAGCGCGGCCGTGTCGGTGACCTGCGGGCGCGGGTGGTTCGGGCGCAGCTTGCGCGAGTCGACGATCCCGGCCCAGGTGAAGACATCCTTGCCCAGCGGGCCAGCGGTCAACGCCTCGCGCGACTCGCGGGCCTTGGTGATCGGCAGCTTGAGCAGGAGCCGCTTGGCGAGAGGCATCGCCTCCGTCAGGTTCACGGCGATCACGGTGCGCAGGCCGAGGTCGGCGGGGAAATCGGTGACGGTCTTGTAGACCTTGTCCCAGACGATGGCCACGCGGGCGCCGTGGTCCTCGAACTGGTGCCGGAGCTCGCGCTCGGTGTAGAGCGGATTGTGCTCGACGACGATCGCGCCCAGGCGCAGCACC
Organism: Cryobacterium cheniae; assembly: GCF_004403395.1. Classification (GTDB taxonomy): domain Bacteria; phylum Actinomycetota; class Actinomycetes; order Actinomycetales; family Microbacteriaceae; genus Cryobacterium; species Cryobacterium cheniae. Next base: position 14,602 of record NZ_SOGN01000018.1, read on the forward strand.
GCGTAGAAGGCCACCACGTGCTGCGGGCAGTTCGGCAGCACGAGCGCCACCCGGTCACCGGGCTTGACGCCGAGGCGGAGCAGGCCGTTCGCGGCGCGGGAGATCTGCTCGCCGAGTTCGGCGTAGGTGGTGGTGGCGCCGAAGAAGTCGAGGGCCACGCTGGGGCCGAACCGGCGCGCGGAGGTCTCGATCATGTCCGAGAGCGTGTCGGTCGGCTCCTGGATGGTGTTCGGAACCCCGGGGGCGTAGGAGCCGAGCCAGGGTTTGTTTTCGAAGACGTTCATCGGGCTGCCAGCTCTCGGATCAGGGCCGCGACGAAAGCGTCGATGTCGGCCTCATCGGTGTCGAAGCCGCACATCCAGCGCACCTCGTTGGTCGCGGGGTCCCAATCGTAGAACCGGAAGTGTCCGCGCAGGCGATCGGACACGCCGGGCGGCAGGATGGCGAAGATCGCATTGGCCTGGGTGTTCTGGGTGAAGGACAGCCCCTCGATCTCACCGGCGGCGATGCCTGCCTCGAGGGCGGTGCGCAGACGCCTGGCCATGGCGTTGGCGTGGCTCGCGTTCCGAAGCCAGAGGTCGCCGCCCAGCAGCGCGATCAGCTGGGCCGAGATGAAGCGCATCTTCGAGGCCAGCTGCATGTTCAGTTTGCGCAGGTAGATCAGGCCCGCGGATGCCTCCGGGTTCAGTACCACGACACACTCGCCGTACATCATGCCGTTCTTGGTGCCGCCGAAGCTGAGCACGTCGACGCCGGCGTCCCGGGTGAAGGCGCGGAACGGCAGGCCCAGGGAGGCGGCGGCGTTGGACAGTCGGGCACCGTCCATGTGCAGCTTCATGCCGTTGGCGTGCGCATGGTCGGCGATGGCCCGCACCTCGTCGACCGTGTACGCGGTGCCGAGCTCGGTGGTCTGGGTGATCGACACGACCAGCGGCTGGGCCCGGTGCTCGTCGCCCCAGCCCCAGGCCTGCTGGTCGATCAAAGCGGGGGTGAGCTTGCCGTCGGGGGTGTCGACGGTGAGGAGCTTGATGCCGGCCACCTTTTCGGGGGCGCCCGCCTCATCCGTGTTGATGTGAGCGGTGGAGGCGCAGATCACGGCGCCCCAGCGCGGCAGCATCGACTGCAGGCCGATCACATTGGCGCCGGTGCCGTTGAAGACGGGGAAGGCCACGACGCCCGCGCCGAAGTGCTCAGCGAAGACCTCCTGCAGCCTCGCCGTGTAGACGTCTTCGCCGTAGGCGACCTGGTGCGCGCCGTTGGCGGAGACGATCGCCTCGAGAATCTCAGGGTGCACCCCGGAGTAGTTGTCGGAGGCGAACGCGCGCAAGGAAAGGTCATGGAGTTGAGTCACCACTCCATCTTTGCGCATCCGTCTGCCTCGCTTCTGTGCGCTCGGTGTGGGTCAGCCGCGCAGGGCCTGGCGGAACGTGACGCGGGCGCCCATCCGGAGCAGGGAATTCGAGTACATACGCGAGCCCAGCAGGATGACCACGGCCGTCGAGGCGAGCAGGATCCCCAGCGAGAGCAGCGGCTCCCACCAGGCGGCGGTGCCGAGGAAGATGCGCATCGGCATGCCGACCGGGGCCGAGAACGGAATGTAGGACATGATCGCGAGCACCGTGGGGTTGTCGTTGAAGAAGATCACCAGAAAATAGGGAATCATCACGAGGAACAGCACCGGAGAGGTGGCCGAGCCCACGTCTTCCTGGCGGGAGACCATCGACGCGGTCGCGGCGAACAGCGATGCGAGCATGACGAAACCGAACGCGAAGAACACGCCGAACCAGACGATCGACGGCCCCACGGTGCCCAGCAGCCCGGTCTGGCCGGTCGTGGCCATGCCGATCGCCACCAGCAGGCCGATCGCCACGATCTGCCCGAAAGCCATGATGCTGTTGCCCACCACCTTGCCGCCGAGCAGGGCGCGCACCGGGATGGTGGTCATCAGGATTTCGACGACCCGGGTCTGCTTCTCCTCGACGACGCTTTGCGCGATGGTCGATCCGAACGTGATCGCGGACATGAAGAAGACCAGCCCGAAGCCCAGGGAAACAAGGTAGATCAGGCCGCCGCTCTGCTGCGTGGACGGATCGAGCAGGTCCAACGTGGGGGTCACGCTCAGAGTCGCGAGCACGTCCACCGGTGCGGAATCGAGGGCGATCACGCGTACGCCGACCGAGGCATCCGTCGCCGTGTCCGGGACGACGGCCGCGGACACCGTGCCGGCGCGCACCAGGGCCTCGGCGTCGTCCACATCGTCGGCCTGCACCGTCGTGAAGGCCTGGGTCTGCTCGACGATCTGGGCGGCGGCACCGACGACGGCCACCTTCGGCAGGGTCTGGTTCTGACTCGCGATGCTGCCGGCGACGACGGAACCGATCGAGATCAGCAGCAGCAGGCCGGTCGAGATCAGGAAGGCCTTGCTGCGCAGCCGCGCCATGATCTCGCGGGTGGCGACGAGCCACACGCTCCGGGCGAAGGTCGGGGCCGGATACCGGGGGCGGGCCTGCACGCGGTCGGTGCCGGCGTGGTCGGTGCCGGTGCGGTCGTTCCGGGGGGCGCTCATCGCACGACCTCCTTGAAGATGGTGGCGAGGCTGGGCCGCTGCTGGCTGAACGACGTCACCGGGGCGCGGTCGAGGGCCTCGCGCAGCACGGCCTGGCTGGCGGCATCCGTCGCGGCCTCGAACACGGCGACCCCGTCGGAGAGGTCGAGCACAGTGATGCCGGGTACGGCGCGGATCCACTTCGCGTCGGCAATGGTGCGGAGTTCGAACCGGGGGCTGCTGTGCTGCTCGCGCAGCTGCTCGCGGGGGCCGTTCGCCCGGATCTCTCCGTCGGCGATGATCACGACGTCGTCGCAGAGGCGTTCGACGATGTCGAGCTGGTGTGAGGAGAACAGCACCGGTGCGCCCTGGGCGGCGTAGCCGGAGAGCACGCCCATGACCACCTCCACCGCGAGCGGGTCGAGGCCGGAGAAGGGTTCGTCGAGCACGAGGAACTCCGGGTCGTGCACCAGCGCGGCGGCGATCTGGGCGCGCTGCTGGTTGCCGAGTGAGAGCGACTGCACCAGGTCGCCGGCCCGCTCGCCGAGGCCGAGCCGGTCGAGCAGCTCGGTGGTGTTGCGGCGGGCGGATGCCGAGCTCAGCCCGTGCAGGCGGGCCAGGTAGACGAGGTGCTCGCCGACCCTCATCTTCGGGTACAGGCCGCGCTCCTCCGGCATGTAGCCGAAGCGGCGGCGGTCGTCGCCGGTCAGGGGCACGCCGTCCTGCAGCACCGTGCCGGAGTCGGCCGACAGCACTCCCAGGATGATCCGCATGGTGGTGGTCTTGCCGGCGCCGTTCGCACCGACGAAGCCGGTCAGTCGTCCACTGTCGACGCCGAAACTCACGTCGGTCAGCACCTTCCGGGTGCCGTAGCGCTTGTTCACGTTCCGGATCTCGAGCATGTCCACCCCTCCGTAGCCTCTCCCCACGACGTTAGCGGCTCGCCCCGGCGTCCGTCCCGCGTCCGACTGTTGCCCGAGCGGACAACTGTCGCCGGTGTGACGGTAACAGTTGTCCGCTCGGGCAACAGTCAGTGACTCACGATGCCGGCGGGGCCAGAAGAACGCGGGTGTTGTTGACGGATGCCGCCGGCGCGTCCCACAGTTCGACGACCGCCGTCGCGAGCTCGGTTTCCAGCCCGGCGAGGGCCCGCACGACGAAGACGACCGCCGCGGCATCCGTGCCCGCCTTGGCGAAGCCCTGGCCGACCGCGCGGGTCCAGGTTTCGGCGGCGGCCTTCGCGGCGGCGTAGTTCGCACCGCCGGGGGCCGGCTTGTCGACCGACACCGAGGACACGATCGCCAGGCGACCGGCCGGCGAGGCCAGCAGGTCGTCGTTGAACGCGCGGGTGGTGTTGCGGAGCGTGGTGACGACGTGCGTGTGCAGGAAGTCCCAGTCCGGGTCGGACTGGCCGGCCAGACCGCCACCGCCGCGCCAGCCCCCGACGAGGTGGATCAGGCCGTCGATGGGGCCGTGCTCGGCATGCACGGCGTCGGCCACCGCCGTGACCTCCGCGAAGTCACCGAGGTCGGAGACGTACGTCACGGCACCGGGGACCTCGGCGGCAAGGCCCTGCAGGCGCTCGGCGTTGGAGCCGATCGCGATCACGTGCGCGCCGGCATCCGTCAGCGCGGCGGCCACGGCACGGCCGGCCGCGCTGGTCGCACCGGCGATGAGCACGGTGAGACCAGCGACGCCGCGGCGGGCTGTGGTGCTTCCAGTGGTGTCAGTCACGCCCGGTGAGTCCGGCGGTCGACTCGATCACGGGCTTCATCTTCTTGTCGAGCGCTTCGAAGAACATCGACAGCGGGAATTCGTCGTCGAGGACCAGATCGGTGTAGCCCTTGGGGGCGCCGGCCAGCACGTCCAGCGGCAGCCCGAGAGCCCACTGCGACGCCGGGTTCGGCGTGAGCGTTTCCGCGATCATGTCGTAGGCGGCCAGCCAGTGGGCCTTCTTCGGCCGGTCGATCGACGCCCAGTAGAGATCGTCGATCTGCTTGCCGAGCGCGATGACCACATCGGGCACGGCCTCCCAATCGAAGGTGAGCCGGGTGTCGGTCCAGTGCAGCACGTGGTGCTGGTGCATCCACGCGAACAGCAGCTGCCCGCCCAGGCCGTCGTAGTTGCGCACCCGGGAGCCGCTGATCGCGAACCGGAAGATCCGGTCGAAGATCACGGCGTACTGCACGAGTTTCGCGTGCCGGCGCGCCTCCGGGCCGGCGTTCTCGTCGCGCTCGATCGTGACCGATTCGCGGAAGGCGGTCAGGTCGCAGCGCAGTTCCTCGAGGGAGTACAGGAAGAACGGCATCCGCTGCTTGATCATGAACGGGTCGAACGGCAGGTCCCCGCGCATATGCGTGCGGTCGTGGATGAGGTCCCACATGACGAAGGTTTCCTCGGTCAGGTGCTGGTCGTCGAGCAGCGCCGCCGCGTCGGCGGACAGTTCGAGACGGGTGATCTCGGCGGCCGCGCGCACGACCCGGCGGAACCGGGCGGCCTCGCGGTCGGCGAAGATCGCACCCCAGGTGAAGGTGGGGATCTCGCGCATCGCGACGGTCTCGGGGAACAGCACGGCCGAGTTGGTGTCGTAGCCGGGCGTGAAATCGAGGAACCGGATCGGCATGAACAGCTTGTTCGTGTACTCCTGCTCGAGCTCGTCGATGAACTCCGGCCAGATGACCTCGATCAGCACGGCCTCGACGAAACGGTTCGTGCTGCCGTTCTGCGTGTACATCGGAAAAACGACCAGGTGACGGATGCCGTCGGCCCGCCGCTGCTGCGGCTGGAACGCCATCAGGGAGTCGTAGAAGTCCGGCACGCCGAAGCCCTCGGTGCACCAGCGGGTGAAGTCCCGGTTCACGGCGGTCAGGTAGGCGTCGTCGTGCGGGAACAACGGGGCGAGTGCGTCGATGGCTGCGGTGATCACGTCGACGTGCGCGGCGGCATCCGCGTGCGCGGCGGCGACGGGGATCGAACCGTCCTGCGCCTGGCTGGCCTGCAGCGCGGTGGCCGCGGATTTGAGGCGGAGCCAGGCCGGGTGGGTGGTCGGGTCGCTGGCGGAGAAGGCGGCATCCTCGAGAACCTCGGGCTCACCGACCAGTGCATCTTGCGCAACGTAATTCGACATGGGAACCTCCGTTCTTCGTGAGTGCCGCGGTCGCGGCGGGGTGGAGCTGTGCGGGATGGTGCGTGCGGTGCCATGCGGCGCCACGGTCCAGAGTAGCGGGAGGGGGCGGGCGGTTTCTTGCCATACCTCGCAACGAATCGCCGTGTTCCCCTCCTCAGATCGCCGAAAATCCCCGTTCCGGTCGTAATTCCTGTTCAGCCGGTCACTCGCGACCGGTACGGCCACGGTCGTGCGCTGGCGCGGCAACGGAGACTTGACCGCCGGGGTGGCGCGACCGGCGGGGTGGCTCGACCGGCGGGGTGGCACGCGCTATCGTCGGACCAACCGCAGAACGAGGAGCGCCGCCGATGAACTTTGACGAGGTGATCTCGGCGGTCGTGCGGATCGTCGAGGCGGCGGGCGCGGCCATCATGGTGCTGGGCGGTGCGGCCGCCTTCCTCGCCGCCGTGCCGGCCATGCTGCGGGCAGACAGCCGGCAGCGGGCCTACGAGGAGTTGCGGCGCAATCTGGGCCGGGCCATCCTCCTCGGACTAGAAGTGCTGATCATCGCCGATATCATCCGCACGATCCTGGTGGATCCGACCCCGCAGAGCGTGCTGGTGCTCGGCGCCATCGTGGTGATCCGGGTGCTGCTCAGCTTCTCGCTCGAGGTGGAGATGGACGGCATCTGGCCCTGGTCCCGCTGGCGCCTCGCCGCAGCCGGGAACGGCACGCAGAAACCCAAATAGCGCCCCGAACGACTCGGTTGGGGGCGGGCGGTGCGGCCCACCCCTCAAACGTGACGGTTCACCCGGCGACGGGCGAGGAGGTGGGCGAGGAGGTGGGCGAGGAGGTGGATGCGGAGGCTGCCCGCAACCGCCAGAGGGATGTCACTTCTTTTGAGCGGGCGGCGTGCAGAGGGTCGGACGTGTCGGCGGCGCGGTTGTGCACGGGTTTGGTGTCGAGGCGGGCGATGACCTCGAGGCCCGCGTCCTCGATCAGGTCGAGGAGTTCGCCGCGGGAGCGCAGCCCGAGGTGCTCGGCGATGTCGGAGAGCACGAGCCAGCCCTCCCCGACCGGCTCGAGGTGGTCGGCCAGCCCCGAGAGGAAGCCCCGCAGCATCCGGCTGTCCGGGTCGTAGACGGCGAAGTCCGTTGCGGTGACGGCGGTCGCGGGGATCCACGGCGGGTTGCAGACCACCAGGTCGGCGCGTCCGGCGGGGAACAGGTCGGCCCGGGTGATGTCGACGGCACCGGCCAGCCCGAGCCGCTCGATGTTCTCGCGCGCGCAGGCCAGCGCCCGCGGGGCCTGGTCGGTGCCGACCACGTGACGGATGCCGCGCCGCGCCAGCACCGCAGCGAGCACCCCGGTGCCCGTGCCGATGTCGAACGCGGAGGCGGTCTGGGCGCTCGAGCCGGCCCAGGCAGCCGGCAGCGGGGCCGTGTTGACCAGGTCGAGGTATTCGCCGCGCACGGGCGAGAACACCCCGTAGTGCGGGTGGATGCGGGCGCCGAGCGCGGGCACGTCGACGCCGGTCGTGCGCCATTCGTGCGCTCCGATGAGGCCGACGAGCTCGCGCAGGGCGGTGACCGAGGCATCCGTCGCCCGGCCGTAGGTTTCGGTGCAGGCGCGCCGCACGTCGGGCGCGCGGCGGAGCGGAACGGTGTAGTCGGCGTCGAGCGGCACGAGCACCAGGCCGAGCAGCCGGGCGCGGCGCAGCGCCTCGGACCGGTAGTGCCGGAAGCCCGCGGCCAGGTCGGTCGTGGGCGTGTGCCGACCGCGGTCGACGCGGCGGGAGAGGGCGCTGAGCAGCTGGCGGGCGCCCAGGAAGTCGCCGCGCCAGAGCATGCCGGTTCCGTTCTGCGCGAGGCGGTAGGCGGCATCCGCGGTCAGGGTGTCGTCGGCGATCACGACGCGTGTCGGCGGTGCCCAGCCGCTCTCCGAGTGCCAGAGGGCCGACCGGGTCTGCCCGGCCTCCTCCCAGGTGATGCGGGTGGGCTCGGCCGGGGACGCGGCTCCGGCGTCGGTGCTGGTGGTGCTCATGGGTTCCATCCTCGCGCTCAGGTGAGCCGAGTTCGACCGTTGCGGTCGAACTCGACCGGTGTGCCGGCCGAACCGACCGGACGTGTCGAGTTGGGCGAGACCGCGATCGCTAGAGCAGCGCGGGCATGACCTCGCGTTCGAAGAGTTCCAGGCCCGACCGGTCGTAGGCGGCCTCCGGGAAGTAGTGGATGGCGTAGCCGAGGCCGCGTTCCTTCATGCGGTTCAGGCGTTCGACGACCTGTTCGGGCGTGCCGACGCCCTGCGCCTCGCCGCTGCGGTACTCGGCCATGAACGCGGTCGCGCCCTCCGACCCGAGGTAGGGGGTGACCCGGGCCTCGATGGCGTCGAGACGGTCGGCGACCTCGGCATCCGTCGCCCCGATCACCGTGTTGTAGTTCGCCGAGCGGGTGATGGCACCGAAGTCGGTGCCTTCCGCCGTGCAATGTGCCTCGAGCAGCTCGCTCTTGTGCGAGAAGCCCTCGGGCGAACCGTCGAAGTTGGTGTAGTTCGCGTATTTCGCCGCGATCTTCAGGGTGACCTTCTCGCCGCCGCCGGCGATCCAGATCGGGATGCCGCCCTCCTGCAGGGGGAGCGGCCGCACGATGGCACCGTCCACCTGGTAATGCTCTCCGTCGAGGGTGGCCGTGCCGGTGGTCCAGGCCTGGCGCATGATCTGCACGCCCTCGTCGAGGCGGGCGAGGCGCTCGCCGGCGCGCGGGAAGCCGTAACCGTACGCGCGCCACTCGTGCTCGTACCAGCCGGCGCCGATGCCCATTTCGACGCGTCCGCCGGAGATGATGTCGATTGTTGCGGCGACCTTCGCGAGGTAGGCCGGGTTGCGGTAGCTCATGCAGGTGCACATCTGGCCGAGGCGGACGCGGTTCGTGGTGGCGGCGAAGGCGCTCATCAGCGTCCAGGCTTCGTGGGTGGCCTCGTGGCTCGGGACCGGCACGGTGTGGAAGTGGTCGTACACCCAGATCGACTCCCACTCGCCGGCGTCGGCGTGAGCGGCGAGGCCACTCATGGTCGCCCACTGCTCGGCGGGATCGATGTCGACCAGGTCGTGACGCCAGCCTTGAGGTATGAAGAGTCCGAATCGCATGGTTGCGATCCTACGCGGGGGAAACGGATGTGACGCCGGGCGCCCCGCAGTTGCAGCGGGTGCCCGAGACCGGGAAGATCAACAACATGAAGTTCGTTCTGGCTCCCGACTCGTTCAAGGAATCCATGTCGGCTGCCGAGGCCGCCGCGGCCCTGGAGCGAGGCATCCGTTCGGTGTTCCCCACCGCCGAGTGCGTGCGGGTGCCGATGGCCGACGGCGGCGAGGGCACGGTGGAGGCCATGGTTACCGCCCGCGGCGGCGAACTCGTGGTGGCCGCGGTGCGGGATGCCCGCGGTCGCCCGGTGCGGGCGTCCTACGGCTACGTGGCCGCCGAGGAGCTGGCGATCATCGAGGTCGCGGCGGCGGCCGGCATTCACCTCGTCGCCGCGGCCGACCGGGACCCGCGCACCGCGAGCACATTCGGCGTCGGGCAGCTCATCACCGACGCGCTGGACCGAGGTGCGCGCCGGTTCGTGGTGGGGCTGGGTGGCTCGATGACCAATGACGGCGGGGCCGGCATGCTCCACGCCCTCGGCGCCCGGCTGTACGACTCCGACGGCCATGACCTGGCCGACGGCGGCGCTGCTCTGGCGCGGCTGAGCACGATCGACCTCGAGGGATTCGATCCGCGGGCGCGGTCCGCGGCGTTCGAGATCGCGAGCGACGTCGCCAACCCGCTGCTCGGTCCGGGCGGCGCCACCACCGTCTTCGGCCCGCAGAAGGGCGCCGACCCGCAGGCTGTGCAGGAGCTCGAGGAGGCCCTCACGGTCTTTGCGCGGGTGCTCGCCGCGGACTCCGGGCGCTCCGTGGCGGATCTGCCCGGAGCAGGCGCGGCCGGGGGACTGGGCGCGGCCTTCCTCGCCTGCTTCGACGCCCGCATGCGCCGCGGCGTGGAGGTGGTGATGGAGGCCGCCCTCCTCGAGCAGCGGCTGAGCGGGGCCGACTTCGTTTTCACCGGCGAGGGCAGCATCGACGGGCAGACCCTGCAGGGCAAGACGCCGCTCGGCGTGGCCGAGGCTGCCGCGCGGGGCGGTGTACCCGTGATCGCATTCGCGGGTCGAGTCGGACCGGGTGCCGAGGTGCTCTACGACCAGGGTTTCACCGCGCTGGTGCCGATCGTTCATGAGCTCAGCGACCTCCCGCATGCGCTCGCGGATGGCCCGGCGAACCTCGAACGGGCTGCCGCCACGGTGTGCCGCATCCTCGCTCTGGGATTGTCGGCCGGGGCGGCGCGCGGCGCGCAGGCGGGCTGGGCGACGGGCGCCTGAGCGTCGCGCACGCCAGAGTACCGTCAGGTGCCGCCCTCGTTCCCGAGCGTGATGGCCGCAGCCAGCGCGGTGACGGAGTCGAGGTAGAGGCCGCCGAACGGCGCGGGTTGTCCCCGGGCGTCGAACCGATAGGCCAGCGGCTGTCCGGTGGGCAGGTTCAGGTCACGGATCTGCCCATCCGACAGGCCGTCGATCACCGCGCACAGGGCCCGCAGGGAGTTGCCGTGCGCGACGACGAGCACGGTCTGGCCGCGGGCGAGAAGCGGGTCGACCCGCTCGGTGAGGAACGCATCCACTCGGGTGATGACGTCGCCGAGCGCCTCCGTGCGGGTCAGCGCGGCCGGCGGCAGCGCGCGGAACAGGGCGGTGCCGGCGAACTCGTCGAAGAGCCGGTCGCCCATGGCGGGCGGGGCCTCGGCGACCGAGCGGCGCCAGGCCAGGAACTGGTCCTCGCCGAACTCCGCGCGCACATCGTCTTTGGAGCGACCGGTCAGCGCGCCGTAGTTGCGTTCGTTCATGCGCCAGTCGGCGTCGCAGCCGGCCAGCGGGCGAGCCAGCCCGGCGGCGACGATCGCGGCGGTCTGCCGGGCGCGCGCCAGCGTGGAGGTGAAGAGGGTGACGGAGCCGGTGCCGCCGCCGGAACCCGGGCCCAGGTCGCCCGGCAGTGCGAGGTTCAGCAGAGCGGTGGCCGTGTGGGCCTCGCGGATCCCTTGCTCGGACAAAGGCGCATCCAGCACGCCCGTGAACAGCCCGGCGGCATTCGCGGTGCTCTCGCCGTGCCGCAGCACGATCAACAACCCCGCTTCGCGCACGGTAACCAGCCCTGTTCGCGTCTCAACCGCCCGGCAACGGATGCCACGCCGTCGCGTCGGCATTCCGCCGCGAATCCTCAGGCTACAGCCCCGCCGCCGGCCTCACCCGGCCGCGAGAGCGCACAATCTGCCTTGGGCGGTGCCATGAGGGCCGATTGTGCGCTCTCGTGGGAGTGGGTCAAGTCGTGGGAGGGGGTGGTTCGGACGTGCGGGCGGGCCTGGCGTGGGGAGGGCAGGCTCAGAAGCCGAAGTCGCCGCCGAAGTCTCCGCCGCCGCCGAAGTCGCCGCCCCCGCCGGAGTCTCCTCCGCCGGAGTCCGAAGCCGCGTCGCCGCCGGAGTCGCCGGAACCGGAGTCGGCGCCTGAGGCTTCCGCCCCGCCGGGGTCCATGGGCAGGAAAGCGCTCACGAGCGCCGACCCGATCACATAGCCGGCCACGGTGCCGAGCAGGGAGCTGCCGACCATGCTGCCGAAGCTCGGCCCGCCCTGCCCCTGACCGCCCTGGCCCTGGTTGCCGAACGCGCGGGTGAGGGTGCCGGGCTGGCGCAGTTCCGCCCGGGTGGCGGCCTGGGCCAGTGTCGCCGGTTCGGCGTTCGCCGGGCGTTCGCTCGCATCGGCGTTCTCGCTGAGCTGGCGGAACAGGAGGTCGCGCTGCTCATCGGTCAGCTTGCTGAAGGCCTCCGAGTGCACCTGCTCGATCGTCTCGGGCGGGGCCGTGCGCAGCAGGTACTGATAACGCTCGACGGCGATCTCGTCGTCGGTGCGCTGCGGTGCGGCGGCGCGCTGTTGCTGCTCGGGCCGCTGGGGCTCGGTGCCGAAAAGGCGGTCGAAGAATCCCATGGTGTGCTCCTCGGTTGGGTGGGTCTGGGGCGTTGTCCTCTACGATTCCACCCGTCGCTGGGTAGGTGCTGGAATCTGCTGCCGGCCCGGCTGCCCTCCCGCCCAACGCGCGGCGGATCTTCTTGGGATGATGGGGCCATGACTCGAACCGTTTCCGGAGCCCTTGTGCTGATTACCGGTGCCGCCAGCGGCATGGGCCGCCTCTATGCCGAGCGGGCCGTCGCCGAAGGAGCGAAGGCCGTGATCCTCTGGGACCGTGACGCCGGGGCGCTGACCCGCGTCGCCGGCATCCTCGGTGATCGGGCCGGCGAGGGCACTCTCGTGGCCCCGTATGTCGTGGACATCGCCGACCTCGGCGCGATCGCGCAGTCCGCCCAGCGGGTGCGCACGGAGGTCGGCGACCCGGACATCGTGATCAACAACGCCGGCATCGTGCGCGGGGCCTTCTTCTGGGAGCATGACAACGGTGCCGACACCCGGCCGACCATGCAGATCAACGCCCTCGCGCCGATGTACATCACCCGCGAGTTCCTGCCGGCGATGATGGCCAACCGTGGTCGGGAGTCGCGGATCGTGAACATCGCATCGGCGGCCGGGATGCTCTCGAACCCCCGAATGAGCGTCTATGCGGCGTCGAAGGCCGCCCTGATCGGGTGGAGCGACTCGCTGCGACTGGAACTGCGGCAGCAGCGGTTCGGGCAGGTGAAAGTCACGACAGTCAGCCCCAGCTATATTTCGACAGGCATGTTCGAGGGCGCCCGCGGCCCGCTGCTGACGCCGGTGATGACCCCGGAGTACGTGGTCGACCGGGTCTGGCACGCGATGCTCGCCGGAACGCCCCTGCTCACCATGCCCTGGACGGTCCAGCTGTCGAAGGTGGCCCGCGGGCTGCTGCCGCTGCCTCTCTGGGACCTGGTCGCCGGACGTGTCTTCGGTGTCTACGGCTCCATGGACAAGTTCACCGGCCGCCCCTGACCCATTCCCGCCCGTCCGATGCCTCTGTGAAAAGTCGTTCGTCGCGGCCGACGTTGACGATCTGGCCGTCTGCGGCGATCTGGTCGGTGGTGCGCGGGAAGTAGGCCCGCTTCTCCCGCGCGGAAATGCCCGCCTCGTCGAGCCGGTCGCGCAGTCGCCTCGCGAGGTTGAAGACGTGGTCTGCGTTCAGCGACGAGGCCTCGCCGAGGAGGGGCTCGAGGACGGTGCTGAGTTTATCGGCGGTGACGGCGGCATCAATCTGCCCGAGACCCGCGCGGATGGACTTTCGACAACCGGACACGCTCGACCACCGGGCGGGGTGGCGGCGGGCTAGCGGAAGGTGTGGGACTTCCGGAGGGACCCGTCGGGATTGTAGAAAGCCCAGTCGCCGGTGCGCCTGCCGGCACGCCACGCCCCCTCGTCCAGGAGGGATCCGTTCTCGTGCCAGCGTTGCCAGGGGCCATCCTGCTTGCCCTCGACGAAGTCGCCCCTCTGGAGCAGCTCGCCGTTCTCCCGCCACCAGGTCCAGCGACCGTCGAACTCGCCGTGAACGAAGGTGCCCTCGGCCTTGAGCTGGCCGTTGCGGTACCAATTACGCCACGGTCCATGCTTCCTGCCGGCGACGATGGGTCCCTCGCCCATGAGTGTCCCGTCTTGATACGTGTCCCGCTGAATCGTCATGGTCGCCTCCCGCGCTGTACCGGCATGCTACTTCTGTGAGTCGCAGAGCCCGAGGGCGGGCACCCGACCGGCGCAATCTTTTTTTGCGTGGACACATTGACAGCCCCGTTCGAAGAGAACTAGTATGGAATCGTTTCCATGGAAACGATTCCACGACCACAACAACAGGTGCCCGCACGAACACGAAGAGGTGAGAGATGGTTGCCATCACGATCAAGGATGTCGCCGCACTCGCCGGCGTCTCCGTGGCCACCGCCTCCCGGGTCCTCTCCGGCAGCCCGGCCACCTCGCCCGAGGCTCGGGCCAGCGTCGTAACCGCGGCCGCCCAGCTCGACTACCGGCCCAACGCCCAGGCGCGGGCCCTGCGCCGCACCCACACCGAATCCATCGGCCTGCTGGTGTCGGATGTGCGCAACCCCTTCTTCGCCGACCTCGCCCACACGGTGGAACAGGCCGCCCTGGCGGCCGGTTACGTCACCCTGCTCGGCAACGCGAACGAGCGCAAGGAACAGCAGGACCGGTACCTGGAAACCCTGATCTCCAGGCGGGTGGACGGCATCGTCGTGGCCCCGCTCGGGGACGGGAGCGGCAGCATCCGTTCGCTGATCAAGCGCAGGATCCCCACGGTCTTCGTGGACCGCACCGTGGACGGCCTCGACGTGCCGAGCGTGACCACCGACAGCGAAACCGGCATCCGCCAGGCCGTGGCCCACCTCGCCGCCGTCGGTCACACCCGCATCGGCTACATCTCGGGCCCGCAGGCCACCTCGACCGGACGGGACCGGTTCGCCGCCTTCACCCGCGCCGTGGCCGACCTCGGCCTCAGCCAGGACCCCGAGCTGGTCTACTTCGGGGACTTCCAGGCGGCCAGCGGTTCCCTGGGCGTTCACGCACTGCTCGAACTGCGCCGGCCACCCACGGCCCTGCTCGCCGCCGACAGCCCGATGGCCGTGGGCGCGATCGCCATCCTGCACAAGCGCGGGCTGCGCATCGGCCGCGACATCGCATTGATCGCGTTCGACGACATCGAGTGGTTCGCACTGCTCGACCCGGCGTTGAGCGTCATCTCGCACAGCGTCGAGGACATGGGCCGGATCGCGGTGAAGATGCTGCTCGAAGTCATCGGCGGCGGCAGCCCCGAATCGGTGGTGCTTCCCAGCGAACTGCTCATCCGGGAGTCGTCGTCGGCGCCCGCCCCAGGCGCACCCATCTCCCCAGAATTCGTCTAACCCTCAGCCGGGCCGAGCCCGAGGAAGAACTGATATGAGTCAACAACCACTGGTCACCCTGCAGAACGTGGGCAAGACCTTCGGACCGGTGACGGTCATCAAGGACGTCACCGTCAGCGTCTACGCCGGTCAGGTGCAGGTTCTGCTGGGCGAGAACGGCGCCGGCAAGTCCACCCTGATCAAGATGATGGCGGGGGTTTACCAGCCGGATGCGGGCCACATCGTGGTGGACGGTCAGACGGTCACCCTGCCGACCACCCGCGCGGCCGAGGAACTCGGCATCGCCACGATCCATCAGGAACTGAACCTCGTTTCCACCATGAGCATCGCTGAGAACGTCATGCTCGGGCGGATGCCCACCAAGCACGGCCTGGTCGACCGTGGCGCCCTGCGCAACCGGGCACGCGCGGCCCTCGCCCTGATCGGCCTCGACGTCGGCGTCGACACCCTGGTCGGGGACCTCGGCATCGCCCAGCAGCAGCTGGTCGAGATCGCCAAGGCGTTGAGCATCAACGCCCGCATCCTGATCCTGGACGAGCCCACCGCGGCGCTGACCCGTCACGAGACCGAGAGCCTGTTCGCCGTGATGGCCGACCTGCGCCGCCGCGGAGTGGGCATGCTGTTCATCAGCCACCACCTCGACGAGATCGCCGAAGTCGGCGACACCGTCACCGTGCTGCGCGACGGCGAGTTCATCGCCGAGGTTCCCGCCTCCACCCCCGAAGACGAGCTCGTGAAGCTCATGGTCGGCCGCAGCATCGAGGACCAGTACCCGCGGGCGACCGGCGCAGTGAGCCAGACGGCCGAGATCCTCACGGTGGACCACCTCACCTCCACCGGCTCGTTCGATGACATCACCTTCAGCGTCAAGGCCGGCGAGGTGCTCGGCATCGCCGGGCTGGTCGGCGCCGGACGCACCGAACTGATCCGCGCCATCGCCGGGGTCGACCGGTACACTTCCGGCACGGTCGCCGTGCGCGGCCAGAACCTGCCGAACGGCAGCATCCAGGCGGCAATCGCCGCGGGCATCGGGCACGTGCCCGAAGACCGCAAGGGACAGGGGTTGGTGCTCGAGGCATCCGTCAACGACAACCTCGGCTACGCCACCCTCTCCTCCACGGCCAAACTGGGCCTGGTCGACTTCGCGGGCCAGCGACGCCGGGCCGGCGAGGTGGCGAAAAAACTGCGCATCCGGATGCACACCATCGACCAGCCGATCGGCGCACTCTCCGGAGGCAACCAGCAGAAGGCCGTGTTCGGCCGCTGGATCATCGCCGCCTCCACGGTACTGCTGCTCGACGAGCCCACCCGCGGTGTCGACGTGGGCGCCAAAGTCGAGATCTACGAGCTGATGAACGCGATCACGGAGGCCGGGGGATCCATTCTCATGGTCTCCAGCGAGCTGCCCGAGATTCTCGGTATGAGCGATCGCATCCTCGTGATGCGCGACGGCCGGCTCGCCGGCGAACTCACCGCGGCCGAGGCCACCCAAGACGCAGTTATGACACTCGCCGCCCGCGATGTCGACGAGAATCACGAACAGAGATAGGGAACCACACCATGTCCACCACAACCCTGCCGGCGAAGCGCCGCGGCCTCGACTACAAGAAATTCCTCGCCAACAACGGTGCCCTCGTCGGACTCGTCGTGCTCTGCCTCGCCCTGTTCATTGCGACTCCCGACTTCCTGACCGCACAGAATCTGCTCAACATCGGCATCCAGGTGTCCACGGTGGCCGTGCTGGCCTTCGGGATGACCTTCGTCATCGTGGCCGGCGGGATCGACCTCTCGGTGGGTGCCGTGGCGGCCCTGTCGGCCATGTCGTCGGGCTGGATGTTCGCCAGCGCCGGCCTCCCCGGCTGGCTCGCCCTCCTCGGTGGCCTGTTCATCGGGGCCCTGGCCGGCACCATCAACGGTCTGGCCAACGCTTACGGCAAACTGCCCTCCTTCATTGCCACGCTCGCCATGCTCAGCGTGGCCCGTGGGCTGACCCTGGTCATCTCCGACGGCCGCCCGATCAAGATGCCGGCCGAGGTCTCCTTCCTCGGTGGCAACCTGGGTCCGGTCCCGATGCCCATCATCATCCTCGTGCTCGCCGCCCTGGCCGCCTCCTTCCTGCTCAACCGCACGGTGATCGGCCGCTCGATGTACGCGGTCGGTGGCAACGCCGAAGCCGCCCGGCTTTCGGGCCTGCCGGTCAAGCGCATCCTCGTCACCGTCTTCGCCCTGGCCGGCCTGTTCGCTGCCCTCGCCGGGCTGTTGCTCGCCGGGCGCCTCGACTCCGCGCAGCCTCAGGCCGCTGCCGGCTACGAACTCGACGCCATCGCGGCCGTCGTGATCGGCGGCGCCTCCCTCGCCGGCGGTCTCGGCAAGATCTCGGGCACCTTCGTCGGCGCCCTCGTGCTCGTCGTCATCCGCAACGGGCTCAACCTGCTGAACGTGACGTCGTTCTGGCAGCAGGTCGTGATCGGCCTCGTGATCGCCCTCGCAGTGGGCATCGACGTGCTGCGCCGCAAGACCCGTAGCAGCTGACCTGGCCGACGCCCGGCATCCGTTACCCAACAACCGTTCCCTCCATCCATCCATCCATACCCACAAAGGAATACACCATGAAGTCCTCCTCATTTCGCAAAATCGCGGCACTGACCGCCACCGCCGCACTGATCCTGGTGGGCACCACGGCCTGCGGCCGCGGCGGCGGGGACGAGGCGTCCGGCACGAAGATCGTGATGGCCCTCTCCACGCTGAACAACCCGTTCTTCGTGGAGCTGCGCGACGGCGCACAGGCTGCCGCCGACGAGGCCGGCGTGCAGCTGAACATCGTCGACGCGCAGAACGACTCGGCCACGCAGGCCAACCAGCTCGCCACCGCCGCCTCGGGCGGCACCAAGGCCGTCATCGTGAACCCGGTCGACTCCGACGCCGCCTCCTCCTCCGTGAACGAGCTGCTCAGCGCCGACATCCCCGTCATCGGGGTCGACCGCACCGTCAACGGCGCCGACCTGAACTCGCTCGTCGCGAGCGACAATGTGGCCGGAGGCCGTCAGGCCGCCGACGAACTCGCCAAGGCCATGGGCGAAAAGGGCAGCGTCATCCAGCTGCAGGGTGTCTCCGGCACCTCGGCCAGCCGCGACCGCGGCCAGGGTTTCGAAGAGGGCATGAAGGCCTACCCGGACATCACCGTGGTGGCCAAGCAGACCGCCAACTTCGACCGTGCCGCCGCGCTCGACGTGACCACGAACCTGCTGCAGTCCAACCCCGGCGTGACCGGCCTCTTCGCCGAGAACGACGAAATGGCCCTCGGCGCCATCCAGGCGCTCGGCTCGCGTGCCGGCACCGAGGTCTCGGTCGTCGGTTTCGACGGCACGTCCGACGGACTCGCCGCCATCGAGGCAGGCACCCTGGTCGCCACCATCGCGCAGCAGCCGGCCGAACTCGGCAAGCTCTCCGTTGAACTCGCCATCAAGGCCATCGCGGGCGACAAGATCGAGAAGACCGTCCCGGTTGAGGTCGTCTCCGTCACGAAGACGAATGTCGGCGACTTCAGCAAGTGAGTGACTCCGCCAGCACGGTCGTCGTCGTCGGGTCGATCAACGTCGACCAGCTGATCACCATCGAACGCCACCCGCTGCCCGGTGAGACCCTCATCGGAACGTCGATGGAGTTCCTCCCCGGAGGGAAAGGGGCCAACCAGGCCGTCGCGGCCGCCCAACTGGGCGCCACGGTGCGCATGGTCGGCCTCGTGGGCCGGGACCCGCAGGCCGAGGTCGCCACCGCGATCCTGACCCGCTCCGGAGTGGACCTGTCGAATGTGCGCGCGGTGGACGGCCCGACCGGGCTGGCCCTCGTCACCGTTGCCGCCGACGGCGAGAACACCATCGTGATCATCCCCGGCGCCAACGCGCTGATGGGTGCGGAGGCCGTCGAGGCCGGCGCGACCGTCATCGCCGAGGCCGCCGTGGTCGTGCTCCAGGGTGAGATCCCCGCGGAGGGCATCATGGCGGCACTGCGGTTGGCCACCGGCCGGGTGGTGCTGAACCTGGCGCCCGTGATCGAACTGGATGCCGCGAGCATCCGCCGGGCCGACCCGCTGGTCGTCAACGAGCACGAGGCTGCCCTCGTGCTCGCGCAGCTCGCCCCGAATACCGTCATCCCCACGGAGGACGCCGAGCTCGTCGCCCGACTTCTCGATTCGGGCGTTCCCTCGGTTGTGCTCACCCGCGGTGCGAAGGGAGCCATCTGCGCCGACCGGGACGGCACCCACAGCGTGGCCTCGCCCACCGTCGTCGCCGTGGACAGCTCGGGGGCCGGCGACGCGTTCGTCGGCGCCCTCAGCGCGCAGCTGGCGGCCGGGGCGAGCCTCTCCGAGTCCGTGCGCCGGGCCGTGCGTGTAGGCGCCTTCGCGGTGCAGTCGCGCGGAACGCAGACGTCCTATCCCACCCTGGACGATGAACTGCCGCGGGTGCGCGCATGAAGCGCCGCGGCATCCTGAACGCCGACCTCGCCGGCGCCCTGGCCCGCCTCGGGCACACCGATGTCGTTCTTCTCGCCGATTGCGGTATGCCGATTCCCGCCGGTGTTCCCGTGATCGACCTGGCGCTCGTGCACGGTGTGCCGCGTTTCGAGCAGGTGCTCGACGCCCTGCTCGAGGAGATGGTGTTCCAGCACTGCGTTGCCGCAGTGGAGGCGAAAACCGCCCCCGCGGGAGCGTGGCTGGCAGACCGGTTCGACGGGATCGAGTACATCAGCCACTCCGAGCTGAAGGACCTCTCGGCCTCGGCCAAGCTCTTCATCCGCTCGGGTGAGGCGACGCCGTATGCGAACGCGGCGCTGGTCTGCGGCGTCTCGTTCTAGACGTCTCGTTCCAGCTACGGGTGACGGATGCTTCCGCCCGCCAACACGGCCCGGTAGCCCTCCCGGTAGGTCGGGTACCTGAACGTGAAACCCGTGCTCAGCAGCAGCCGGTTGCGGAGGCGCTTGTCGCCTCCGCGCCGGCTGTCGGCCGTTGCGGGCGTGGCGGCGCTTGCGGGCGCGGCGCGTGCTTCCGGTGCCGGTGCCGGCAGGCCGAGCTCCTCGGCCAGGAAAGCCAGCACCTCGTCACTGCGCACCGGTGCGCTGTCGACGCCGATGTAGACGGCTGCCGGCTCGTCCTCCCGCAGCATCAGATGCACGATCGCGGCCGCGGCATCGTCCCGGTGGATGCGGTTCGTGTGCCGAGCCGAGGCGGACACGATGGCGCGGCCTTCCCGCACCTGGGTGATCAGGCGCTCCCGGCCGGGGCCGTAGATGCCCGCCAGGCGGAAGACGACGGCCGCGGGGATGCGGGCGTGCAGCATCCGTTCGGCTTCGAGCAGAATGGCATCGGTGCCGGGCCGCGGGTTCGCGGGCGTCTCTTCGTCGACCCAGCTTCCATCGGCCACATCGTAGACGGCGGTCGAGGAGACCAGCAGCACGCGGCGGGGCATGACGCGGGCCTCGTCGAGGGCGTCGAGGAGGTTGCGCAGACCGTCGACGTAGGCCGCCCGGTAGACCGCGGGACCGCGGTTGCCCGCGGCGAGGGCAACGATCACGATCTCGGTGTCGGTCGGCACGACCGGTTTCGCCACGCTGAGGTCGACGGACTGGCCCTCGATGCCCGCAGGGAGCACGGCCACGTTGCGGCGCAGGCCCACCACCTTGTGCCCGAGCGCCGCAAAACGCAGGCCGACCTCCGTGCCGACGTCGCCGCACCCTGCTATGAGTACCGTCATCCCGCTCCTCCGTTTGTCTCCAACGCTAGCGGCCCTCTCTGAACTCCGACAGCCGGCGCAGTAGGCTCGCGGCGTGAGCGAATCATTCCGCAGTATGCTGCGTTCCCTGCCGGACTTCCCCGCCGATCTGCCGGTTTTCGATCCGGCGTCGGCCCCTCCGGACCCGGCCGACCTGTTCCGTGCCTGGCTTGACGAGGCACTCGCGGCCGGGGTCCCCCAACCGCACTCGTTCAGCCTGGCCACCGTCGGCGCCGCGGGGATGCCCTCGTCGCGCATGCTGATCCTCAAGAACCTCGACGCCGAGGGCTGGCACTTCGCCACCTCGCGGGCGTCACGCAAGGGCCGGGAGCTGACGCAGCATCCGCTGGCCGCGATGAATTTCTTCTGGTCGGCGCTGGGGCGCCAGGTGCGCGTGGTCGGCACGGTCGTGGAGCTGTCGGCGGATGCCTCGGCCGCGGACTGGGCCGAACGGCCCGGCGCCGACGGTTCACTGAACCCCAGCTGGCAGCTGTACGCCCTGCGTCCGGTCGAGGTCGAGTTCTGGCAGGCCGACCCCGGCCGGAGGCATGTGCGCCACCGCTACCTGACCGATGCGGAAGAGCAGCCGCGTCGACCGTGATCACATCCGGTGCTAGAAATCCTCGTAGGTGACGGCCTCTTCGGCGAGGAGCTGCGTCCATGGTTCCGGTCGGGGGGAGCGGACT
Organism: Cryobacterium cheniae; assembly: GCF_004403395.1. GTDB lineage: Bacteria > Actinomycetota > Actinomycetes > Actinomycetales > Microbacteriaceae > Cryobacterium > Cryobacterium cheniae. The sequence continues at coordinate 35,655 of NZ_SOGN01000018.1, forward strand.
CTCTGCAAGGTGATGGTGGAGTTCGGGGTGATCAGCAGGGTGGTCAGGAACCCGGCCGAATTGGTCACATTGATGAACCCGCCACCTTGCTGCACCGCATCGGCGACGGATGTTTTCCAGGCCGCCAGGTCATCGTCGGTGTCGACAAAATAACGGTCACCATTCACGGTCAGGCGGTACTCATTCATGGATACTCGTTCATGGATACAGACCCTGTCTCTCAGCGGACCCTGAAGCGCCACACGGTGGTTCAGCAGAGATCAAACGATGCCTGATGAATTGGCGTCGGGAAGTAATATATAGCGATTAGTTTGTATTTCAAACTATTTTGTGTTGGAAGATGATGAGAGTCGTCGCTAGGGTGAATGCGAAAGTGCCGAAGATCGAGCCGAGGATTCTTCGTTGCCGTCGGGAGAAATCATGTTCAAGGAAAACGGCTCCGGCCAGGTTCTTGACGGCGTCGCGGCTGCGGTGGTCGTCCTGCTGAGAGCGCTGGACAAGACCCGGGCCGGGATGGCGGCAGAGGCCGGCTTCACGGGCTCGGAGATTCGGGTACTTTTCCGGATTTCGGAAGCGGGCCGGGTGACACCGAAGACGTTGGCTGTTTCCACAGACCTCTCGATGGGCGCGGTGACCGCGATCTCTGACCGGTTGGTCGCTCGGAATGTTGTGTGTCGAGTTGCCAACCCGGATGACCGGCGCAGTCTGTTCCTGGAGCTGACGGCAACGGGCGAGACGCTCATGGAGAGCCTCTACGACGATTTTCGCGCCCTGATCGCCCAGGTTCAAGGGACGATGTCGTGCGCTGAGCAGGCGCTGCTCGAGGCGCAATTGCTCAGTATCGCGGCAGCGCTTGGATACGATTTGGAAGAAGGGCTTGCGGGAACTCAAATCTCAGCCATCAAGAGTTCCTGACCCCCCGACGCACTCCTGATTTCCGGCCCAGAGCATAAATTTTTTTGCCGCCCGTGGTGAGCAGATGGTGAATTCGGACGCCCGAATTCCGGGCACGCTGCCGGCCCCCGGATCTGCTGTGTGGGCACGTTGCCAGAGCGGGCGAATGCGGCCCGATCCGGCGTGATTTTGCCTCTTGAGGAGGCTCGGCCAGGTGTGTATTCTCAACCTGAATTTATTCGGGCAGGTTGAAATGTTAAATAGTGATGAATCCTCACGCGCTCGTGCTGCAGTGAGTGACGTTGAGGTTTCTCCAACCTCACCGGACCACGACTTCAGGGTTGGCACGACGAAGGAGTCGGACCCCGAACAACGCTCAACTGTGTTGACCGCAGCCCCACCGGTTGCCGTACCTCGGTCCACAACGGCGCGATTGGACCGGGGGCCGACGGATACGTTCGGTTTCTACCTGCGAAAGATCGGCAGGGTGGACCTGCTCAGCGCGGAGGAGGAGGTCGACCTGGCCCGGCGAATGGAGGTGGGCCTGTTCGCGGCGGAGCGGCTCGCCCGCGGGGACGCCGATCCTGCTCTGACCCGGGAGCTGACCTGGCTTGCCCGGTACGGTGACCTGGCAAAGACCCGGTTCATCGAGGCCAACCTGCGGTTGGTGGTCAGCGTCGCCAAACAGTACTCCGGCCGCGGGATTCCGATCATGGATCTGGTCCAGGACGGAAACCTCGGTCTGCTGCGCGCGGTGGAGAAATTCGACTTCACGACCGGGTACAAATTCTCCACCTACGGCATGTGGTGGATCCGGCAGTCCATCCACCGGGGCATGGTCGGCGCAGCACGAACCATTCGGATCCCGGTGCACACCGTGGAGAGGCTCAACAAGGTCAAGCGCGTCCGCCGCGACCTCACCGGCACACTGCACCGCGACCCCACCATTACGGAGCTGGCAGAGGCCTGCCGGGCTCCGGAGGCCGACGTGCGGGCGTTGCTCGACTGGGACGTCGAACCAATCTCGTATCAAACCCCGCTCGGCGAGGGCCTGGCCGACATCTCCGAGCTGATCATGGACGACGACCTGCCCCAGCCGGAGGAATATGCGGCGCTGGCCCTGCGCCGGTCTGACATCACGTTTCATCTCGATGCGTTGCCCACACGGGAGCGAATGATTCTGGAGGCCCGGTACGGGTTCAACGGCGATCAACCTCGTACGCTCGACCAAATCGCCGTCCGTGAAGGTGTGACCCGGGAACGAATCCGCCAGCTTGAGAAACGGGCCCTGGCGATGATGCGCGTCCCGGCACTCGAGCTCTACCTCAGAGAGTGAGGCTCGCCGGCGGGCCCCACTCCTTGCCGTGAATCTCCCCTAAACGCGAAATTCCGCGCCATATTTGTGTGACGAATGCCCTCCGAGATACGACTACGTTTTGAGAGATTCTCGCGGAGGTCATGTTCTGCCTCGGCAGGACGAGGCTCATACCTGTATCAGTAGAGGAGCAACTGCCATGGCAACACACGACTCATCCGGTCCCGACAGCACTCGAAACATCGACGACCGCAACTCCGCCGCAACGGTTCCCGCGGGCAATGCCGCAACGGTTCCCGCGGGCAATGCCGCAACGGTTCCCGCGGGCAATGCCCCGATCATCCGCGACGAGGTCATCGGCCGCGACGAGGTCATCGCCCGCGACGAGACCCGCCTGGGCGGGATCAAGTGGGGATCGGCGTTCTTCGGCTGGCTCACCGCCACCGGGACCGCCGTCATCCTCACCGCATTGTTCGCTGCCGCCGGAGCCGCAGTGGGCATGGGCGGGGCCGATTCAGCCGACCAGGCTGCCGAGAACGCCGGCACCATCGCCCTGATCGGCGCCATTGTGCTCGCGGTCGTGGTGTTCGTGTCCTATTTCTGCGGCGGTTACGTCGCCGGTCGCATGGCCCGTTTCAACGGAGCCAAGCAGGGAATCGCGGTCTGGGTGTGGGCGATCGTGATCGCTGCGATCACCGGGATCATCGGCGCCATTGCCGGCGGCCAGCTCAACGTTCTGGAAAACGTGAACAGCATGCCCAGCATCCCGCTCGATCAGGGAGACCTCACGGCGGGCAGCATCATCACCGCGATCGTGATCGTTTTCATCAGCCTCGCCGGCGCGATCGTCGGCGGACTCGCCGGGATGCGGTTCCACCGTCGCGTGGACCGCGAAGTACTCGCCCGCTGACTCCCAGCACATCACACCAACACAACACACCAGCACGGGGCGGCTGGGCAGGCGCAGTTCCGGCCAGCCGATTCCCAACTCCTGCACCCAAGAAACGTCAAACGGAAAGAGACCTTCATGGCTCGCTTGCTCAAGTTCGTCCCCGTAATCCTGACCTTGCTCACGAAATACCTGCGCAGCCCGCGGGGGAAGGCCATGATCCAGAAGGTGCGCTCGTCGCGCCGCCGGCCGAAGACTGCCGGTAACGCCCGCGCGGGGTTCTGAACATTGTCGCGGCGCCCAGGCTCGTGGAGCCCGGGCGCCGCGGTGTTATAGCCCACCGACCGTCATCGGTTGGCGGGCTCGTGGCGTGAGGGAAGCGTAGTGTCGTTCGAGGAGTTCGGCGAATCGGGCAGTGTGCCCGAGGTTCCCCGAAACTCATCACCGACTAAGGACGCACCACCATGACATCCAGCACCATGACCACCACCACCACCACTTTCCTCGATGCCGCAAGCGTCGCCCGCTACATCGACCACACCCTCCTTCTGCCCGGCGCCTCCGCCGACGACGTGACCGCGCTCGTCACCGAGGCCATCGAGCTCGGCGCCTACTCGATCTGTGTCTCCCCGTCGATGCTGCCGCTGCGCATCCCCGCCGGCGCCGATCTTAAGGTCGCTGTCGTCTGCGGTTTCCCCAGCGGAAAGCACCACAGTGCCATCAAGGCCGCCGAAGCCGCCCTCTCCATCGAGCAGGGAGCCGACGAGATCGACATGGTCATCGACATCGGTGCGGCTAAGGCCGGCCGATTCACCGAGGTGCAGGACGACGTCGCCGCAGTGCGGGCCGTCATCCCCGCGCCGGGGGTGCTCAAGGTGATCATCGAATCCGCGGCGCTGACCGATGCCGAGATCGTCGGCGCGTGCCAGGCCGCCGTCGCCGCGGGTGCCGACTTCGTCAAGACCTCCACCGGTTTCCACCCCGCCGGTGGGGCGACCGTGCACGCGGTGCGCCTGATGAAGCAGACCGTGGGCGACCGGGCCGAAATCAAGGCCTCCGGCGGGGTGCGCAGCTTCGACGACGCCCTGGCCATGATCGATGCCGGCGCGACCCGTCTCGGTGTCTCCGGTAGCGCCGCGCTGCTCTCGGGCGCCACCTCGGCCGAACCGGCTGGTAGTTACTAGCAACTAGCTACTAGCTACTAGCTGCTTTGATCTGCCCAGGTCTCGGTCACCTGGCCGTTGTCCACCTGCCAGTGCCGGTCCGTGTGCACATTGGCCAACATCCGTCGGTCGTGGGTGACCAGCAGCAGCGTGCCCTCGTAGGACTCGAGGGCCTGCTCGAGCTGCTCGATGGCGGCCAGGTCGAGGTGGTTCGTGGGTTCGTCCAGCACGAGCAGGTTGATCCCGCGCGCCTGCAACAGCGCGAGGCCCGCGCGGGTGCGCTCGCCGGGGGAGAGGTCGGCGGCCGGACGGTTGACGTGGTCGGCCTTGAGCCCGAATTTCGCGAGCAGGGTGCGCACCTCGGCCGTGGACAGGTCGGGCGCCAGCGCCTCGAAGCTGGTGGCGAGAGGCCGGGTGCCATCGAGCTGGGCCCGGGCCTGGTCGATCTCCCCGATGCTCACGCGGGCGCCGAGGCTGGCCGTGCCGGCATCCGGAACCTGTCTCCCCAGCAGCGCCCGTAGCAGCGTGGACTTGCCGGCCCCGTTGGGCCCGGTGATGCCGATGCGTTCGCCCGCGTTGATCTGCAGCGACACCGGCCCGAGGGTGAAATCGCCCTGGCGGAGAACCGCGTTGCTCAGCGTGGACACCACCGAGCTGGACCGGGGCGCGGAACCGATCGTGAAGTCGAGCTGCCACTCCTTGCGCGGCTCGTCGACCTCCTCGAGGCGCGCGATGCGGCTCTCCATCTGCCGCACCTTCTGCGCCTGCTTCTCGCTGGACTCGGCGGATGCCTTGCGCCGGATCTTGTCGTTGTCGGGAGCCTTCTTCAGGGCGTTCCGCACTCCCTGGCTCGACCATTCGCGCTGGGTGCGGGCCCGTCCCACGAGGTCGGCCTTCTTCTCGGCGAACTCGTCGTAGTGCTCGCGCTTCTGCCGACGGGACGTTTCGCGCTCCTCCAGATAGGAGTCGTAGCCGCCGCCGAACACCCGGTTGGCGCCCTGGGCGAGGTCCAGTTCGAGCACGCGCGTCACGCAGCGCGCCAGGAACTCACGGTCGTGGCTGACGAGCACGACCCCGCCGCGGAGGCCCGTGACGAAGGCCTCCAGGCGTTCCAGACCGTCGAGGTCGAGGTCGTTGGTGGGCTCGTCGAGCAGCACGATGTCGAAGCGCGACAGCAGCAGGGCGCCGAGTCCGACCCGGGCTGCCTGGCCGCCGGAAAGGGACGTCATCAGGGTGTGCTCGGCGCGCTCGGTACCGAGGTTGAGGCCGAGGTCGGCGAGCACCGCGGGCATCCGTTCATCGAGGTCGGCGGCGCCGCTGGCCAGCCAGCGCTCGAGGGCGGCCGAGTACGCGTCGGCCGGGTCGAGGCCGTCGGGTCGCGGGCTCGGTGAGGCATCGCCCAGAGCGGATGCCGCGTCGTCCATCTCGAGGGTCGCCTGGGCGCAGCCGGTGCGCCGGGCGATGTAGCCGGCGACGGTCTCACCGGACAGGCGCTCGTGCTCCTGCGGCAGCCAGCCGACGAAGGCGTCGGCCGGGGCGAGGCTGACGGTGCCGGACTGGGGTTCGGCGAGGCCGGCGAGCAGGTTCAGCAGGGTGGACTTGCCCGATCCGTTCACGCCGACGACGCCCACGACGTCGCCGGGCGCGACGGTGAGGTCGAGCGAGTCGAAGAGGGTGCGGTGTGCGTACCCGCCGGCCAGGCCCTTGGCCACGAGTGTTGCGCTCATCCGTCTATTTTCTCATTGTTGCAACCGCGTCGGGGCATCAGCCGAGTGCGCCCACGGTAAGGGTGACGGTGTCCCCAGCCCGCGCGAGGGATCCCGAACGGGGCGTCATTGCGTTGACCCTCCCGACCTGTTCCGGGTCGGTCACGATCTCGGCGACCGTGACCACGGAGTAGCCGGTGAGCCTGGCCCGAGCAACGCTTTCACTGAGTCCGATGACATCGGGCAGAAGTTTCAGGGTGGCGTCGCTGGTGTAGACGGTGACCGTCGAATCGGGGCTGGCCGTTGTGCCGCCGGCCGGAGCCGAACGGGCCACCGTGCCCGAGGGCAATTCGGAGGCTGTGGCACCGCCGTCCACGACGGTGAATCCGGCAGACTCGAGGGCGGCCTGCGCCTTCGCGAGCGATTGGCCACGCACGTCCGGTACGGCGACCGGCTCACCGTGGACCGTCCTGGCTGATGCTTCGGTGAAGGCTTCCCCCCCATATTTGGCGTTGGCGACCGACATGACGTCAGGCCACATCCGATGACGGGCGGTCGCGGCCTGCCCGCTGTCGAAGTAGATCCGGCGTTGGTTGTCTGACCCGGTGACGGTGACCACGCCCGCGACGGTCGCGACCCGGGAGCTGGCCCCGCTCATCCAGGTGTCCTTGTTACCGTCGGTGGTTCCGGTCTTGCCGATCATAGGAACGCGCGGGGAGGTGTTCCGATAGGACTGGTTGGCGGTGCCCTCGGTCATGACCCGGTGCATCGCGTGTGTCATCCCCGCGGCCACCGCCGACGAAACCGATTGGGTGCAATCGGACTGGGAAATCGGGATCTCGGCGCCTCCCGGGCCGGTAACGCTGTCGATGCCGACGGGGGTGCAGGTCGTGCCGTCGTTGGCGATTCCGGCGAAGGCGGCGGCCATCGTGAGGGGTGCGATCTCGTTCGTGCCGAGCACGGAGGACGGTCCCTGTGCCAGCGGGTCGAGGGTGGCGCGATGCACCCCGAAGGCTTCGGCGGTTTTACGGATGCCGCACAGGTCGAGTTTCTTTGCCATGCCGATGTAACCGGTGTTGATGGAGCCGATCGTCGACTGGAGGGCGCTGTAGTTGCTGCCGGACTCGTTGTCATCGTTCTTCGGGTTGAAGACGTAGCTCGCGTTGCCGTTGCAGCTGTCCTTGAAGACGCCCCAGTCGGATTTGCGCCGGGAGTCGACCCGCTCGTTGAGCGAGTGCCCCTCCGCCAGCCACTCGCCCAGCGTGAACACCTTGTAGGTTGAGCCCGGCTGGAAGCCGCTGGACCCACCCTGGCCGAAATCGGTGTTGTAGTTGATGGCGGTGTAGTTGGCGCCGGTCGATTGCACGGCCGGATCCTGGCTGTAGTCCTTGTTCTGGGCCATTGCGAGCACCCGCCCGGTGCCGACCTCCACACTGGTGACCACTCCGCCGACGTCCCAGCCGGGATAGGTGGCGGGGACGTTCGCGGCCAGAGTGGCCACGGCCGCGTTTTGCAGGTCGAGGTCGAGGGAGGTGTAGACGCTGTAGCCGCCGCGGCGGAAATTGAGCTGACGGCTGTCCTGGCTCTTCCCGAAGGCCGGGTCGTGCAGAAGCTGTTTGGTGACGTAGTCACAGAAGAAGGCGTTGGAGCCGGCCGTCTTGCAGCCGGTGCTGGGCTGCGTAATGGTCGGCTCAATGGGAGTGGCGACGGCCGAGTCGTGCTGTTCCTGGCTGATCTTGCCGTGGGTGAGCATCTCGCCGAGGATGTAGTCTCTCCGGCTCTTGTTGGCGGCATAGCCATTCGCCCCTCCGTTCGTGTCGCTGGCCGGGTGGTCGAGCTGGAACTTGCCGGGGTTGTTCACGATCGCCACCAGGCTCGCCGACTCCGGAAGGGTCAGCGTCGCGGCGGTCGTGGCGTAGTAGTAGTTCGCGGCCGCTTCGATGCCGTACACCGTGCCGCCGAAGCCGGTGATATTGAGGTACTGGCGGAGAATGTCGTTCTTGGTGTACTTCTTCTCCAGGCCGATCGCCATTCGCATTTCCTTGAGCTTGCGATCCGGTGTGGTTTCGGTTGCGGCCAGGTAGCAGACGCTCTGATCGGTCTTGTCCTGGAGGACCTCGCACTTCTGAACGAGTACATTCTTGACGTACTGCTGGGTGATCGACGACCCGCCCTGGGTGGCGCTGCCGCTGGCCGTTCTCAGCACGGCACGGACGGTGCCCTGAAGGTCGACTCCGCCATGGTCGTAAAAGCGCGGGTCCTCGCCGGCGACGGCGGCGTCCTTGACGAATTGGCTGATCGCATCCCACTCCACCTCGACCCGGTTCTGGTCGTAAAAGGAGGCCAACAGCACGTTGGTGCCGTCGGTCTGAGTGGCGTAGATGTTGCTCTTCTGCGAGAGCTGGTCAATCGCGAGGTAGCTGGGCAGATTCTCAAAAACGGTTATCGCGTTCGTGGCCGCCACGCTGGACAGGGCCAGCACCGGTGTGACGGCGGCCGCGGCGAGAATGCCGGCGAGGGCGCTGGTTGCGACAAAGCCGAGAAGCCCTCCAAGCACCCCGCCAAACGTACGGGGGTGGGAAGAGATGGTGGTCGTAGAGAAGATGTGATCGCTCCGGGTCGAACTCGTGGCCGTGCAGTCCAGGGCCAGGGGTAGTGCCGTACGGGGGCAGTCAGGTGCCCAGGGTGAGAAGATCCGACGCCGAGGTTTCGCCGGCGGCGTCGGCGAAGAGCTGCAATGCGTCGCGGACGGCCTTCTGCTGCTCCGCAGTCAGGGTCGAGAGGATCGCGGCGATGCCCTGCCGGCGACGCTCCGTGACATCGTCGACGAGTTCTCGGCCGCCCGAGGTGAGCGTGATCAGCACTTCGCGGCGGCTCTCGGGGCTTGGCCCCCGTTCAACCCAGCCTCCGGCAATCATGCGGTCAATCGACCGGCTGAAGGTGGACGGGTTGGCCCCCATCCGCTCCGCCAGGGTGCTCATGCGCGTGGGCCCGGCCGAGCTGAGCACGACCAGCACACGGAACTGTGGCAGCGTCACGACGTCCAGGGCCGCCGTGACAGACCGGGCAACCACGCCGAGTAAGGCGCGAGAGGCGGCGAGGGTGGCGTCGGCCGCAGCCGTAGTGAGCGCATCCATGCGGGGCTCCCTTGTTCGGTCCAAGTGATAAAGCTTTTATTGCATAAAAGCAATAGTTGCGATTGCGCACGCTGAGTCTACACATGAAGGAGCCTCGTGGCTTCCCTGGATCGGCGGTACGTTCGTCAACTTCGCACCGGTCGCCTGCGGTGCTGCCGGGGCGATCGCCGCAACCGTCAACGCTCCCATAGCCGCCGTCTTCTTCGCCCTCGAGCTCCTATTGCGCGATTTCGCGGCTCGTTCGTTCGGCATCCTTGTGCTGTCCTCGGTCACCGCCTCCATCGTCGGCCGGTCGATCCTGGGCGACGCTTGTGCGGGAGGTCATGACCGAGGCACCCGACGTGGTGAGCTCCCGGCTCACTCCGGCTGAAGGGGCCCGGATATTGCTCGGGTCAGGCAGGCGCGCCCTGCCGGTCATCGCGGGGGTGAGTTCATCGGAATCGTGACAGTCGCTGCCGTCTTTGACTCACTGGGCAACGACGACGACAGCGCGACGATCACCCTCGGCGCGTTGATCGAGACGCCCGCGGTGGCCGATCCCGACGACATCCTGGACAAGATTTTGGATGTGGTGCTGGCCGCCAGCGAGAGCGACGGACTGCCCGTTGTCGACTCAGACGGGTACCGGTTCCGCCTGCCTCCGGGCCCGAGCGGGCGCGAGTGCGCGGGCTCCGGCCGTAGCCAGAGCGCTAGCCGGCTCCGCTGCGGGCACGTGAACCGGGGCGGGCGCGAGAGTGAGGATCCGTTCCAGGAGCAGTGCCGCGGCATTGCGTCGCAGGGACAGCACCACCCGGGCCTCGTGCGGATTCTGCCCGGCAGGACCCGCTGTGGCAGGCAGCCCGCCGGCAGGCAGCCCGCCGGCAGGCAGCCCGCCCGGCCTCGCGGTGCCTGGTCCTCCGGCCGGAGCTCCCTCCACCTTGGTGAAATGGGTCTGGCCGCGGCGCGGGCCGGCGCTCGTGTCCACGCAGACGTGCAGGGTGGGCGCCCGCTCGGCCTCGAGGCTTCCGGTTGCGAAGGCCGCGGCGATGGAATTGTGCAGGGCGAAGCGCCGGGTGCTGAACTGCTTGCCGCACTGCGTCAGGCAGGTGCCGAGCATGGCGGCGAGTGCATGCTGGGTCAGCCCCGGGGCCGCGGTGAGTGCCCGCCGATGGGTCTCGTCGAAGGTGTGCGGCGCCGTCGCGTCGAGCGGGACCAGGGTCACCGGCCAGCTGGCCGCGAACACGTCCGCGGCGGCGGTCGGGTCGGCGGCGATGTTGCCCTCGGCGAATTTGCCGGCGTTGCCGGGCGCGAAGACGGCGCCGCCCATGATGGTGACCCGGCGCACGAGCCGGGGCAGTTCCGGGTCGGTACAGAGCGCTTCGGCCAGGTTCGTCAGAGGACCGACCGCGATGATCTCCAGTTCGCCGGGGTACTCGTGCGCCAGCCGGATCAGCAGTTCTGTGGCGCTGTCGTCGACCGGGCGGCGGGGCGAGCGGGGCAGCAGCACATCCCCGATCCCGTTGCGGCCGTGCATGTGGGCGGCCCCGCGCCGGGAGGTGCCGCTGACGGGCTCCCAGGCGCCGACCGCGACCGGGATGTCGTCACGACCGGCGGTCGCCAGCAGGCTCAGGGTGTTCGCCGCCGCGACGGCCGGGTTGACGCATCCGCTCACCGTGCCGATGCCGACCAGACGGATGCCCGGCGTCGCCAGCAAGAACGCGAGCGCCATCGCATCGTCGATCCCGGTATCGCAGTCGAGGTAGATCGGGCGGGGGTGGGGAGCCATCCTGAGTGTCATCGTTGACCATCCGTTCTCATCGTGCTGGTTCAGGGGTTCAGAAGTGGTGCGGGAGTTCATGCGGCGGGGCGCAGAATCAGGGAGGCCAGGAACGATGCCAGAGTGAGGCCCACCGAGATCCACAGGGCCGTCTGGAAACCGGCGACCGTTCCTGCGGCCACGACCGGCGCGACCAGGGCGATGCCGGTGCCGATGCCGATGCCGAAGCAGGCGCCGTTCAGGCCGGGCAGGGCCCCACGGGCCTCGGGCGGCGAGTTGAGCACGGAGACGCCGTTGACCGAACTCTGGAACAGGCCGAGGTAGAAGACACCCATCACGATGAGCAGGCCGAAGACCATCCAGCGGTCCATCGCGAACACGGCCAGTCCTGCCGTGATCAGGGCGATCACGCCGCTGCTCAGCCGCAGTGACGTGATCCAGCCGATCCGCACGGCTATCCAGCCGGAGAAGATCGCCGCGGTCACGCCGACGAGGGCGGTCGGGGTGAGGTAGAGCAGCGCCGACATCGACGCGGTGAGCCCGTAGCCCACCTGATCGTTCTGGCTGAGCATCACCACGGTGAAGTTGAGTGCGGAGAACACACCGGCCAGGGTGAGCACGGTGGAGAGCAAGAGCGGCCACACCTGCCGGGAACGCAGCGCGTGGATGGGGATGAGCGGCCGGCGGGTGCGGCTCTCGACCAAAACGAAGGCCACCGCGCTGACGGTCGCCCCGACGAGGTAGCCCATCGTCAGCGGGTCGGCCCAGCCTGCGGAGGACGCCTGCGAGATCAGGCTCGTGAGCAGTACCAGGAACAGGGACAGGATGCCGGCACCCCACCAGTCCATCGACCCGTCCTGGGTGGGCGGCTCGTCCTTCGGCACGAAGAGGGCGACGCAACTGATCGCGACCAGACCAAGGCAGAGGGTGATCACGAACAGGAAGCGCCAGCCGATGGTGTCGGTGACGTAACCGCCGAGGAAGCCGTCGACGCCGAACAGGCCGCCGTTGACCGAGGTGATGATGCCGACCGAGATGCCGAACAGGCGGTTGTTCAGACGCTCCGACAGAAGGAGGAAGGAGATCGTGAAGGTGGCGTTGGAGGCACCCTGCAGCACCCGGCCGAGCAGCAGCAGGGGGAGGCTCGGCGCGAGGGCGCAGATGACGGTGCCGATCAGCAGCACCGTCAGCACGATCACGAGGCTGCGTTTGCGGCCGAGGAAATCGCTCCAGCGGGAGAAGACCATGCCGAAGACCGCGCCGGAGAGGAAGAACACCGACTGAATCCGGGCGACGTCCTGCATGCTCTCGCCCAGTTGAGCGCCCACGGCCGGCAGGGCGGCGGAGAGGAGGGTGGCGTTCAGCTGAAAGGTCAGGATCGCCAGGACCAGCGTGCCGATCAACACGCCGGCGCGGGGAGTCCGCGCGCGCTCCACGACGGGAGCTGTTGCGAGGGGAAGCACGAGCATGACAAGACTCCTTCATTGGAGCAACCACGAGGTCGACACGCTCAGCATACATGCTTGTTATACAAGTACCAAGGAACGCACGCTAGGCTCGACTCACCGACCTGGGGAGCATCAATGGATCGACGCACGGAGGCGGCCCTGGCGGGTCCGCTCGAGACCAATGGAAGCCTGCCGTTGCGGGTGGCGGTGTACTCGCGGATCACCGAGGCGATCCGGAACGGATCCCTGCCGGTCGCATCCCTGCTCCCGTCGGAGTCGGAGCTCGGCACGGCGATGGGGGTGAGCCGCACGGTCGTTCGGGAAGCCCTCATGCTGCTGGAGGAAGACCGCTTCGTGCGCTCGCGCCGGGGCATCGGGCGCTTCGTCGCCGACCGGATGCCACACCTCGGCTTGCAGAAGATCCGCCCGATCGAGGAACTGCTCAGCGAGACCGGACCGCCCGCACAGGTGCGCCGCACTCAGGCTGCCCTGCAGTCCGCGTCGCCCGCGTTCACGGCCGATGCTATCGGGATTCGCACCGACGAGGCGTCTTGGTTCATCGAGAGCGTCGTCACCCGGGAGGGCGCCCCCATCGCTCTGATCCAGGAGCACCTGCCCGGAGACCGCCTCGGCCAGCTCGGTGAGGCGGCGGTGGCAGCCGTGTCCCAGGACGCGGGGCGCAGTGCGCTTGCCGCCCTCATCTCGGTGCTGGGCCCGACCTTCGGACCCGGCGAAACCGACATCACGCTCGGCGTTCCCGGTGCCACCCGCGGCAAGCTGCTCGGGCTGCCCGCCGGCAGCCCGGTGCTGATCCTCACCCAGACGCTCGATCACGACGGGCGCCCGTTCTACCTCTCGAAGGCCCTGATCAACTCGGACTTCGTGCAGTTGGCGATCAGCCACGCGGCGCAGTCCTGAGCCGAGCCGTCAGCGCAGGGCGGAGATCGTCAACGCGATCGCCTTGAAGCTCGCGATCCGCCGCTCGTAGCGGGCCGCGAGCCCGATCAGGATGAGGCCGCCCACGCCGAGCCACAGCCACCACTGCACCGCACCGTAGGCCAGCGAGATCCAGGGCCAGAGTTGCGCGACCGCGTGCACCAGCAGCACGACCGCGCCGATCACGAATGGTGCCTGCAGCCTGCGCACCAGGCCGAGCACGATCACCACGGTGGCGACGAGGCCGAGGCCCACCACCCGCCAGAGCGGACTCTCGGTGAGGTCGAGCAGCAGTGGCGGCACCAACAGCACGAGTAGTCCGGGCGCGAGCCAGCGCCAGCTGCGCGCGGCGGGCGTGACGTCGAGGTGCAGCCAGCCGGTCGCGAGCAGGGCGATGGCCAGAGGCACGCTCACGATCTCGACCGTGTCCGGCGCGGAGTGCGCATAACCGGCGGCCACCGCGACGCTGCCGGCCCCGATGGCCACCCAGGCGACCATCCGCGCCAGTCGGCTGTCGTCGTACCAGAACGCCGCGACGTGCAGCGCGGAGAAGGCCCAGACGAGGAGGATCACCCGGATTGTCGCCAGTGGCGCGTAGCCGAGGGCGAAAACCTCGGCCGTGAGTACCCCGACGATCACCACAACCACCAGACCGTAACCGAGGCGCAGCGCGGGGGCATCCGTCGCCTCGCCGCCGCCCAGGCCGGCGCTCTCAGCAGTGCGCCGGGGGACGACCACGAGGCTCGTGCCGACGGCCGCGAGGATCAGCGCGGAGGGCAGCAGCCACGCTTCGAGCCGGGTGTCGGGGCCGTCCGGGGCGAGGCCGAGCAGCGGTTGGATGCGCGTGGCCGCCGTGAGCAGGACCGTGAGCGTGCCGACGCCGAGGGCAGGCCAGGCGAGGAAGGCCCAGCGCGGCCGGGCCAGCAGGAGCGCCCCGACGATGGCGAACGCGCCGCCGACGGTCAGCGTCAGCACGGGACGGAGGAGACCGCCCGTGCCGCCGACGGTGGCACTCGGCAACAGGGCCAGGGCCAATCCGGCCGCAATCCAGCCGGCCCCCACGGCGACCGGCGCAACGGCGACCGACAAATCGGGGACAGGCACCTCGGCATCGACCGGTCGAGTGCGCCCGGCGAGCACCTGGCCGACGACGATCGCGAGGCCGAGGGTCACGGTCACGAGTTCGAACGGTTCGGTGGCATCCGTCCACACGGCGGCCACCAGGGCGAGCCCGGCCAGCCCCGCGGCGACCCAACCGGTGGCCGTGGTCAGCGGTGCGCGCGGCCGCCAGACGGCGAGCACGTGCACGACCCCGAGTGCGAGCACGAGAACGGATGCGCGCACCGCGATCACGATGGCGTCATCGGCTGCTCCGACCCAGGCGAACGCGGCGATCTCGGCCATCGTCACGGTCACGAGCACCAGAATGAGCAGGGTGATGCCCGCGATGCTGCGCGGTCGGCGGGTCGACGGGTCCGTACGCCTGACGAGCAGGAACGCCCCCGCCGCGGCGGCGGCGAAGGGGAGGAACCAGTATTCGAGACGCACGTCGGGCGCGCCGGGTTCGCCAAGCACGCGGAGCAGCTGCACGATGCTCGTCACGAGGAGTCCGAGCGCCCCGCTCACCCAGGCGGCGGCCAGGTAGGCCGAGCGGGGCGGGGCCCAGCGCCCGGCACCGGCGCCGAGCAGCAGCACCGCGGAGGCCAGGGCGAGGACGATCGGACGCACGGGCGAGCCGGAGGCCGAGGCGAGCGCCAGGGGCACGATCGCCACGAACAGGCCGGCCAGGGAGAGCAGCGCGGCCGCCGGACTCGCCGCTTCGGTGCGCGGGACCCGGCCGAACCGCCGGATCAGGACGGCCAGGATCAGCAGCACACCGGCGACCGGGAGCACATACGGCTCGAGGGTCTCGGCTCCGCCGCGGTTCAGCCCGACCCACAGGCCGGCCGTGCCGAGCAGCAGGGCGGGCCAGCCGAGATGGCGTCGCGGCGAACGGGAACCGAAGAGCCCGTCCGGGGCGATCGCCGTGACGAGGGCGGTCACGCCGGCCAGGAGCAGCACGAGCCAGGCGAAGGGGCTCCGGCCGGCGAGCACGATCAGCGTGCCGAGAATCAGGATGATGGCCGCGCCGGCCTCGAGGGCGAGTCGGTCCGTTCGCGCGCGGGCGCCGCGGGCCGTGTCCCCGGCCGCCAACGTGCCGAGCGCGAGGCCGAGGGCGCACACCAGGAGTGCCGACGTCGCCATGGCGATGCCGTCGACCGTGGCCGGGACATCCGCCGCCACCCGCACGGACCAGAACAGCGCGAGCAGCGTGGGTGCGGCGGCGCCCAGGGCCACGAAACGCTCGATCCGGGCGGTGCCGGGGTTGCCGCGCAGGCCCAGCCACACTCCGATGGCGGCGAGCAGGAGCGCCGTGGGCACGATCGACAGGGCGGGTGCGCCCAGGAGCAGTGCGGCAGCCTCACCGGTCTGCAGGCTCTCCGCAAGCCCCGCGGCCGGCAGGGCGACGGCCATCACGGTGGGGGCCAGCAGCGTCCAGAACGCCCACCGGCGCTCGGTGTCGGTGAGAATTCGGCCTGCGGGGAACGCGACCGCGAGCTGCAACAGCGCGGTCGCGAGGGCGACGGCGCGCAGTCCGTCGACGAGCAGGACCGGGTCAGACGGCGATTCGGCCAGCGTCAGGGCCCACGGCGTGACGACGGCCGCGACGACGGTGAGCGCCACGGCCCCGGCCAGGAGGATGCCCCGGCCGACGGCGGCGGTGCGATCGAGCAGCAGCCGGGCAAGGAAGAGCGCCAGGATCGCCGAGACCGAGCCGATCCACCAGGTGGTGCTGCTGTGCCAGCCGATGATGTAGCCGAACGTCTCGGCCAGGATCAGGAAGGTCACGGTCACGGGCAGGAACGCGCCGAGCGGCAGCCGGCCCCGTCGGTCCAGCAGCAGCACGGCCAGCGCAAGGGCGCCGAGGACGACGTAGAGCACGGTCATCACGGCGAGCGGGCCGGTAAAGGGAACCAGCAGCACCGCGACGCCCATGAACAGCGAGGCGACGACACGACGGCGCGGTTTCAGGATGCCGCCCAGCGCCCAGGCGAGGCCGACGAGCACGCCGACGGCGGCCAGCGTGCCGAGCGCCCAGGCGTTGTCCGCCACGGTGTCCGCCATCGGCTCGTCGCTGGCGGCCAGCCCGCTGAGCAGGGCGACGCCGAGCGGCCACGCCGCGGAGGCGATGACGAGGATCGCGGCGTTCACCGCGACCACGGCCGCTGTCGCGCCGGCCACGATGACGGCCGTACGGACCGGCCCGGCGGTGCGGCGCCCCGCGGAGAGTTCGGCGGCGAGGGAGAGCGCCACGGCGATCAGGAGCGGCAGGGTCAGTGCCAGCGTCAGGCTCTCGGCGCGGTTGGCCACGATCGGGGCGATGCTGGTGACAGACAGCGCGGCGAGGGCCGCCGAGCCGTAGCCGAACAGGCGGTAGGCGACCGCGGCATCCGCCCGGGGCAGGATAACGAGCAGGTGCAGCAGGGCGACGACCGCCACGGCGCCCAGGGTCCAGAGCGGGGCGAGGACGGTGGCCTCGTCGACGAACGGGGCGGTGGTGCCGGCGCCGATCAGCGCGAGCGCCGCCAGGGTGAGTAGGGCCAGGCGCTCCGGAACGCGGTCGACCGATGGCCAGTGGTGATGCCGCACGCCGGCGGTCCCCGCGGCGCTGGCGACGGAGGCGTCCCGGGGGACGGCGGCCGGAGACGCCGGCATGGTCGGCGGGGTCGGCAGGGTGAACCGATGGAGGAGCGCGCCCACCGCGGCGCCGAGGAACCCGAGGTAGAGGCGGGTTTCATCCGGTTGGCCGGCGGCGAGACCGGCGGTGAGAAGGCCGACTCCCGGCGCGGCGACGGCGAATCCGGCCACGCTGGCGATCCGGAGGCCGGAGAAAGCGTGCCAGCCGAGGAACAGCGCGGCGCAGGCCGACAGGGTGACACCCCAGTAGGCCGGGCCGTCCGCGGATGCGAGGCCGAACAGGTCGTTCGCACGCAGCGCCCAGGCGTCGAGGAGAACGAGCACCACGGCCAGCACGCCGATTCCCTCGGCCGTGGCGACGAGTCGTCTGCGCCGCAGAACGCCGGCCGTGATGAGCGCGGCGATGGTGAACAGCGCGATGATCGCCGACCGCACCGCGAGCCCGGCGAAGATCCAGGCCACCGTGAGGAAGAAGATGGCAGCCACCGCCACCAGCGTCACACCGACGAGCAGCAGCAGGATCTGCACGCTCGAACGCCGGGGAACGTCCGGTACGAATGCGGGGGTGGGCCGGCGGGCAGCGTCCGGCGGGCGGGGAGGCAGGAAAGCAGGTGTGGGAGGGGCGGTGGCCGCGGTGGCACGGGGCGGCGCGAGCGGCACCGCGGGTAGGGCGCTCGCGGTCGCTGGGGGCGCGAACGCTTGTCGCGGTGCTGTTGCGGGAGCGCTGGGAGGGACCGGTGCGGGAGCGGTGGCGACCGGCGCGTGGTCGGCAGCGAACCGCGCAGCCAGCTGCGCTTCGGCGACATCGAAACGGATGCGCCCGATCAGCTCGCGACGGCGGTCGAGGGCGGCGGCGGCATCCGTTGACGCGGTCAACAGCAGCGACGATGCGGGGTGACCTAGGTCGAGCCCGCAGGTCGAGCAGACGGGGGAACGCAGCAGGGTGCGGCAGGCCGGGCACCGGGTGGTGTCGGTGAGCTCGGCGGCGCTTCGCGGCCAGACGACGGTGCCGGCGAACTCCGTATAGGAGTCGTCTGAATCGGTCCGTGACATCGTGGCCCCTCGCTGGATGTGAACGACCCCAAGGGTACTGGGTGGCGGTTCCCTGCGGCGCGCGCACGGAAAACCGGGGGAAAACCGGCCGGTGCGTGCCTCCAGTCCCCGCGGCCGAGCCGCTTCTAGAGCCGGTGCTCCGCCAGCCAGTCCACGAGTACGCGCTGGAAATCCGCCGGCCGTTCGACGTTCGGCAGGTGTGCGGTGTCGCGGAACGTGCAGCCGCTGACGTCAGGAAGTGTCGACAGGAGGTACTCGTATTCGGCGAGGTGCGGGGTGATGTCGAACTCGCCGACCGTGACGAGTGCGGGCACCTCGATGTCGCTGACCTGGTTGACGGCGGGCGGCTCGAGCGGAATCGGTGTCGGGTCCTCCTCCGCATGCGCGGCGTTGACGCGGCCCAGCGCGTAGGCCGTGGCCACGAATTCGGGGTCGAGGTCGGCCTCGTTGCGGAGAGGGCCGAACGCCCAGAGCGCCACCTCGAGGCGCGCCAGCCGGTGCCAGTCCTGGGCGTCGAATGCGTCATCCATCTCGTCGAACCGGGCGTCCTCGACATCGGTCAGTTCGATTTCGGGGAACCCGCTGGGCCCGGCTCCCACGGTCACCAGGCCCTTCACGCGGTCGGGGCTCTCCACGGCCAGATCGATGGCGGTCCCGCCGCCGCGGGAGCACCCGACCAGCGTGGCCGACGCCACCCCGAGGTGGTCGAGAACCGCGCGGGCGTCCGCGCGCGCGGAGAAATCCACGTTATCGCTGGTCGTCTGGCCGCATCCGCGGCTATCGAAACGGATGACGAAGTGGTCGGCAGCCAGCGCGTCGACCTGCGGGTCCCACATCCGCAGATTGGCGATGCCGGCGTGCAGCAGCAGGAGCGCCGGTGACGATACGTGGCCCGCCGTCTCGTAGTAGAGCGAGGCGCCTGGAACGGTGAGGTGAGGCATGATTCAGAGTATGCGCCCGGTGGGTGCCGCGGCAAGGAAAAGCCCTGAGCAGGCGAGAACAGACGAATTGTGGAACCCTCTGGTCGCGACGGTCATTCCAGCACGCCGATGGCCCATCCAGGAGGATGGGCCATCGTGTGTTCAACCCCCAAGAAGGGCCTTGGGTGTTGTCTATCGCAGGACGCCGCAGGCGGCCGGGTCGGTCGCTTCTGCTGGCAGGTTCGGGTCGAGTTCGCTCGCTCCCGCGCTGAAATCGTAGGAGCCGTTGCCGTTGTAGTCGACGCCATGGATCACGACGACGCCTTCGCCCTCGCGGATGGACTCTGCGATTTCTTTGGCCGTACCTGTGCCGGCGGGGCCGGGGTATCCGGTTCCCGCCACCTTGGTGATGTGGAGATTGTCGCGGCTGTAGTGGTAACCGCCGTCCGCGGAAACCGGGAACCGGGTGACGTCCAGGAAGCTGGCCGGTGAGGTGTCGCCCGTCGTAGTCAGCGAGACGACAACGGGTCCGTAGGCCGGAATTCCTTCCACGGTGTTCAGGCGGCCGTCATCGTTGCTGTCCAGCGCAAGGGTGGGGCACTCGTTCTGCGCTTGGTTGCCGTAGTGAATATGTTGAGCGTGTGGAGCGTTGGGCGTCAGTCCGGAGGCGTGCACTTCTATGTGCTTGATCTTCTGGTTGCGAACTGCCGCGGTTGCAGTTCCGGATGCCCCGGAGCCGTTGAGTTCCGTGAGGTTTGCGGTCAGCGTCACCGTTTTGGAGGCGCCTTCGGATTGCGGGGTCTGCGCGTGAGCCGCGCCGGATCCGAGTACGCCTGCGGCGAGTAGCGCAACAGTCGAAACCCCGAGAATGCCGATGGAATGTCGTTTCACGATTTCTCCTTGGTCAGTGGTCAACGAGGAGTTCCCGTTGATAGTCGGTGATTCGGAGCGGACGGCAATGAGGTTTGGTCACTTGTTCAAGGTCGATGGAGGGATTTTCTGACGCGTCGGCATCAGAAGGGCGAGGGGAGCACCGTTCCGACGTCGAGTTGCGTGTTCGCGGTGGACGCGGCACGCATGAAGTAAGGTAAGCCTTGCCTCAAATTTACGGGGGGCGAGACCCTGAACCAGAGATAGCCGTGCGCACCGAAAAAACGAACGACGCATCCTTTCCCGCAAAGCCGTGCGCGGTAGACCCCGTGACGAGCAATCAACGCGACCCGGCGGCCGGGTTCGAGGCCCTCCGGCTCCTCGCAGGAGATCCGTCCGCGACTGCCCTTGTGACCGCGAATGGAAGCATCAGCTATGCCGAACTGGACGAACTGATCCGAGACCGGCGGAAAATGCTGGGATCGGGGCGCCGTCTTGTCATGGTGTCGTGCGCGAACGCCCTGGAGCCCCTGGTGACCTATCTCGCCGCGCTCGCGGCGGGGCATCCGGTCCTCCTGGTCGCCGGCGATGGGGACGAGCCGAGCCAGGAGCGAAACAGAAACGGGCTCCTCGAACGTTACGACCCCGACGTGGTTTTGACACCCGTTGGCAACGAGTGGCGTCTGGACGAGCGACGCGAGGGAAGCCGGCATTCGTTGCACCCTGAGCTGGCACTGCTCCTCAGCACCTCGGGCTCGACAGGATCACCGAAGCTTGTCCGGCTGTCCCGTGAGAATGTGTGCAGCAACGCGAGGAGCATCGCCGACTACCTCGCCCTGACCCCGCAGGACCGGGCGGCCACAACGCTGCCGATGCATTACTGCTACGGGCTCTCAGTCGTGAACAGTCACCTGATCTCCGGCGCGAGCCTGCTGCTCACCGAGCGTTCGGTGGTCGACCCTGAATTCTGGAATGAGTTCGAAGAGGCAGAGGCCACCTCCTTCGCCGGCGTTCCTTACACCTTCGACCTTCTCGATTCGACCGGTTTCGCCGGGCGCGAGCATGCGAGCCTGCGCTACGTCACCCAGGCCGGCGGTCGACTCGGCCCCGACCGAGTGCGCGGTTACGCCCGACTGGGCCAGGAACGCGGCTTCGATTTCGTCGTCATGTACGGCCAGACAGAGGCGACCGCACGGATGGCCTACCTGCCGCCTGAGCTGGCGGAGACCCGGCCCGAATCCATTGGAATCCCAATACCGGGCGGGCAGTTCCGCATCGACGACGCCGATGAGGACTCGGTCGGAAACCTCGTGTACACCGGCCCGAACGTCATGATGGGATACGCGGAGAGCCCGGCGGAGCTCGCCGCTGGATCGACAGTGGGGGATCTGCGCACCGGCGATCTAGCCCGCCGGCACGACGACGGACTCTTCGAGATCGTCGGGCGGAGCAGTCGCTTCGTCAAGATATACGGCCTGCGGATCGACCTCGACCGGGTCGAGCGGATCCTCGCCGACGACGGCGTCGAAGTTCGGGTGGTCAACCTCGAGGAACGCCTGGTGGTGTTCGTGCGGCAACGGTGGGCTCTCGGGCTTGTCGCGCCGATTGCAGCGAAGGCGCTCGGCCTGCCCGGTCACATCGTCCGGGCGCACCTGGTCGAGGAGTTCCCCCTGACGTCCAGCGGCAAGCCAGACACCGCGAGCCTGCTTCGGCAGGCGGCGCTCCTCGAGCGAAAAGTCCTGCTGGTGGACCGCTCAGAAACGGTGACGGCGGAAAATATCCGGGCTCTCTATGCAACCCTCCTCGACCGCCCGGACGCGGTCGAGGATGACAGCTTCGTTGCGCTGCACGGCGACTCACTGAGTTACGTCGAGGTCTCGGTGCGGCTCGAGCAGATGCTCGGCACGCTCCCCAGGGACTGGCCCGCGACCTCGGCCCGGGAGCTCGCCAGCCACGGAACCGCACCGGTCGGGGGGCGACCCCGACGCACGCTGGCGCGCATGGAGACATCCGTCGTACTCCGGGCTGTCGCCATCGTGCTGGTCACGGGGACGCACGCCAACCTCTTCCACATGCAGGGCGGAGCTCATCTGCTGCTCGGAATCCTGGGCTTCAACCTGGCCCGATTCCAGTTCGCCGAGGTTCCGCCATCGATGCGGCTCAGGAAGCTTCTTCGCAGCGCCGTCCAGATCTTCGTCCCGGCCGTGCTGTGGGTCGGTGGAGTCGCCCTGGTCGGCGGGATGTATGAACCTGCGACGGTCTTCATGCTGCACAACCTGCTCGGCGGCGGCGATCGCTGGACGGTGCAGTGGCAGTACTGGTTCTTGGAATCCGTCGTGTGGACGATCCTCGGTCTGGCACTCGTCTTCTGCGTGCCCCAGCTCGACCGGCTCGAGCGCCGATACCCCTTCGTCTTCGCGGCCTCCTTCGTCGCGGGCGCGCTGCTGCTGCGCCTGCTGCTGACCGGGGGTGTCGAGGCGGGGCCGACCGAACGGTATTCGCTGCCGGTCGTGCTCTGGCTCATCGCTCTCGGCTGGCTCATCGCGCGTTCCACCGACGCTCGTCGACGGGTGCTGAGCTCGGTGGTCGTCGTGCTGACCGTTTCGGGCTTCTTCGGGGACCCGGGCCGTGAGGCGATCACGATCGCGGGACTCCTGCTCCTGCTGTGGATTCCGGCGGTGCCGCTGCCGCGGATTTTGGTGCCGGTTCTCAGCGTCGCGGCCTCGGCATCGTTGTTCGTATATCTCGTCCATTGGCAGGTCTTCCCGCTTTTCAGGGGCGATTTCCCACTGCTCGCCACCCTTGCTTCCGTCACGGTGGGCATCCTCGCCTGGCAGGGCTATTCCGCACTGAGCGGTTGGTGGACGGCCCATCCGGCGGCCTGGGTCCGCACGCGACTGTCCGATGTCTTCGCGACAACGACGTCGGCCGGTCGCGACCGGAGAGGCGATTGCTGACGACCTTCCGGCGTCGTCTCGGTTGAGAAGACGAGCCCTGGGTCAGAATGGTGCGGGTTCGGGTGCAACGTTCGCCTCGGCCTCCGCGGGTGTCGGTGGCGGTGGCGGGGTCGATTCCGGGTCCGGGGCCGGTGACGCCGAACGGATGACCGTGGCCGGCTCGCTCACGAACGTGCGCCCTGTCGGTGAGGTCCACTGCAGCAAGCCGTCGCCGAGGTGCACCACCTGCCACCCGGTCTCGCTTTTCAGAGCATGACACGCCGGACACAGATGGGCGAGGTTGTCGTTCGCGGTCAGCCCGTCGAATTGCCAGTCCAGTGAATGGTCGAGATCACAGTGCGCCGCCGACCGGTTGCAGCCCGGGAACCGACACGTTTTGTCCCGCACCCCGGCAGCCTCGCCGCCGCGTTCGCCCGGGCCTGCCCGAACCGGCGGCCCGCCTCGACCAGTTCCGCCCGCCGGGCGAACGCCTGCGCGATGGCCCGCTCGGCCGCCGCGATCGCCTCGAAATACTCCGCGAGAGCCTCCTGCTCGTCGATGAATGAGGGCTTCATGAGACACACGCTACGGGCACCCACCGACATTCCACGCGGCATCCGCTCACCCACACGTGCCCTGTGGATAACTCGATCACACCCACATTGTGGAGGGAGGAGCAGGGCCACGTCGGTCCCGGCGCGACTCAGCCGGCCCTGCCGAACCAGGTCGTGACGCCGGGCGAGTACAGTACGGACTCCGCGCCTGTGCCCGAGCGTCGAGGGGCGTACTCTGTCGGCATGAAAGAGGACACTGGTGCCCACGGGCACGGCCTGGGCGGTCGATATGTGCACTTCGTCGATTGGATGAACAGCAAACTGGTGCGCGCGATGGGTCCGCCGAACCTGGGGCCATATGAGGAGGTCGTGACGAAGATCGGTGCGGCGGTGTGCCCGGTGTGCGGCCGACCGATGGCCGAGCACAACATCGATCACTCCACCCCGAACGCGGTTCTCAACTGCCCGGCGGAGCACAAACCGGAGCCGCCGGGCCATCCGGTCAACGAGTTCGGGATGTCCAAACCACCCGGCTGACGCCCCGGCGCGTTGGGCGAGACCGGAACGGCACCTGCCGCCGACCGAGATCGGCCGGAAGCAGGTGCCGCCTTCAGTGCTGGTCCTGCGGCGCTACCTGTTGCGAGCCGAGCCGGCCACGGGCACGGCGGACACCTCGGGCGCCCGGTAGTCGTCATGGGCCTGGGCCACGGCGGCGTCGAATTCGGCGTCGATTTCGGCGGACGGCTTGTAGGTGGCCAGGGAGACCACCACGGCCACCACCAGGCTGGCGATGAAGCCCGGGACGATCTCGTACATGGTGTCGCTCAACGGGGAGTTGCCCCAGGCGAAGACGACGACGGCGCCGGTGACCATGGAGGCCAGCGCACCCCAGGTGGAGAGCTTCCTCCAGTACAACGAGAGCAGGACAACAGGGCCGAACGCGGCGCCGAAACCGGCCCAGGCGAAGCCGACCAGTTCCAGAATGGTCGCATCCCGGTTCAGCGCGATCACTCCGGCCACGACCGCAACGAGCAGGACGCCGAGGCGTCCGAGCATGATCAGCTGCTTCGGCGATGCGTCTTTCTTGCCCACGATCTTGTAGAGATCTTCAACCAGCGCCGAGGAGCAGACGATCAGCTGCGACGAGATCGTGCTCATGATGGCGGCGAGCACAGCGGCCAGCACCAGGCCGGCGACGAACGGGTGGAACAGGATCTGCGAGAGCAGCAGGAAGACCGTTTCCGGGTTCGACAGCGTCACCTCGGGGTGCTGCTGGAAGTAGGCGATGCCGATCAGTCCGGTGACGATGGCGCCGAGGGCGGTGAGGATCATCCAGCCGATGCCGATCCGGCGTCCGGCCTTGGCATCCTGCGGGGTGCGCAGGGCCATGAAGCGCACGATGATGTGCGGCTGGCCGACGTAGCCGAGGCCCCAGGCGGCGGCGGAGATGACGCCGAGAACGGATCCGCCGGCGGTCAGCGAGAGCAGATCGGGGTTGACCTCGCGGATGGAGTCGAGAGTTGCGGTGAGGCCGCCGGTGGCGTTCAGAGCGACCACAGGGACGACGACGAGCGCGACGAGCATCAGGATGCCCTGGGCGACGTCGGTGAGGGTGGCGCCGAGGAAACCGCCGAAGAGCGTGTAGAGCAGGGTGACTCCGGCGACGATCAGCATGCCGGTCAGGAAGGTGGAGCCGAAGGAGTTCTCGAAGAACACGCCGCCGGCGACCATGCCGGAGGATACATAGAACGTGAAGAACACCAGGATGATCACGCCGGAGACTGAGCGCAGCAGGCGCGACGTGTCCTTGAGCCGGTTCTCGAAGAAGCTCGGGATGGTGATGGAATCGTTCGCAACGTGGGTGTAGGAACGCAGCCGGGGGGCCACGAACTTCCAGTTCAGCCACGCACCGATGGTCAGGCCGATGGCGATCCACGCCTCCACCAGGCCGGCCACGTAGATGGCGCCGGGGAGTCCCAGCAGGAGCCAGCCGGACATGTCCGAAGCGCCGGCGCTGAGCGCAGCGACGCCGGGTGTCAGGCCGCGGCCCGCGAGCATGTAGTCGTCGAGATCTTTGGTCTGCCGGAAGGCGAACCAGCCGATCGCGAGCATGGCGGCGAGATACAAAGTAATCGCCACGAGTTGGAAAGTCTGATCCGTCATTGGATTCCCTTTATTCGGATGCCCGGATCGCGGGCATTCGGATGCCCGGAGTGCGGGCGATTGCAGTCCCCAAGTATCACAGAGAAATCAGAACCCCCCGTACTGGCTACGCGGCGGCGGGCCGTCGCATCAGCCAGGGGCGCAGCATCCGGGTGATCTGAGGCATGACCAGGAAGGTCATGGCCGGCGCCATCACGAACGTGGTGATCAGGATCTTGGGCAGGATGTCCACGTCGTGCCAGCCCGGGATGAGCCAGGTCGCGAGCAGGGTGAAGGCCAGGTTCGAGGGGAAGAAACCCAGCCCGATGCTCACGGCCTGCTTCCAGCGCGGCACCTGGAACGACGGCGCGGCGTCGGCATCGTCATCGTCGGAGACCGGGGCATCGAACCAGCCCTCGATGCCCGTGCGCTTCTCCACGCGGGCGTCGAGGATGAGATCGTGACCGTCGATCAGCCAGTGGGCGCGCTCCTCGGAGCCCTCCCAGGCATCCAGCTGGTCGGAGGTCGCGAAGCGGTAGAGCATGTGCCAGCTGAGGGAGTCTGCGGTGGCGCGCACCCAGCCGGAGCCGAGAAAGCCCGGGAACTCGCCGGCCATGTCCATTCCCCGCTGGGCCCCGCGGGTGGCCTCCGGGATGCGGGTCGGCTCGACGCGACGGGTGACGGAGACCGTGACGGAGGTCGCCGGGCGCGCTCGTGGTGTTCCTTTGGGATTCTCCGGGGGTACGGAGGACATTCGGTTAGAAGATCATCGGGCGGTCGTCGTCTTCGCCCTCGAGGACCAGCTCCACGACCACGGGCACGTGGTCGCTCGGCGCGTCGCCCTTGCGCTCGTTACGGTGGATGCTCGCGGCGGTCACCAGCTCCGCGAAGGAGTGGGAGCCCAGGATGAAGTCGATCCGCATGCCCTCGTTGCGGGGGAATCGCAGCTGCTTGTAGTCCCAGAAGGTGAAGCCCTCCGGTGCCAGCGGGCGCACCACATCGACGATGCCCTCGGCCTCGAAGGCGTGGAACGCGGCCCGCTCGGGCTCGGAGATGTGGGTGGACTGGCCGGGAACGAAGCTCGGGTCGCCCATGTCGCGCTCGAACGGGGCCACGTTCCAGTCACCCATCAGCGCGAGGGCCAGGTGCGGGTCGCGGGCCAGTTCGTCCCGGGCATGCGCGCGGAGGCGCTCCAGCCAGTCCAGCTTGTAGGCGAAGTGCGGGTCGTCGATCGCGCGTCCGTTCGGAACGTACAGGCTCCACAGCCGCAGGTCCTCCACGGTGACGCCGAGCGCCCGGGCCTCGAGCGGCAGGCCGGGACCCTCCTGGCCTTTCAGGAAGCCGGGCATGCCGGGGAAGCCGGTGGCGACATCCGTCATCTCGTGGCGGCTGGCGAAGGCGACGCCGTTCCACTGGCTGAGGCCGTGGACGGCCAGCTCGTAACCGGCGTCCTCGAACGCCTGCGCCGGGAACTGCTCGGGCTTGCACTTGATCTCCTGCATCGCGAGCACGTCGATGTCTTCGCGCACCATCCAGTCCACGACCCGGCCGACTCGGGCACGGATGGAGTTGACGTTCCAGGTGGCGATGCGCATGCTTCCAGCCTATTTGACGGATGCCGCGTGACGGCTTCCGCGCGGGTGCAGCGCCGTTACGCGTGTGGCGTGCCAGGCGCGTACCGGCGCAGCACCCGCGCACCGGCTGCGCCGGGGTTTCCGGGCGGGGGAGGGGTGTTCTCGGAGACTGGAGTGACAGGATTGAGGCCTACGACAAGGCAGGGCGGTACCCATGACGGATTTGCAGATCGGCTATGCGGCGATGCTGGAGCAATTCGCCCCCGCGGAAGCGGTGGCCCTCTCGGTCTACGCCGAGGAGCACGGCTTCACCGGGGTGATGGCGGCGGACCACTTCCAGCCGTGGGTGCCCGCGCAGGGCGAGTCATCGTTCGTCTGGAGTGTGCTGGCCGCGATCGGTGAGCGCACGAAGGGCGACCTCGGGCCCGGCGTGACCGCGCCCACCTTCCGGTGGCACCCGGCCATGGTCGCCCAGGCCTCCGCGACCCTCGCTTCGATGTATCCCGGCCGCCACTGGCTCGGCCTGGGCTCGGGCGAGGCCCTCAACGAGCACATCGTCGGCCAGTACTGGCCGGAAGCCCCCGAGCGGATCAACCGCATGTTCGAGGCCATCGAGATCATCTCGAAACTGTTCACCGCCTCCATCGCCGGCAAAGACGTCAAGCACTCGGGTCAGTTCTACAAGCTCGAGTCGACCCGGCTGTGGACCATGCCCGAGGTGGCCCCGGAGATCCTCGTCGCCACGGCCGGCCCGGTCACCGCCAAGCGCGCCGGGCGCCACGCCGACGGCCTGATCACGGTCGGAGCGCCGCTGGAGAAGATCTCGATGCTGTTCGGCAAGTTCGACGACGGCGCCCGCGATGCCGGCAAGGACCCGGCCTCGATGCCGAAGGTGCTGCAGCTGCACATGAGCTGGGCCGAGACCGACGAAGAGGCCATGCGGAACGCGCTGGTCGAGTGGCCCAACGGCGGAATGAAATTCCCGAAGGCGGACATCCGTTCACCGTTTGAATTCGAGCAGATCGCCAAGCTCGTGCGCCCCGAGGATTTCGAGGGTCGCATGATCATCTCGGCCGACCCCGACGACCACCGCGCGTACATCCAGAAGTTCGTCGACCTCGGCTTCGACCGCATCTACCTGCACAATGTGGGTCGCAATCAGCGCCAGTGGATCGACGTGTTCGGGCGCGACGTGCTGCCGCAGCTCAAGCGTTGACTATGACGGAAGGGACGCCGGCGTCGAGCCTGCCGAGCGTCGACGCGGAAGAACTGCGCGTCTTCGTGCTGGAGGGTATCGGTGAGGTCGCGTCCGGCGACGACCTGGCCGCACTCATCGGGGGTGCGGCCGGCGGTCGGCTTCGGCACGGGGACATTCTCGCGGTGACGAGCAAGATCGTGTCCAAGGCCGAGGGCAGGCAGGTGGCGGCCGGCGACCGCGAGCAGGCGATCACCGACGAGACCGTGCGGGTGGTGGCGACCCGGGCGTTCCCGGGCGGGGTCACCCGCATCGTCGAGAACCGGCAGGGCCTCGTGATGGCCGCGGCCGGCGTCGACTCGAGCAACACCCCCGACGGCACCGTGCTGCTGCTGCCGGTCGACCCGGACGCCTCCGCCCGCGCGCTCTGCCTGGCCCTGCGCACGAGCACCGGGCTGCGCGTCGGCGTGATCATCACCGACACCGTCGGCCGCCCCTGGCGGGAAGGCCAGACCGACATCGCGATCGGCGCGGCCGGCGTTGCCGTGCTCGACGACCTGCGGGGCACGGATGACGCGTTCGGCCGCCGCCTGGACGTCACCGTCGCCGCCGTGGCCGACGAGATCGCCGGCGCGGCCGACCTGGTGAAGGGCAAGACCAGCGGCAACCCCGTCGCCGTGGTGCGCGGGCTCGGGCGCCTCGTGGGCGAGCTCGACGAGGTGGACGCGCGCGGCTCTGTGGTTGCGAGTGGTTCTGTGGTTGCGGGTGGTTCTGTGGCCGCCGGCGGTTCTGTGGACGCGCGCGGCGCGGCCCGGCTGCTGCGGCCGAGCGAGAACGACATGTTCCGGCTGGGGAGCGCCGAGGCGCACGCGGAGGGTTTTGCCGACGGGTACGCGGCGGGGCTGGCCGCGGCTGCCGCAGTGCCCGGTGCCGCCGGTGCGGCTCCGGGTGCTGCTGCCGGCGACGCGGCATCCGCCACCCGATGAGCTGGGTCGCGATCGTGCCGGTGAAGGGAAACCCCGGGGCGAAGAGCCGGCTGGGCGAGCGGCCCGATCGGGCCGGGTTGGCGGATGCGTTCGCGCTCGACACGGTCGCGGCTCTGCTCGCGGCGCGCGGCATCGACCGGGTGCTGGTGGTCACCGGCGACGGCGAACTCGCGGCCCTGCTCGCCGATCTCGGGGCCGACATCGTGCGCGAGGACCCGGTGCGCGCCTCGGCAGTGCCGACCGATCCGCTGAACGCGGCCATCCGGCAGGGTCTCCTGGTCGCCCGCGCGCGGTTTCCGCAGGCGAGCCTGGCCGTGCTGACCGGCGACCTGCCGGCGCTGACCCCCGCGGATGTCGACCGCACCCTGAATCTCGCCGCCGCACACGAGCGGAGCCTGGTACCCGATGCCGCCGGAACCGGCACCACGACCCTGCTCGCGCTCGCCGGGACCCCGATGGAACCTCGTTTCGGGGTGGGGTCCCGGACCGCCCATGAGGCCGCCGGCCATGTGCCGCTCGGACTGCCGACATCCGTTTCGATCCGCCACGACGTGGATACCGCCGCCGATCTCGGGGTGGCTCAGCAGCTCGGCCTCGGCGTGCACACGCGGCTGCTCGTCGACGGAGCTCCCGGGCGGCCGTCGTCGTGCACTGACCGGCGCGACGCCTAAGCCGGAGATTTTCCGGAAACGCCGGTGGAGTAGGCGCCACAAACGGCGTGTCGCGAAAATCTCCGCCTTTACGTGCCAGCCGGGCCGCCAGCCGGGCCGCCAGCCGGGCCGCCGGCCGCGAGCCAGCCGCGCGCATCGCCGTGACTCAGTACCGGTGCGGGTCCGGCCCGTTCTCGACCCGGAGCCAGCGGTAGCCGTAGCCGTCCAGGGGGACGTCGGCCCGT
Source organism: Cryobacterium cheniae (assembly GCF_004403395.1). Classification (GTDB taxonomy): domain Bacteria; phylum Actinomycetota; class Actinomycetes; order Actinomycetales; family Microbacteriaceae; genus Cryobacterium; species Cryobacterium cheniae. The sequence goes on from NZ_SOGN01000018.1 coordinate 65,762, forward strand.
CCCGTCTTGGTCAGTGGGAGTGGCTCGCCCGTGAACAGGTCGTCCAGATGCGTGGCTCCGCGGGGCGCCGGAACGGAGAAGCGAACCTCGGTCGGCTCGGAACTGAAGTTGTGCACCGCCACCACGCGGCCGTCCTCCAGGCTGAGCATGTGGGCGAGCACCGCGGGGTCCGGCTGTTCGAGCACCTTGAAGGCGCCCCAACCGAATTCCGGTGCGTCGCGATAGTGCCGAATCAGGGTCTGAATGAAGCCCAGCAGTGAATCGTGATCGCGCCGCTGGCTCCGGACGTTGACATGAGCCGGCCCGAAACCGCCCTCGACCACGCCGGCGCAGAGTTTCGACTTTGGAGCGAGGGAGAAGCCTCCGTTCTTGCCGTCGTTCCACTGCATCGGAGTGCGCACGGCCAATCGGCCCTTCTCCTCCAGGTTCTCGCCCATGCCGATCTCCTCGCCGTAGAACAGCACCGGGGTTCCCGGCAGGGAGAACAGCAGGCTGTAGACCATCCGCACGCGACGGGGATCGCCGTCGAGCATCGGGGGTAGGCGCCGCACCAGCCCGCGGCCGAACACCTGCATTCTCTCCTCCGGGCCGAAGGCGGCGAAGACCTCGGCGCGCTCGGAATCGGTCAGCTTGTCCAGGGTCAGCTCGTCGTGATTGCGCACGAAGTTGGCCCACTGCGAGTCCGGCGACCCGATCGGACGCGACTGCAGGGCGTCGATCAGCGGGGCGGCATCCGCCCGGGCCAGGGACAGGTACATCTTCTGCATACTGATGAAGTCGAACTGCATCGTCAGTTCGTCGCCCTCGGCGCCGCCGAAATACAGGGCCTGCTCGGCGCGGGGCAGGTTCACTTCGCCGAGGAGCATCCCGTCGCCGGAGCGACGTCCGAGGAACGCCCGCAGCGCTCGCAGGTAATCGTGCGGGTCCGGGAAGGCATCCTTGCCGCCGACCACACCGGTCGTCTCGAGCAGGAACGGGACCGCGTCGACGCGGAAGCCCGACAGGCCCAGCTCCAACCAGAAGCCGATCACCTTGGCGATCTCGTCGCGCACCACCGGGTTGGTGACGTTGAGGTCGGGCTGATGCTTGTAGAAGACGTGCTGATAGTACTGGCCGGTTTTCGGATCAAGTTCCCAATTGCTGGTCTCCTGGTCGGGGAAGACCGGCTCGCCCTGTGTCGCCGGCGGCTCGTCGCGCCAGACGTAGTAGTCCCGGTAGGGGGAGTTGCGGCTGGACCGGGCCGAGATGAACCACGGATGCTGGTCGGAGGTGTGGTTGATCACCAGGTCCGCGATCACACGCATCCCTCGATCCTTCGCGAGCCGGATTGTTTCGACCAGATCGCCGAGATGCCCTAGCCGGGGGTCGACCGAGTAGAAATCGGTGATGTCGTAGCCGTCGTCCCGATCCGGTGTCGGATAGAACGGCATGAGCCAGAGGCAGGTCACCCCGAGTTCGTTCAGGTAATCGATGCGGTGGGCCAGGCCGGTGAAGTCCCCGGTTCCGTCGTTGTTCCAGTCCATGAACGTCTCGACGTCGAGGCAGTACACGATGGCGCTCTTCCACCACAGATCGCTGGTGTCGGTGACCTTCACGCGGATGCCTTCCTGGTGGGGTGGAGCTGGGGCAGCACGTGCTCGCCGAACACGTCGATGAAGCGGTCCTGGTCCTGGCCCACGTGGTGCAGGTAGATCTCGTCGACGCCGAGCTCGATCAGGGAGGCCAGCCAGTCGGCGTGCTGTCCGGGATCGGGGGAGATGAGCACGGAGTCGCGCATCGCCTCCGGCGGCACATGCTTGGCTGCCTCGTCGAACGCTTCCGGGGTGTCGAGATCCCAGCACAGCGGGGGCGAGAACACGTTGGTGCGCCACTGGTCGTGCGCGATCGACAGTGCCTCGTCGGCGCTGCCGGCGTAACTCAGGTGCACCTGCAGGGCGACCGGCCCGGTGCCGCCCGCATCGCGGTAGCTGCCGATGACCCGGCGCAGCGTCGGTGCCGGCTGGGCGATGGTCGCGAGCCCGTCGGCCCAGTCCGCCGCCCAGCCCGCCGTCTCGGCGCTCACGGCGGCGGCCAGCAGGAGCGGCGGGGTCTCCGGGCGAGTCCAGAGCCGGGCACGGTCGACCCTCACCAGGCCGTCGGCGCTCACCTCCTCGCCGGCGAGGAGGGCTCGGATGATCCGCACCGATTCGAGGAGCCGTTCGTTCCGCACGTCCTTGCGGGGCCAGCCGTCGCCGGTGATGTGCTCATTGGCGGCCTCTCCCGACCCGAGCGCCACCCAGAAGCGGCCCTCGTACATGGCGGCCAGCGTCGCCGCTGCCTGCGCGATGATCGCGGGATGGTAGCGCTGGCCCGGTGCGTTCACGACGCCGAACGGGAGTCCGGTCGACTGCAGTGCGGCCCCGAGCCAGGCCCAGGCGAAGGCCGACTGCCCCTGCCGCTCGCTCCAGGGCGCGAAATGGTCGGAGCACATGGCCGCGGTGAAGCCGGCCTGCTCCGCCCGTTGCACCGCGCTGAGCAACTCGGAGGGATGGATCTGTTCGTGCGAGGCGTGGAATCCGATCACTGTCATGCCGTGACCCTAGACCGGTCGCCGGGGGGAGGTCCAGTGTCGCGCCGGGTCGGGCCTCAGGCGTGAGCGCGGTGGGCGGGGTGGGCGCCCAGGGCGCCGAGGGCCAGCGCCTCCGCGGCCAGCGCGGCGGTCGTGGGGGCGTCTCTCATCCAGAGCGGCACGGCGACCGCACGGATGCCGGCGGCCGCCAGCGCGGGCAGCGCACCGGCATCCGTCTCGTCCACCAGCCACCCGTCGAGCACACCGTTCCCGGCGCGGGAGCCGTAGTGCAGGCCCACGGCCTCGGCCGAGGTCTGCACGCCGATCGTGTTGAGGCAGGCGTCGGCCATGCCGCGCACGGCCGCGCCCGCGATGATCGGGGAGACGCCGACGACCGCGGCGGCGGTGGAGCGGAGCGCCTCCCGGATGCCCGGGACGGCGAGGATCGTGCCGACCGAGACGACCGGGTTCGACGGCGGCAGGATGACCAGGTCGGCCGTCAGGATGGCGTCGACGACGCCCGGCGCGGGCGCGGCAGACTCGAGCCCGACCTGCACGAACCCGGTCACCGGCACGGTCGCCCGGTAGCGCACCCACCACTCTTCGAAGTGGATCAGCTCGCCGGCGCGGTGCTCGTCGGCATCTATAGCCAATCGGGCATGCGTCTCGACCGGGGTGTCGCTCATCGGTAACAGGCGGGCCCCGGGCTGCCAGCGGCGGCAGAGGAACTCGGTAGCCTCGCTCAGCGTGGACCCGCTCCGGAGCAGATCGCTGCGCACGATGTGGGTGGCCAGGTCCAGGTCGCCGAGCGTGAACCAGGACCAGCCACGCCCATACGCGGCGATCTCCGCGGAGGCGCGGCGGGACTCTTCGGGACGGCCCCAGCCCTGCTCCTCATTGATGCCGCCGCCCAGGGTGTACATCACGGTGTCGAGGTCGGGGCAGACGCGCAGTCCGTCGAGCCACATGTCGTCGCCCGTGTTCACGATCACGGTCACCGTCGCATCCGGGTCGGTATCCGCCAGGTGCCGCAGCAGCCCGCGGGTGAACCGGGCGCCGCCGATGCCGCCGGCCAGAACCGTGATGGCCGTCATGCGCTGCCTCTTCCGTGCTGGGTGACCTCGGGTTCGAGGGTAGGTGGGAAAGTCGGCACCGGGGCGGCCGGAGAGAACACGATCACCGGATGCCCGCCGCGCGGATGCGGGATCACGTCACAGTCCACGCCGTAGACCTCCGCGATGGTCGCCGGCCGCAGCACTTCGTCGGGCGTGCCGGCCGCGACGAGCCGCCCGTGGTGCAGCAGCAGGATCTGGTCGCAGAACGCGGCCGCCAGGTTCAGATCGTGCAGGGCCATGATCGCGGTCAGGGCTGCGCCGTCGCCGTCGCCCGGGCCGTCGCCTTCGCCCGGGCCGTCACCCGGGCTCGCAACCGGGCCAACCCCTGTGCCGGCCCCGGCCCCGGCGCAGAGCCCGCGCACCTGCCCGAGCAGCCCGAGCTGCGCGCTCACGTCGAGGTGGTTGTTCGGCTCGTCCAGCAGCAGCAGGCTCGGTCGCTGCGCCAGCGCCCGGGCGATCTGCGCACGCTGCTGCTCGCCGCCGCTGAGGGTGTGCCAGGCCCGGTCGGCCAGGTCGCTTCCGCCGACCATTTCCAGCGATTCCTCAGCCGCCCGGTGGTCGTCGTCGCCGCCGAAGCTGCCGAGCACCCGGCTGCGGTGCGGGATCCGGCCGAGGAGCACGACCTCCCGCACCGTGAGGTCGACGCTGGGCGCGGCGTTCTGCTCGAGCAGGGCCACCCGCCGGGCGGTCTCCCGGCGGGACAGGCCCGGCACCCCGCCGGCCCGAACTCCAGGGGTGCGCGCCCTGCTGACGTGCGATCCGTCGAGTTCGACGCCGCCGGCATCCGGTGTCTCCAGCCCCGCGATCAGGCGGAGCAGCGTGGATTTGCCGGCCCCGTTGGGCCCGAGCAGCCCGGTCACCGCCCCCGTGGGCACGACCGCCGACACGTCGGTCAGAATCGGGGTGCCGTTGATGCGGAACGACACCCGGTCGAGGATCACGACCATGCGGCGGCCTTTCTGCTCTTGATCAGCACGATGAAGACGGGCACGCCGATCAGCGCGGTGATGATGCCCACGGGCAGCTCGCGCGGGTCGAACGCCGTGCGGGCAAGCGTGTCGGCCACGATCAGGAACAGGGCGCCGAGCACCACGGTGAGCGGCAGCAGGCGGCGGTGGCCTGGTCCGCTCAGGCCGCGCACGAGGTGCGGCAGGATCAGGCCGACGAAGCCGATCGCCCCGCTCACGGCCACCATCGCGCCGGTCAGCAGGGCCACCGCGCCGAGCAGCATCCACCTCGTGCGGTTGACGTTGATGCCGAGGGATGCCGCGGCCGTGTCCCCGAAGGTGAACGCGTCCAGGCGGGTGGCCGAGAGCACGATCCCGGCGCCGACGACGATCAGGGCGGTGCCCGAGATGACGACGCTGGACCATGAGCTGCCGGCCAGCGAACCCAGCAGCCAGTTCAGGATTTCCCGGTAGGAGTCGCCCTTGGCCGCCCAGAAGATGATGAAGGCGGTGCCGGCTCCGCCCAGCTGAGCGATCGCCAGGCCGGACAGCACCGCGCGACCGGGCGTGATCGTGCCGCCGACCCGCGCGATGCTGAGCGTGGCGACGAGGGCGGTCAGTGCGCCGAGGAACGCTGCGGCGGGCAGCGCCACGGCCACGCCGAGGATGATCACGCAGACCGCGCCGAGCGAGGCACCGCTCGACAGGCCGAGCAGGTAGGGGTCCGCGAGCGGGTTGCGGGTCACCGACTGCATGACCGCGCCGCTGAGGGCGAGCCCTGCCCCGACCGCCGCCGCGGTCAGCACGCGCGGCAGACGCAGTTGCCACACGATCGAGTCGGTCAGCGGGGCCACCTCGGCGGCGCCCGGCAGGCCGAGGTGCCCGGCCAGGCTCCGGGCGACATCCGTCAGGCTGACCTCGGCCGGCCCGATCGTCACGGCCACTCCCGCGGCGAGCACGAGGGCCAGCATCGACAGGGCGAGCCAGGCCAGGTAGCGCGCGCGCCCGGCACCGCGACGGGTCTGGGTCGCCGTTCGCTCCGCCTGCTGCAGCTCCACTGAATTCACCTGCCTCGTCCGCCCTGCTCTGGTCCGCCCTGGGGTGCTCTGGTCCGCCCTGACGTGCTCTGCCCTGACGTGCCCTGTGTGCCGGGAGCGGTCAGTTCGCCGTCGTCGGGTCGAGGACGGCGAGCTGTTCGATGGTGGATGCGGCGGCCTCGACGTTGCGAATACCGGCCTCGGTGGCCGCGAACGGCAGCACGATGTAACGCTTCGCCTTCACGGCATCGAGCTGCTGCGTGGCCGGGTTCGCTTCGAGGTTCGCGATCTTCGACGCCGCGGTGTTCCAGGTGGCGTCGACGAGAACGATCACGCTCGGGTTCGCCTCGATGACCGATTCCCAGCCCACCGAGGTCCAGGTGTCCGCCACGTCCGCGAACACGTTGGTCAGGCCGGCGGCCTCCATGATCATGTTGGGTGAGCCGATGCCGGCACCCACGTAGGGGGTGTCGGTGCCACTCGAGTACCAGAGCGCGGTGGTGTCCGCATCGGTCGGGTTAAGGGCCGCGAGGGTCTCCTCCTGGTCGGCCACCAGGTCGGCCGCGGCCTCGTCGGCTCCGAAGATCGTGCCGGCCTCGGTGATCTCGGCGAACACGGAGTCGAAGGTGAGCGGGTCGGGCATGTAGCCCTCGCCCTTGCAGGCGGCGGGGGACACGTAGCTGCCGATCCCGAGGTCGGTGAGGCCCGCACGCTCGCCCACGCCCTCGGCCGAGAAGTTGGACTCCCAGCCGCCGTAGACGAAGTCGGGCGTGAGGCCCAGGACGGCTTCCTGGCCGGGCACGAAGTCGCTGACCACGAACAGGTCGGCGCCGGCCTCCTCCAGGGATGCCGGTAGCGGGCCGTCGAGGAACGCCGAGCCCACGATACGGTCGCCCAGGCCGAGCGCGAGCAGCAGCTCGGTCGTCGACGACTTGATCGTCACGATGCGCTCGGGCGCGGCCTCCACGGTGACGTCGGTGCCGCAGTTGTCGATGGTGACCGGGTAGCCCCCGCCCGTGCCGGCGGTCGCGCCCGGCGCCCCGCCGGGCTCGGCGGCGGGACTCGGAGTGGCGCATCCGCTCAGCAGCAGGGCGCCCACGGCAACGCCCACCAGAAGTGAACCGCGGAAAAAGTGTACTTGGGACATGAAACCGATCCGGTTCAGGGTCGCGAGAGCGGGTGAATCGTCGGTATGAGCGCGTCATAGCGACGATTCACCCGCTCTCGCGAGCGCAGGGAGAGCTGCAGGGCAGGGAGGGTGCGACCGAGGGAGTGTCGGCGACCTGCCGCCCAAGTCAGAGGAGGCTCAACCGGTCAGAGCCAACCGGCGGTCTTCTTCCAGCCTAGGCCAGAACGCCGGCGCGGCCCATCCCGCGGGCTCCGCGAGCGCCGCTGGCGCCGCGGGCACAGGAGGGCGGGGGGAGACGGAGGTTCCGCCGGCGCCGGCCGTCCCGGACTCTCCGGCCGGATAAACACTTGCCACCGGCTGATTCGCTCGACAGGATGAGGAACGCGCGCGTCGCGAAGAAAACAAACACGGACAGTGTCGTTCGGCCTGACGTTGTTCCGTCCCTGGCGAATGTGGAGACAAGATGACTGTAGTTCGGGCAGCAATCACCCAGACCGAGTGGACGGGTGACCAGGAGTCGATGATCGCGAAGCACGAGGGATTCGTGCGCTCGGCCGCCGAAGCGGGAGTGCAGGTGATCTGCTTCCAGGAGCTGTTCCACGGCCCGTACTTCGGCATCGTGCAGGATCCCCACTACTACGAGTACGCGCAGAGCGTGCCGGGCCCGCTCACAGAGCGGTTCCAGAAGCTCGCCGCCGAATACAAGATGGTGATCGTGCTCCCCGTCTATGAGGAGGAGCAGCCCGGCGTGCTCTACAACACGGCCGCCGTGATCGACGCCGACGGCCGCTACCTCGGCAAGTACCGCAAGCACCACATCCCCCACCTGCCGCAGTTCTGGGAGAAGTTCTACTTCCGCCCCGGCAACGCCGACTATCCCGTCTTCGACACCCTGGTCGGCAGAATCGGCGTCTACATCTGCTACGACCGGCACTTCCCGGAGGGCTGGCGTGTGCTCGGCCTGAACGGTGCCGAGATCGTCTTCAACCCCTCGGCCACCAAGCCCGGCCTGTCCAACCGGCTCTGGGAACTCGAGCAGCCGGCCGCCGCGGTCGCCAACCAGTATTACATCGGCGCGAACAACCGGATCGGCACCGAGACCGAGGAGTTCGGCGACGAGGCCGTCACGTTCTACGGCAGCTCCTATTTCGTCGACCCGCGCGGCAACTACGTCGGCGAGGTGGCCTCGGCCGACACCGAGGAGATCGTCATCCGCGACCTCGACCTGGGCGCCATCCGCGAGGTGCGCAATTCGTGGCAGTTCTACCGGGACCGCCGTCCCGACTCCTACGGCCCGATCGTGGCACCGTAGCTCGGGGCGCGCCATGAAAACCCTGATCCAGAACGGCACCGTGGTCAGCGCGACCGGCCGGGTGCAAGCGGATGTCCTCATCGACGGCGAGGTCATCGTCGCCGTTCTGGCACCCGGCTCCGCCCTCCTCGGAAACGACCTCGCCGCATCCGTCGACCGGGTGATCGACGCCGCCGGCAAGTACGTGATCCCCGGCGGCGTCGACGCGCACACGCACATGCAGCTGCCCTTCGGCGGCACCGCCGCCAGCGACACGTTCGAGACCGGCACCCGGGCCGCGGCCTGGGGAGGCACCACCACCATCGTCGACTTCGCGGTGCAGAGCTACGGCCAGCGGGTCTTCGACGGTCTCGCGGCCTGGCACGAGAAGGCCGCCGGCAACTGCGCCATCGACTACGGCTTCCACCAGATCATCGGCGACCTGAACGAAGACTCGTTGCAGGCGATGGACGGGCTGCTGGGCGAGGGCATCTCCAGCTTCAAGCTGTTCATGGCCTACCCCGGTGTCTTCTACTCGGACGACGCGCAGATCCTGCGCGCCATGCAGAAGTCCGCCGACACCGGGCTGATGACCATGATGCACGCGGAGAACGGCCCCGCCATCGACGTGCTCGTGAAGCAGCTGCTCGCAGAGGGTAAGACCGATCCCTACTTCCACGGCGTCGCGCGCGCCTGGCAGCTGGAGGAGGAGGCCACGCACCGAGCGATCATGCTCGCAAACCTCACCGGGGCGCCGCTGTATGTGGTGCACGTGAGCGCCAAACAGGCCGTGGAGCAGATCGCCACGGCCCGGGACCTGGGCCAGAACGTGTTCGGCGAGACCTGCCCGCAATACCTCTACCTGTCGCTCGAGGAGAACCTCGGGGCACCCGGGTTCGAGGGCGCGAAGTGGGTGTGTTCCACGCCACTGCGCTCGCGGGCCGAGGGCCACCAGGACCACCTGTGGCAGAGCCTGCGCACCAACGACATCCAGATGGTCTCCACCGACCACTGCCCGTTCTGCATGAAGGGCCAGAAAGAGCTGGGCCTCGGCGACTTCTCGAAGATCCCGAACGGCATCGGCTCGGTCGAGCACCGCCTGGATTTGCTCTACCAGGGCGTCGTGAACGGCCGCATCTCGCTCGAACGCTGGGTGGAGATCACCTCCACCACGCCGGCCCGGATGTTCGGCCTCTACGGCCGGAAGGGGGTCATCCAGCCGGGCGCGGACGGCGACATCGTGATCTACGACCCGAACGGCCACACCTCGATCGGCCTGCCCGTCGACGGGAACGGCAAGACCCATCACATGAACATGGACCACTCGGCCTGGGAGGGCTACGAGATCGACGGTCACGTCGACACAGTGCTCTCCCGCGGCAAGGTCATCATCGACGACAACTCCTACCTCGGTGCCAGGGGCGACGGCCGGTTCGTCAAGCGCGGCCTGAGCCAGTACCTGATCTAGACGGGACCCCAGATGGACTTCGGAGCAGTACTGCAGACCAACCCCCCATCCGCCCGCACGGTGCAGCTGGCGAAATTGGCGGAGGCGCACGGCTTCAGCCACGTCTGGACGTTCGACTCGCATCTGCTCTGGCAGGAGCCCTATGTGATCTACAGCCGCATCCTCGCGGAGACGGACCGGATCATCGTCGGACCCATGGTCACCAACCCGGGCACCCGCGACTGGACGGTGACGGCGTCGACCTACGCGACCCTGAACGAGATGTACGGCAACCGCACCATCTGCGGCATCGGCCGCGGCGACTCGGCGGTGCGCGTGATCAACGGGGCGCCCACCACCCTGAAGACGCTGCGGGAGTCGGTGCACGTCATCCGGGAACTCGCGAACTCCCGGGCGGTCGAATACAACGGCGCGACCCTGCAGTTCCCGTGGAGCCGCGGGTCGACCCTCGACGTCTGGGTGGCCGCCTACGGCCCGCTGGCGCTGAAGCTCGCGGGCGAGGTCGGCGACGGCTTCATCCTGCAGATGGCCGACCTCGATGTGGCCGAGTGGATGATCAAGACCGTGCGGGAGGCCGCGGCGAACGCCGGCCGTGACCCCTTGTCGGTCAAGTTCTGCGTGGCCGCGCCGATGTACATCGGGGACAACTGGGGCCATATGCGCAACCAGTGCCGCTGGTTCGGCGGCATGGTCGGCAACCACGTCGCCGACATCGTCGCCAAGTACGGAACGGAATCGCAGGTGCCGAAGGCGCTGACCGATTACATCATCGGCCGGCAGGACTACGACTACAACGCGCACGGCCGCGCCGGCAACCTGCACGCGGAGTTCGTGCCCGACGAAATCATCGACCGGTTCTGCCTGCTCGGCCCCGCGAAGGACCATATCGAGAAGCTCGAGGCCCTGCGCGCCATCGGCGTGGACCAGTTCGCCGGCTACCTGCAGCACGACAACAAGGAAGAGACGATGCGCGTCTACGGGGAGACCGTGATCCCGGCGATGGCCGAGCACATCGTGGCGAAGAAATGACCCCGATCGATGGAAATGGCGCGGACTTCGAGCCGATCGACGTCACACTGAAGGGGAACGATCTCCGATTCACCATCTCAACGCAGAGAGAAAGAACCCGATACTCGTGAATGACATCACTTCCCCCAGCGCCACGGCCAGCCGGAACGAGCTCGCCTACGACCTCGACCGGGCACACGTCTTCCACTCCTGGTCGGCGCAGGGCGCCCTGAAGCCGCTGGTGATCGCCGGCGGGCAGGGTTCCCGGGTCTGGGATTACGACGGGCGCAGCTACCTGGACTTCTCCAGCCAGCTCGTCAATGTGAACATCGGCCACCAGCATCCGGCCGTCACCGCGGCCATCATCGAGCAGGCCGGCCAGCTTGCCACGGTCGCCCCCTCCACCGCGACCCTCGCCCGCGGCGAAGCCGCCAAGCGCATCGTCGAACGGGCGCCAGAGGGCTTCAACAAGGTCTTCTTCACCAACGGCGGGGCGGATGCGATCGAGAACGCGATCCGGATGGCGCGCCTGCACACGGGCCGCGACAAGGTGCTCTCCACCTACCGCTCGTACCACGGCAACACGGGCGCGGCCATCGTCGCGACCGGCGACTGGCGCCGCATCCCGAACGAGTTCGCCCGCGGGCACGCGCACTTCTTCGGTCCCTACCTTTACCGCAGCGAGTTCTGGGCGACCAGCCCCGAGCAGGAGTCGGAGCGCGCCCTGCGCCACCTGGAACATGTGATCCAGAGCGAGGGACCCGCGGGCATCGCGGCGGTGCTGCTGGAATCCATCCCCGGCACCGCCGGAGTGCTCGTGCCGCCGCCCGGCTACCTCGCCGGCGTGCGGGCCCTCTGCGACCGCTACGACATCATGCTGATCCTCGACGAGGTGATGGCCGGCTTCGGCCGCACCGGCAACTGGTTCGCGTTCGACGGCTTCGACGTGGTGCCTGACCTGATCGCCTTCGCGAAGGGCGTCAACTCCGGTTACGTCCCCACCGGCGGTGTGATCATCTCCGATTCCATCGCTCACGACTTCGACACCATGGTCTACCCCGGCGGCCTCACCTACAGCGGCCATCCGCTGGCGATGGCGTCGATCGTGGCGGCCTTGGACGCCATGGAGAACGAGGGCATCGTGGAGAACGCCGCCCGGATCGGGCGTGACGTGCTCGCGCCGGGGCTCGCTGCCCTGCAGGCGAAGCACAAGGTCATCGGCGAGGTGCGCGGGGTCGGCGTGTTCTGGGCGCTGGAACTCGTCGCCGACCGGGAGACCCGCCAGCCGCTCAGCGGCGTCGTGATGGGGCGGATCAAGTCGGAGCTGCTGGCCCGCAACCTGCTGCCGTTCCTGGCCGAGAACCGCATCCACGTGGTGCCGCCGTGCGTCGTGACCGACGCCGAGGTCGCCGAGGCGCTCGCCATCTACGACGAGGTCCTCAGTCTCGACCTGCTCGGCTGACCGCACAGCCCAGCCCAGCCTCGCCACGCCAACCCACCTTGCTGAAGAGAATGAAGAGAGCCGAACGCCCATGACCGAACTGCCCGTCATCACCCACTGGATCGACGGGGCCCCCGCACGGGGGGCCTCGACCCGCACCGCGCCCGTGTTCAACCCGGCCCTCGGCGCCGTCGCGAAGAACGTGCTCCTGGCCGGCACCGGCGACGTCGCCACCGCCGTCGCCTCCGCCCAGGCCGCGTATCCACTCTGGCGCGACACATCCCAGGCCAAGCGCCAGGGCATCATGTTCAACTTCCGCGAGCTGCTGAACGCGCGCAAGGGCGAGCTGGCCGACATCCTCACCGCCGAACACGGCAAGGTGACCTCGGATGCCCTCGGCGAGATCGCGCGTGGCCTCGAGGTCGTCGAGTTCGCGCTCGGCATGCCGCACCTGAGCAAGGGCGAATACTCCGAGAACGTGTCCACGGGCGTGGACGTCTACACGCTGCGCCAGCCGCTCGGTGTGGTCGGCATCATCAGCCCGTTCAACTTCCCCGCCATGGTGCCGCTCTGGTTCTTCCCGATCGCGATCGCGGCCGGCAACACGGTCGTGCTCAAGCCCAGCGAGAAGGACCCGTCCGCGTCCAACTGGATGGCCGCCCTGATGACCGAGGCCGGCCTGCCCGACGGTGTGCTCAACGTCGTGCACGGCGACAAGGAAGCCGTCGACGCCCTCCTCGTGCACCCCGACGTGCAGGCGATCTCGTTCGTCGGCTCCACGCCGATCGCGAAGTACATCTACGAGACGGCCGCCCACCACGGCAAGCGCGTGCAGGCCCTCGGCGGCGCGAAGAACCACATGCTCGTCCTGCCCGACGCCGACCTGGACCTGGCCGCCGATGCCGCGGTCAACGCCGGATTCGGCTCGGCCGGAGAGCGTTGCATGGCGATCAGCGTGGTCGTGGCCGTGGAACCGGTCGCCGACGAGCTGGTCGCGAAGATCACCGAGCGGCTGAAGGGCCTCAAGGTGGGCGACGGCATGCGCGGATGCGACATGGGGCCGCTGATCACGAAGGTGCACCGCGACAAGGTTGCCTCCTACATCGACCTGGCCCAGACCGACGGAGCCGAGGTCGTCGTGGACGGCCGCGGCATCGAGGTGGACGGCGACGCGAGCGGTTTCTGGCTCGGCCCGACCCTCTTCGACAAGGTCAGCACGGAATCGGACGTCTACCTCGACGAGATCTTCGGCCCGGTGCTCTCCGTCGTGCGGGTGGCCAGCTACACCGAGGGGCTCGACCTGATCAACCGCAGCCGCTACGGCAACGGCACGGCCATCTTCACCAACGACGGCGGCGCGGCCCGCAGGTTCCAGAATGAGGTGCAGGTCGGCATGGTCGGCATCAACGTGCCGATCCCCGTGCCCGTGGCGTACCACGCGTTCGGCGGCTGGAAAGACTCCCTGTTCGGCGACGCCAAGGCCTACGGCCCGGCCGGGATCGCCTTCTACACCCGGGAGAAGGCCATCACGAGCCGGTGGCTGGACCCGAGCCACGGCGGCATCAACCTGGGCTTCCCGCAGAACGCCTAGCGCTCCAGCGGTCGCGCACGCCGCCCCGTCGGGGTCTCGCCGTCGGGGTGCCCGAGGCGGGCGACGTGCCCGGACTAGGGGATGAGGGCGTGCTGGGCCTGAACGCGGGCGGCCTCGGTGCGCAGCACCTCGAGCACGGTGCGCACGGCCAGGCGTTCGGCCCGGTCGGGGCGCATCAGCGCCACGATCTGCCGTTCGGCGTCCACCCCCCGCAGTGGCTTGAGCACGAGCCGGCCCGGCTGGTCGCCGCCCCAGGTGTACCGGGGCACCAGGGCGATGCCGAGACCCGCCACGACGAACGCCTCGATCACCCGCAGGTCGGCGAATTTCTGGGCGATGGTGATCTGGCTGCCGGCCTTCTGCTCGATCTGGTGCAGGATGCGCTCGAACGGGTAGCCCTCCGGGGCGCCGATCCAGGTCTCACCGATGACGTCCGCAGGGGTGATCCACGACCGGGAGGTCAACCGGTGGCCGGCCGGCAGCCCGACGTCGAGCGGCTCGGTCATCAGCGGAACCACCGTCAGGCCGCGGCCGCCCCACGGGACCTGGCCGCGCAGGCTGTAGGCGAGCACGATGTCGTACTCCGCGGTGAGGGCGGGGAAGTCACTCAGTTCCGGATCCTTGTCGGTGCAATTGACGACGAGTCCGGGCACGGCAGAGATACTCCTCACCGCTCCCGGCAGCAGCATCTCGCCCGCGGTCGGAAACGTGACCAGGCTCACCTCGCCGGTGGCGTCGTTGCGAAACTCGTCCCAGACCGCCCGGGCGCGGGCCAGGGCGACCGCGACATCCGTTGCGCTGCGCGCCAGGGCGCGCCCGGCATCCGTCAGAATGAGGCCGCGGCCGCTGCGCTCCGTGAGCGGCAGTCCGGCCTCGCGTTCGAGCACCTTCAGCTGCTGCGAGACAGCGGATGGCGTGCGGTGCGTCGCGCGGGCGACCTCGGTGATGCTGCGGCGTTCGGCCAATTCGCGGAGCAGTTCGAGTCGTTGGACATCCATGTAGCAACGCTACACACTCCGTACAGAACAATGCGATTGTGCTGCAAAGTTAAAGGTGATGAAATAAATACGTCGAACTCGTGCAATGGTGCCTCCGTCTCCCCGACATCCACTCCCATTTCACGAAAGGTACGACCGTGTTTGTTCTTCTCGCCGTTCTCGTTCTCATCGCCATCGCCTCCATCGCTGCCGTCGTCGTCGACGTGCACAAAGACGGATTCCGCCGCGTTCCCGAGCGCAAGTTCGTGCGCATCTTCTAGAGCGTCGCCTGCCCTCGGGCTCTCCGACCGCTCGATGGCCTAAACTCGTCCTGTGACGGACACACGCCAGCAACTCATCGCCCATATCGCGGCCGAGGCCGTTTTCCACGGGGATTTCACCCTGACCAGCGGCAAAAAGGCGACGTATTACGTCGACCTGCGCAAGGTCAGTCTCGACCACCGCGTCGCCCCGTTGATCGGCCAGGTCATGCTCGACCTGATCGCGGACATCCCGGATGTCACCGCAGTCGGCGGCATGACCATGGGTGCCGACCCGGTGGCCGCTGCCATCCTGCACCAGGGCGCGGCCCGCGGCGCCGCGTACGACGCGTTCGTCGTGCGCAAGGAACCCAAGGACCACGGCCGGGGCAAGCAGGTCGAAGGACCCGACCTCGCCGGCAAGCGCGTCGTCGTGCTCGAAGACACGTCCACCACCGGCGGTTCCCCGCTGGCGGCCATCGACGCACTCCTCAAAGTCGGCGCGATCATCGCCGGTGTCGCCGTCGTGGTCGACCGCAACACCGGTGCCCGCGAAGTGATCGAAGCCGCGGGCTACCCGTACTACGCCGCGATCGGCCTTGAGGACCTGGGGCTGAACTAGTGCCCAAGGACGAGGTGCCCAGCGAAGACGGAATGAACTGGCTGGCATCTCAGCTCGGTGACGGTGCGCGCCCGGCCCTGCCCGACGAATACGCTCCCCGCCAGTCGCCGCGGTGGCCGAGAACCTCCCGCATTGTTCCGCCGGCACCCGTCGTCGAGCCGTCGCACACCGGCGTCTTCCTCTGGGGTCTGAAGCCGACCTCCCAGCCCGATCCTCGGCTCGCCAAGGCCGCCGCCCGGGCCGCGGCCGCGGCGGAGGCCGCAGCCGCTGTCATCCCGGCCGCCCCGGTGCCGTCGTCGGTGCCGTCGTCGGTGCCGTCGTCGGTGCCGTCCACTCCGACCGGATCCGTGCCCACCACGACAGCGGCGCTGTTCGTCGTGACGCCCGCGAACCCGGCGCACGCTGCGGCGGTCGCGGCTGCCGTCGCCTCTGCCTCTGCCTCTGCCACTGGCGCCGCCGGCGCTACGTCCGCCGCCGCGGCTGCGTCGTCCGAGCCGACCCCAGCCGAGCCGACCCCAGCCGGCCCGGCCTCGCCGTCAGCCTCGGAGCCGGGCGTTCCGGTGTCCGAACCTCTGCCGCCCGTCGAGGCTCCCGCGCCCCTGATGGTGCCCGGCGGCCCGGACGAGGTCGACCGGAGCGGCAGCATCCGTTCGCAGAAAGCCGATCCGACGCCGACGCCGTGGTGGGCCACTCTCACACAGTCGCCGCTCGAGCTGACCGCCGAGGAGGTCGCGGCCGCGGATCTCCTGGCCGGGCGCACGCCGCCTGCTGCGGCCCCCGCGCCGGCCCCGCGGACGGCTCCGGTCTCCGCCCGCGGTCGTCTGCGGGCCCGTGTGGCCGCGTCGCTGTCGACTCCGGCCCCCCTCGCGGGCAGG
>NZ_SOGN01000056.1 GCF_004403395.1 Cryobacterium cheniae
GGCCGGGATCATCACCATCGAGAGCGTCTTGACGGCCCTGTTCGGCACCGTCGTCGGCGTTGTTCTTGGCGTTGCCATTGCATCAGTGATGCCGACCGTGTTCAACGGGGTCGGTCTGACCACGCTGGCCATCCCCTGGGCGCAGCTCGCCGGCATGCTCGCCTTGGCTGTCGTCGTCGGCGTGTTGGCCGCATTATGGCCAGCATCCCGTGCCGCCCGACTACCCGTGCTCGACGCCGTCGCATCCGACTGAGTCACCACCACCAGCCCAACCCAACCCACCCCAACCCCACGAAAACGAAGGCACACACCATGTCAGCCACCCGCATAAACCGCGTCGAAAACTCATTCCCCCGCCAAATTCGGGACGCGACCCGATGAGAACCTTCATGCGGTGGTTCGTCGTTGTCGTGCTCGTCGGGCACGGTCTCATCCACCTGCTCGGCGCAGCCAAAGGGTTCGACTGGGCGGAGGTGGAGGCTCTCACCCAGCCGATCGAACCGGCGCTCGGCCTGGTCTGGCTGACCGCCGCGATCGTAGTCGTAGCGACCGGGGTGCTGCTCGCGGCCCGCAATCGCAGGTGGTGGGTCGCCGGCACTATCGGCGTCCTGATCTCGCAGGCCGCAATCCTCACCTCATGGAGCGACGCTAAAACAGGCACGCTGGCAAACCTCCTGCTGTTGGCCGCCCTGGGATACACCTTCGTGTCCCACGGCCCCACGAGTTACCGCGCCGAGTACCAGCGTCTCGTCCAGGCCGCGCTCAGCGAAGCCCAACCGCGCTCAGACGTGGTTGTGACCGAAGCCGACCTGGCCCACCTGCCAGAGCTGGTCGCCGAGCACGTCCGGCGCTCCGGGGCAGTCGGTCAACCCCGAGTGTCCTCCCTGCGCGCCAAAATTCACGGCCGGATACGTGCCAGCGCCACGTCGCGATGGATGACCTACACCGGCGAGCAGGTCAACACCTACGGGCCCGCGCCCAGCCGGTTGTTCTGGATGGACGCCACGATGTTCAGCCTGCCGGTCGACGTCCTCCACGTCCTCGTCGGGCCCACCGCCACCATGCGCGTCAAGCTGTGCTCGATGCTGCCGATGGCAAATGCTGCAGGGCCGGAGATGGACCGGGCCGAAACCGTGACACTGTTCAACGACCTCTGCATCCTCGCCCCCGTGGCACTCATTGACGCACCCATCGTCTGGCAGCCCCTCGACGACAGCCATGTCCGCGGGGTATTCACCAACGGTGCGCAGACCGTGACCGCCGACCTGACCTTCCGCGACGGCGACCTCGTCGACTTCATCTCCGACGACCGGATGAGCACCAGTCAGGACGGCTCCACCTTCACCCCTCAACCCTGGTCGACACCCGTGAGCGACTATCGAACTTTCGGCACCCGGCGACTCGCCACCCGCGGCGAGGGCCGTTGGCATCCCACTGCCCCCCGAGACCAGTTCGTCTACTTTGAATACAACCTCGACACCATCACCTACAACCCCGACGCCGCAGCGGCTAACACGTCGGGCCAAGTTTTACGGGTGCGGAGGCCGAGGCTCCCGAAATGACGGCCTCGGTTTCACGCGCCTTGTACAATCCCTGGTTTGGCCGACGAATCCACCACTCACCAGCGTCCTCGCCGCAGGGGCCCTAGCTCTCGGGGCACGGTCCCGCCGCATCCGAAGCTCCCACCCATGAACCCCCCCCCCCACCGGGCATCCGTTCAACAGCGGGCATCCGTTTAAGAGAAAGATCCCCAACATGACCGCAATAGCCCACCAACATCCGGGAACAACCGGCTTCACCGACGAGTTCCACCGTGTGCGCGACTTCCTCGTACGGATCAACCATGCAATCCCGACCACCCCCGGCTTCCTGTGGGGGCGATGGGAATGGATGTTTTCCCTGCCCTACCTCGACGCCAGCGCGCTGCACCGCATTAGAATCTGGGAGCACAACGGACGCGTGGTGGCTGTCGTCACCTACGAAACCGAACTCGGCTCGGCCTACCTACTAACTGACCCCGAACACGCCGACCTGCTGCCAGACATGCTCCAGTACGCGCTCGAGCACCTCACCCGGGGCGGGGAAGTCAGGGTGCTCGTCGGTGAAACCGACCACAACCTGCAGCGCATCGCCGCCGCGCACGGCTTGACCGCGACGGCAGAGGCCGAAGCAAACGCCGTCCTCGACCTCGCCGGGGACTTGTCCTACCGCCTCCCCGCCGGCTATCGCATCGCCAGCCTCGCGAACGAACGCGACATGCTCCGCTTCGACCGACTCCTGCACCGCGGATTCAATAACCCTGGACTCCCGAGAGCCAACGCCGAGGCGATCCAGGAACGCCTAACCAGCGTATCTGGACCACACCTCAACCCCGAACTCAACATGCTGGTCGTCGCCCCCGACGGGGACTACGCCGCCTACTGCGGAATCTGGCACGAGCCCGGCACAACTTACGCCCTCGTCGAGCCGGTGTGCACCGACCCCGACCACCGACGTCGCGGCCTCGGACGCGCTGCCGTGCTCGAAGCCGCGCGGCGTTGCCGAGACCTGGGCGCCCGGGCCGCCTATGTCGGCTCGGATCAACTGTTCTATTACGCTCTGGGGTTCACGCCCCACTCCAGGGGGATCTGGTGGAAGCTGTGACTCGCACTTCCCCTCGACCGCGCGACACCACCGTTGCTGGCGCTCCAGATGTCGCGTAGGCGCATGACCTGACAGTGTCTGCGTCGTGCTTGTCAAAGCGATTTGGAAGTCGAGAAGTCGTTGCGGATCTGTCTTTCAGTGTTGCTAGAGAACATGGCGGCCTTTCCCCGCTAACCGCCGCCCGTTGTCGCCGGACCATCGCAGGTAGGCATTGACCTCCCCATTAACTGCCCGTAAGCCGGACCCCAACCGCTCACTCCCTCCCCTCGATAGAACTGCGACGCTCACGCCGAAGGGCCGTCCCGGTTACCCCGTGTCAGCGACGGTTGAATACCCAGCCAGAATCGACGGTTGAAAACTAGTCCACTCGACCACGATTGGATGGGTGATCACAGTGGAAGATTGGGCGT
>NZ_SOGN01000060.1 GCF_004403395.1 Cryobacterium cheniae
GGCCGGGATCATCACCATCGAGAGCGTCTTGACGGCCCTGTTCGGCACCGTCGTCGGCGTTGTTCTTGGCGTTGCCATTGCATCAGTGATGCCGACCGTATTCAACGGGGTCGGCCTGACCACACTGGCCATCCCCTGGGCGCAGCTCGCCGGCATGCTCGCCTTAGCTGTCGTCGTCGGCGTGCTGGCCGCACTATGGCCAGCATCCCGTGCCGCCCGACTACCCGTGCTCGACGCCGTCGCATCCGACTGAGTCACCACCACCAGCCCAACCCAACCCACCCCAACCCCACGAAAACGAAGGCACACACCATGTCAGCCACCCGCATAAACCGCGTCGAAAACTCATTCCCCCGCCAAATTCGGGACGCGACCCGATGAGAACCTTCATGCGGTGGTTCGTCGTTGTCGTGCTCGTCGGGCACGGTCTCATCCACCTGCTCGGCGCAGCCAAAGGGTTCAACTGGGCGGAGGTGGAGGCTCTCACCCAGCCGATCAACCCGGCGCTCGGCCTGGTCTGGCTGACCGCCGCGATCGTAGTCGTAGCGACCGGGGTGCTGCTCGCAGCCCGCAATCGCATGTGGTGGGTCGCCGGCACTATCGGCGTCCTGATCTCGCAGGCCGCAATCCTCACCTCATGGAGCGACGCCAAAACAGGCACGCTGGCAAACCTCCTGCTGCTGGCCGCCCTGGGATACACCTTCGTGTCCCACGGCCCCACGAGTTACCGCGCCGAGTACCAGCGTCTCGTCCAGGCCGCGCTCAGCGAAGCCCAACCGCGCTCCGGCCTGGCCCTGACCGAAGCTGACTTGGCCCACCTGCCAGAGCTGGTCGCCGAGCACGTTCGGCGCTCCGGGGCCGTCGGTCAACCCCGGGTGACTTCCCTGCGTGCCAAAATTCACGGCCGGATACGTGCCAGCGCCACGTCGCGATGGATGACTTACACCGGCGAGCAGGTCAACACCTACGGGCCCGCGCCCAGCCGGTTGTTCTGGATGGACGCCACGATGTTCAGCCTGCCGGTCGACGTCCTCCACGTCCTCGTCGGGCCCACCGCCACCATGCGCGTCAAGCTGTGCTCGATGCTGCCGATGGCAAATGCTGCAGGGCCGGAGATGGACCGGGCCGAAACCGTGACACTGTTCAACGACCTCTGCATCCTCGCCCCCGTGGCACTCATTGACGCCCCCATCGTCTGGCAGCCCCTCGACGACAGCCATGTCCGCGGGGTATTTACCAACGGTGCGCAGACCGTGACCGCCGACCTGACCTTCCGCGACGGCGACCTCGTCGACTTCATCTCCGACGACCGGATGAGCACCAGTCAGGACGGCTCCACCTTCACCCCTCAACCCTGGTCGACACCCGTGAGCGACTATCGAACTTTCGGCACCCGGCGACTCGCCACCCGCGGCGAGGGCCGTTGGCATCCCACTGCCCCGCACAACCAGTTCGTGTACTTCGAATACAACCTCGATACCATCACCTACAACCCCGACGCCACAGCGGCCGGCGCGCCAACCCGAGTTCGAAGGTCGGTCTAGTACACTAAACGGGTCTCGTTGCGCACCGTGTTCGCTCGCCCCCGTAGGTAGCTGGAGCCTCCGGGAATCCTCAGGCCGCATATCCGGTGGCATCAGTGATGGGACATCCGTCACCAAGTCCACGCACCGAGAGAACGGGCTCATGTCGGGGTTCGCCACACCGCCGGTGGTCGAGATTGTCCGTGTTTTTGCCAGGCTCAATCACAGGCGCGACATACCCGATTGCCGTGGGTATAGTTTGGAGATATGGGGGTGTCGTCTTCGATCGACCGGGTGAGTACCGACGATCTGATGTCGCTGGCAACCGAGCACGGAGCTTCACCGCTGCAGGTGGGTGCCGTGCTGATGATCGACACGGTTGACGTGCTCGGTTCGGGGACTGGTCTCGATGTCGAGCGGGCTGTCGACCTTCTCGCCCAGCGTCTTCCGGGCGTGCCGCGGCTACGGCAGAGGCTCGTGCCGGCGCCGTTCGGCTGTGGGCGGCCGATCTGGGTAGACGATGCCGATTTCGACGTGACCGAGCATGTGAGCGTCATCCCCTGCCCGTCCCCCGGGGACGAGCAGGCGGTACTTGATCTAGCCGCAGTGCTGCTGGTCAATCCGCTGCCGCGCACCCGTGCGCTCTGGGCAGCCACACTTGTCACCGGAGTAGCGCGGCACCAAGCTGCGTTGATCGTCGTCTTTCACCACGTGCTCGCCGACGGCGTGGCTGGCCTGGCTGTGCTGGGCGGGCTCGTAGACCAGTCGGACGCTACCGGGAAGCCCAGGGCCGTGGGCTCGAAGACGCGTGAATCCGATTTTCCGCGGCCGCAAGCGTCCATTCGCCAGCTCGCCATCGACGCCTGGACCCGCCGGCTAGGTTCGCTGCGAGGTTTCCCCGTTTTGCTGCGCCGCCTCCAGGACGCGGCCCGGGAATTGCGGTCGGTGCGGTGGACGCGCCTGAGGTCAACGTCGCTCAACCGGCCGACCGGCCCGCGACGAAGCCTCGCTTCGGTGACGGTGGCGTTGGACGGGATCCGCAACGCCGGTCACGCCCAGAAGGCCACGGTCAACGACGTCGTGCTTACCGCGATCGGTGGCGCCCTGCACCGGCTCCTCGCGTTGCGCGGCGAGGCTGTCGACCGGTTCATCGTCTCGGTGCCGTTCTCCGAGCGGCGCGCCGCGACGCACGGAGACTTGGGCAATCGCAGCGGGGTGATCCCAATCCGGGTGCCTGGAGTCGGCGCCGCGGCGAGTCGATTGCGATTCGTAGCAGAGGGGACACGGAAGGCCAAACGGTCGTCACCCGGTGCGACGACCGCTCTGCTCGGCCCGTTCTTCCGGGTGCTCGCCCAGCTGGGACTATTCCAATGGTTCGTCGACCGGCAGCGTCTAATTCACACCTTTGTAAGCAATCTGCGCGGGCCAGAACAGCGACTCTCAATCTTTGGCTGCCCGGTCACCGCGATTGTCCCGCTGAGCACCTCGACGGGAAACGTGACCGTCTCATTCACAGTGCTCTCATACGCAGGCGATCTCACGATCACTCTCATCGCCGACCCCGATGCTTGCCCCGACTTAGCCACGCTGCAGGATCTGCTCGCCGAGGAGCTAGCAGAGCTCGCCAGGTGAGCCTGTCGCCCTCGTCGATCAAAGTGAGACGGTGACTGCACCCTGCCGGGCGAGCGCTCCTACGCCGAACTCTCCTGTCACTGGCCAAGGCCCTGCACGAAGGTTTTACTGAGGCAATTTGGGAAAGTCGCGTCGGGGCCGCTGCCGGGTAACATTCCGACGAGACCGCCCAGGATGCGCCGGTCGATCGCGACGAGTCGCCGCGATGAATTCCTCGGCCGGCATCCAACCCTAGAAGTCGGGCACGTCGGGCAGAAACTACTGCGGGCGCGGGCTGTGCCATCCACTAATAGCGTTGTTCCCGACGATCTGCACGACGCCAATGGTTGGCCGTGCGAGTCCGGTCAGTATCTAATGGAATTCAATCCTCGCAGAACCCTCAGCGGATACGGAGCGAGGGAGAGCTCCATCGACCGAGTCTCTGTTGCGCGCGGTTAGCCTCCGCGCAACAATGCCCCTCGAACGGCTTATCCGATTAGTTCCAGGCCGGGTCTCGGAAATCGCGGATACCCGCTTCGCCGGCCGGCTATTCGCCCTCGCAGCCGGAATCTGGCACAACTGGCTACTCGGAACCCCCAACAAACGATCCCTCATCGCCTACGACCATTAGGACTCACTCATCTAGGGCGTGTCTCCTAATTCGTGTAACCACACCACGATGGCGCTCAAAACAGCTTCGCCTCGGTAGGTTAGGGCGAGTTTGTCGTATCGGGTGGCGAGTCCACGCCACTGCTTGAGGGTGTTGAACGAACGCTCAATGACGTTGCGGCGCTTGTAAGCCTCTTTGTCGAGGCCAACCGGGCGTCCACCGTTTCGTCCGCGGCGTTTCCGGTTGCCGACCTGGTCAGAGCGTTCCGGAATGACGACCTGAATGTTTCGTTTTCGCAGCATGGCCCGGTGAGCTTTAGCCGAGTAGGCCTTGTCTGCTAGCACCCGGTCGGGTCGAGTGCGAGCCCGGCCGGGTCCGATCCGGTCGACGCTGAGCGAGGCCATGACCTCGGGGAACAGGGGCGAGTCACCGCCCTGCCCGGTGCCCAAGAGCACCACGAGCGGGCGCATGTTCCCGTCGCAGAGCTGGTGAATCTTGGTGGTTAAACCACCGCGTGACCGGTCAATGGCGTGCTCAGGAGGCTCTTCCAGAAGATTCGTGTAATTCGACAAGGCCCCCCGTGGTGCGCGGAAGGTTCGTCGCGTGTTGATGCGCCCGATTCACCGTCGAGTCCACCGACACCTCCCAATCGATCTTGCCCACCGCATCAGCCTCGGACAGCAACCGGGCCAGAATGCTGTTCCAGGTCCCATCGCCGCTGAACCGTCGATGACGCTTCCACACCGTCTGCCACGGGCCGAAAGTCTCGGGCAGATCCCGCCACGGAATCCCCGCCCGATACCGATAGATGATGCCCTCCATCACCCGCCGGTGGTCCTGGAACGGGCGGCCAGGACGACCAGACGACGACGGCATCATCGGCTCGATCCGAGCCCACTCACTCTCAGACAACACGGCAGTACGAGACATGCTTCAATCCTGCCCAAAACCCTCACCAGGCTTTGGGAGACACACCCTAGCCGCCTAAACTCACGCTGGCCTCATTCACCTTGACAAATTCCGGGCGGACGAGGGCGATGAGGGCTTGGTTGTGGCGTTTGCCTTGGGCGATTTTGCGGTCGTAGTAGGCGTGTGAGAGCGGGTCGCGGAGCGCGGCGAAGGCGGAAAGGAATAGCGCCCGTTTGAGAATCTTGTTCCCGCGCCGGGACGGATTTTCGCCGTGGATGGAGCTGCCGGAGCGCCTGGTCACGGGCGCGAGGCCGGCTTAGGCGGCGAGTGGCCGCCGGAGGCGAAGTCTTTGCCGGAGACTTCGGTGAGGAGTCTGGCGGCGGTCCTGATCCCGACTCGGGGCATGCTGATCAGGACGGGGTGAAGAGGGTGAGCCACCACGAGCCGTTCGACTTCGACCGCGATCTCCTCGCGCTGACGACGCAAAGCCGCGAGCTGTTCGGCGAGCTTAGGCAGCACGAAGCTGGTCGCGTTTGTGCCGGTGACCACGACGATCTGCTCGGCCAGCGCCTGCGTGATTTCGTCCGCGAGGCGTCGGCCCATGCGCGGTGCCAGCTTCACCAGCCGGTTGCCGAGGCGGGCCGTGCCGGCGGCCTTCATCGCCGCTGGCGTTGGGTAGCACTGCAGCAGGTCCAGCACCGCCGGGTGGTCTAGGTGCGGGCCCAGAACCCGCTCCAACGCCGGGTGGATCTGCGTGAGCAGCCCGCGGATGCGGTTGCTCGTGGCGGTGATCTGGCCGACCACATTGTCGTCGAAGCCGCAGAGCTCCGCGACCTGCTCATCGGCCAGCTGCAGCGACCGCAGGGGCGTGCGGGAGGCTCCGGGCTGTTTAGGCGATGATCGCAGCATCGCGGGCGTCGGTCTTGGCTTCGCCGGCGTGCAGGTCCGCGATGCGCTGCATCGCCAGGCCCGGCAGGTAGCCCACGAGCACGTCTTCGGCCTGGGCGACGGCGATCGGCAGGGCGCGGATGGTCGCGGGCTGATCGACGACGAACAAGACCTGGCCGTGTCGTTTTAGCTGCCCGGTCAGGTCGCGTAGCTTGGCTTCGTCGTTGGGCAGGGCCTGGTCGACATCCACGCCGATGATGACGTCGACGCTGTCGTAGTTCTCGATCATGAATCCTCCGTCTCAGGTTCCACAAGTCGGCCTGAACCGCGGCATCAAGTCTCGGCATCCACGTTAAGAACGGCCTGGGACGAGTCCCGGTCCAGCCCCTATCAGCGATCACCTGATGCCAGTCAGGCCCGGTGACAACACCCCCCCCCCGGATCATGGGCGACTGGGGGCAAGGACCATGCCGGGCCTGACAGGCCAACACCCTCACATAACTACACGATCCAGGCGGATATCAAAGCCGCAGCGACCGCACCAGAATTCGATGCTCCGATCAAGATCACTAACGAGTAGCTCAGGGACAAGCGTGGGTTCGAGAACGTCTATCATCTAAACTTTGTGGCACAAGTTCTCGCGTCGTTACTCCCTCGAGGATCGACTATCGGGCGACAATGTCGAGGGTCTTGGCATACCAGCGGTCGGAATATGGCTCGTCGTTGAACGCCTCGACTGGCTTGAACCCAAGGCGCTCGTAGAGGGCGCACGCTTCTCTTAACTCGGCCCGAGTGTCCAATCGGAGAGTGGTTATTCCCCGATCCCGGCAGGCTTGTTCCACAGTCTGAAGCAACTGTGAACCCGCACCCTCGCCTCGGTGGCTCGGCAAGGTGAATACTTTCGTCAGCTCGGCGACGTCGTGGACACAGCGCGCGCCGGCGCACGCTATTGCCTGCCCTTTCACAATGGCGACGAATAAGGCCCCAGTATCGCCCTGCAGATCGTCGTAGGGCTCGTCCCGCAGAGCCGTTTCCACCTCGTCTAGCGTCGCCGTTCGCCCGTACCATCGCGACGCAACATCGGTCAGGTAGGCCCTAACGATCGACTCAGCCATGGCCGAGCCTGGGCGCGTGGTTTCGATCGTGAACATGACAGGTAAGCCTAGCGGTCCGCGGCCATGGGTAAGCCGGTTCGGTCCGCTACAAAACTGCCAGAATCCTCCAACGAGTGCCTCCAGCTTGGAGACTCGGAACCCTTTGTGCGTGCGTGTGCCACCATGGGGTGGTGACTACTCCTTTCGAACCGACGCTGGTGCCGGAGTTGGTGGTGAGTAACCTGGCTAAAAGCATGGCCTTCTGGTGCGGACTCTGCGGATTCGAGATTCGCTACGACCGGCCCGAGGATGGATTCGCGTATATCGCGCTCGGCGGCTCGCATGTGATGCTCGAACAAGAAGTCGCTGGCGAAAATTGGATTGCTGGTTCGTTAGAGTCCCCGTACGGCCGAGGGATCAACTTCCAGATCGAGGTCCCGGATATTGATGTGGTCCTCTCATCGCTGACCGCGGCCGGCATCACACTTTTTAGGGAGCCTAGGACCACGTCCTACCGCGTTGGTGCCGGTGACGTAGACGTTCGCGAGTTTATAACGTTCGATCCGGACGGCTATTTGCTGAGATTCCAAAGTCTCGCCAAACATCAAACGGCTCAGTAGCTTCCTTGGTATTTTGTGGGCCCATCCGTTCGCGCTTTCGCATTACCACCACCTTCGATGGGCCAAATTTCGCTTCCCAGGTTCCAAGCGAATCGGGCGAGGCGCGCTCATAGAGGGTTGCACCGAACGGGTGCCGATTTGCACATCAAGCGTTCGTAGCATCTGGGCGGTGCGGCGCAACCTCACAAATCTCCGCTACTACGTACAGACTGTGATTATGCCTGTGAGTACACTTCCCGATCTCACCCCTGAACAAGTGGTTCGACTGCAAGACGCGCACCTGGAGAACGCAAACACTCTGCTTACTACCGCCTTGACCATCCTCGACGAAGGCTATGTCGCTCTCGCTCGGTCGCTCGCGATCCTTGGGTTGGCGGAATCGGGCAAGGCCCAGTCGGGGTTATCGGTTCTTCTCATCTAGGGACCGCACCGGCTCTCGGGCTGCTCGCTGGTTGTGCCGCTGGGGGCATTCTTACTCTCCCTCGGGAGGCTCGTCGCGGCCGGCGCATTCCGTACGCCTCTTGCTTGCTTGGAACATGGATGACGAAGAACGTGTCGGGGGCGTCATCGGGGATCGTCGGCGCGGCATCTGGAAGCCTTCGACGGCTCGGTGACCCGGCCCGCCGAGACCCGCTTGCTCTGATTTCGGCAGACTCAATCACCGGTGGCCCCGCCCGTCGAGACTCCGCCGCGGCGCGGGAGGTCACGATCAGGGTGACTGTGCCAAAGAGGGCGAGTCGGGCACGAATGACGTAAATCACCGGCACAACAAGGACGAGGGAGCTGATCTGGTTGCGGCCCGGGCCGGTCAGACCCCGATGTCTCGGCGACGGAACACCACCGTCGTGAGCAGGAGCACGGCGAGCGACCCACCATAGAACGCCAGCAGTGCGCCGCTGCCTCCCCCGTTCTGCAGCGGGTTGTTGCCATAGGCCCAGTAGTAGGGGGAGAAGGCGTGCAGCCATTCGAGGTCAGCACTCTGATTGCCGACCGCGTTGAAGACGTAGCCGACGGCGGCAACCAGAGCGCCGGCGCCGACACCCCAGACCCGTCGGCCGGTCATGGCGCCGGCCAGCATGGCCACGCTCGCGCAGAGCAGTGCGAAGCCGCCGAAGAGCAGGCTGGTCTGCAGGAGATAGCCCGCGTTCAGTCCCAGACCGTACGGCTCGTTCAGCAGGAGGATTAGCAGGAAGGCCTCGGCCGAGAGAGCCAGGATCCGCACCGAAAGTGCGGCGAAGCGTTGCACCACAACCTCGAGTCGGGTCACGCCGTGCGCGAGGGTGAGTTCCAGATGGCCGGACTCCTCGTCGCCGCCCAGTGCCGCAGCGCCCCAGCTGACTCCGGCGATGCTGATCAGCAGAAAGCCAATCAGCCCGAAGACGGTCGACTGGGTGTAGCCGGCGCCCGAGGTGATCTGGTCATAGTTGAGGGCTCGAAGGAGCTGCGTGGGCATGGTGTCGAGCAGCTTCTGCATCTCGGGCCCCGCCATGCTCGGGTAGGTGGGCAAATAGAGGAAGATCGGGGCGGCGAGCCCGATCGCCCAGCCAATGAGCGACCTCCAGCCATCGGTGAGGATCTTGCCGAAGATCGGCAGCGGTGCCCGGCGCACGGCCGGTTCCCGGCGCACGGCCGGGGCGGGGGCCGGGGCGGGGGCGGG
>NZ_SOGN01000035.1 GCF_004403395.1 Cryobacterium cheniae
GCCGGACCGCATCGGGGTGCGCGAGGCGCGCGCCCGGTTCCGCGGCGGGCGCGGCTACCTGGCCGCCTGCACGCTCGGGCTGCCGACCCGGGAAACGGAGGCTGCCCTGCGCGCGGACGCCGACGCGTGGGCGCTGGGAACCGCGTCGGTGGCGGGGTACGCCGCCGTGGTCGAACGGGTTCGGCACGCGTATGCCGGGCTCGTCATGGTGCCGGCGAGCCGGGTCGCGATCGGGTCGCAGGCATCCGTGCTGGCCGGCCTGGTCGCGGCAAGCGTGCCCGACGGCGCCGAGGTGCTCTGCGTCGACGGCGACTTCAGCTCGATGGTGTTCCCGTTCCTCAGCCAGGCGCACCGAGGGGTCACCGTGCGCCACCTGCCTCTGACCGAGCTGGCCACCGGGATCACCGCCGACACCTGGCTCGTGGCGTTCTCGCTCGTGCAGTCCGCCACCGGTGCCGTCGCCGACACCGCGGGGATTGTGGCCGCCGCCCACGCTCACGGGAGCTTCACGCTCTGCGACACGACGCAGGCCGCCGGGTGGATGCCGGTGGACGCATCCGTCTTCGACGCCACCATCTGCCACAGCTACAAGTGGCTCTGCGCCCCGCGCGGCGTGGCCTTTCTGACCGTGGCGGAACGGCTGGGCGCCCTGCTGCACCCGGTGCAGGCCGGCTGGTATGCCGGCCGAGACCCGTGGGCATCCTGCTACGGACCGGGCATGGATCTCGCGCTCGACGCGCGCCGCTTCGACGTCTCCCCGGCCTGGAATGCCTGGGTGGGCGCCGAGCCGGCACTGCACCTGTTCGGCCGACTCGACCTGGCGGAGGTGCGCGACCACGCGGTGGCCCTGGGCGACGCGCTCTGCGCCGGCCTCGGCCTTGCCCCGGCCGGTCAGTCGATCGTGACCTGGCCGGATGCCGGCGGCACTGACCTCGACCGCCTCACCCGGGCGGGCCTGACCGCGTCGGGCCGGGCCGGACGGGCGCGCGTCGCCTTTCACCTCTGGAACGACGAGGACGACGTCGCCGACGCCCTGCGCGCCCTCCGCCCGTAGCCGTACGCACCGCATCCCGACACGGACAACCACCGACGGAGACCCCTCACAACCTCGCCGAACCGTGAGCAACGCCCCTGAACGAGAAGGAAACAGGGGCGAACTCACTGCTCGGCGAGGTTTGGGTGGGTTTGAGGGCGACTACTTCTTCGCGGTGACGGCGGCGATGATCTCGCCGGCGAGAGCGGCGGAGGAGGCCGGGTTCTGGCCGGTGTAGAGGTTGCGGTCGATTTCGGTGTGCTCCCCCCACGCCTCGCCGGCGACGAAGACGGCGCCCAGCTCGACCAGGCGGCTCTGCACGAGCCACTTCGCCTTCGGGGCAAGTCCGCCGAGGGTCTCCTCCTCGTCGGTGAAGCCGGTCATCCGGTAGCCGGTGAAGGGCCAGCTGCCGTCAGCGCGCTTAGCGGCGAGCATCGCGGCCGGGGCATGGCAGACCACGCCGAGGATGAGACCGGAGTCGAGGGTCTCGGTCATGATGGCTCCGGAGACGGCGTCGACGGCCAGGTCTTCCATCGGCCCGTGGCCGCCGGGGTAGAAGACCACGTCGTAGTCGGCGACCGTGATGTCCGCGATCGAGCGCGGCTCGTCGAGTTCACTGCCGATGGTGTCGAGGTAGGCCACGATGGCCGCGGCGCGGTCTTCTCCGCCGGCCGCCTCGGGCGCCAGGCTTCCCGCGTCGATGGTGGGGGCGACGCCGTCCGGCGTTGCGATGGTGATCTGCCAGCCGGCCTCGGTGAACAGACGGTGCGGCTCGGCGAGCTCTTCGGCCCAGTAGCCGGTCGGGTGCAGAGAGCCGTCGTTGAGGGTCCAGTGGTCAGCGGCGCTGACGACGAAAAGTACGGAATTCATGGGTTCTCCAGAGTTTGTGATCGTGTGAAATGGATGATGTCGAAAAAAGTCAGACGTTCGTGCTGACGACCATCTTGCCGGTGTTCTCGCCGCGCATGAGGCCGAGGAAGGCGTCGACCGCGTGGTCGATCCCGTCGACCACGGTCTCGTCGAAGACGACCTCACCCGAGGCCAGCCAGCCCGCCATGTCGGCCGAGAACGCGGGGAAGTGCTGCACATAGTTCCCCACGATGAAGCCCTGGAGGGTCAGCCCGCGGCCGATCATGTTGGCCAGGTTGCGGGGGCCGGGGGCCGCCTCGGTGTTGTTGTATACGGAGATCGCGCCGCAAAGGGCCGCGCGTCCGCCGTCGTTGAAGTTGGCGAGTGCCGCCTCGAGGTGCTCCCCGCCGACGTTGTCGAAGTAGACGTCGATGCCGCCCGGAGCCGCGGCGGCGAGCTGCTCGGCGATGTCGCCGTCCTTGTAGTTGAAGGCGGCATCGAAGCCGTACTTCTCGGTCAAAACGGCGACCTTCTCGGCCGACCCGGCGGAACCGATCACGCGCTTCGCGCCCTTGAGACGGGCGATCTGCCCGACCATGCTGCCCACGGCGCCCGCGGCGCCGGACACGAAGACGGTGTCGCCTTCCTTGAGGCCGGCGACCTCGAGCAGGCCGACGTAGGCGGTGAGGGCGGTCATACCCAGAACGCCGAGGTAGGCGGATAGCGGCACGCCGGGCAGCTCCGGCACAACCCGGAAGCCGGCCGCGTCTTCCTGCACCAGGTCACGCCAGCCGAACTGGTGCACCACGACGTCGCCGACGGCGACCGCGTCAGTGGCGGATGCGACGACGCGGCCGACGGCGCCGCCGGTCATGGTCTCCCCCAGCGCGTAGGGGGCGGAGTAGGACTTGACATCGTTCATCCGGCCACGCATATAAGGATCGACCGAAATGAATTCGTTGGCAACGCGAACCTGGCCCGGGGTCAGCTCGGGCAGGTCGATGCGGATGGTGCCGAAGTCGGCATCCGTCGGCCAGCCGGCGGGGCGGGCGACGAGCTGGACCTGGGTACTGGTGGTGGGCGAGGCCATGGGGGGCTCCTCTGCTATTTCGTAACGGATGGTCTAATATATTGTGTACTGAGCGATACACAAAACTACTCACAGCGAAAACGGAGGAATCACGATGGGACGGCTGCGGACTTTCGAGCGCCAGACCGTGGTGCAGGCGGCCAGGGACCTGTTCTGGGACCGGGGCTTCGACCTGGTGTCACTCTCCGACCTCGAGCTCGTCACCGGGCTCAAACGGTCCAGCCTCTACCACGCCTTCGGCAGCAAACGCGGGCTCTTCGACGCCGCCGTCGAGGACTACCAGGACGCGGTCATCCGCCCGCGGCTGCGTATTCTGACCGGGCCGGGCATCGGCAGGGGGTCGCTGCTCGCCTACTTCGACAATCTCCGGTCGTCGGTCGCCGCCCTGCCGGAGGACTCCCCGCGGCGCGGCTGCCTGCTGGTGAATTGCGCTGCGGGTCTCGCCGGGCACGACGACCCGGCCCGCCGGGTGGTCGAGGGCTACCGAGCCGAGCTCACAAGCACCCTGCAGGACGCCCTTCGCGCGGCCGCAGTCCACGAATCCGGGCCGGACCGCTCCCCCGAGCGCGCGCGCACCCTCGCCTCGCTCGGGATGAGCGCCATGCTGCTCGCCCGGGTCAACGCAAGCGAGTCGGTGTCGCTGCTCGACACGGCGACGGAGCAGATCCGGTCGTGGTTCCCCGAGGGCACCGAACCCGGACCCGCCGCCTGACAGCAGCCGCGCAGTCTGACAGTCAGGCGCGCCGCACCGGGTTCGCCAGCACGCCGATGCCGGCGATCTCGACCTGCACGGCGTCGCCGTCCACGACGGACGCGGACCGGCCGGGGGCGCCCGTCAGGATGACATCGCCCGGCAGCAGGGTGAACACTCCGGAAAGGAAGGAGATCATCTCCGCGACGGTGTGCTTGAGCAGCGTCGCGGTGCCCGTCTGGAAGACCTCACCGTTGATGCGGGACTCGATGGTCAGCCCGGTCCAGTCGTATTCGGTGTCGATGACGGGCCCCAGCGGGCAAAACGAATCGAAGCTCTTGGCCCGCGTGAGGTGGCCGTCGCGCTCCTGCAGGTCCCGGGCGGTGACGTCGTTGGCGACCGTGTAGCCCCAGATGGAGTCCTCGGCATCGGCGACGGACACGTTGCGGGTGATCTTGCCGATCACGATCGCGAGCTCGCCCTCGACGTGCACGTCGTGCGACGGCGCCGGGAGCGTGATCGAGTCGCCGGGGCCGACGACGCAGGTGTTCGGCTTGAGGAAGAACCGGGGCTCGCCCGGTGCGACGGCGGACTGCTCGGCCGCGTCGGCGAAGAAGGACCACGCCATGCCCACGATCTTCGACCGCGGGATCACCGGGGCGAGCAGCTTCACGTCGCGCAGGGCCTCGCGCTGCCCGGTCGGGTCGAAGCCCGCGAACATCGGGTCGCCCTTCAGCACCACGATCTCGTCGTCGTCGATGATGCCGAACGAGATGAGTCCCTCGTGGCTGAAACGTGCGATCTTCACGCTTGTCCCGCCGGGGCGTCGAGTCGGGTGAGCCAGCCGTGGCGGTCGGGCAGACGCCCGTACTGGATGTCGGTCAGCTCCTGGCGGAGCGCCATCGTGATCTCCCCGGCCGGGGCATCCGGGTCGCCGATGGAGAGGTTCGGGCCCTTGAGCTGAGAGATCGGGGTGACGACGGCGGCCGTGCCGCAGGCGAACACCTCGGTAATGGCACCGGATGCAACTCCGTCCTGCCATTCGCCGAGCGTCACGTCGCGCTCCTCCACGGTCAGGCCGCGGTCCCGTGCCAGCTGCAGGATGCTGTCGCGGGTGACGCCCTCGAGGATCGAGCCGGTCAGGCGCGGGGTGACGAGCGTGTCGGTGCCGTGGACGAAGAAGACGTTCATGCCGCCGAGCTCGTCGATGCGACTGCTCGTCTCCCCGTCGAGGAAGAGCACCTGGGCGCAGCCGTTGTCGTAGGCCTGCATCTGAGGCAGCAGGCTGGCGGCGTAGTTGCCGCCGCACTTGGCCGCCCCGGTGCCGCCGCGCCCGGCGCGGGAGTACTCGGTCGAGAGCCAGATCTTGATCGGCGCCACCCCGTCGGAGAAGTAGGCGCCGGCCGGGCTGGCGATCACGTAGTAGCCGACCTGGTGTGCGGCCCGCACACCGAGGAAGCTCTCGTTCGCGATCATGAACGGCCGCAGGTAGAGGCTGGTCTCCGGGGCGGAGGGCACCCAGTCGCCGTCAACGGCGACGATCTGCCGGATCGATTCGATGAAGTCGGCCTCGGAGAGCTCCGGCAGGGCGAGACGGCGCGCCGAGCGCTGCAGACGCTCGGCGTTCTTCTCCGGGCGGAAGGTCCAGATCGACCCGTCGGCGTGGCGGTAGGCCTTCAGCCCCTCGAAGATCTCCTGGCCGTAGTGCAGCACCGAGGAGGCCGGGTCGAGTTGCAGCGGCCCGTAGGGCATGACCCGGGCGTTGTGCCAGCCCTCGTCGAGGGTCCAGTCGATGGCGACCATGTGGTCGGTGAACTTCTTGCCGAAGCCGGGGTCGGCGAGGATCTCCTCCCGCTCGATCTCCGTTCGGGCCGCCGTGGACGGCGTCAGGCTGAACTTCAGCGGGAACGTGGTGGTGCCGGATGTCGTCGCGGGCGCTGCCTGGGTCATTGGATTCCCTTGTCTGTCAGTCGAGTCACGATGGCATCGCCCACGGCGCTGGTGCTCCGGGGGGTGCCGAGAGCCGCACGGGCCACGATGTCGGCGGTCACGGCGGCACTCACCCGGGCCGCGGCATCCGTCAGTCCGAGGTGCTCCAGGAGGAGCACCACCGAGAGGATGGCCGCCGTGGGGTCAGCCAATTGCTTTCCCGCGATGTCCGGTGCCGAACCGTGTACCGGCTCGAACATGCTGGGGAACCTGCCTTCGGGGTTAATGTTCCCGGAGGCCGCAAGACCGATGCCGCCGCTGATTGCCGCCGCGAGATCGGTGAGGATGTCGCCGAAGAGGTTGTCCGTGACGATGACGTCAAATCTACTCGGATCCGAGACCAGGAAAATCGTGGCCGCGTCCACGTGCAGGTAGTCGACCGTCACATCCGGGTACTCGGCCGCGACGGCGATGACGATCCGCTGCCACAGGCTACCGGCGAAGACGAGCACATTGGTCTTGTGCACGAGGGTGAGGTGGCGGCGGGGCCGACCCTGGGCCTGGGCGAAGGCGTAGCGCACCACACGCTCGACGCCAAAGGCCGTGTTGACGGAGACCTCGTTGGCCACCTCGTGCGCGGTGCCCTGCCGGATCGCTCCGCCGTTTCCCACGTACGGGCCCTCCGTGCCCTCCCGAACGACGACGAAGTCGACGTTGCCGGGTGCCGCCAGCGGGCTCTGCACGCCGGGGAAGAGCACGCTCGGGCGCAGGTTCACGTAGTGGTCGAGCGAGAAGCGCAGCTTGAGCAGCAGTCCGCGCTCGATGTTCGCGTTGGCGAGGCGGGGATCCCCCGGCACGCCGCCGACGGCACCGAGCAGGATGGCGTCGTGGCCGGCGATCGCCGCGAGGTCGTCGTCGGTGAGCACATCGCCGGTCTCGAGGAACCGGGCCGCGCCCAGGGAGAACCAGGTGGCGTCGAAAGTGACGTCGTCGGCCGCCGTCACCGCTTCGAGAACCTTGACCGCTTCG
This sequence comes from Cryobacterium cheniae, assembly GCF_004403395.1. Classification (GTDB taxonomy): domain Bacteria; phylum Actinomycetota; class Actinomycetes; order Actinomycetales; family Microbacteriaceae; genus Cryobacterium; species Cryobacterium cheniae. The sequence goes on from NZ_SOGN01000035.1 coordinate 6,622, forward strand.
GCGACGACTTCGGGGCCGATCCCGTCACCGGGAATGACAGCAAGCTTGATGAGAGGGGACATTCGACTCCGTATGTCTGGAAGTTGGCTGTAGATAAACCCTACTGCGACGCATCGAGTGTCTAAGCTGGACAACTCCTGATAACCAAAAGAAAGCAGTCAGCATGAGTATCGGATTCGGAATCTTCCTCCTCGTCGTCGGCGCCGTCATGGTGTTCGCCCTGAACATCTCCGTGGATTGGATGGACATCGAGCTGGTCGGCTACATCCTGATGGCCGCCGGCGCCGTCATCACCGTCCTCGGCATCGTGCTGCTGACCCGCAAGCGCAGCAGCATCACCACGACCCGCAGTGCCGTCGACCCCGCCAGCGGCGAACAGGTCACGTCTCGGAAGAGCTCCGTCGACGATAACCCGACGAACGGTATCTAGCAGACCGGCGGCTGGCGGCGGCTCACGTGGCCTTGCGCAGGGTGACCAGCGCCACGAACGCCGCCGCCAGCACCAGAATGGTGCCGATCCAGGCCGTGGGCCCGATGCCGCTGGTGAAGGCGTCCCGGGCCGACGCGAGCAGCACCTCGGCCAGACCCGCCGGCAGCCCCTCGGCCACCGCCACCGCCCCGCCCAGAGTCTCCGCCGCCGCCGCGCTCTGCGCCGCGGTGAGCGCCTCCGGCAGCTCGACCGCGCTGCGGTATGACGCCGTCAGGATGGTGCCGAGCACGGTCGTGCCGAGCACGGCGCCCAGCTCGTACGCCGTTTCGCCGACGGCGGATGCCGCCCCCATCTTGTCTGCCGGGGCGTTCGCCACGATCAGTTCGTTCGAAACCGTCTCGGCCGCGCCGATCCCGACACCGAGGGCCACGAAGACCAGGGCGATGCCGGCGGCGTCGAGGTCTGCCCCGCCCAGGGCAGCGGCCGCATAGCCTGCGGCCGAGATCAGTAACGCCACCGGCACGACGAGCGCAGGGCGCACGCGCCGGGCGATAGGCACGATCACCAGACCCGACACGATCATCGCCGCCAGTCCCGGCACGAGCACCAGTCCGGCTTCCAGGGGCGAGAGGGCCAGCACGAGCTGCAGGTACTGGGAGACGAAGAACAGGCCGCCCACGAGGGCCACCACGCTCAGGAGGTTGACGCCGATCGCCCCGCTGAAGGCACCCTGCCGAAACAGCCCGAGGTCGATCATCGGGTGCGTCAGACGAGGCTGGCGGCGCGCGAAGAGGATGCCGGCGGCGAGTCCGAGCACAATCGGTCCGACCGAGAAGGGCGTGGGTCCGTGTTCGGCCAGGGCTTTGATCCCATAGACGATCGGCAGCATGGTTGCCAGCGAGAGCGCGATGCTCGGGGCGTCGATGCGGCCGGGGTTCGGGTCGCGGGACTCGGGCACGACCAGCGGCCCGAGCACCAGCAGCGGCACGAGCAGCGGCACGGCGAGCAGGAAGACGGAGCCCCAGGCGAAGTGTTCCAACAACACGCCGCCCACCACGGGGCCGAGCGCGCTGCCGGCGGCGAACCCGCTCGCCCAGATCGCGATCGCCAGTCGGCGCTGGTTGCGGTCGGTGAAGACGGATCGCAACAGGGACAGGGTCGGCGGCATCAGCATCGCGCCGAAGAAGCCCAGCACGGCACGGTCGACGATGAGCCACTCGACGCTCGGAGCGAAGGCCGCCACCACGGAGACGGCGCCGAAGCCGGCCGACCCGATCAACAACAGCCGGCGGCGCCCGATGCGGTCACCGAGGCTGCCCATGGCCACCAGGAGGCCGGCGAGCATGAGCGGGTAGATGTCGATCACCCAGAGCAGCTGCGTGCCGGTCGGGCGGAGGTCCTCTGAAATGGCCGGCAGGGCGAGGTTGAGCACCGTGTTGTCGATCGAGACCAGGAGCACGGGCAACATCAGCACGACAAGCGCCCACCAGCGGCGGCGGGGGCTGATCGCCCGGCCGACGGCGGCGACGGTGATGGTCTCTCGGACGGAATTCGACACGGCAACGACTGCTTTCGGCTTAAGGAACGGATACTGTACCGTCCAGACGGTAAAGTAAACCGTCCAGACGGTACAGTAGCACCATGAGCTCTGATACCGCAGCCCCGGCCGGGAACGTGCCACACCCCTCCCCCACGCGCGATCGCATCCTGAATGCGTTCGCGCACCTCCTGATCGACCAGGGCGAACGGGCGACCACACTCGAGGCGGTTGCGGCGGCGGCCGGCCTGTCCAAGGGCGGCCTGCTCTACCACTTCGGGGCGAAGGACGCGCTCGTGGAGGGGCTCCTGGCCCGGCTCGACGCGCTCGTCGCCGACGATGTCGAACAGATTCGAGCGGCCCCGGCCGGAGCCGTCGACTACCTGATCCGAACCTCGATGAGCGAGGGAACGGTGCTCGACCAGTCGATCGGCGCGGCCGTCCGGCTGGCGCAGGGGGCACATCCGCTGGCCAATGCGGCCCTGGCCTCTACTCGGCGCCAATGGCTGAGCGTCATCGAGGAGGCGGTGGGAGACCCGGACGTGGCGGAGGTGATCATGCTCGTCAGTGACGGGCTGTACTACGAATCCACGCTCGCGAGCCCCGGCCAGCCTGCCGTCGATGACGCATCGACGACGAGGCTGGACCGGTTGCTCGCGGTGATCGGCCGAATGACCGACGGAACGGCTATTCGGTGATGGAGATTTCGATCATGGCCTCGGCCTCGATCGCGTCGCGCACCTTGGCCAGCAGGCTCGCCGGAACGGGCGAGTCGACCGTCAGCACGCTGAGTGCCTTGCCGCCGGCCACGTGGCGGGCGATCTGCATGCCGGCGATGTTGATCTCGGCGTCGCCGAACTCGCGACCGTAGACGGCCACGATTCCCGGACGGTCCGTGTACAGCATCACGATCAGGTGGTCATCGAAGGGAACCTCGACGTCGTAGCCGTTGATCTCGACGATCTTCTCGATCTGCTTGGTGCCGGTCAGAGTGCCGGACACCGAGACCTGCGAGCCGTCCGCGAGGGCGCCACGCAGCGTGATGACGTTGCGGTACTCCGGCGACTGCTTGTCGGTGATCAGTCGCACGGCGACGCCGCGCTGCTCGGCGAGCAGCGGCGCGTTGACGTAGGACACCGTTTCGCTGACCACGTTGGTGAAGATGCCCTTGAGCGCGGCCAGCCGGAGCACGCTCACGTCGTAGTCGGCGAGCTCTCCGCGCACCTCGACGTCGACGCTGGTCAACGGGCTGTGGGCGCCGAGGCCGGAGAAGACCTGGCCGAGCTTCTCCACCAACGGGATGCCGGGGCGCACGTAGGGGTCGATGACGCCGCCGGCGACGTTGACCGCGTCGGGCACGAGCTCTCCCGACAGGGCGAGGCGAACCGACTTGGCGACGGAGACGCCGGCCTTCTCCTGCGCCTCGTCCGTGGAGGCGCCGAGGTGGGGCGTGGTGATGATGTTGTCGAGGCCGAGCAGCTTCGAACCGGTCGGCGGCTCGCTGACGAACACGTCGAGGCCGGCGCCGGCGATCGTGCCGGCCGTCAGGGCGTCGTAGAGGTCGTCCTCGTTGATGAGGCCGCCGCGGGCCACGTTCACGACGAACGCGGTGGGCTTCATCAGTTTGAACTGCTCGGCGCCGATCATGCCGTTGGTCTCGGGCGTCTTGGGCATGTGAATGGTGATGAAGTCCGACTGCGCGAGGAGCTCGTCGAGGCTGACCGGCACCACGCCGAGCTGCTGGGCGCGGGCGGAAGTGATGTAGGGGTCGTAGGCGATGATGTTCGTGCCGAAGGCCTGCATTCGCGCCGCGATGAGCGCACCGATGCGGCCGAGCCCGATGATGCCGATGGTCTTTTCGTAGAGCTCGACGCCGGTGTACTTGGAGCGCTTCCACTGGCCCTGCGCCAACGCGCCGTGGGCGGCCGGGATGTGACGGGCCAGGCTGATGATGTGCCCGACGGTCAGTTCCGCTGCGGAGATAATGTTGGAGGTCGGGGCATTGACGACCATGACGCCCGCGGCCGTGGCCGCTTTAATGTCGACGTTGTCGAGGCCGACGCCCGCGCGGGCGATGACCTTCAGCAGCGGTGCGGCGGCGATCGCCTCGGCGTCCACCTTGGTGGCGGAGCGCACCAGCACGGCATGCGCCGTGGCCAGTTCGGCGAGCAGAGCGACCCGATCGGTGCCGTCTACGGAGCGAACCTCGAAGTCGGGCCCGAGGGCGTCGACGGTGGCAGGCGATAATTCTTCAGCGATTAGGACAACAGGTTTTGACACGAAAACGGATCCTCCGATTGCAGCAGAAAAGCATGGCTTGCGCCGCGACCGTGGGGCGCCAGATATGAAAACACTCTATCGGCAGGAGAATGGGGCCATGAGCAGCGTTACAGTCACCGACCTTCAGTTCGCCCTCCGCATCGTGCTGGCGGTGATCTTCATCGGTGCCGGAATCACACATTTCGTGCCGCCCGTGGCGCGCACGATGCGGGCGATGATCCCGCCACGACTGCGAACGACGGGGGTGCTGCGCCCCGGCAACCTCGTCATCCTCACCGGGGTCTGCGAGATCGCGGGCGGACTCGGGCTGCTCTACCCACCCACGATTGTGACGTCGGGCGTCTGCCTGATCGTGTTCCTCGCGGCGGTCTTCCCGGCCAACGCCTTCGCCGCAACCTACCCGGACCGCTTCGGCCTGGCCGCGATTCCCCTCGTGCCGCGGCTGGTTGGGCAGCTCGTGCTGATGGGGCTGATCGCCGTCGCGATCGTCTGAGCGCTAGGCGAGCAGGCTGCCCGCGCCGAGCGTGAAGATGTTGGCGGCCATCGCGGCGTTCAGGCAGAGGCCCGCCAGGAACAGCGCAGCCTGGGCGGCGGCGGCGCGGGAACGCCCGAGCCACGCGGCGAGCACGAAGACGAGGAGCGGGCCCAGGATGCCGACGAACAGCACGACGATGCCGAGCCCGCTCAGCTGGGTGTCGAGGCTCTGAGCCAGGAGGTTCAGGCCGACAAGGTTGCCGACGCCCTCCCAGATGTCGTAGGCGTAGAAGAGGCCGAACAGGATCGCGATGCCCGTCGACAGCCAGCGCGGGGCGCGGCGTCGGGACGAGGAGACGGCCGGGGACGAGGTGACGGGTGCGTCGCTCATGCGATGACCCCCGGTCCGGCGATGAATGGCAGCGGCGCGAGCAACACGACTCCGAGGAGCAGCCAGCCGATCCGGGCTCGGGGATGCGTTCTGGTCAGCCAGAATGTCACCGCGAACCAGACCGCGGGTGCGGCCACGGCCAGCCAGAGGCCGAGGGAGAACATGAACTCGGACAACACGTCGGCCTGTGGATTCTGGATGCGCGCCACGCCGATGAACCAGCCGATCGTGTAGAGCAGGTAGATGCCGCCGAAGATGCCGAGCGAGACGAGTGCCAGGGAAGTCGTCGCCGTGCGGGTCAGGGCGGCGTCGGCCGCGTTCTGCGCCTCGACAGCGGATGCCGGACCGGCCACGGTCCATCCCTCGGGCGGTTCGAGGGCGCCGGTGCCGGCATCCGCCGCGGTGCCCGTGGAGGTGCCGGTCTCGCCTCCTTCGTCCCCGGAGACGAGCGTGGGGTCGTCGTCGCCGGCCCAGCCCAGGGCGTCGTCCCGGTTGTCACCGTCGGAGTATCCAGAAGTCATCTCCCCAGCGTACCGAGCCGCCGCGGATATCCCCGCCAGCGAAACTGTTGCCCAAGCGGACGAATGTCGCCGGTGTGCCGGCAACAAATGTCCGACCGGGCAACAGTTGCGCCTGCCGGTGGACCGCTACCGGCTGATCACGACTTTCAGCGCCTTCGTCTCCGCGGCCCGGGAGAAGGTGTCGTACGCCTCCAGGATCTGGTCGAGTCGGAAACGATGCGTGGCCAGCTTGTCGGCGGGAATCTTCTTCTGCGCCACCAGCTTGAGCAGCATCGGTGTGGTGTTGGTGTTGACGAGCCCCATGCTGATGTTGATGTTCTGGATCCACAGGTTCTCCAGGTGCAACTCCACCGGCTTACCGTGCACGCCCACATTGGCCACGTTGCCGCCGGGGCGCACCACCTCGATCGCGATGCCGAAGGTCTCCGGGATGCCGACCGCCTCGATGGCGACGTCGACGCCCGCTCCGTCGGTCAACGCCAGCACCTGCTTCTTCCAATCGGGGCTGCCGGAGACGACGACATCCGTCGCCCCGAACACCCGAGCCTGCTCCAGCCGGTTCAGATCGGTGTCGATGGCGATGACGATTCCGGCGCCGTAGAGCCCGGCCGTCGCGATGGCGGCGAGGCCCACCGGCCCGGCGCCGATCACGGCCACCACGTCGCCCGGCTTGACCCGGCCGTACTGCACGCCGATTTCGAACCCGGTCGGCAGGATGTCGGAGAGCATGACGGCCTCCTCGTCGGTAACCCCGGGAGGCAACAGGTGCAGCGAGTTCTCCGCATAGGGCACCCGCACGTATTCGGCCTGGGTGCCGTCGATGAGGTGGCCGAAGACCCAGCCGGTTCCGGATGCCCCTTCGTCGCCGAGGCAGTGCGAGTACAGTCCGATCTTGCAGTTGGCGCAGTGCCCGCAGGACTTGATGCAGGAGACGATGACCCGGTCGCCCACCGCGAGGGTCTGCACGGCGCTGCCGATCTCCACGATCGTGCCCACTGCCTCATGCCCGAGGATGCGGCCCTCCTGCACGGCCGGCACGTCGCCCTTGAGGATATGCAGGTCCGTGCCGCAGATCGTGGTCGTGTCCACGCGCACGATCGCGTCGCCCGCCCCGACGATCGTCGGGTCGGGCACGTCCTCCCACGCCTTCTGGCCCGGACCGTGATAAACCAGTGCCTTCATGGTGACTCCTTCGTCGGGGATCCGGGTGTTCACCCGGCGCGGAACACGGTACTCCCCTAGCTGTCGTCGAGGCCCGGCGCCGCCTGCGTCTGTCGTCAGGACCGGAACGCCGCGGCCCTCTCGGTACCGTCATAGCCGCCCGTCGGCGGGGCCAGCCCGAACAGCGCACCAACGGTGGGTGCGACGTCGATCGTGCGCGCCGGCTCGGACAGCACTGCGCCGCGAATGACCCGCGGGCTGCCACCGCTGATGAAGAACGGTATCGGCTCCGTGGCAGGGTGCCCGTGATTGCCGGGGATGGGGTTGGACGCGACCCACGGATCAGAGAAACGCCAGCCGGCCCGGCAGAATGCGACGAGATCGCCGGCCTCCGGACCCAGGACCAGCTCGGCCGGGTTGCTGATTGACAAGACGCCGGGATGCGCCGCCACGAGAGAGCGGACCTCTGCCAGCCCGGCATCACGGGCGGCCGCCGGTCCGGTCCAGTAGAGCAGGTCGGCTCCGCCGTTCTGCGCGATCTGGATCTGCCCCCGCAGCTCCGGTCGGGCACTGAGAACCTGGTCGACGGAGATGACGTTCGACGGAATGGACCAGTCCATGGAATGGTCCGCCAGAACGATCAGCACGCTGCTCTCCCATCGGCCGGTGGCCGACAGGTGGTCCACAAAGCGGCCGACCTGGCCATCGGTGCTCCGCAGCGCAGCGCTCCGTGCGGCCTGGACGGTGGTTCCGGTGACATCCGAATGCCCCACCCGGTCGACGTCACCGAGGTTGGTGAACACGAAGTCGGGATCCACGCCGTCGACCATGGCGATCAGGGCATCCATCGTGAAGTTGTCCGGTGCGTGCCCGGTCACCGGGAGGAGCGGGGACGGCTCCCAACGGTAGCTGGCGCGCTCGCCGAAGATACCGAAAAGATACCTCTTGCTGAGTACCGAGCCGGTCGTGAAGCCAGTGTCCCGGAGCCGGTCCAAGAGGGTGGGGAAGCGCAGATCTGTCGGGCGGTCGAGGTCGCGCACGGCGGCGGCGGCACGGTCGTAGACAGCATTGGCCGGTACGCCGGAGCGAGCCGGTCGCACGCCGGTCATCATCATCACGTGGTTGGGGATGGTCTCCATCACCGGCAGCGACCGGGCTCCCGGGAAGTTGGTCCCGGCCGCGCGCAGCGCCGCCAGCCGAGGGGTCAGCCGCGGCGTCATCTCGTCGGGCCGGCATCCGTCCACCACCATGACGTACACCCGAGTGCGGGTCGACGGGTCAGGGCCGACGGCCGCCCGTGCGGAGGCCGGGAAGGCGGTCCCGGCTGCGGCGGACAGGAGGACGGAGGCGCCGCCGACCGCGGCGAGTCGGAGGAATTGGCGTCGGTCCGCCGCAGGGTGGGCGGCATCGGTCGGCAGGCCGTTCACTGGGCGCGCCGGACGGACTGGGTGCCGGCGTCAACCTGCCACGACGTGGCCAGCCTGCTGGTCGCGGCTCTGTCGGTGCGTTCCGACAGCACGTACCAGTCCATCCGCAGGGCTCCCGGCGTGACCTCGAGCACTGAGAATCCGTGGGAGTCGAAATCCAGGTACTTCACGTGCGGGTTCGCGGCCTTGAACGCTTCCTCGACGACGAGGGATGTTGTGCGTGGCGGTGACCCCAGGATGTCGTCCAGGTTGTCGCTGGTCACCGATGTACAGACGAGTTCCGCGGCCACGGACGCGCCGTTGAACGGATAGGTCAGCGGATCCGCCGGCACGTCGCAGGCCCAGCCGGAGTGGATGTCCCCGGTGAGGAAGACCGCATCCGTGATGGCGTTGTCACGCAGGTGGCCGATCACCCGGCTGCGGTCGGCCGTGTAGCCGTCCCACTGGTCCACGTTGTACGGCACGCCGTCGATCGTGGTGGTTCCGAGGAGTTGTTCGACCGCGCCGACTTCCCGCGCGCTGAGCGTCGAAGGGAAGCGCACCGGAGCGATCATGACCGGATTGCCGATCAGTTTCCACTGCGTCGCCGGCGACGAGAAGCCGTTCAGCAGCCACTCCATCTGGGCGTCACCGGTCAGGGTGCGCGCCGGGCTCCCGATTGCGGGATCGACGACGCTGGCCGCCTGTTGGCTTCGGTACGTGCGCAAATCCAGCATGGAGATGCTGGCCAGGGATCCGAACGCGAAGCGCCGGTAGATGTGGCCGCCGGGTTCGAAGCGCACCGGCATCCACTCGGCGTACGCCTGCTTGGATGCGTCGCGTCGGGTCGCCCAGGCGCCTTCCGCACCTTCCGTGTGGTTCTCGGCTCCGCCCGACCAGGCATCGTTGGCGAATTCATGGTCGTCCCAGGTCACCACGAACGGGACCGCGGCATGCAAAGCCTGCAGGTCGAGGTCCGTCTTGTACTGGGCATGCCGACGCCGGTAGTGCGCCAGCGTCGTCATCTCGACCGCCGGATCATGTGGGCGCACCACGACATCGCGCGCCTGGTACTCCCCTGGGGCGTACTCGTACAGGTAGTCGCCGAGGTGCAGGACGATGTCCAGGTCGCCGCGGTCCGCGAGGTAGCGGTAGGCGGAGAAGTAGCCGGCCTGCCAGTTGGCGCAGGACACGACGCCCATGCGCAGCCGGTCTACGGCAGCGCCTGCGGCGGGTGCCGTGCGCGTGCGGCCCGTCGCCGAGGTTGCCCCGGCCGCGTTGAAGCGGTACCAGTAGGTTGTGCCGGGCCGCAGCCCCGTCGGGACCACCTTGACCGTGTGGTCGCGCTGGATTCCGGTTCGGACGGAGCCCCGGGCCGCCACCCGAAGGAAGCCGGAGTCCTCGGCCACCTCCCAGTGCACCTGGACATCGGGGCCGACCCCGGAGCCGGGCTGCGCCTCGGGCGTCGGGGTGACGCGCGTCCACAGCAGTACGCTGTCCGGCATGGGGTCACCCGAGGCAACGCCGTGTGCGAAGCCGGGCCGGGCGGCTGCGGCCCGGGCGGGCTGGGTGTGCGCGGTCGTCGCGGCGGCACCGGCAAAGGCGATGACGCCCGCTGAGCGCAGCAGGTCACGTCTATTGAAAGGACTCATCCCCCCAGTCTGGGGGTGCCTGCCGGCGGCATCCCGCGCTTGTGTCATTGTTCACCTCCTGTTCCGCGAGGGTTCTCCGGAGGTCCCTTGCCCGCCTCGGCTGAGCATCCGACCGCATCCTCCAGTCCACCAAAGGTTTAAACGCGGCAGCGGGGCCAATCGGATGGATTGGCCCCGCTGGTGATACGCGCTGGGGTGTTAGCGCGCGGCTTCGCCGTCGGTGTAGTCGTCGTCAGCGGACGCGTTCCAGGCGAACAGCTTGCGCAGCTCACGGCCGGTGGCTTCGATCGGGTGCTCTTCGCCCTTCTTGCGCAGCGCGAGGAATTCGGGTGCTCCGGCGTCCTGGTCCGCGATGAAGCGGGCCGCGAAGGCGCCGTTCTGGATGTCGGCGAGAACGGCCTTCATGTTCTCCTTGACGTGGGCGTCGATGACGCGCGGGCCGGAGACATAGTCGCCGTACTCGGCGGTGTCGGAGACACTCCAACGCTGCTTGGCGATGCCGCCCTCCCACATCAGGTCGACGATGAGCTTGAGCTCGTGCAGCACCTCGAAGTAGGCGACCTGCGGCTGGTATCCGGCCTCGGTGAGAACCTCGAAGCCGTACTGGATCAGCTGTGACGCGCCACCGCAGAGCACGGCCTGCTCGCCGAACAGGTCGGTTTCGGTCTCTTCGGTGAAGGTGGTCTTGATTCCGGCGGCGCGCAGCCCACCGATCGCCTTCGCGTAGCTGAGGGTGAGCGGCCAGGCGGCGCCCGACGCATCCTTCTCGACGGCGACGATCACGGGAACGCCGCGGCCGGCCTCGTACTCGCGGCGCACGGTGTGGCCCGGTCCCTTCGGGGCGACCATGACGACGTCGATGCCCTCGGGGGCCTTGATGTAACCGAAGCGGATGTTGAAGCCGTGACCGAAGACGAGGGCCTTGCCCTCGGCGAGGTTCGGCAGCACGTCGTCGGCGAACAAGTGACGCTGCACCTGGTCGGGCGCCAGGATGACGATGACGTCGGCCCAGGCGGATGCCTCGCCGGTGCTGAGAACGGTGAAGCCGGCTTCTTCGGCCTTGGCCTTGGACTTCGAGCCGTCCTTGAGGCCGATGACGACCTCGACACCCGAATCGCGCAGGTTCTGCGCGTGGGCGTGACCCTGCGAGCCGTAGCCGATGACGGCCACCTTCTTGCTCTGGATGATCGACAGGTCGGCGTCTTTGTCGTAGTAAATCTCAGACACGAGTAAATGTTCTCCTTGTTGTTGTAGTCGTTGTTGTAGTCGTTGGCCGAGCTTTAGTTTTTGAAGACGCGCTCGCTGATCGATTTCGACCCGCGGCCGATGGCCAGGAGACCGGATTGGGCGATTTCCTTGATCCCATACGGTTCGAGCACGCGCAGCAGCGCCTGCGTCTTACCGGAGTCCCCGGTGACCTCGATCACGACGGCGTCGACGGACACGTCGACGACGCGGGCCCGGAACAGGGTCACGGCTTCGAGCACCATCGACCGGGTCGCGTTGTCGGCGCGCACCTTCACCAGCAGGTGCTCGCGCTGCACCGACTGGGCCGGCTCGAGTTCGACGATCTTGATGACGTTGATCAGCTTGTTCAGCTGTTTGGTCACCTGTTCCAGCGGTGCGTCCTCGACGTCGACGAGGATCGTGATGCGGGAAAGACCCGGGACCTCGGTGTGGCCGACCGCGAGGCTCTCGATGTTGAAACCGCGGCGGGCGAAGAGTCCGGCGACCCGCGTGAGCAGGCCGGGCTTGTCCTCGACGAGGAGGCTCAGAACGTGGGTGCTCACGGGTTATTCCTCTTCCCAGGTCGGGGCGTGGTCCTTGGCGTACTGCACATAACTGTTGCTGACTCCCTGCGGCACCATCGGCCAGACCATGGCGTCACGGCTCACGATGAAGTCGATCACCACCGGTCGGTCGTTGGTCGCGAGCGCCAGCTTGATGGCGTCGTCGACCTGGTCGGGGCTGGTGACCCGGATGGCGAGGGCGCCGTAGGCCTCCGACAGTTTCACGAAGTCCGGCACCATGGCTGAACCGTGACCGGTGTGCAGATCGGTGAAGGAATGCCGTCCGTCGTAGAACAGGGTCTGCCACTGGCGCACCATGCCCAGCGAGGAATTGTTGATGATGGCAACCTTGATCGGGATGTTGTTGATCGTGCAGGTGGCCAGTTCCTGGTTGGTCATCTGGAAGCATCCGTCGCCGTCGATCGACCAGACCACCCGGTCGGGCTCGGCGACCTTGGCGCCCATCGCTGCGGGAATGGAGTAGCCCATCGTGCCGGCTCCCCCGGAGTTCAGCCACGCGTTGGGGCGCTCGTACTTGATGAATTGGGCCGCCCACATCTGGTGCTGGCCGACGCCGGCGGCGTAGACGGCTTCCGGCCCGGTCAGTTCGCCGATGCGCTGGATCACGAACTGCGGGCTCATCAGGCCGTCGGTCGGCTCGGAGTAGCCCAGCGGGAACTCCTCGCGCAGACCCTTGAGGTAGGTCCACCAGGCGCTGATGTCGGGCGTCGTCGTGGTGACGGCGGCCGCATAGGCGACGGCGAGGTCGGCGAGGACTTCCTTGGCGTCACCGACGATGGGAACGTCGGCGGCGCGGATCTTGCCGATCTCCGCGGGGTCGATGTCGACGTGCACGATCGCGGCGTGCGGGGCGAACTCGGAGACCTTGCCGGTGACGCGGTCGTCGAAGCGGGCGCCGAGGGCGATGATCAGGTCGGCTTCCTGCAGCGCGAGCACTGCGGAGACCGTGCCGTGCATGCCGGGCATGCCCAGGTGCTGGTCGTGCGAGTCCGGGAAAGCGCCGCGCGCCATCAGGGTGGTGACGACGGGCGTGTTGCTCAATTCGGCGAAGGCGAGCAGCTCTTCCGACGCGCGGGCACGGATGACGCCGCCGCCCACGTAGAGAACGGGCTTCTCCGCCGCGGCGAGCAGCTGGGCCGCGGCCTGCACCTGCTTGCCGTGGGCCTTGGTGACCGGCCGGTAGCCGGGCAGGTCGAGCTTGGGCGGCCAGATGAACGGGGCGGTCTTCTGCTGGGCGTCCTTGGTGATGTCCACCAGGACCGGTCCTGGCCGGCCGGTGGAGGCGATCAGGTGCGCCGACGCGATGGCCGCGGGGATGTCCTCGGGTCGCCTGACCAGGAAGGAGTGCTTCGTGATCGGCATGGTGATGCCCACGATGTCGGCCTCCTGGAAGGCATCCGTGCCCATCAGGGTGGAGAAGACCTGGCCGGTGATGCAGAGCATCGGCACCGAGTCCATGTAGGCGTCCGCGATGGCGGTGACCAGGTTGGTGGCGCCGGGGCCGGAGGTGGCGATGGCCACCCCGACCCGGTTGCTCGCCGAGGCGTAGCCCTCCGCGGCGTGGCCGGCGCCCTGCTCGTGGCGCACCAGGATGTGCCGGATGGCGGTCTGGCTCATCAGTTCGTCGTAGAGCGGGATGACGGCCCCGCCCGGCAGGCCGAAGACGTCGGTGACACCCAGCAGCTCCAGCGAGCGGATGATCGCGCCGGAACCCGTGAGGATTTCCGGCCCGCCCGGTTCCGGTGCCACGACGGACGAGGCAGGCGAGGGTGATGGCACGGGCGTTTCCGCGGTCATGTGATCAGTTCCCTAGTTCGATGACGAATGGTGAGTGCTAGCCCGTGACGGCGCCGACGGCCGCAGACTGGACAAGCTTCGAGTACTTGGCGAGAACGCCCCGGGTGTAGCGCGGAGGCAGAGGAGCCCAGCCGACACTCCGGGCGGCCAGCTCATCAGGGTCGACCAGTAGGTCGAGCGTGCGAGCTGCGATATCGACCCGTATGAGATCACCATCGCGCACGAAGGCGATGGGACCTGCGTCCACCGCTTCGGGTGCTATATGGCCGATGCACAGTCCGGTTGTGCCGCCTGAGAATCGACCGTCCGTTAAGAGTAGTACATCGGCACCGAGCCCGGCGCCCTTGATGGCCGCGGTGATCGAGAGCATCTCCCGCATCCCGGGGCCGCCCTTGGGTCCCTCGTAGCGGATGACGACGACGTCGCCCTTCTGGATCTCCCCCGCGGTGAGCGCGTCCATGGCGGCCCGCTCGCGTTCGAACACCCGCGCGGGTCCTTCGAAGATGTCGGAGTCGAAGCCGGCGGTCTTGACGACGGCACCCTCGGGGGCGATCGAGCCCTTGAGGATGGTGATTCCGCCGCTGGCGTGAATGGGGTTGTCGAGGGTGCGCAGCACCTCGCCGTCCAGTTCGGGCGGGTCGATCTCGGCGAGGTTTTCGGCGACGGTCTTGCCGGTCACGGTGAGCGCGTCGCCGTGGATGAGCCCGGCCTCGAGCAGGGCACGCATCACGGCCGGGACGCCGCCGTGACGGTCGACGTCGTTCATGACGTACTTGCCGAACGGTTTCAGGTCGCCGATGTGCGGCACCGTGTCGCCGATGCGGTTGAAGTCGTCGAGGGTGAGCTCGACCTCGGCCTCGTTCGCGATGGCCAGCAGGTGCAGCACCACGTTGGTGGAGCCGCCGAACGCCATCGCCACGGCGATCGCGTTCTCGAAGGCCTTGCGGGTCAGGATGTCCCTGGCCGTGATCCCGAGGCGCAGCAGGTTGACGACGGCTTCGCCGGAGCGGTGCGCGTAGTAGTCGCGGCGGCGGTCGGCGGAGGCCGGGGAGGCGGAGCCGGGCAGGCTCATGCCGAGGGCCTCGGCCACGCTGGCCATGGTGTTGGCGGTGTACATGCCGCCGCAGGCACCCTCGCCGGGGGCGAAGGCGCACTCGATGCGCTTGGCGTCGGCCACGGACATCCGCCCGGCCTTGACGGCGCCGACCGCTTCGAAGGAGTCGATGATGGTGATGTCTTTTTCGGTGCCGTCGGAGAGTTTGACCCAGCCGGGGGCGATCGACCCGGCGTAGAGGAAGACGCTGGCCAGGTCGAGGCGGGCCGCGGCCATCAGCATGCCGGGAAGGGACTTGTCGCAGCCGGCCAGCAGGACGGAGCCGTCGAGCCGCTCGGCCTGCATGACGACCTCGACCGAGTCGGCGATGACCTCGCGGGAGACGAGGGAGAAATGCATGCCCTCATGGCCCATCGAGATGCCGTCGGAGACGGAGATCGTGCCGAACTGCAGCGGGTAGCCGCCGCCGCCGTGCACGCCTTCCTTGGCGGCCTGAGCGAGGCGGTCCAGGGAGAGGTTGCATGGCGTGATCTCGTTCCAGGAACTGGCGATGCCGATCTGGGGCTTGTCCCAGTCGGCATCCCCCATACCGACGGCCCGGAGCATCCCACGCGAGGTGGTGGCTTCGATTCCGTCGGTGACGTCGCGGCTGCGCGGCTTCATGTCGATCTCAGTCATGCACTGAGTCTAGAACGTCCGCTGAGGGCGGGCCGTCGCCGGGGACTCACGCTCCGGCGGCGGCCTCACGCTCGGCGGCGACGGCCGCACGCTGGTCGGCGATGAGGCCCAGCACCAGCGGCACGTCTTCCGGGCCGCGCACGCGGTAGCCGGCGAGCGAGTCGCCCGCCCCGATCTTGAGCCCGACGTCGCCGGGCTGCAGCACGGCGAAGGCGTCCTCGTCGGTGGTGTCGTCGCCGGCGTAGAAGACCCGGTCGGCGCCCGTGTGCCGGCGCAGCCGCTCGAGGGCGTCACCCTTGGTGCTGGAGCGCACCGCGAATTCGATGACGTCCTTGCCGTCCCGCACGGTCAGGCCGGGCAGCAGCGCGCCCAGTTCCTCGCGCGCGGTCTTCTGGGCGGCCGCCGCGTTCCGGGGCGTGGCCAACCGGGTGTGCAGGGCGAGGCCGGCCGGTTTGCGTTCGATCCAGGTGCCGTCGATGCTGCCGGAGATGCGCTCGAGCACCCGGGCGAGGTCGGCGAGCTGCTCGAGTTCCGGGGTATCGAGTTCGAGTTTGATGTCGGGGGTGTCCAGCTGCACCTCGATCCCGTGCGAGCCGGTCAGGAGCACGCCGGTCTGCGGCTGCGACACGTGCTGCAGGCTGACCAGGGCCCGGCCGGAGACGAAGGCGACCCGCACGCCCTCGAGGTCGAGCAGGCGCTGCACGGCTTCGCGGGTCCCGGGCACGGCGCGCGCGTCCTCGGGCTTGTCGACGTGCGGGGCGAGCGTCCCGTCGAAGTCCAGGGCCACCAGGATGTTGTCCGCGCGGCTCAGATCCTTCAGCGCGCCGGTGAGGGTGTCCGGGATGCCGGGACGCACGGCGGCTCCCTCGGTCAGGGTGCGCAGGAACGAGGAGGACCAGGCGGCGACGTCGTTGTCGAAGACCTTGCGGCGGAGCGCGCGCATGCGTCGCAGCCGCTCCTGGCGGGGCATCGCGACGGCACGGAGGATGGCGGCCTTCACACCGTCGATGTCGTGCGGGTTGATCAGCACGGCCTGTTTGAGCTCGTCGGCCGCCCCGGCGAACTCGCTCAGCACGAGCACGCCGTCCCGGTCGAAGCGCACGGCCACATATTCCTTGGCGACGAGGTTCATGCCGTCGCGGAGCGCGGTCACCAGCATCACGTCGGCGGCGAGGTAGAGCGCCACCATCTCCTCGCGCGGGTAGCCGTGGTGGTGGTAGCTGATGGCGGTGTGGCTGATGGTGGAGAAGTCGCCGTTGAGGCGGCCGACGGCCAGTTCGATTTCGTCACGCAGGGCGATGTAGGGGCCGACGCGTTCCCGGGAGGGGCTGGCCACCTGCACCAGCGTCACATCTTCCACGCTCAGGCTGCCGTCGGCGAGCAGTTCGCCGAACGCCTTGATGCGGTGGGCGATGCCCTTGGTGTAGTCGAGGCGGTCAACGCCCAGCATGATCGTCTTGGGGTTGCCGAGGTCTTCCCGGATCTGACGCGCCCGCTCCTGGATCTCGGGGCGCCGCGCCAGTTCCTCGTAGGCGGCGGCGTCGATGGAGATCGGGAAGTGCTTGGCGATCACCCGACGGTGCGTGCCCTCGGGCGCGGGAACGTCGATGGCGACGCCGCGGGTCGGATAGCCGTACAGGCGGCGCACGGCGCGGGAGAAGTTGCCGGCGTCGGCGAGGCGCTGGAAACCGATCAGATCGGCGCCGAGCAGGCCGTCGAGGATCTGCTTGCGCCAGGGCAGCTGGGCGTAGATCCCGTACGGCGGGAAGGGAATGTGGTTGAAGAAGCCGATCACGAGGTCGGGGCGCGCGTCGCGCAGCATCCGTGGCACCAGCTGCAACTGGTAGTCGTGCACCCAGACCGTGGCCCCCGGCGCGGCGGCGGATGCTGCGGCGTCGGCGAATCGGCGATTCACCCGCACATAGGCCTCCCACCATTCGCGGTGGAAGCGCGGCGGCGCGATCACGTCGTGGTACAGCGGCCAGATGGTGTCGTTGGAGAAACCCTCGTAGTACTCCTCCAGCTCGGACGCGCCGAGCCGCACCGGGACGATGGAGATGCCGTCGTTCTCGAACGGCTCGAATGTGCGGTCGGCGATACCGGGCCAGCCCACCCACGCTCCGTCGGAGCTGCGCATCATGGGTTCGAGAGCGGTGACCAGGCCGCCCGGTGAGGTGCGCCAGCTCTCGGTCCCGTCGTCGGCGACCTCGATCTCGACCGGGAGGCGGTTGGAGACCACGACCAGCGAGTAGGTGGGGTGCGGGGCGGCGGATGCCGTGGGTTCGGCTGCAGGAGAGATGGGATCGTCCGTTCCGGCGGGCACAGAGCGCGGCCGCCTTGCTGGACTCCAAGGCTACCAGCGGGTTGAAACGTCCTGCCGGGTCGGCGTATCGGTCAGGACCGCCCGGTATGGTGACAACTCAAAGGTAACGAGCGTATTTTGACCGTGTCGTGTTCCGGCGCGAAACCCCAAGACCTGTTCGATCAAAGGCGGACCCATGGACCTGAATTCTCTGTTGAGCTGGGTGCTGATCGCACTCGCGACCATCAGCCTCGTTGTCTCCGTCTCGTTCTTCGTCCTGATTCGGGTGCTCATCAAACGCATCCGTCGTAGCCGCAGGATCTCCGGCGCGGTGCTGCGCTCTCGCACCCTTCTCAGCCGGGGCCCGCAACACAAGATTTTGAAGCTGCAGTTGCGACTGAAGGAATCACTCGACAGCGGGCAGGCGGCCGTCGACCTGGCCGTGCGGAGCGAGGGCCCGCGGGGTGAGCTTCCGCGACTCTTCCGGCGGATTGCGAGCGAAGGCATCACGCTGCAGTCGCAGTTGCGGCTGCTGGCGAGCGAGAACGATGCCGTCCTGCTCGCCGAGGCGCTACCGGCGGCCGGACGCCGCGTCGACCAGGTGGCCGGGTTGGTGGGCCGACTGCGCTCGGCCGTCACGGCCGGTCTCGGAGATCTCAGCGATGACACCCTCGCGACGCTGCACTCCGACGTCGACCACGAGGTTGCCGCGCTCCGAGCCGGAGTTGCGGAGCTGCGCACCCTCAACGGCAACGACGGGTTCCCCGTTCCGCGTCAACCCCTGTCCACGGACCACTTCAGCAAAGGGAACCAATCATGAGCCTCACTTCGCGGCTGCGCGTCATCCTCCGCAGCAAGTCCGACCGGGCCCTGACCCGGCTTGAAGACCCCCGCGAGGCCCTCGATGACAGCTACGAGCAGCAGGTGAAGATGCTCCAGCAGGTGCGGCAGGGGCTGGCCGAGGTCGCGACGGCGAAGAAACGGATCGAGCTGCAGGGCCAGGAGATGGGCGGTCGCTATCAGCGGCTGGGAGACCAGGCCCAGGAGGCTCTGAACCAGGACCGGGAAGATCTGGCCCGGACGGCGTTGGAACGCCGCTCGCTCCTCGAGGGCCAGGTGGCCGCGATCCGGGATCAGTACCTCGCGTTGGCGCAGCAGCAGGCTCAGCTGCAGGACAACGAGCGACGTCTCGCCGAACGGGTCGCCGCCTTCCGCACGGAAAAGGAAACGATCAAGGCCACCTACGCCGCCTCCGAGGCTCGGGTCAAGGCCAACGAGGCCGCGGCGGGCATCGGCTCGCAGGTGGGGGCGGTCGGCGCCGACCTCGACCGGGCCAGAGACCGGGTGGCCCAGATGCAGGCCCGCGCCGCCGCCACCGACGAGCTGCTCTCCAGCGGCGCCCTCAACGATGCCACCGCCGCGCCCGACGCGGACCTCGAGCGGCAGCTGTCGGCCGGTGCGACGAAAGCGGATGTCGACCGTCAGCTTCAGTCGATGAAGAACGCCCGGGCCGCGGACCGGAGCCCCGGCCCCCACCCCGGTTCTCGGGGAGGGACCGACGCCTGGTTGGGCATCGGCGAGGGCACGACCACCCCCTGACCCGGTCCGTCAGGGACGAGACTGCGTCAGGTGCGCGCCTGCGCCAGACCGAACGATCGGGCTCCGCGCCGGCCGGCGACGGTCCAGTACGAGGCCAGCACGCTCACCAGGGCGAAGATCACCAGGATGGCCGCCGGCCCGCCGGCGCCGCCACCTCCCCCGGAAACGATGGCCTGCATCCCCTGTACCGCCCAGGTCAGCGGCAGGAACGGGCTGAGCACCTGGAACGGCGCCGACACCAGCTCGATCGGGTAGAGCCCGCCCACCGCGGTGAGCTGCAGCGCCAGCAGCACCAGGGAGAGCACGATGCCGACCCGGCCGAAGGCCGCCGTGAGGAAGTGGTGCACCGCCGTGAACGTCAAACCGAGGAACACCGCGAAGGCCAGGGTGGATGGCAGGATCGACCACGAGACGCCGAGCGTGCTGTGCAGCAACATCACCACGACCACGGCCTGCGCCGCGGCGATGCCGAACGCGCGGCCGAGGCTGCGGGCCACGAGGCCGCCGGTCGACGCGGTCGACGCCAGTGCGATCGCGGACAGCGGCTTCATCACCAGGAAGATTGCCAGGGCACCGATCCACAGCCCGATCGGCACGAAGACCATGCCGATGACCGGGCCGATCGACGCGAACGCGTTGTCGCGCTCCGCGGTGATGCCGACCGGTTCGGCGACGACCGCCGCGGTCGTCTCCGGGTCGGTGTCGCTGAGCGGGGCGGCAGTGTCCGCGCCGTCTCGCAGCCCACTGGCGAGTTCGCCCGCGCCCGATTCGAGCAGGCGGGCGCCCGCGGCGGCATCCGTTGTTCCGGTGGCCAGTTGCGAAAGGCCGGTGGAAATGCCGGCGACGCCGGTCGCGAGGTCACCGGCGCCGCCGCGCAGGTCGCTGCCGCCGGCGGAGAGCAGGCTCGCCCCGTTGGCGCTCTGGGACAGACCATCCAGTACGCCCTCGATTCCGGGGCCGGCCTCGCTGATGCCGGGGCTCTGCGCGGCGAGGGCATCGAGCCCGCCCTGCAGCTGCAGCAGGGCCGGCGCATAGTCGGCGACCCGCGGGTCGCTCTGCATGGCGGCGTTCAGCTGCCTGAAACCGTCGGCGCTGGCCTGCACCCCGGCCGCGTACGCCGGCAGGCCGGTCGTCAACGGGGCCAGCCCGGCCGCGCCTATGTCCAGTCGGGTCAGGCCGTCGCTGAGGCCGGTGACGCCCCGGGTGTACTCGGTCACGCCGGAGGAGAAGGAGGCGGCGCCGTTCGCCGCCGACGACGCCCCGGATGCCGCTGCGGCCGTGCCGCCGGCCAGCGAATCGAGTCCGGTGGCCACCCCCGCAACCCCGGCCCTGACCTGCGCGGCGCCATCCGCCGCCTGGGTGAGGGACTCGCCCAGCACGGCCAGGTTCGTGTAGAGCCCGTTGAGGTACTGCGAGGTGATCTCACGGCCGAAGACGCCCGACATGGCGGTGCCCACCGACTGGGCCACCGATCCGGCCAGGTACGAGTGCGCGTCGTCCGTGCGGATGCCCAGGTCGGCCTGGATGGGTGTCGCCCCGCCCAGCGAGGTCACCGACGCGGAGAAGTCCTTCGGGATCGTGAGCACCGCGTAGGCGTCTCCGGAGGCCAAAGCCGCCGCGGCATCCTCGGAGTTCGAGATGGTCCAGGCGAACCCGGTGGCCTGGGACCCGTCGCCGGACGGCTTGGTCAGCTCGGTCACCAGCAGGCGGCCGGCGAGCACCGGCTGCTCGGTGCCGTCGGGCAGGGTGGTGGTGACGATTTCGTCATTGTTGACGACGATCGCCGGCAGGGTGTCCACCCGTTGGTCGGCGGTGGCGAGCGCTCCGGCGAAGAGGCCCGCCACCGCGAGCGGCACCACGATCAGGCCCGCCAGCAGGGCTCCGAATGCCCCGCGGCGCTGCCCGGGGGTGCGGCTGAACAGTTTCTCAAGCCTGGTGCTCATCGCTGCAGGGCCTTTCGGTCTCGGGTGCCTCTGTCGAAGGAACCCCGGCCAAGTGAATCGAGGTTGATGGTCTGCAGCGGCCGGGCGCCGCGGTAGACCGGAGTTGCGCCGGGGACGGAGGCGGCACCGAGGATCAGGGTGGTCGATGCCGGCGCGAGGGTCGCGAGCACCTGCACGAGGTCGCGCCCCGCCGGGTCGACGGGCAGCCCCTCGCCCAGGTCGACGACGACGACTCCCGGGGTCTCGGTGAGCGCCGCTGCCACGAGCACCGCGGCGCGGTCGAGGGCGGAGAGCGACGACACGGTCGTGCCGGCCACGATCGGGCCGGCCGGGAGGCCGCTCGAAGCGGTGCCGAGCGCGCCGTTCAGACGCGTGATCCATCCGGCGAGCAGGGAGCGGCGCGACGCGGCGCGGTACCACGGATGCGCCAGGTCCAGCCGTTCGGCCAGCAGTTCCCCCACGGTGAGCCCGTTGTCGCTGCTGTCGCCCACGTCGGCGAGCGCCACCGCGCGGAGGGCGCGGCCGCGCTCGGACGGCAACGGGGAACCCATGACCTGGATGCGGCCGAAGACCGGATCCAGCCGGCCGGCCAGCGTGGCGGCGAGGACGCGGCGGTGGGTGGCGGAGCCGGTCAGCACCACCATCGTGCCGACGTCGACGGCGAGTTCCAGCGGTCCGAATGGGCTCTCCGGCAGCCCGAGGACGGCTGCTTCGGCGGTGATGGCGTGCGTCTGACTGGTGGCCCATTCCTTGTCGGCCAGGTGCTGGCGCAGCCCCTCACCCTCGATGTCGACGTCGGGCAGGATGCGGGAGAGCCAGCGCGGCAACCACCAGGCGGCGTCGCCGGCGAGGGCCATCGCGGCCGGGACCAGGGTCATCCGCACCAGGAACGCGTCGAGGAAGACTCCGACGGCGAGCGCGAACGCGATGCCCTTGATCGCCCCGGTGCCCTCGGGGACGAAGGCGAAGAAGACGAAGAACATGATCAGCGCGGCGGCCGTGACGACTCGGGCCGCGTGGGAGAACCCGTGCACGATGGATTCGCGGGCCAGGCCGGTCTTCACGAACTCCTCCCGCATCCCGGAGACGAGGAACACCTCGTAGTCCATGGCGAGGCCGAAGAGCACGGCCATCAACAGGATGGGCAGGAAGCTCAGGATCGGTCCGGGGGTTTCGACCCCGAGCAGCTCGGAGAACCAGCCCCACTGGAAGATCGCCACGGTGGCGCCGATCGACGCGGCCACCGACAGGAGGAATCCGAGGGCCGCCTTGATCGGCACGAAGATCGAGCGGAACACCATGGTCAGCAGGAGGATCGAGAGCCCCACCACGATCAGGGCGAACGGCACGAGCGCGTTGCTGAGGCGGTTGGAGATGTCGATCGACACGGCGGTCGCTCCGGTCACCGCGATGGGCGTGCCCAGGTCGTCGTCGATCGATGGTGCCAGATCACGGATGGCCTGCACGAGCGCCTTGGTTTCGGGCGCGTTCGGCGCGCTGTCCGGCATGACCTGGATGATGGCGGTGTCGACGGTCGGGTTCGGGGTGCCCTTGCCGACGAAGGCGACGTCGGGGAGAGTGCGCAGGGCCGCGCCGATGGTGTCGAGGTCACCGAAGATATCCGTCGTCTGGGTGATGTCGACGACGACGATGAGCGGACCGTTGTAGCCCGGCCCGAAGCCCTCCTCCAGCATGGTGAACGCCTCGCGTTGCGTCGAACCGGCCGGTTCGGACGCCCCGTCGGGCAGATTCAGGTCGAGGCTGAGGGCCGGGATCGCCAGCGTGCCGAGCACGCCCACGACGAGGAGCACGGCCACGACCGGCGCCCTGAGGACGAGGTTCACCCAGCGGTGGCCAAGGGTGGGCCGGCCGGTGTCGGGCCGGGTGGCCCGGCGGTGCGCGCGGCTGCCGGCTTGGGGTGTGAGGCGTCCCTTGGCGAGGCCGAGCACGGCGGGGAGGAGCGTGACCGCCACGAAGATCGAGATCAGCACGGCGAGGGCCGCGCCGAGCCCCATCACGCTGAGGAACGGGATACCGACCACGAGCAGCCCGAGCAGGGCGATGATCACGGTGATCCCGGCGAAGACGACGGCGCTGCCGGCCGTGGCCACGGCGGAGGCGGCCGAGTCGTGCGGTTCGACCCCGTTGGCGAGCTGCGTTCGGTGCCGCGAGAGGATGAAGAGGGCGTAGTCGATGCCCACGGCGAGCCCGAGCATCAGGGCGAGCATGGGGGCCGTGCTCGAGACGGGCACGAACGCGGAGATCACGGTGATGCCGCCGATGGCGACGCCGACGCCGACCAGAGCCATCAGCAGCGGCATCCCGGCGGACACGAGCGAGCCGAAGGTGATCACCAGCACCACACCGGCGAAGATCAGGCCGAGGACCTCGGAGATGGTGATGCCGAAGGTGGTGTCCTGGAACACCTGGCCGCCGAAGGCGACCTCGAGGCCGGCCTCCTCGGCGATGGCCCGCGTACCAGTCACCTCGGCGAGGGTTTCCGGGGTGACGTCGGTCGACAGACCGGACAGCTGCACCTGACTGAAGGCGCTCCCGGAATCATCGGAGATCGCGCCCGACGCGTATTCGTCATAGGGGCTCAGCACCGAGTCGACGCCGGGAACGGCCGCGAGCTCGGCCGCCATGTCGACGATGGCCGTGCGGTAGGGCTCGTCACTGACGGATGCCCCGTCCGGGGCCGTGTAGACCACCTGCACCGCAGCGCCGGCCGCCTGGGGGAACACCTCGCCGAGCTTGTCGACGGTGTCCTGGGATTCCGTGCCGGGAATCGCGTAGGACTCCTGGGTCTGGCCGCCGAGGGCAACCCCGGCGCCGAGGATCCCGACCAGCAGAATGGTCCAGATACCGAGCACCAGGCCCGCGCGCCGGTAGGCGAAGTGGCCGATTCGATAGAGCAGGGTTGCCATGGGTGCTACTTCCGGGACGGGGTCGTGCGAACGGTGACGGGGGCGAGCAGCTCGGTGATGACGGCCAGCAGCGCGGGCCGGATCTCCTCGGCGGGGGCGATCTCCGCGCCGAGAAAGGTCATGCCGGCGACCAGGGTGTAAGCGGCACCGCCGAGGGCGATGCCGAAACGGATGCGGTCTTCGGTGCTCGCAGCGCCGTGGCAGAGGGTGTCGGACAGGCGCACGATCAGCACGCCGGCCCGGTCGATCACGGGGATGCCGCGCAGGGACTGGGACTGGTTGATGAAGGTGTGCAACTCGAGACGGAATTCGAGGATGAAGTCGATGAAGTCGTTCACGAAGCGACTCCGGGACAGGGCGCTCTCCTCGGTGGCGAGAAACCGTTCGAGGATGGCCTCCAGCCGGTCGACCGCCGGGGTGAGCACCTCGTCGAGGAGCGCCTCCTTGGAGGCGAAGTGGTACAGCACGCTCGACTTCGAGTAGCCGGCCGCGTCGGCGATCTGTTGCAGGGAGGTGCCGGCGAACCCGACCGAGGCGAACTGTTCCAGCGCCGTCGCCCGCAGTTCGAGGCTGGTGCTCTGGCGGTTGTGCGGGGGCTGGGGCAGAACGGGCTCTGGGGTCACTCGTTCACGCTAGCTGACCGATCGGTCAGAGCCTGTCCGATCGGTCAGATTGTCGGGGAACGCGCAGCCGGGCAACTTCCGGGTAGCGTTAGGGCCGGAGGTCTTCATGCGAAAGTACATTTTCAGCAGTGCCATCATCGGCGTGCTCGCCGGCGGATGGAACATTCTGAGCGCCACCCGCTCCGGTCCCCGCGACTGGCGCCTGGCCCTGATGTGGGTCGGCTGGCTGCTCAGCGCGGCCGTCGCCATCGGAACCGTCATCCAGGACGCCGACGATCGCCGAATCGAGAACTAACTCCCCGGTCCGTCGGCGTGTCCGCGCGCCCCGTTCCGGGCCGCGCGGCAGACTGGGGAGTGCACGGGCACGTTAGCCGAAAGGGGCCCCGATGTTTGGTCGACGGCGTCGCGTCACACCGGTTGCACCGGTCACTCCTCCGCCCGTTCCCGAGCTCAGTGACGCTCAGATTTTCGATCTGCTGCACACCGAGATCGCTCGTCTCGTCGGCGCCCAGGGCCAGTGGACCCTGGTCCCTCGCAGCATCGACGACACCGACGTGATCTTCCACGGCCTGAAGGCAAACCAGATCGCCTCGACTCTGGCCACCGTGCTCCGCACCGAGACCGCCGCACTGCGCGGCGAGGTCATCGCGGAGCCCACCGCGCTCCCCTTCAGTCCCGCCCCGATCTCCGTCTGGGCCGATCCAGAACGCGCCGATCCAGAACGCGCCGGTCCAGAACGCGCCGGTCCAGAACGCGCGCCGGCCATCGCCGTGCCGCGCTTCTCCGCCGCTGATTCGAAGGATCGCGCCCGGCTCGTCGCCTGACCCGGCCACCCGCCCTCCCTGGGGTTGAGCCTGCCGAAACCCGGTGCGAATGATCGTCCAGTACCGGTTGTGCACCAGCAGATGATGCGGATGGCAGAGCAGCACGCCGTCAGCCGGATCGGTATACCCGTTGTCCTTCAACCACTCATTGATGTGGTGGGCTGCGGTCCAGGCCGGTGGTTTCTCGCAGTCGACCCAGCGGCATCCGTCGGCGTCGAACTGGATGCCGCGGGTTCCGGTCTCACAGAGCAACCGGTCGACGGTTTCCTGCGAGATCGGGACCGGGTTGACCTCGATCTGCCCGTGGGCAGCCGGTTACCGTGTGAGGCTGATTCGGTGCCGCCTCGGCGTCTGCCGTATCAGTCTCGTGGCGCAGGTTGTGGCTCGCGGCAGGCGTTCGAACGTGCGCCCGCTTCCAGAACGTGCTCCGCGACGGGCGGGACCTCCGGACGCACCGGTATAGAGTTCCGCGCCATTCTTTGTAGGTCTTCTTCGGGATCCGGTCGCCGCCGAATTCTAGATTGAAGAACATGACTGCCAACACCCGCCCTGCCCGCACCCCGGCGCCCCGCATCCTGAGCGTGCGCGATCTCGCTCAGATCGCCATCTTCGCAGCCCTCATCGCCGCGCTCGGGCTGCCCGGCGCCCTGAGCCTCGGGGCTGTGGCCGTGCCGATCACCTTCCAGACCCTCGGCGTCATGCTGGCCGGCGCCGTCCTCGGGGCGCGCAAGGGTTTCTTCGCCGTACTCCTCCTGCTCGCCCTCGCCGCAGCCGGCCTGCCGCTGTTGTCGGGCGGGCGCGGCGGCATCGTCTGGTTCACCACCTCGCCCGCCGCCGGTTACCTCTACGGCTGGCTGCTCGGAGCCCTGGTCATCGGCTACCTCACCGGGCGACTCCTCCCCCGCTACCGGCTCTGGGCGGCGCTCGGGGCCACCGCGCTCGGCGGTGTCGTCGTGGTCTACCTGATCGGCGTGCCCGTCACCGCGATCAACCTGGGGCTGCCGCTCTGGGTGGCCCTGGTCGATGCCGCCAAGTTCCTGCCCGGTGACCTGGTCAAGGTCGTCGTGACCGTGCTGGTGGCCCGCCAGGTGCACAGGGCCTACCCGGGCCTGATCCCCGCGCGCCGTCGCGCAGCCGTAGCCCCTGCCGACGCCACCGCCGGAGCTGTCACCTCCGCGTCATGAGCACGATCGACTTCGACGGCGTCTCGCATGCGTTCGGCGAACGGATGGTGCTGCGGGACATCCGTCTGAGCCTCACCGAACAGCGCATCGGCATTGTCGGGGCGAACGGCTCGGGAAAGTCCACCCTGGTGCGCCTGATCAACGGCCTGATCAGGCCCGACACCGGAACCGTGAGCGTCGGCGGCCTCGACGTGGCCCGGAACGCCAAGGCGGTGCGACGGCAGGTCGGCTTCATCTTCACCAACCCGGACAATCAGATCGTGATGCCCACCGTCGCCGAAGACGTCGCCTTCACCCTGCGCCGCCGCGGGCTGACCCCCCTCGAGATCACAACCCGCACGCAGGCGGCGCTCGAGCGCTTCGGTCTCGACCAGCACGCCGACCATCCGGCGCACCGCCTGTCGGGCGGCCAAAAGCAGTTGCTTGCGCTGGCGGCCGTGCTCGTGGCCGAGCCGGAGATCGTGGTCGCCGACGAACCGACCACGCTGCTCGACGCTCGCAACGCCCGGCGCATCACCGAGCTCCTGCTCGGCCTGAGCCAGCAGGTCATCGTGGTCACCCACCAGCTCGACCTGCTCGCCGCCTTCGACCGCGTCATCGTGATGGAGGACGGCCGGGTGGTCGCCGACAACGCCCCGGATGCCGCGCTCGGCGCCTACCGGGAGCTGCTGGCATGAGCGCCGACACGGTCGGGCTCGCATGATCGGGCTGTACCACCCGGGCCACTCGCTGATCCACCGCGCGCCGATGCTGCTCAAGCTGTCACTCCTTTCCCTCGCGGTGCTGCTGGTCGGCCTGCTCGGCGAGCTCGGGCAGCTGGGCGCCTGCCTGCTCGCCGTCATCGCCCTGTTCCTGCTGGCACGGGTGCCGCTGGGCGCCGCGTGGAAGCAGATCGGGCCGATCCTCTGGATCCTGGTGATCGCCGTGCCGCTCCAGGCGCTGTTCGCCGGCTGGACCACGGCCGGGCTGATGGCCGGACGGCTGCTGATCGCCGTGGCGCTGGCGGCGCTGTTCACCCTGACGACCACGGTCACGGCCGTGCTCGAGGGGTTCCAGAAGCTGCTCCGACCGTTCCGCCGCTGGGTCGACGCCGACCGGGTGGGCCTGCTCCTCGCCCTCACCCTGCGCTGCATACCGCTCGTCGCCGAGATCGTGTCCGAGGTGATCGAAGCCCGTCGGGCGCGCGGCACCCAGGGGTCCCTCCTCGCCCTGGCCGTGCCGGTGGTCGTGCGCTCCTTGTACGCAGCGGATGCGATCGGAGAGGCCCTGGCCGCCCGCGGCCTCGACGACTGAGATTCCCCGGCGGCACGTTTGAAACGACCCCTTCGCGGCAGCTAGGTTGAAACCGACAGCCGCTTCGCGGTTCACCCCGACCGAACAGTCAAGGATCGGAGCCCGATGACCCAGCCCGATAGCACGGACGAGGCGCGACGACGCGGCAGTCTGCGGCGCGGCATCCGGGCCGGTGGCTGGTGGAGCCTGAGCGCTTTGGCAGTCGTCGTCATCGTGTTCCTGGCGTGGGCGAACACGGTGCGGGTGGCCGATCGAGCGGCCGCCGACGCGGTGTTCGCCAACCCGAACGTCACCGTCACCGACAGGTCGACGTCGGTCGTGCTTGCCCCGGCCGACGGCGCCGGGCACACGGGCCTGGTCTTCTTCCCCGGCGCCAGGGTCGACCCGTATGCCTACCTCTACAAACTCGCCGGCACGGTCGAGGCGACCGGGCTGACCGTGGTGATCGCCAAGCCGGTGCTCAACCTCGCCATTCTCGACCGGCGGCCACTGTCGACCTTCACCGACGCGGTCCCCGAGGTGACCACCTGGTACCTGGGCGGCCATTCGGTCGGCGGAGTGCGGGCCTGCCTGCTCGCGGACAACCCCGAGGTGGCCGGATTGGTGCTGTTCGGCAGCTACTGCTCGGCCGCGCCGGAGCGCACCGACCTGCGGGCCCTCAGCCTCAGCGGCAGCGCCGACGGCCTCAGCACGCCGGAGAAGATCGCCGACAGCGCGAATCTGCTCCCGTCCGACACCCGGTTCAGCGAGCTCGAGGGCGCCAACCACGCACGGTTCGGCGACTACGGCACGGAGAACGGCGACGGCGTGGCCACCCGGTCAACGGATGCGGTGGCCGCCGAAATCACCCGCGAACTCTCCGATTTCCTGGCACCACCGGCCCCCTGACCGGCAGCCTTGCCGCGGTTCCGGTCGCGGGGCACACTGAAGCGATCAGCACCTGATGAACCCGATCGTTGGAGGTCGATATGAGCATCCTCGTCATCTGTGATTCGAGCTCGGGCTTCACTGCGAACTCGGGCGCCCCGGCGAATTCCGGCACCACGGAGGCCATCGCCGAGACCATCGCCATCGAACTCGGCGAAGGCACCAGAGCCGTTCCCGTCGCCGGTCTCGGGCTCGACAGCCTGACCGGTGTGGAGTTGCTCGTCGTCGGCCGCCTGGTCGTCGGCCGACGGCCCTCGCCGCGCCTGAAGGCCTTCCTCGCCCAACTTCGCCCCGGCACCCTGCGGGGTGTGCGGGCGGCCGCCTTCGACACCCGGGTGCGCACCGTGCTCCACGGCGATGCCGCCCGAAAGATCTCCCGTGCCCTGGAGAAGGCCGGCGCCCACGTCGTGGCCCCGCCGACCGGCTTCATCGTCGAAGGTCGAGAGGGTCCACTGGCTGCGGGCGAGGTGGACCGGGCCGCTGCCTGGGCCGGTTCGATCGCATCCGTGCTCCGTCACTGAGTGATGCGTCACTGAGTGCTGCGTCACTGAGTGTTGCATCACTGAGTGCTGCGTCACCGGACGTCGAAAGGCCCAGGTCGCGGTGACCTGGGCCTTTCTTCACGCTGTGCGTGTGGAGCGTCGTGTTACTTGCTGGTCAGCGAGTCCACGTACTCCTGGTTCTCGGAGATCCACTTCGCCACGATCGGGTCGTAGTCCTGGCCGTCGTAATCGACGAACATCGCCTTCTCGAGCGAGTACAGCCGGTCGAGGTCCATCTCGAAGCCCTCGATCCACTCGGTGGCCTGGGGGAAGTCCGCGGCGAAGTCAGCACTCGCGTAGCTGTGCAGGGCCTCAGTGCTTTCGAGGGTGCCCTCGGGGTCTTCCAGGGTCTTGATCGGAAGCGAGCCGTAGGCCCAGTGCGGCTCCCACAGGGTGACGACGATGTTCTCGCCGGCCTTGGTGGCCGCGGTCAGCTCGGTGAGCATGGCGGCGGTCGAGGAGGTCAGGTACTCCATGTCCTCGAGTCCGTAGGTGGGGATGACCCGGTCGGTGGTGGCCGTGGTCAGGCCGGCGCCGGGCTCGATGCCCACGATGGTGTTGTTGAACTTGTCCGCGTTGGCGGCGAGGTCCGCGAGGGAGTCGATCGGGGCATCCTCGTTGACCGCGATGGTCAGGCGGGATTCCTCGTTCCACGCACCGAGGTCGACGATGTCATCGCCGTACTCCTTCACGTACGCGGCGTGGGTCTCCGGCATCCAGACATCCATGTTGAGGTCGTAGTCACCGGTGGACAGTCCCGAGTAGACGGGGGCGACGTCGGCGTATTCCAGCTCGGCGTTGTAGCCCTTCTCGTCGAGGATGGCCTTCCACAGTTCGGAGACCGCGACGCCTTCGTCCCAGCCGTTGAAGACGGCGATGGTGATGTCCTTCTGGTCCTTGTTGC
Organism: Cryobacterium cheniae; assembly: GCF_004403395.1. Taxonomy (GTDB): domain Bacteria; phylum Actinomycetota; class Actinomycetes; order Actinomycetales; family Microbacteriaceae; genus Cryobacterium; species Cryobacterium cheniae. The sequence goes on from NZ_SOGN01000035.1 coordinate 36,882, forward strand.
CGTCGCCGACGACGGCGGCCTCGGCGGAGGCGCAGCCACTGAGTGCAAGGAGCCCGACGGCTCCGAGGGCGACGAGGGACAGTGATCGGTTCTTCATAGTTTTTCCTTTCATGTCGCCCTGACGGGCGACCGGGGCAGATTCAGGATCCAGGTGTTCGTGTGCGGGGCGCACCGGATCAGGCGGCCAGCGCCTGCTGGGCGCGGCGTTTGCGGGTGTTCCTGATGCGGCCGAGCGGAGTGTCGCCGGTTCCCAGCGCCGCGGTGAGGCGGTCCAGGAAGATGGCGAGGATCACGACGGCGAGACCGGCTTCGAAGCCGAGAGACACGTCGATACGGTTCAGGCTGGCGACGACCTGGGCGCCGAGGCCACCGGCGCCGACCATTCCCGCGATGACGACCATCGACAGGGAGAGCATGATGACCTGGTTGATGCCGGCCATGATGGTCGGCATCGCCAGCGGCAGCTGGATCTGGCGCAGGATGCGCCACGGCGAGGCGCCGAAGGCCTGACCGGCCTCGACGACTTCCCGGTCGACCCCGCGAATGCCCAGCTCGGTGAGGCGAACGCCCGGCGCCATCGCGAAGATGATGGTGGCCACAATGCCCGGCACGACGCCGACGCGGAACAGGATCAGCGCGGGAATCAGGTACACGAAGGCCGGCATGGTCTGCATGAAGTCGAGAATGGGGCGGATGATGCCGGACGCCACCGACGACTTCGCGGCCAGGATGCCGAGCGGCACGCTGAACGCGATCGCGAGCAGGCTGGCCACCAGCACGAGCGCGAGGGTGTCCATCGCGTTCTCCCACTGGTCGACGCCGACGATCACCAGCAGACCGACGATGGTGCCGGTCATGAACTTCCAGCCGCGGGCGGCGAGGGCGAGGCCCGCTGCGAGCAGCACGATCACCCAGAAGGGCGGGGTGATCAGGAGCAGGTCCACGAACTCGTAGGCGCCGTCGAAGACGACCCGGATGAAGTCGAAGAGGAAGCCGAAGGTCTCGGTGACATAGTCGATGAACCCCTCGACGAGGGTGCCCAGAGGAAGTCGGAAGTCGTTCACAGGTCGGCTCCTTCCAGAGCGGTGTCGCGGAGGGTTTCGGTGATCATGTTGACGGAAATCGTTGCCACGGGCTCGATCACGGGTAGTTCGCCCGTGTTCGTGCTCACGTTGCCGAGCGCGGCCAGCAGGGTCACCCGAGGGATGACGCCGAGCAGACGGTTCTTCTCATCGACCACGGCAATGGCCAGGTCGCTGCCCACCGACGGTTCGACCAGGTCGACCAGCGGTGTGTCCGGGCTGACGGAGATCGCATCCGTGCGCACGATGGCACGCAGATCGGTCTCGCCGGCCTTGACCTGCTTCAGCACGTCACGGTCGCGCACCACCCCGGCGAAGCTGCGGTCGCGGTTGAGCACGAAGGTGGCGGAAGTCTGCAGGTCCCGCATGGTGCGGAGCGCCGCACGGGGGCCGCCGGTGATCGTGACCACGGAGCGCACGGGTTCCATCACGCTGGCCGCGGTCAGCACCCGGGCGCGGTCGACATCCTGAACGAACTGGGCGACGTAGTCGTTGGCCGGGTCGGTGAGGATCTCCTCCGGCGTGCCGATCTGCACGATCCGCCCGTCCCGCATGACCGCGATGCGGTCGCCGAGGAACATGGCCTCATTGAGGTCGTGGGTGATGAAGATGATGGTCTTGCCGAGCTCGGCCTGCAGCTCGATCAACTGTTCCTGCATTTCGCGGCGGATCAGCGGGTCGAGGGCCGAGAAGGCCTCGTCCATCAGGAGCACATCGGTGTCGGCGGCGAGGGCGCGGCCGAGGCCGACGCGCTGCTGCATTCCGCCGGACAGCTCGGCGGGCAGGCTGTCGGCCCAACCGTCCAGCCCGACCAGACGGATGATTGTGCGCGCCTTGGCCAGTCGCTCCTCGCGGCCCATTCCCTGCACCTCGAGGCCGTAGGCGACGTTGTCGATCACGGTGCGGTGCGGCAATAGGGCGAAGTGCTGGAAGACCATCGAGATGTTCTTGCGGCGCACCTCGCGCAGCGCGGCAGCGGAGATGCCGGTGATCGACTGACCTGCCACCGTCACGGTTCCGGACGTGGCGTCCAGCAGCCCGTTCAGCATGCGGATCAGGGTGGACTTGCCGGAACCGGACAGTCCCATCACCACGAAGATCTCGCCGCGGCGCACCTCGAACGAGGCGTCGATCACGGCGGCGGTGCCCAGCGAAGACACCTCATCGCGGCTGGCTCCCGCGGTCAGTTTCTTGACGAGCTCGTGCGGGCGACGCCCGAACGCTTTGTACAGTCGATCTGCCTTCACGGCAATGGTTTCGGTCACGGATTCTCCCGGTGCACGCCGGGCGGGGCCGGGTCACGGCCGACGGAACGGATGCACGCTGTGTCGGACGGGTAGGCCGTGATTGGCCTCGACGCAGTGAAAACGTGGGCTGGAACGATCATTGGGATCGCGCCGTCAGAGCCTCACCATACGAAGCGGCCGTCCCGATGGGGCCGTCGGCTGCACGTTCGCGTCCTGGTGAAGGGTCGTTAGACCAGAAACGATCGTAGCACAAGGGGCATTTGCGTCGGATCTCCGGGGGAATCGACGATTTCGGCAGATGAGAACGCAGGCCACCACGCGTTCGCGGCGCAGGCCGGGGAACCCGGCGCACGATGGAGCGTGCGCCCGATTCCCGGGCCTGCGCCGCGGACATCCGTGCCGGGCCGCGCACGGCGACTCGGGGCGGGCTCAGACCTTCAGTGCGGCGGTCTGGGCGACCTTCTCGTTCTCCGCGGCCGTCTCCGCGGTGCTGGGCAGGCCGTGGTGGGCGATCATCGTGGTCTCGTCGAACGGTTCCTCGCGACTGAGAACGCGGTCGAGCTGGGCACGGTCGAGCTCCTTGGTCCAGGAGCCGATCAGCACGGTGGCAACGGCGTTGCCGGTGAAGTTGGTGAGCGCGCGGGCCTCGGACATGAAGCGGTCGATGCCGACGATGAAGCCGACCCCGTCGAGCAGCTGCGGGGCGTGGGCCTGCAGGCCGGCGGCGAGGGTCGCGATGCCGGCACCGGACACCCCGGCGGCACCCTTGGAGGCGATGATCATGAAGGCGAGGAGCCCGATCTGCTCGCCCAGGGCGAGCGGCTGGCCCATGGCCGTGGCGATGAAGAGCGACGCCATGGTCAGGTAGATCGCGGTGCCGTCGAGGTTGAAGGAATAGCCGGTGGGGACCGTGACGCCCACGACGGGCTTGGAGACGCCGAGGTGCTCCATCTTGGCGATCAGCCGCGGCAGCGCAGCCTCGGAGGAGGAGGTCGAGAAGATCAGCAGGTATTCGCGGCCGAGGTAGCGCATCAGCTTGAAGATGCTGACGCCGGTGACCAGTTTGAGCAGCCCACCGAGGATGACCACGATGAACAGGATGCAGGTGGCGTAGAAGGCGCCCATCAGGGTGAAGAGGCTGATCACGGCCTGCATGCCGGTGGCACCGACGACGGCGGCGATCGCGCCGAAGGCACCGATCGGCGCGAGCCACATGACCATGATCAGGATGCGGAACACCAGCGCCTGCACGTGCGCGATGCCCTCGAGGATCGGCTTGCCGGCCGGGCCCATCTTCTGCAGCGCGAAACCGGCGATCAGGGCCACCAGCAGGGTCTGCAGGATGTTGCCGGCGGTCAGCGAGGAGAACAGCGTGGTCGGGATGATGCCGAGGAAGAAGTTCGTCTCGGCGGCTTCCGGCGGCACGAAGGTGGTCGCGTTGATGTCGAGTCCCGTACCGGGCTTGACCAGGTTGCCGACGAAGAGGCCGATGGCCAGGGCGAAGGTGGACATGGTCAGGAAGTAGCCGAGGGCCAGACCGCCGATCCGGCCGACTGTGGCCGCCTTCGCGATGGAGCCGATGCCGAGGATGATCGTGCAGAAGATGATCGGCGAGATCATCATCTTGATCAGGGCGATGAAGATGTCGCCGAGCGGTTTGAGCGAAACGGCGAAGCCGTCCTTGCCGCCGAACATCAGACCGACGATGACGCCGAGGATCACGGCGACGATGACCGCCATGTACAGGTAGTGGGACTTGTCCAACTTCTTCGCGGGCTGTGCAGCCCGAGCGCGAGGCATTGATGCCATAAAAGACTCCTTTGTCTAGTAACTAGGCTGGGGTGAGGCGTTGGTGCGCCCGGGCCATCCGTTGTGGATCTCACACTGGTAGACCGAAGCGCCCGCGTCACGGTTGCGGTCATATTGGTCATGGCCGCGCAAATGGGAGAAGGATGCGATGGGGCGAGGCTGGAGCATTGCGCGCCGCCTGTTCCTGGCGAACGCCCTGCTCATCATCGCGATGACCGTGTTCGTGGGCACCGCCGCCTTCGTCGACGCCCGCGACCGCGGTTTCGTCGCCGCCGAGGAACGGATGCTGTCAGTCGCCACCGCCATCGCCGACAACCCGCTCCTGCTGGAAGCCAGTCGCGCGGCCGATCCGAGCGCGGTGCTGCAGCCCTACGCCCTGCGGGTCACCGAGGATGCCGGCCTCGACTTCATCACGATCATGTCGCCCGACCGCACCCGCTGGACCCACCCCACAGAGTCGGAGATCGGCCGTCCCTACATCGGCACCGTCACGCCCGCCCTGTCCGGGGAGCCGTTCACCGAGGTGACCACGGGCACACTCGGTCCCTCGGTGCGGGCCGTCGTGCCGATCACCGACGAGCAGGGTGCCGTGCAGGGCCTGGTCGCGGCGGGCGTGAAGACGAGCAACCTCTCGATCGCGTTGAGCGCCCGCCTGCCGGCCGTGCTGGGTGTGGCCCTGATGCTGCTGGCCGCCGGTACCGTCGCCGCCTGGCTGCTCGGCCGCTACCTGAGCCGGGTCACCCTCGGCTGGGGTCCCGAACAGCTCGCCCAGCTTTTCGTCTACTACGACTCGGTGCTGCATTCGGTGCGGGAGGGGCTCGTGCTCGTCGGTCTCACGGGTGAGGTCGTGCTCTACAACGACCAGGCCGCCCGGCTGCTCGGCCTGCCGCCGCGCGCACCGGCCGGCGGACGGTCATCCGCTGCCGCCGCGCACGGCCTCGACCGGCTGGATCTTCCCCCGGCGCTCGCCGAGTTGCTGCAGAGCGGCCGCCCGGCCACCGACGAGATCCACGTCACCGATACGCGCGTGCTGGTCGTCAGTCAGCAACCGGCGCTGAAACCGGGAAGCGGCCGCAGCAGGCCCACCCCGATGGGCTGGGTTGCCACCATCCGCGACCACACCGACCTGCAGTCGATGGGCAGCGAACTCCGGTCGATGCGCACCCTCTCGGATGCCCTCCGCGCGCAGACCCACGAGCACGCGAACCGTCTGCACACCATCGTGTCCCTGATGGAACTCGGTCGCGGGGCCGAGGCCCTCGACTTCGCCACCAAGGACCTGGCGCAGAGCCAGCAGCTCACCGACGACATGCTCGACTCGGTGGACGAACCGGTGCTCAGCGCCCTGCTGATGGGCAAGTTCGCCCAGGCCAGCGAGCTGGGTGTGCTGCTCACGGTCGAGGCTGCCGGAACCCTCGCCGAATCCGGGCTGAACGCGCAAGACCTGGTCACGGTCGTGGGCAACCTGGTCGACAACGCGCTCGACGCCGCCGCCGGCGGCGAGGCGCCCCGCCAGGTTCACCTCGCGGTCAGCTCCACTCCCGCGTCGGTGACGATCGAGGTGGCCGACTCCGGGCCCGGCGTCGCCCCGGACGCCGTGACCGACATCCTCCGCCGCGGCTACAGCACCAAGGAGCCCGGCACCTTCGGCCGCGGCCTCGGCCTGGCACTGGTGCGGCAGACGGTCAACCGGCTCGGCGGCAGCCTCGGCATCACCCGCCGGGACGGCGCCGTGTTCACGGTCACCCTCCCCCGGCAGCCGGGCCAGTCCCCTGCGCCGAAACAACCCGGCCTCGCGGCAACGGTGGGCGGATCGCATGGCTGACCGGGACATCCGGGTGCTCGTCGTGGAAGACGAGGCCATCGCCGCCGAGGCGCACACGGCCTACCTCGGCCGCCTGACCGGCTTCGTGCACGCGGGCACCGCCGGCGACGGCCACTCCGCCCTGCGCGCCCTGGCCGCGGCCGTGGCCGCCGGGCAGCCCATCGACCTGGTGCTGATGGACATGACCCTGCCCGATCTGCACGGCCTCGACGTGAGCCGACGGATGCGCGCGGCCGGCCTGACCACCGACATCATCGCCATCACGGCGGTGCGCGAACTGCACATCGTGCGCGGAGCGGTGGCGGCCGGCATCGTGCAATACCTGATCAAGCCGTTCAGCTACGCGACCTTCGCGCAGAAGCTGGTGCAGTACCGGGACTTCCGGCTACACCTGGGAAGCCAATCCGCGATGACCAGCCAGAACGACGTGGACCAGGCGTTCGCGAGCCTGCGCACGCCCACCGAGCTGCCTCGACCGAAGGGTCTGGCGGAGAGCACTCTGGGCGCGGTGATCGAGTTGCTGAAGCTTCAGACCGTGCCACTGTCCTCCAGCGAGGTCACGGAGCAGCTGGGAATTTCCCGGGTGACCGCCCGGCGCTACCTCGAGCATCTGGCCGACACCGGACTACTCGACCGGTCCCCGCGCTACGGCACGCCGGGGCGGCCCGAGAACGAATACGCCTGGCGCCGCTGAGCCGGTCGGTCGGTCGAGCCGGTCGGTCGAGCCGGTCGGTCGAGGGCGCAGCTCAGTGACCGGCGCGCTGCGCCAGGCCGCTCACATAGGCGGCCTGGCCGGCGTGTTGGAGGTCGTCGACGAGCACACTGACCAGGCGCACTGCGAGCGTGACCGGCGGCGTCCACCGGGTGTCGACGACGCGGGAATAGTCCGACTCGGCGAGGGTGGGCAGCCACGCGATGGTGCGGGAGTGCACGGCGTCGAAGTAGCCGCCGAGATCGGATGCGTCCGCGCGCAGCTGACCGACCTCCTCGGCGGTCTGTCCGTACCCGGTGGCGGCGCGGTCGAAAGGCAGTGCGAACCGGTCGGCCCAGCCGCCGCTGATCCAGAGCTGGTCCTCCTGCATGATCTCGCTCAGGTGGTCGTCCTGCACCCGGGTCAGGTGCCAGATCAGCCACGCGATGCTGTTCGCCTCCGAGTGGGGCCGGAAGGTCAGCAGTTCCGCCCCGGCATCCTGGAGCACGGCGTGCACGACCCCGCGGATGCGGCCGTACGATTCGGCGATCAGGTAGCTCGACAGCATCCGAGGTCCTCCGTCTGGTCGTGAGTGAGTCTGGTCGTGAGTCAGCGGGTCTTCGGTGCGTCCCGCTCGGTCGGAGTCAGAGTAGACCGGGCTGCCGGATTGCGCATTCCGCGACCCACCCCTCGGGAGGCGGCCTGGTCAGCCGGGGTCTGGTTCGCCGGGTCGGCTTCGGCGGGGCCGGACCTGTCGACGTTGGTCGAGCCGGTCGGGACCAGGCGACCCATCCGCCGAAGGTTCCCGCGACGCTGGTCGAGCCTGTCGAGACCAGGAGCCAGAGCTAGCGTTTGCTCGGCAGTGCGATCAGTTTCTGCTCCGGATCCACTTCTATTGGCGGCCGGCGCCAGTAGTCGGTCCCGTTGCGGAGGATCGTCCAGTGCTGGTTGTGCAGCAGCAGGTGGTGCGGGTGGCAGAGGAGTACTCCGTCGGCGAGGTCGGTGTAGCCGTTGTTTTTCAGCCATTCGTCGCTGTGGTGGGCTTCGGTCCAGGCGGGTGATCGGTCGCAGTCGACCCAGAGGCATCCGCCGTCGCGTACGGCCATCGCGGCGCGCTGTTTCTCTGTGAAGAGTCGTTCGTCACTGCCGACGTTGATGATCTGGCCTTCTGCGTCGAGCTGGATGCCGCGGGTTCCGGTGTCGCAGAGCAGCCGGTCGATGGTTTCCTGCGAGATCGGGACCGGGTTTCCCTCGATCTGACCGTGAGCGGCGGGCTCGGCGGAATCGGCGGGCTCGGCGGAATCGGCGGGCTCGGCGGGCTCGGCGGGTTCCGTGGCTTTCGGCTGCCCAGCCGGGAGCGCCTTCTCGGTCACGATCACACGCACCGCGGGGCGGCGCCCGCCGAACACCCGGTCGGGGTCGGCCTCACCCGCGATCTTGAGCAGCTGCACCAGGGAGTCCGCGGCGATCTGCTCCGTGCTGCGCGGGTCCTCCTGCAGGCGTTTGGCCCAGGCGGCCCGCTGCGGGTCGACGAACCTCACTCCGCCGCGGCGGGGAGCGGTGATGGAGTCGAAGGTGGAGAGCACGAATTCGCCGTCTTCCGGGGCGAAGAGCCCGTTCAGGCGTACGTTGCCGTTGCTGAGCCGGTAGACCTTCAGGTAGCGGTCGTCGTGGGCCTGTTTCTCGCGGGCGGCGATGCCGGCCTCGTCGAGCCGGTCGCGCATCCGTCTCGCGCGTTTGAAGACCTCGTCGGCGTTCAGAGTCGACGCCTCGGCCAACAGCGTCTCGAGTGCCGCCCCGAGCTTCTCGGCCGTGACCGCGGCATCGATCTGACCGAGCCCGGCCCGGATCGACTCCGCCGCGTCGACGGAGAGGGTGCCGGTTGTCACGGCCCGGGCGATCGGGGCCTGCCAGGGCACCTTTGCGACGAATCCGGCCATGCCGGCGGCATCAATGTCGGGCGACGAGAGGGCGGCTTCGACGAGCTTCTCGGCCGCCTCGGTGTCGGCCATCATGGTGCCGACCGCGACCAGCTTGTACGCGTCGCCCTTCGACGAGCCGGTCCACTTCTGGATCAGAGCCTCCGGGGACAGGAAACCCTGCTGCGCGACCAGACCCGAGTGCCCGAGCTCGGGCCGGGAGCGGCGGGCGATGGTCGCGGCCATCCACGCGGAATGGGTGTCCAGGAGGCGCCGGGCGGCCGCGATCTGCTTCTGCCCTGCCGGTAGCGCGGCGTCGGGCAGGGCTTCATAGTCCGCGCTCGAGGAACCCAACAGGGCCACGGCATCGGCCGCCCGCCTGAGGTCTTCCGCGTGGTTGATCATGAAATGAAAATACCATTTAGAGCACATATAGTCGAGGGTTACTCACCTGCTGTGGACAGTAGTCTCGTATTTCTGTTCAGGTTCAGTCGGTCCCGTGGCTCAGGCTGTGGATCGCGGCGGATGTTCTACGTGCGCCCGCTTCCGGAACGTGCGCCGCGACGCACGGGAACCTCCGGAGGGCGTCTCGCCTGGTCTCGACAGGCTCGATCACCGACTCGCGCGACCACCGACCGGGGACACAAAAAACCCCTCCATCCGGCGAAACCTGATGAAGGGGACCTGTTGGTGCACCCCCCCGGACTTGAACCGGGAACCCACTGTTCAAATCTGGCAACTCACACGAAATAACGACGCATCACGGCACCTCATAAACACCAGATGAATAGCTATTTTCTCGAAATCGAGCTTCGCGTTTGTTCACGGGATCTCACATAGCTTTCGATTGTCATCCTGACCAAATCCTGACTGGATCCGGGAGCCTATTTCTGGATCATGGCGCTCGCCGGGTCTCGCTGCCGCCACGTGTGCTAATCGGTTTTAAGCACACGTGACCGGCGATTAAACGAGCTGGACCCGGCGAGCGCCAAGAGGTCTCAGATGGGCTCACAGGGCCGCTGAGAGGTAGATGCGGCGCTCGCCGGACGGTATGCCGGTCAGAGCTTCTTGAGGCCACATCCCGGGCACTGCCACCAGACTGACAAGCCTCTGCCCACTGCCTCCATACGCACGAGGCAGTCCGGACAGTTCGGCGTGTCGAGGTCGTCTAGGTCGTCCATGCTCGGGAGCCTATTTCATGAATTGCGGCGCTCGCCGGAGTTGTCCACAGGACCGCGCTAGAAGGGCCGGACAATCCCACCGCAGTTGATGACCTCGCCGTTACGGTCTAAAAGCAGCCGCCTGACTGTCAGCGTCCCTCGCCGTGGCAAGACGATTGCGAAATCGTTCCAGGGCTTCTTGATTTCGATTGCCAGCGACCATGTGAGGCGACCAACAGAGCCAGCTTCTGTCGCGGCCCACCAGTGCGTCCCATCGAACGACACCGCCAATTCGTCGTCAAGCCGAACTCCACCCACACGCTCAGTCACTGATGACTGGAGCAACTTATTGACGGTCGGCGTGCCCGCACGATTGAACGCGTCAACCGAGCCGTCCTCGTGGCCGATATACCTGCCACCGTCCTTGTGGACGTTACCGAGCTGAGGCCAGTCGCCTATTTCTCTCATCAGTTGTCACTCCCCATTCAGTCCCGTTTAGCCGACCTTGGTCCACTTCCCACATCGGTTGGACTCGAATACTTCGCCCGCCTTGAGCGTCACGGTCGCTGGTCCATTCACGATTTCATTGTCAACGATTTCAGCGTCACTACCCGTTCCCGATTTCCAGGCGTAGTAGCACCGCGTACTGGTGCTAATCGCGTAGGTGCCCGGTGTGACATTGGTCCCGACCAAGTGCATTCCATCGGAAAACTGGTCCTTTGCAACTTGCTGCGTTGAGGCAGCCAATGCGTCCTGACCCGCTTTCAGCGAGGCCTGATCAGCCAGCAGCGTGGCTTCGGAATCAGCCACAGCAACTTCCCGATCAATCAGCTCAGCGTTTCTGTCCCGTGCATCTTGGACTTTCTCGTTCGCCGCCTGGAACTTGTCCGACATTACTTCGACCTTTTCGGTCAAGTTGGCTTCCATTACGAGGTACTCCTCGGTGGTTGCCACGGCTGGCCGGGTGATGACTCCGAGCACGCCGCCGAGGACTACACCAGCGACCAGAACTGCCGCCGCTGTGATTCCCAATGACCGCGCAGTGTGATTCTTCGCCTGAAGCCACTTCGGGGAATTGAGCCCCTTTTTCCAGTTCCTGCCCGACGACGCGGATTGAGCCGAACCGGTGTGCTCCGGCAGTGCCTTCTTAGATGGTTGTTGCGTATCGTCGGTCATTCGATCCCCCATGTCACTGCACTCACCCCCGAGTGCATACTTACGTGAAATCTACTGTGGGCCGGAATCGGCAGAAGAACTGAGAACACCCCCCAAAACGGGATCCATCAACCAAGGAGGACTGGAACCGGGATCTTGACTCCGTTTCACGCTTCAGTGGCTGCCGGAGCTGTCCTCCCGCGCTCGTCCTCATCGAGGAGGTGACAATCCTGCCGATAGTCTCTGGACATGGCGATAAAAGCGTGGTGGGACGGCCAATTGAGTCAGCGATATTGGATGGAAATAACGGATAGACCCGATCTTGGTGGTGAGCTGACAGCCCCTCAGTACAACATCGCACTCAAACCCGAGTGGTCTTACGAACTTGTGACCCATGTTCGGCCCGGGGATATCGTCATCCACTGGCACAAGAAGCTGGTCGGAGAGCCGGCCATTGTCGGCTGGTCAAGGGCGGTTGGTCCGCTCTCGGAATCGACCATGTCATGGACTTCTCCCGGCGCAAAGGACTCCGCACGGCATCATGTGGATGTCCCGAACTGGATCATGCCGCTTGGGGCGCTGCACCTTCTCGATGCCCCGATTACCAGCGCCGATTTGCAGAGTATCTTCCCGCAGATCGTCTCGACACTAGAAGGTTTCTCCTACGCGCCCTTCTACGTCTACGGGGGCCGTCAGCTTCGAGCGATGCAGTCCTACCTGACCAAGTTTCCGGCGGAGCTGATCCCGGTTATTGAGTCGGTCGGCTCGTTGGAGCTTGATGCCGAGCCGAACGACTTCCCCCTACTCCCCGACACCAAGACGACACCGAACGGCCACGGAGGCGGACAAGGTTGGCTACGTGACGCGAAACTCAAGGTCGCTATCGAGCTACACGCCGTTCAGAAGGCGGTCGAGCACTATGTAGAACTCGGGGCCACAGACATCTTGGAGCTTGGCAAACCCTTCGATATCAAGTTGATGCTTGGCGGTGATGAGCGGCGCATCGAGGTAAAGGGATCATCCGGGGCTGTCGATTCCGTCCTCCTCACACGGAACGAGGTGATCCACGCCCGGGGGTTCGAGAGCATGGACTTGGTCGTCGTGGACGAGATTGAATTCGAGCGACTGAGCAACGGTGAGTACGCAACCAAGGGCGGACGAATTCGCGTCTGGAACGGGTGGAGTCCCTCTGAACAGAGCCTCACTGCCATGTCTTATAAACACGAGCTGAGCCCGTCCGCCCTCGGGAATGGGATCCCGTGCTAGCTCGGCTGAAAGCCGTTGGTGGCCTGTTGCTTGTCTTGGCAGGATTCGGGCTCGGACTTGGCCTCGTCAGCGTGCCATTGAGTCAAACCGGGAAGTGGTTTCTCGCATTGCCACCACAAACAATGGCCGTTGTCGCAAGTGTGTCAGCCCTCTTGATCGTGCCTATCATCACGTACTTCACGACGAAGTCGCTCGAACAAGGCAAGTCCCGTGAGAACGCCGTGCGTCAACAGAAAACGGAATTCTACGACCGGTTGATACAGCAGTTGATATCCACTCTGGGCATTGCGAGCGGAGGAAAGGCGACCTCCGACGAGATGCTGGCCATCTTTGCGAGTGTCCCCGCTCCGCTCCTCACATTTGGTTCTGGGGGTGTTATTCGGGCGTGGAACCACTTCACCCGAGTGGGCCGAGAGAAGAGCGGCGACACCAAGGCGGTGATGATCGCATTCGAGGGCCTTCTCCGAGCAATCCGAAACGATCTCGGCCACAAGGATTTCTTGTACGAGAAGGGCGAACTGATTGGTGTGTTCCTCAAGGACGCAAACACAGTCTTCGGCAGTCCCAAGAAGGCATCTGTCCCCGTGAGGCAAATCCCCACAACGTAGGGCCCAGCCTGCCCGTATGCGATTGACCATTCCGGCAATCAAAGAACGAAGTTCAGGAAGAAATTTTCAGATGCAAACATTTGCCGAACGAAACGGCTACACGGCCAAGAGGTCCGCGATTCAGATTGATTCGTTTGACAGTGAAACTCGAATCGCCATGTGGAACGTCCTTGTGCTATTCCAAGACGACAACTCTGGTCAGCAGTATCGGATGGAAGGCGAAAAGTTCGCCACCGACATCTGGTCGCGGTTTTACAAGCTCCCCTTGGACGAATTCTGGGACTCCGGGCGGGTCTGGCAGATGGTCAAGAAAACCATCCTCGAATCATCGTGGCTTGAGATGTTCAACGTCGTGGAGTTCGTGGTTCGTAACGTGAACAAGAGGTTCAAGCGCCGTTGGTCGGAGGCGCTCTCAAAGGTGTTCAATTCCCTTTTCGAACATCACCTAGTCGGCTATCGCTTCATAGATGAGATGATCACCCCGATTGATTCTCCGGATGCTTTGGCAGCAATTGAGGCTGCTCGGGATGCCACGGACCAGTACGCTGGCGCACGGCACCACCTGAAGACCGCGCTAGCCAAGCTCTCGGATCGAAGTAGGCCAGATTACGCCAACTCCGTAAAGGAGAGCCTGTCAGCAGTTGAGTCGATGGGGGAAGCTCTAACTGGTGAGACGACGCTGGGGAAGGCGCTCGACAAGCTCGCATCAGTTGGGATTGTCACGCATCCAGCTCAGCTCAAGGCCTGGAAGGCGATGTACGGCTGGGCGAGCGATGAAGGCGGGATCCGTCACTCGGCTCAGGCTCCACCCACAGTCGATCAGGCAACGGCCAAGTACACGCTCATTTCGTCCAGTGCATTCATTTCGCTGCTGATCGATGCAGCACTTCACGCGACCGACCGCATTGAGGTCGGCTAGACGGCGAGCTGAGCAGTGGCCTCAGGCCGGGAGCGACCCACTGTTCTCCGTCTCGGAGATACTTACTAGCTCCCGAGGTACTCAGTCTGAGCTGCCAGCTCCTCGCTGGTGCGGTCATAGCCTCTGAGAATATTCATGTTCTTGTGTCCGGAGATTGCGGCCACCTTCGCCTCTGTCACCCCGGCCTGTGCCGAGAGCGTGATGAAGGTGGATCGGAGGCTGTGGCTCGAATAGGCCTGTGCGCCGCTCTCGGTCACGACACCAGCATTCAGGAGCACTCCGCGCACGATGTGGCTAACCGCGTCTGAGGCGTTGCTGAGGCGCTCTCCGACCTGAACGCTGGCTCCCCGCACGTGGGGAAAGAGTGGAGCATCCGGCGTGGCCGCAGCCGTGACCCCGAGCGAGCCGAGATAGTCGATCCAGTCCTGAATGGCGCGTACCGGATCGATCTTCCGATTCGATGCCCGTGCAATCGTGACCTCTCGGCCTTCCCCGGTCTGGTCCGTCTTGCTCCACCGGATCCGCACATTGAGACCATTCACGGCGAGCGCTGAAGTCACGTCCGAAACATTGAGGTCAGCGAGAGACTGGCTCCGGAGCGCCGCCCCGATACCGAGGGCGATCAGGGCACGGTTCCGGAGGTTTTTAGCTGTGCGGCGCTGGAGGCTCCTGTGGACCTGTCCAAGCTGCTCCAGCGTGAGCGCCTGGGCCTTCCGCACGACTGTGGTCTTGCTGGTGCGGGAGATCCCGGCCATGAATGCTTTGACCTCACGGGAGGAGTTCAAGATCATGAATCCCAAGTGGGACTCACGGGATGCGAAGAACTTGATTCCGCTCAGGTTCTTGTTCACCGTGGACACGGACTTCCCATCGTCAGCCAGCGTTTGAAGGTAGGAGAGCACCTGTGCAACGTACAGCCCGGAGTCGGATGCATCCGTGGGGTACAGGCTCCAGCCACGTTCCCCGCAGTAGCTCCGGAATTTCTGCTGGGCAATGTTGTACGCCTTCAGCGTGGACTCAGCCACGGACGCGTCCAAGGTGGCCGCAATGTTGGCGAGGTTGTGAACCGGAGCGGCGGGGAGGAGTGCTGAAGTCATGGTTCAAGATTAACACCTATCCTAGAGAACATCCATTCTCTCGGGTATGTTCTCTACGATTTGTTTACGGAAAAGTGCCCCGGTCCTAATGGAGTCTAAGGACCGGGGCACTGAGGCCAGGTTTCGCGGCTGACCCCGGAAATGGCACAAGCTGACCGTCGAGTACTTGTGCCACTTCCGCAGCTAGCCGATCTTTCTACCTGTTGGCTACGGCGAGCGCCTGTGCTGTTTTCTTGAAATCCCGCAGGGCTGACAACTGCGCGGGAGTGGCGTGGATCCTTCCGGCTGCCACTTCCTCCAGCACCCACAGGAGGTCATTCAGGAGGGCGCGTGCGGCGTTTTGACCAGCGCCCTCCCTGTCGGTCATGTGGAGGCCTGAATCCGCTTCAGGAGCCTCGTGAGGGTGGCGACATCTGTAAACACAAGATTGTCATCCGGCGAGGCCTGACCCTGCCGAAACTGCACTGCAAAGTACAGCTCATTCCCTGCCTGCTCCGCGTCGATTCGTGCCCGGTTGACCTGCTGGCCCGGGAGAAAATCGCGCTCGTGGTGTGTGTTGACGGTCACGCCGTTAGCGCCTTCGGCGGTCTTGGTTCCTAGATCCCTCAGACCCAAGATGTGCCCGGTCTCGAAGTCGGGAGCGAGAGCCTGTGCCATGGTGACTGCGTAGGGCCGTGGTCTGGTCCTGATCCCGGTCTCTGCCGTGATCCAAAGGGAAATGAGCTGACGAAATCTGATCGTCGTTGCACGCGTGCTCGCCATTCTCAGGCTCCCGAATACTTCGTGGTGCTCTGCTTGCTTGCGGCTGGTCCGAACTCCTCTGAGACGGCACGGAGAGCCTCTCCGCGCTCTACTTCGTCAGGCATGGCCCATGCTGCGAGTCGGCGGCGCTCACGCTCTGCGACATGCTCGACTGAGCCGGGAACGAGCACGGTCTCTGAGCTGAGCCACGGTCCTCGTGCGAACATTACTCGGCCAAATTTCTGGACCTGACCGGCTGCATCAAGGTCGAGGAAGCTATCTCCATTGCGGTCTTGGTTCTCAAAGATCATTGCGTCAGTCAGCGTGATGGTCTGGCCCCGCTTCAGTACGGCACCCCCGGTTGTGTAACCGTTGCTCACGGCGACGGTCAGACCGCTCTGGAGGATGTGGATCTGATCTCCAGCCTTCAGGGCTGTGAGAGTTGCGCTCTTTGTGGTGGTCATGATGATTCCTTTCAGTCGTCTGTGTTGGCTGGATAGGGTCCGATACCGAAGTGAACGGCCCCGTATCGTGCGAGCTGTGCGGCTGGATTGTCTGCCAGCTCCAGCCATGAGTGATTTGAACCATCCCAGCTCGCAGTGATCAGCTCCGGGGTGATAGTCAGCTCGTCACCCTGACGAGCGACATGCCCACGGCCCGGGAAATCGAATACCGAAAGGCCGGTAACGAGAAAATGAATGACATCTCCCGGCTGTACGGGGAGATGAGGTGTTTGTGTCATTTTGAAGACCTTTCAAGGGATGTTGCTTTGGCCTGGATCTCCCTGTAGGAGTCAGCAAGTTCTGGGGAGCGCTTCGCAAGCTCATCTATCAAGAGTGATCCCGGTAGTGGATTCTGGGCTATGAAAGCTCCCACTGACCGGAGGAGGGCCTTCGATGCCACGAGGAGATCAATGGTCTCCGTGCTGTCGATTCCCAGTCGCTCCATGAGGGTATTGAGAGCCTTCAGCTCGTGATCTCCGGCCTTCAGAGCTGTGATCGTTGATCCTGTTGCCTGTGCACTCCGGCGAGCGCTGAGAGCGTCGTCTGCGATTGCTTGGATCCGTTCCATCAGGGAAGTGGTGTCGAGTGTCTCGCTGCCTCTGATTGCACCCCGAAGCAGCGGAGCCATATGGGAGCTGATATGCCGATACAGCGAGGACGGAGAAATGGTGAACCTTGCGGAGACCGCTGAGACCGCTGAGACCGCTGAGACTCCCGATATTGTCGAAATTCCCCCGGCACCTGAGACCAGCATTTTCTCGATATTGGAGCGCTCGCCGGAGGTGCACACCTTGCACGGTCTGCCTGCTTTGTTTTCCTGCACACAGTTACTATCGGCACTTTTGACTTTGAGTGAAGAAACTCGCCCCGGGGTACGTTTCAGCACCCGTTAGGAGCTACCTGTTCTCACTCTGAGTTGCCGGTATCGACCGATTGGGGAGATCCCGCACCACGAGTAGGACAGGGAGTCCAACTAGATCTAGCTAGAGACTGAGGAGATCCCGCATGTCTTCTGGCGCGGCCTTCAGGCTGGCCTCCTGCTGCCTCTGGTGACGTGCTGTGGCCTCTGCCATGGTGTGCTGGTGCTCGTGCTCCCTGTGGTCTGCCCCGGCCTGGATGTCTTCTGGTGAGTACATCCCGCGTACCTCTCGCCACTCCGTAGTACGGCCTGCGAAGTCTTCCATTTTCCAGAAACGAGACTTGAGCTGTGCTGTCTCCTGCCTCATGGCATTGACGGAGAGATTGAGCACGTGAGCCAGCTCCGCTGGGGTGATCTCTTCCCTCAGCTTTGCCTTGTACTGGCCCCAGTCGGTCATCTGGTGAGCTGTGGAGCGTGGACCGTCCGGATGTGCACTGCGGGCTGCCTCTACGGCTTCCGCCGCTTGGAGGAGAACCGCGATCTTCCCACTGGCCTCTGTGATGGTCATCTTCTTGAGCATATTCACGAGTGAGGAGGTAGGAGCGATACCAGTACGCACCATCAGATCCTTGAATAGCTGGATCTGATCCTTGGAGGGATAATCCCTCTTACTTCGTCGGCTGGGATGTGCGTCAGATGCTCCGGAGCGGAACGTTTTTGAGTAGGAATCTGAGGAGGAAGGATTAGAGCTGGTTTTCATGAATTACCCCTGTAGGTACACGTGATGTGGAGGGGGTACTGCCCATGGAATTGGAGCTAGATCTCTATCTTCTTCCTGTCGGAAGAAGAACACACCCTTCCCTCAGAGCACCGTCTAGCAGTCTCTGACTCCTGTTCGATTTACAATCCCGGAGGACTCACGAAAGGAGCGGAAGGGGCGATTCGTCGGCTTAGAAGTTTCCACCCTCACTTAGTACTATCGGCACCGGTCATAGGCTGGCCCGGGATTTCCGGAAAGCGTTACCAAGCTGTCACCGTTACCATTTCGTTATAATTGCTGTAGAGTCTTGATCAGCCCCGGCGGGGAGTTTCCACCTAATCGCCGGGGCTTCTGTCTGCCCTGTCGGGCTTGCCAATCATCTGAGAGATAGAAGCCACGGCCACTCTCGGCGCACGAGGCGTTCACCAGCTCGCGCACCACGTTGGGCTAGGTCGTCGTGCGCTCCCCCGCCGTCGCCCAAGCCTCCAGATCTGCCAGCCGGTAACGCACCAGTCGCCCAGTCTTGACGTACTTCGGGCCGGTCCCCCGGTAGCGAAGCTGTGCGAGTGCAGCGGCTGACCTTGACAGGTAGCGGGCTGCGTCATCCGGTCTGAGCAACCGGGGTCTGTCGGGAGTCTGTGGGAAGGTCATATTAATGTTATACGGATGAGAATGGCTATCGAAAAGGCTCAGGCATGAAAGTTTGGATCAATGACCGGTGGAACACGGTAGACGGCACCAAAAACGCCGCTTGGGGCAAAGGCTCGCGCTGGCGCGCAGTATGGATAGACCCGACTAAGGCCGGTAAAGGTGAAACGTCCAAGTCCTTCGCAAAGAAAGCTGACGCTGAGGCCTACCGCGCGAAAATGGAGGATTCCCTCCGGGCGGGCACCTACCGGGCACCTGAGCTGGCGAACAAGAATTTTGCCGCTGCTGCTGACGCGTGGTTCTCAGGGAAGAAGAAACCTACAGGCTCATCCCTGAAGCGGTACAGGGATGCACTCGATGTGTGGGTGCTGCCCAAGTGGGGAACCCGCAAACTTTCAACCATCGAGAAGACTGAAATAGACGAGTGGGTTACCGCGCTCGCAGACGGCTCAGCACCCCATGCAGAGGATAGAACTGTCCACGGTGGCGGGCTAAGCCCCAACGGCATCACAGCCGTCTGGGTGCCCTTCAGGGCTGCTGTAGCCAACGCTCTGCACCTCGGTTGGATCACCGGAGACCCATGCGTTGGGGTGGAGCTTCCAAAGACCCCGCACAAGGAGATTGACACACTCACCCACACTGAAGTGAAGGCGCTGGCCGATGCCGCGCATAAGGTCGCTGACAACCGTTCAGATGCCCTCATGGTCGAGCTAATGGCGTATGCAGGCCTACGCCCGGGTGAAGTCGTCGCGCTTCAGGTGAAGCACGTAGCGCTTACGGAGCGCCGAATCCAGATTCGCCGGACACTCACTATCGATGCAGCCGGCAAAGAAATCTTTGGCCCACCGAAACACGGCGAGCGCCGAGACGTTCCAATTGCTCCACATATCTTGGATGCCCTGGTTGCGCTGACTGCCGGTCGTGCAGCGACTGCTCCCCTCGTGACCTCCACCCTCGGTAAGTCGGTGAATGTGCACAACTGGAGATCCCGGGTTTGGACTGCTGCGGTAGCTGGCTCCGGGCTTGACGGTCGGGGGTTGACCCCCAAGAGCCTGCGGCACACTGCGGCCTCCCGAGCAATCGAAGCTGGAGCCGATGTGAAGGTGATCCAGCGAATGCTGGGGCACGCTGACGCTACGTTGACCCTGAACACCTACGGGCACCTCTGGCCTGACCGTCTCGATGAAGTAGCCGGTGCCGTATCCGCTGCACGAGAGAAGGCACTGAGTCAGGAATCATCCTGACTAAATCCTGACTGCGGGCAAAAAGAAACCCCCTCTCATTTGGTAAATACCTAATGAGAGGGGGTTTTTGGTGCACCCCCCCGGACTTGAACCGGGAACCCACTGATTAAGAGTCAGTTGCTCTGCCAATTGAGCTAGAGGTGCTTATTCTGTTACTGTCCGACCCGGGGCGACCCGAACCGACTCTAGATACTAACAGCCCGATCACCCCGGGCGCGAATCGGGGCGCAACCCGGTGAGTCGCGCCAAAATTACTAGTCTTGGACTGTGACCCAGCCTCAGAACTACTCCCTCGATGACGACCTCCAGCTCGCCGCCGAGCTCGCCGATCTGGCCGATGCGATCTCGCGCGACCGATTCACCGCAATGGACCTCGTCGTCACGACCAAACCCGACCGCACCCCGGTGACGGATGCCGACCAGGCCGTGGAGCGCGCCATCCGCACCGCCCTGTCCGAACGGCGCCCGGCAGACGGCATCCTCGGCGAGGAATTCGGCACCGAGGGCACCAGCGTGCGGCAGTGGATCATCGACCCGATCGACGGCACGGCCGGGTTCCTGCGCGGCATCCCGATCTGGGGCACCCTCATCGCCCTCGCCGTCGATGGCGTTCCCGTGGTGGGCATGGTCAGCTCCCCCGCCCTCGGCAAGCGCTGGTGGGCGCGCTCCGGCGGCGGCGCCTGGATGACTGACGAGCGCACCCCCGGAGCCGACCCCGTTCGTTTGCGCGTGTCCGGCGTCGCCCGGCTCGCCGACGCCTCGCTCAGCTACAACAGCATCCAGCAGTGGGACCAGACCGGTCACCTCGACGAACTGGTCGCACTGTCCCGCCAGGTCTGGCGCACCCGCGCCTACGGCGACATGTGGTCCTACATGCTCCTCGCCGAGGGCCTGCTCGACATCGTCGCGGAATACGACCTCCAGCCCTACGACCTGGCGGCCCTGGCCCCGATCGTGCAGGAGGCCGGCGGCCGGTTCACCTCCGCCGACGGGCGGCCCGGCCCCTGGCACGGCAGCGCACTGGCCACCAATGGCCTCCTGCACGAACCGACCCTGCAGGCCCTCGGCGCTGCTAGCACCGACACGGATGCCCCCGCGTCCCCGAGCACGCCGACCCGCTGACCGATGACCCGGCCGCGCACGCGTCCCCGAAACCCGGCCCTGCTGATCGTGGCAGCCTGCGTTCTGACCGGCAGCCTCACCGGCTGCAGCGTGATCGGCGACATGCTGCCGACCCCGGTCCGGAGCGTGGCGCCCGTGCCGGCATCCGCTCTCGGCGAGGTCACGGCGGTCGCCGACCTTTTCGTCGGAGACTGCCTGCGCGAGGTCTCGGAGGGTCTCGACGTGAACGCGCGGACAGTTCCTCGTGTCCCCTGCGGCGAGAGACACGAGTTCGAGGTGTTCGCCCGGTTCCCCGTGCCGGGAGACACCTTCCCCGGCGACAATGAAGTGACCGCGGCCGCAGAATCAGGCTGCGGGTCGCTGTTCGAGGACTTTGTGCTGGTCGAGTACACCGTGTCGTCCCTGGACTTCGCCTACCTCACGCCCACGGAGCGGAGCTGGGTCGAAGCGGACGAGACGGGGAGCCCGGACGGCCGCGAGGTGTCCTGCCTCCTCACCGACCCGGCCGGCGCCGTGACCGGGACTCTGGCCGGCGCAGCCCGCTGACCGCACCAACCCGCTGACTCTCGGCCGTACTCTTGATTCATGCGGATCACAGCCTTCTCGGACGTCTCCCTCCGGGCGCTCATGTTCCTGGCGACGCTCCCCGAGGGCGAGCTGGCGACCTCGCGGGTCATCGCCGAGGCTGTGGCCACCCCCTATAGCCACGTCAGCAAGGCCGTCATGCGGCTCCGCGAGCTGGGACTCGTCGAGTCGCTGCGGGGCCGCACCGGCGGAGTTCGGATCAGCCCGGCCGGGCGCACGGCCACGGTGGGCTGGCTGCTGCGACAGCTCGACACCCGCACCGATGTCGCCGACTGCGAGACACTTCACGGCGACTGCCCACTCAGCGGCGGCTGCGGTCTCCGGCGTGCGCTCCGCCGGGCCCGGGAGGCGTTCTACGCCGAACTCGACGGCATCGTGATCGCGGGACTTCCCCACATCGGCTTCGCCACTCCCAGCCTGTTCGCCTGGGTACACTCGCCGGAACGCCGCCCCGATCAGGGGTAATCGGGCCCGCCCCTTAATCAGTATAGAAAATGCTACTTTTGAGCACGTCCCTCAATTGCTTGGAGTCAGCATGCTATCCACCCAGTCACTGCCCCTCATCGAAGCGACTCTGCCCCTGGTGGGCGAGCGCATGCCCGAGATCGCGAAGAACTTCTACGGCCGGATGCTGACGGCTCACCCCGAACTCTTCGACGGCCTGTTCAGCCGGTCCAACCAGAAGAACGGTTCGCAGCAGCAGGCCCTGGCCGGCAGCATCGCCGTCTTCGCCACCTACCTGGTGCAGAACCCCGATACCACGCCTGAGGCCATGCTGTCCCGCATCGCCCACAAGCACATCTCCCTCGATATCCAGCCGGAGCAGTACGACATCGTCTACAAGTACCTCTTCGAGGCCATCGCCGACGAACTCAGCGACGTCATCACTGCCGAGATCGCCGGCGCCTGGACCGAGGTCTACTGGCTGATGGCCCACGCCCTGATCAAGATGGAGAAGGGCCTCTACGCCGGTCTCGCCAGCGACAAGCCGCTCGCCCCCTGGACCGTCGTGAAGAAGGAATCTGCCGGAACCGACGCCGTCACGTTCACCCTCGAGCCGGCCGACGACACCCCCGTGACACCCGCCCTGCCGGGCCAGTACGTCAGCGTGACGGCCACCATGCCCGACGGCATCCGCCAAGTGCGCCAGTACTCGCTGTCGGCCGGCACGGCCACGACGCGCGTCTTCACCACCAAGCTCGACGCCGACGGCGAGGTCTCCCCCGTGCTGCACCGTGACGTGCAGGTCGGCGACACGCTCATCCTGTCGGTTCCGTGCGGCGACATCACGCTCGATCAGGGCACCGGCCCGCTGATCCTGGCCTCGGCCGGAATCGGCTGCACGCCCAGTGCGTCCATCCTGCGCTCCCTGGTCGACACCGGCTCGAAGCGCGAGGTCCTTGTGCTGCACGCCGAGAGCAACCTCGAGCGTTGGGCGCTGCGCGACCAGATGAGCGAAGACATCGCGCTCCTGGAGGCGGCCGAACTGGAACTCTGGCTGGAGATCCCGAGCGAGGGCCACCACGAGGGCTTCATGTCACTGGAGAACGTGACGATCCCGGAGGATGCCTCGGTCTACCTCTGCGGCCCGCTCCCATTCATGCGCAGCCTGCGCTCCCAGGCGCTGGAGTCCGGCGTGCCGGCCGACCGCATCCACTACGAGATCTTCGGCCCCGACCTCTGGCTCGCCGGCGTCTGACGCCTGACGCCTGACGCCTGACGCTGGACGTCAGGGTTCGCTGTCCCATTCCGTGCCCTCGAGGTCGCCGCGCAGGGTTCCGGTGGCCTCGTCGACGGCCTCGCCGACGGTGCCCGCGAACCGCTCCGGCGGGAACCGTCGGCTCAAGCCGTAGTCGCGCAGGTGGTCCTTCGCCGGCCCTTTCATCTCGGCGAAGATCAGGGTGATGCCGCGGGAGGCGAGGAATGCGTCGAGTTCGAGCAGCTCTTCCACGGCGGTCGTGTCGATGTCCGTGATCGGCTCGGCCGCCAGGATGACGGTGCGCACGTCACTGCCGGCCTCGGTGACGACGCGACGCACGTAGTCGTCGAAGATCCCGCCGTTGGCGAAGAACAGCGGCGCGTCGAAGCGCACGATGACGATGCCGGGCAACCGCTCGCCCTCCGGATGCCGGGACAGGTCGTGGTACCCGCGCAGCCCATGGATGCGGCCGAGCTCGGCCCGGTAGGGTCGCCAGGCATTACTCACGAAGGCTCCGAGCGACAGCACGATCGCCACCCCGATGCCCTCGATCACTCCCACCACCAGAACGCCGAGGAAGGACGCGATCGAGAGCGCGGCATCCACTTTGTTCATCCGCACCAGCGCGATGAGGCCCTTCGCGTCGATCAGCCCGGCGGCGGCTACGATGACGACCGCGGCGATGCTCGCCGAGGGCAGGAATTCGGTCAGGCCGGGCGCGAGCAGCATGAACACCACGATCAGCACCGCCCCGACGACCCCGGTGAGCTGCGTGCGTGAACCTGCGTTCTCGGCGACGGGCGTTCGAGAAGACGACGCCGAGATGGCGAAGCCGCCGAACAGGCCGCCCGCGATGTTCGACAGGCCGATCGCCGCCATCTCCTGGCTTCCGTCGACGTTCTCTCCGCGCCGCGCCGCGAACGTGCGCGACAGCACGGCGGTGTCGGCGAAGGCGATCAGGGCCACGCCGAGGGCCGGGAGGGCCAGCGCCGCGACATCCGCCCAGACCAGACCGCCGAGCGCCGGCGCGGGCAGGCCCTGAGGCATGGCCCCGACGACGGGCAGGGTGTTCTGCAGCCCCAGCACGGCAGTCAGGACCGTGGCCAGCACGACCGCCACGAGCACACCGGGAATCTTCGATTTACCCCAGGACAGACCGACGATGATGAGCAGCGACCCGAGGCCGAAGAGCAGCGCTGAGGGGTTGACCTCGCCGCCGGCGATCGCGGTCACGATGGCAGAGACATCGGCGAACGGCGAACCCGAGTCGATCGAGAACCCCAGGAGCGCCGGTAGCTGGGAGACGATCACCAGCAGTCCGAGGGCATTCAGGTAGCCGACCCGGATGGGCTTGGAGAGCAGGTCGGTCACGAATCCGAGGCGTAGGAGTCCACCCAGGAGGAGGATCAGGCCGACCATGATCGCCAGCAGTCCGGCGAGGGCCACCGCGCGCTCGTCGTCGCCGAGGGCGAGCGGCAGGATCACGGCCGCGATGATCGGAGCCAGGGCCGAGTCGGGGCCGAGCACCAGCACCCGCGACGGTCCGAACACGGCGTAGGCCGCGAGGGGAACGATCGTGGCGTACAGTCCTGTCTCCGGCGGCAGGCCCGCCACCTCGGCGTAGCCGATGCCCACCGGGATCAGCAGGGCCGTCAGCACGAGCCCCGCCCGCAGGTCGGGGAACAGCCACGCGCGCCGGTAGTTCAGCGCGGTGTCGACACCCGGCACCCACCTCTTCACCCAGCCAACCGCCATGCGCTTCCTCCCGGCCCTATCTTCCCCCACAACCTCGGCCACAATGCCGAAAGGCCCGGATCCCCAGGTGGGGGTTCGGGCCTTTCATCTCTTCAGCGTGTAACAGCAACCGGTGGTGGAGATGCGGGGAATTGAACCCCGGTCCACTGCTGTGGTCATATGCCTTCTACGGGTGTATCCAGTGAAATCGTTCTACTCGGCTCCGGAATTTGCCACTGGCATCTAATCCGACAAGCCCAGCCCTCGTTCAAGTCCCCCTACACCCCGCGGCTCAGAGTAGGAGCAATCTCTCTAAATGACGTCAGGATCCGGGTAGAGAGCATTCCCGGCCTGGCGGACTTCTTAGTGCGCTCGCTTAGGCAGCGAGGGCGAAGTCAGTGCGGTTTGATTTGGCACTTATTGTTTTGCAGAGATCGTTTACGAGATAACCCTGCATCCTCGACCCGCTTCTCATAATTGCGCAGGCAATGTCGAAACCGATCATCCCCATGTGCACTCACTGTCGGCATGCCGGCATTCGAGTGGGTTACTGTCACACGCTGTTGAGTTTTCAATCTGCTCGACCCGATCAGGTCGACCGCTTCGTACAGCCCCTCAGTATACAACACAACAGGGGCGGAGGGCTAGTCGCCCAGGTTCTTGCGGGCCGAGATGGCCCGGTCGGACTCGCGTTTGTCCTGACGCTCGCGCAGCGTCTGACGCTTGTCGTATTCCTTCTTGCCCTTGGCGACCGCGATCTCCACCTTGGCATTGCCGTTCTTGAAATACAGCCGCAGCGGAACGAGCGTGTAACCGCCCTCTTTGGTTTTGTGGCTGATTTTGATGATCTCCTGCTTGTGCATCAGGAGTTTGCGTTTGCGCCGCGGCGGGTGGTTGGTCCACGTTCCGGCGACGTATTCCTGAATGTGCACGGCGTCGAGCCAGATCTCGCCGTTCTCGATGAAGGCGTAGCCGTCCACTAGAGAGGCCCGGCCGGCCCGCAGAGACTTCACCTCGGTGCCGCTGAGCACCATTCCGGCCTCGTAGGTCTCCTCGATGAGGTAATCGTGGCGTGCCTTGCGATTGGTCGATACGACCTTCTCGCCAATTTCCCTGGGCACGGCATACTCCTCGACTCGGTGTGGGTTCGACGCGATGCCGACCAGCCCGTCAGTCTAGCGCGCACCGGGGTCAAGGCAGGCAGCGCGAGGGGTCAAACCTTCAGGTAGCGCGTGATGGCGAATTGCGCGGAGAACGCCGCCAGCACCGCACCGACGACCAACAGGACCGGAACCACCACCAGGGCGTCTTGCATGCCGACCAGCGAGAAGTTGGTCAGGCGGTCGCCCAGATAGCCCTGCACGAACCAGTAGACAAGGGCGAGAACGGCGCCCCCCGCCAGCAGCGAACCAAGGAGGGCCGCGAACACTCCCTCCAGAATGAAGGGCGTTTGAATGAACCGGTTGGATGCGCCGACCAGCCTCATGATGCCCAGCTCGCGGCGCCGTGAGAACGCGGAGAGGCGGATGGTGGTGGCGATCAGCAGCGCTGCCGCCACAAGCATCAGCGAGGCGATGCCGATCGCGGTGTAACTGGCCACGTTGAGCACGGAGAAGATCTGGTCCAGGTATTTGCGTTGGTCGGCGACGTTCTCCACGCCGGCGATGCCGGACAGACCTTCCACGAGCACATCCGATTGGGACGGATCGTCGAGGTTGACCCAGAAGGTCTCGTTCAGCTGGTCCGCGGTGACGTAGTCGACGACAGGGTTGTCCGCGAACTGCTTCTTGAAGTTCTCGAAGGCCTGCTCGTGGGTCTCGAAGTAGTACTTGTCGATGAACGGCGACAGGGCGGGCGATTCGAGCTGAGCCTTGACCGTGTCGATCTGCTCGGGCGTGGCCGCGCCGGCCGTGCACGTTTCACCCGACGAGATGGCGGTGCACATGTAGATGCCCACCTGGGCGCGGTCGTACCAGAAATTCTTCATCTGGCCGATCTGCATCTGCATCAGGATCGCGGCGCCGACGAAGGTCAGCGAAATGAAGGTGACGAGCACCACGGAGACGACCATGGACGCGTTGCGGCGCAGGCCGTTGGCGGCTTCGGAGAGCACGAGTCCGAGTCTCATCGGGTGGGTCCTACATTCTGTTCGCCGGTTTGGTCCGGTTTCTCGCCCGGTGCGCGCAGCCCGAGCTTTTCGGCCAGGGTCAGTTGCTCCGGCACGTCGTGCTGAATGATCGGAACAACCGGACGGGTCATGGCCCGGCTGAGGTCGGTCTCGGAAGCGTCGGCGACGGCATCCGTTTCCGCTTCCGCTTCCGGCTCCGGCTCCGGCTGTGTGCTTGTGCCTGTGTCCTCGGACGATCCGTCGTCCAGCGGTTCCGGTACGGCCGGGCCGTCCACGGCTCGGAACGGTGCCGCGGCGGACGCCGGGGCAGGGACGGGCACGGCGGGGAAGGTGAGCGGAGGATGTTCGGCCGGCAGAACCTCGTCAGCGGGGACGGGTTCAGGGGCAGCAGTCGGGGCGAACACGGATGCCGGGACCGGGACCGCCGCTGTCGGCGCCACACTCGACGTGCCGCTGGGCACCCCCCGAGCGGAGCGGCGCCCGGTGCCGGCCGTGGTGGTGGGGATCGCCGCGGTGGCGTAACCACCCTGACGCTCGTCGCGCACGATGCGGCCGCCGACGAGTTCGATCACGCGACGCTGCATCTGGTCGACGATTCCGGCCTCGTGGGTGGCCATGATCACGGTCGTGCCGCCGGCGTTGATGCGCTCGAGCAGGGCCATGATGCCGGCGCTGGTGGTGGGGTCGAGGTTTCCGGTGGGCTCGTCGGCCAGCAGGATCTGCGGCTTGTTGACGATGGCGCGGGCGATGGCCACGCGCTGCTGCTCACCGCCGGAGAGTTCGTGGGGCAGACGCTGGGCCTTCTCGGCCAGTCCGACCATCTCCAGGGTGTCGGGCACGGCTTCCTGAATGAACCCGCGCGATTTGCCGATCACCTGCAGGCTGAAGGCGACGTTGTCGAAGACGCTCTTGTTCGGCAGCAGGCGGAAGTCCTGGAAGACGACGCCCATGTTGCGGCGGAAGTAGGGCACCTTGCGGTTGGAGATCGACCGCAGGTCCTGGCCGAGGACGTGGATGCTTCCGCTGGTGGGGCGGTCTTCCTTCAGCACAAGGCGGAGGCAGGTCGACTTCCCCGAGCCGGATGCGCCGACGAGAAAGACGAACTCCCCGCGCAGCACTTCGACGCTGATGGCGTCCAATGCCGGTCGGTTCGTTCCCGGATACTTCTTGGTGATGGTGTCAAAACGAATCATGGCCCCTTGAGCCTAGGCAGGCATCCTGATAATTCCTACTCCGACATACCCAACCGGCGACAGGACCCGCGGATCCAGTTTCTAATCCTGCGGCGCCTGCTTGCGCCATCGGATGCCCGCGGCGATGAAACCGTCAAGGTCGCCGTCGAACACCTGGCTGGGATTGTTGACTTCGTAGTTGGTGCGCAGGTCCTTGACCATTTGGTAGGGCGCGAGCACGTAGCTGCGCATCTGGTCGCCCCAGCTGGCCGTGATCACGCCGGCCAGTTCCTTCTTGGTGGCGGCTTCCTGCTCGCGCTGCAGCAGCAGCAGCCGGGACTGCAGCACGCGCATGGCGGCCGCCCGGTTCTGGATCTGGCTCTTCTCGTTCTGGCAGCTCACCACCGTTCCCGTGGGCAGGTGGGTGATGCGCACGGCGGAGTCGGTGGTGTTCACGGACTGGCCGCCGGGGCCGCTGGAGCGGAAGACGTCGACCCGGATGTCGTTCTCGGGCACCTCGATCGACTCGGTCTGCTCGATCAACGGCACCACCTCGACCGCGGCGAAGGAGGTCTGGCGCTTGCCGGCGGAGTTGAACGGGCTCATCCGCACGAGACGGTGGGTGCCGGCTTCGACGCTCAGCGTGCCGAAGGCGTAGGGGGCATCCACCTGGATGGTCGCGCTCTTGATGCCGGCCTCTTCGGCGTAGCCCACGTCGAGCACCTGCACGGGGTAGTTGTGCTGCTCGGCCCAGCGCAGGTACATGCGCAGGAGCATCTCGGCGAAGTCGGCCGCGTCGACGCCGCCGGCGCCGGAACGGATGGTGATGACCGCGGGGCGCACATCGAATTCACCGTTGAGCAGGGTGTGCACCTCAAGGTCGCCGAGCACCTTCGTGATGCTCGCGAGTTCCGCGGTGGCCTCGTCGGCCGATTCCTGGTCGCCTTCGGCGTTGGCCAGTTCCACCAGCACCTCGAGGTCGTCCAGGCGGGACTCGATGCTCACGATGCGGGCCAGCTCCGACTGGCGGTGGCTGAGTTCGCTGGTCACCTTCTGCGCTCGCTCGGAGTCGTCCCACAGGTCGGGCGCACCGGCCTGTTCATTCAGGTCGGCGATATCCGTGCGGAGTCGATCGATATCGATCACCGACCGGATGTCGTCAAACGTGGCCCGCAGTGCGGCGATCTGCTCCGAGAATTCCAGCTCAATCATGTCGGACCCCAGCCTACCGGGCCGGAACGGGCTGGGCCCGGTGCGGGATAGCATCGAGGAGTCATGAGTGAAGCCGAGCGCCCCTTCAAGATGCGCTCCGTCGCATTCGCCGCTTTCCTGCCGACCCTCCTGTTCTCCATCGGTGAGGGCGCGATCATCCCGCTGATCCCGATCGTGGCCGACGATCTGGGTGCCACGCTCGCGATCGCCGGCTTCATCGCCGCCATGATCATGGTGGGCGAACTGGCCGGGGACATCCCCAGTGGCTGGGTGGTCTCCCGCATCGGCGAGCGCAACGCCATGATCTGGGCATCCATGCTCGCGATCATCGCCGTGCTGATCTGCATCGCCGCCCCCAACCCGTTGGTGCTGGGTGTCGGCGTCTTCCTGATCGGCCTGGCCACCGCGGTGTTCGCGCTGGCCCGGCACGCGTTCATGACCAGCTACGTGCCCCTGGCCTATCGGGCCCGGGCACTGTCGACCCTCGGCGGAATCTTCCGCGCCGGCTGGTTCATCGGCCCGTTCATCGCCGCCGCCCTGCTCAGCCTCACCGGCAGCACCGAGTCGGTGTTCTGGGTGTTCGTGGTCTGCTGCCTCGGTGCGGCGGCCATGCTGCTCCTGCTGCCCGATCCCGAGAGCACCTTCGGCGGTCCGGAACTCGTGAAGGCTCCCGACGGCTCCATCGTTCCGGCCGGCCGAGAGCTCGCTGCCGAGGAGTCCCAGGGACTGTTCCGCACCATCTGGGGCTACCGGGCGGTGCTGCTGCGCCTGGGTACCGGCGCGGGCCTGGTCGGGGCGATGCGCGCCTCCCGCACGGTGCTGCTCCCGCTCTGGGCGGTCAGCATCGGCATCAGCGTGGCCGACATCGCCCTGATCATCGGCATCGCCGGCGCGGTCGACTTCGCCCTCTTCTACGCCAGCGGCCAGGTCATGGACCGGTTCGGCCGGATGTGGACCGCCCTCCCGTCGATGATCGGCCTGGGTACCGGGCACCTCATCCTCGCGTTCACGCACGACCTTTCGAACAACGTGGAGTGGTTCATCGCCGTGGCCATGATCCTGTCGCTCGCCAATGGCATCGGCAGCGGCCTCCTGATGACCCTCGGCGCCGACCTGGCCCCGAAGAACACCAGTCCGGCCCCCTTCCTGGGCGCGTGGCGTTTCACCGCCGATTTCGGCGGCGCGGTCGCCCCCTTAGCCGTGGCCGGGATGACCGCGGTCGCCACCATCTCGATCGCGAGCGGCGTGATGGGTGTGTTCGGGCTCCTCGGCGCCATGGCTCTGGGTCGCTACATCCCCCGCTACGCGCCCCGCCGCCCGCGCCTGCGCCCCTGACAGCCTCGACCTGAGGGGAATAGGCGTCGGACCCCAGGCGTTCAGTGGTCGTATGCCCCTCATCGGAGAATACGAGCCAGGCACCCAGCAGTGGGTGCGCGACCAGGTCGACCTGTACGAGAGCTCCGGCGGCACGGAGGGAACCACCCTGCGCGGGATGCCCGTCATCGTGCTCACCACCCTCGGTGCCAAGTCGGGCAAGCTGCGCAAGACCCCGCTGATGCGCGTGGAGCACGAGGGTGCGTACGCCGCCATCGCCTCCCTCGGCGGCAGCCCGAAGAACCCGATCTGGTACGGGAATGTGGTGGCCCACCCGCTCGTCGAGCTGCAGGATGGCCCGGTTCGGCAGGACATGCTGTCCCGCGAGGTCACCGGCACCGAGCGCGCCGCGTGGTGGGAGCGGGCCGTGGCCGCGTTCCCCGACTACGCCGACTACGAGAAGAAGACCGACCGGGTCATCCCGGTGTTCGTGCTCGAGCCTGTCCCTGCAGCCGCCGACGCCCCTGCCTCTTAGAGGTGGTGCGAGCGAAGACCCGCGGCCCCCAGCTCGACCGCATCGTGCTGGCCGGTCTGACGGATGCCGACGACCTCCGCGCCGGTGACAGCAGGGAAGCCGAGCGCTTCAGCGGATGCGACCTGTCCGGCCGGGACCTGACCGGCATCGGTTTCCAGGAGTGCGGGCTGCGCGGCGTCACCATCGACGACGCCCAGCACAGCCTGCTCGCGCCCGTTCCCTCCGCACACCTCGGCATCATCGTCACCTAGCCGTCAGGGAATCGCGCCGGCGATGATCTCGAGTTCGGATTTCGGGGTATCGCGCTGGGAGGCGATGGCCGCCCCGGCCGCCACGCACACCACCACGATGGCGATCTGCTGCTGCAGCAGGAACGTCTCCCCCAGCACCAGCGCTCCGAACAGGGCGGCGATCACCGGGCCGAAGCTGGTGATGATCGCGTAGAGGCGCGGGGTGATGCGGCGCAGGATGAAGGTGTCCAGCGTGTAGGGGAACGCCGAGGAGAGCACGCCGATTGCGAGCAGCAGCCCGATCACGCCCCAGTTGAGGCTGTTCCAGTCGACCGTGAGCAGCGCGAACGGCACCAGCAGCGCCAGACTCACGACGCTGGCCACGGAGATGCCCTCGAGTCCGGGGAAGGACACGGCCACCTTGCGGGTCAGCAGGATGTACGCCGCCCACGACGCCGCCGCGGTCAGCGCGTAGATGATGCCGAGCACGTTCAACGCCCCGTTCGACCAGGTCAGCAGGAACACCCCGCCCGCCGCCGCGGTGGCGTAGACGAAGTCGAGCAGACGCCGCGAGGAGGCCAGTGCGAGAGCGAACGGGCCGAAGAATTCGATCGTGGCCGCGATGCCGAGCCCGAGCAGGTCGACGGCCTGGTAGAAGGTGAGATTCATCACCGCGAGCACGACGCCGAGCAGGAGGGCCGGCCACAGTCGCCGCCAGGTGAGCGTCGCGAGCCTGGGCCGGTAGAAGGGCAGCACCGTGGCCGCCATCACAAGCTGCCGGACCGCGACGACGACGGGTGAGCCCACGAGCGGGATGGCCAGTCCGGCCAGCGAAGACCCGAAGTTGATGCTCACCTCGGTCACGACCTGGGCGCCGGCACCGGTCAGGCGGTCGCGTTTGGCCGTCACAGTGCTCCTCCCCCTGCGCCGGGGCAGGCGCGTGACGCTAACGCTAGCGGAACACCGAGCGCGCCACCGCCGTGACCTCCAGCGGCACCCCCTCCGGCAGCAGCACGGCCAGCACCGGCGGGCGCCAATAGGCGCTCAGTGAGACCGTGGCACTCTGCCCGTCAACGGATGCCGCCCCGCTCACGCTCAGCCCCTCCATCCGTCCATTCGGAGTGGCGGCAAGATACTCCTCCGCGGCAGCCCGCACGCCGGCAGACGACAGGGAGGGCCGCAGCCCCACGCCCGCGCCGTCGGGCGTGACGGTCATCGCACCCAGGTCGAACGCTTCGGCCCCGGCGAGCGCCGCGCCGTCCGCGAGGGTCAGCAGGCGTTTCCGCTCCAGGTACAGCGAGGTGGCGGCCACGACGACAAGGATCAGCAGCAGAGCGAGGAAACCGTAGAAGATCGTCAGGATGAGCGTCGAGCCCTCCTCGTCGCCGGGCAAGGCCGGCAGCCGCCTGCGTTCCGGCGTGGCCGGCACGACCGCGGCAGCGCGGCTCATCCCGCCCGCCAGAACCGGGACACCGTCTGCGTGGCCTGCGCTTCGAGAGGCACGCTGGCGGCGCCCTGCAGCGAGAGAAGGTCGGGCACGAGCGGCAAGGCCACCCGAATGCGCACGGTCACCGTGACCGTGCTCTGCCGCGTCAGGCATCCGTTCACACCGGCCTCGCACGCCACGTTCACCTCGGTGCCCGCGGGGTCGATGCCGTAGTCCGTGAGCCCGAACTGCACGGCCCGTTCGGCCCGTTCGGTGGCCGTGGCCTCGTCCGGCGCTTGCACGTAGACGCGGGCGGCCTGGCGCGCGGCTCCCTCGACGGCGAGGGCGCCGCCCTGCAGGGCGGCCATCGCCAGCACCAGGTAGACGAGCGGCACCAGCAGGATCAGCCCCGCCGTGATGAACTCCAGCGACGCAGACCCGCGCTCTCCGGTCTCCGACCACGCGCGCCAACGGCCGGCTCCGCGCCGACCGGCCCGGCTGCCGCTCCGACTAACGCAGGGTCTCGACCGCAGCATGGCCCACCACCTCCAGCCCGCGATCGACGCCGAACAGGGCCAGCAACGGCAGCGGCGCCACGACGCGAATCTGCACGCTCGGGAAGCCGCCGTAGTCTCCATAGCTGGCCTCCACGTCGGTGGCATAGGCCGGGCCGATCGACATCGTGATCAGCTCACGGGTGCGCGCCGCGCCCTCGCCCAGCCCGCTGTCGGCGAGGGCGGCGTACCGCGCACCCTCGGCTGCGGCGTCGAGCACGGTGTTGCGCACCAGCAGGGCCAGCCCGAGTTGCATGACCCCGAGCGTCAACACGGTCAGCAGCGCCCCGACCATCACGAACTCGGCCGTCGCCGAGCCCTCCTCACTACCGGGCGATCGGGCCCGGCTCCCCCGCGTGCGCATCACGGCCGGTCACATTCCGCTGACCCGGTCGATCGCCTGTTGGAACACGCCGCTCAGAGCCGGCCCGGCCAGACCCCAGATGATCATGACCAGCCCGGCCGTCATCAACGTGATCAGAACCCAGCCGGGCACATCGCCTCGTTCGTCACCCCCGACGTCGCTCCACCGGTCGCGTACCCGCCGCTGCAGTGTCTTCATGATTGACTCACTTTCTCTCGTGGGGACCGTGGTTCTCTCGTGGGGCAATGGTTCAGTGGTTCGGCAGTTCAGTGGTTCGGCAG
Organism: Cryobacterium cheniae; assembly: GCF_004403395.1. GTDB lineage: Bacteria > Actinomycetota > Actinomycetes > Actinomycetales > Microbacteriaceae > Cryobacterium > Cryobacterium cheniae. The sequence continues at coordinate 70,771 of NZ_SOGN01000035.1, forward strand.
TTCAGTGGTTCGGCAGTTCAGTGGTTCGGCAGTTCAGTGGTTCAGAACCCGCTCTGCAGGATGAACAAACCGGGAAAGATTGCGAACAGGATCGTCATCGGCAGAATCAGGAAGACCAGCGGCACGAGCATGGCCACCTCTTTCTTGCCGGCCACCTCGATCAGCCCCCGCTTGGCTTCGTCGCGGGCGTCCTGCGCCTGGGAGCGCAGCACCTCCGCGAGCGGGGTGCCACGGTCGAGCGCCCCCGTGACCTGGTCGACCAGGCGGGTCACCGCGGGCAGCGCGATCCGGCGCGACAGGGTGTGCAGGGCGACGGCGAGCGGCACCCCGGTGCGAACATCCGCCACCACCCCCGCGAGTTCCTTCGACAACTCGCCCGTGCTCGTTCGCGACACCCGGGCGAGCGCATCCAGGATGCCCTCCCCCGCCGACAGCGACAGCGTCATGAACTCGAGCACGGTCGGGAATTCGCTCTGCATGCGCGCCAGCCGGGCGGTGGCGGCGCGGCCGAGCATCCAGTCACGGGCCAGTGCGCCACCCGCCGCGGCGACCACCGGCAGGCAGACCTGCACGAACGCCGGCAGCGACCGGAAGGTGGGCAGCGCCACGACCACCCCCGCGCCGACAGCGAGCCCGACGAGCGCCCAGACCACCTGCTCCGACCGGAACTCGTCGGTGCTGCGGCGCGACCCCGATTGCCGCAGCCGTCGCTCGATCGTCTCCGTGCCACCGAGAACGGCGGCGAACGCGCGTTTGAGGCCACCGAACACGGGCGCGAACAGGGTGCCGATGACCGGCAACGGATGCACCGTCGTGCGCCCCACGAATTCCCGCGCCTCCTCCGACACGTCCAGGATGTACGGCGCCAGCCTCTGCGCGAGACGCGGGCGGCTCAGCCGGGGAACGAGGCTGGCCAGAGACCAGAGACCCACGCCCAGCGCGGTGCCGCAGAAGAGCCCCCAGGCCTGCACGGCGCTCACCGGAACCACCGGCGTTCCTCCGGCAGCCGCCCCAGCGCCACCATCAGACGATAGGCGACCGCGGAGACCCCGAGGCCGCCGACGATCACGACCACGCCGGCAGGGGTGTTGTAGGCGACGGCCGCCTCGGGCCGGGACGCCAGGAGCAGCAGAACGATCCAGGGCGCGGCCACGCCGAGCCGCGCCGCATTGACGATCCAGGACTGGCGGGCCTCCACCTCGGAGCGGATGGCGGCATCCTGCCGGAGCCACGCCGCGAGACTGCGCAGCACGACCGTGAGGTCGCTGCCGCCGACCTCCCGTGCCATGCGCAGGGTCTCCAGGATGCGGTCGGCCACCGGGTCGGCCAGGGACGCCTTGAGCCCGTCGACGGCGACACCGAAGTTGCCGGTCGCCTGATACTCCCGAGCGAACTCGGCGAAGGCGGGCCGGGTCGACAGCGGACCGGCCCCGGCCAGGCTGCCCACACTGTCGGGCAGCGCCAGGCCCGACCGCACCGCCGACACCAGGTGGTCGACGACGTCGGGCCAGACGGCCCGGTTCGCCCGCCGCCGGGCGCGCGTCCGCCAGGCCACCATCAGCGTCGGCAGCCCCAGCCCGACGAGCGCGGCGACAAGGGACAGGGCCGCAATGCCCAGGATGGCCTGGCTCAGCGCCGACACGGCCAGCCCCAGCACCACGGAGAGGGCGACGAAAGCCGGCAGCGGGAGGCTGCCGAGCCCGGCCTGGGCGAGGCTCGCCCGCAGCCGGCCCGGCGTACGGGACCGGTCCTTGTCGCCGGTTCGTGGCCAGAGGAACGGTGCGGCGAGCAGGAGAAAACCCGCGCCGAGCATCCCCCCGAGTGCGAGCGTCATGCGGCCCCGGCCCGGAGCACGATGGCCGGGTCGAGTCCGGCCGCGTGGAACTTGGCCAGCTTCGTCGGGTAGCCCCCGGTCGGCTCGAGCGCCCCCCGCGTGGCTTGGAAGATCGGGCTGGCCTCAATCATCGCCCCCGACAGTTGTCCACTGGGCGCAAGGATCTCCGTCACCCGGCGACGCCCGTGCCGGTCGATCTCGCAGTGCACGACGATGTCGATGCAGCCGGCCACGGTCGGCAGCACGAACGACGAGTCGATGTTGCGCCCGGCGAGCAGCGGAAGCGTGGACAGCTTGCCGAGCGCATCCCGCGCACTGTTGGCGTGGATAGAACACATACCCGGCAGCCCACTGTTCAGGGCGATCAGCAGATCGAGGCTTTCGGCCTCGCGCACCTCGCCGACGATCAGCCGGTCCGGGCGCATCCGCAGCGACTCCTTGATCAGGCGCCGCAGGGTGATCTCCCCGGTGCCCTCGAGGCTGGGTTGGCGGCACTGCATCGCCACGACGTCGCGTGCGGCCAGGTCGAGCTCGAAGGTCTCCTCCACCGTCACGATGCGCTCGTTCTTGCGCGTGGCCGAGAGCAGAGCGTTGAGCATGGTGGTCTTGCCCGTCTGGGTGGCCCCGGAGACGAGGATGTTCTGCCCGGCCAGCACGCACATGCGCAGAAACTCGGATGACTGCTGCGTGAGCGAGCCGAGCCCGACCAGTTGGTTCAGGTCACGGATGCGCCGGGTGAACTTGCGAATATTGACGGCCCAGTGCTGCCTCGTGATGTCTGGGATGACGACGTGCAGCCGCGAACCGTCGGGCAGCGAGGCATCGACGAACGGGGAGGAGAGGTCGACGCGGCGACCGGATGCCTGCAGCATCCGTTCGACCAGGTCGCGCACCTCCCGCTCGGTGAGCACCATCGTGGTCAGCTCGGGCACCCCGTCGCGGGCCACGAAGACCCGGCTGGGCGCGTTGATCCAGATCTCCTCGATGCCGGGATCGTCGAGGAACGGCTGCAGCGCACCGAATCCGGTCAGCGAGGCCACGACCTCGCGCGCGGCCTGGTTCTCGTCGGCGATCAGCGGCAGGGAATTGCCGAGCGCCCGCTCGGCGTAGCGCTGCACCTCGTCGCGCACATACTTCTCGGCGAGCCCGGTGTGCGACGCCAGGTCAACGCCGTCGCGGCGCACCCGAGACCGAACCTGCTCGGTGATGATGCGCACGGCTTCGCTCATTCCTGCATGATTGCCCATCCACGGCCGGCCACGCCCGACTTATCCACAGCCCCACGCCGGTCCCCGCCCCTGTGCCGCACGCCGAGCCTCTCCGCACGCAGGCACCTTGGGCATAACTCCTGCAAATTCCTCCGTTTTGGCCGAATTCAGGCCTCATACGGGACACGGCGCAGAATTTGCAGGAGTTATGCAAGGAGGGGCAGGTCTTGGAGGCGTGCAGGTCCGGCAGGTTGAGCGGCCCTGGAGAAGACACTCGACGGACGTGCGCTCTCCCGCACGGCCGACGGTTAGGGGAGTCACTACTCCAAGCGGCATCCTCCGCCTGACCGGCACGCTCTCGGACAGGTCACTCCCGCGAAGTACACTGGAAGCGCACTTCGCGGGAGTGGTGAAATTGGCAGACACGCAGGATTTAGGTTCCTGTGCTTTCGAGCGTGGGGGTTCAAGTCCCCTCTCCCGCACATGAGTCACATCTCGGCCCTGGACGGCCAATTGAACGACCTGCTGGCGAACACCGGCGTCGTTGTTTTCTACCTGCTCGTCTGGGCCCTCGTCTTCGCCGGCACCGCCGTTTTCCTCGGAGTCTTCATCCCGTTCATCACCGGCGACTCCCTTCTCTTCGGCTCCGGCCTGGTGGCCGCGTCCACGCCGAGCCTGAGCATCGCCGTCCTGGCCGTCGGCACCGGCATCGCCGCGTTCCTGGGCGACCAGGTCGGTTTTGTGCTCGGGCGCCGCTTCGGGCGCTCTTACCTGGACCGCCACGGCGGCCGGCGCACCCGAACCGCCATCACCAGGACCGAGATTTTTTACCGCAAGTACGGCTGGTGGTCGGTGGTCGTCGCCCGGTTCATGCCGTGGGGCCGGGTCTTCGTCCCGGTGATCGCGGGCGTCGGCCGCATGAACTACTACAAGTTCCTGACCAGCAATCTGGTCGGAGCCCTCGCCTGGGGCGTGGGCCTCACCCTGACCGGGTATTACGCGGCCGCCATCCCTGGCGTGAAGAGCGCCGCCTACGTCATCGCCGGTGTCTTCATCACCGCCTCGATCGTCTTCGGCGTGCGCACCCTGCTCATCGATCGCGCCCAGAACCGGCTGGATGCCCGGAACGCGCTCCTCCACGACCCGACCGCCCCGTAGGCCCGCGGACCGCTGCAACCCACGGACCGTTGCAGCCCACGGCGGACTGTCGGCAAACCGCGTTAGCCTGTATCAGAGCACGGCGATCCCGCCGCCCGGCCGATCTGACCGACGCCCACTGGAGATTCTTAGTGATTCATACCGCACTGCTTCCCACGGCAGTCATCCCCTGGCTCGACCCGGAAGTCCTGATCAACGGCTTCGGGCCCTGGGCCCTGCTGGGCGTCTGCGCGATCGTCTTCGCCGAGACCGGCCTGCTCGTCGGGTTCCTGCTTCCCGGGGACACCCTGCTGGTCATCACCGGCCTGCTGACCTTCGCCGGAGTCATCCAGATCGACATCTGGTGGGTGGCCCTGGCCATCGGCTTCGCGGCGTTCCTCGGCGGTGAAGTCGGCTATATGATCGGGCACAGGTTCGGCCCCCGGGTATTCGAGCGCAAGGAATCGGGCCTGTTCAGCATCAAGAACGTCGAGCGTACGAACGCGTTCTTCGTGCGCTTCGGCGGCGTCGCCGTGATCGTGGCGCGCTTCGTGCCGATCGTGCGCACCTTCGCCCCGGTCGCGGCCGGCGTCGGCCACATGGACTACCGCAAGTATTCGCTCTACAACCTGATCGGGGCTCTCCTCTGGGGTGCCGGCCTCACCTACTTCGGATTCTTCCTCGGTTACATCCCGCCCGTCGCGGATTTCGTGCAGAACTACATCGACATCATCCTGCTGGCCGCGGTCTTCATCACGCTCATCCCCACCGTTTTCCACTACCTCCAGGCCGCGTCCAAGTCCCGCCGGGACGCGCGCGCCGGGCTGACCGTTCAGACCGGAAGCCTCGTCCTGGACGCCGATGCCTTCGAGGGCGCCCCCGAGCAGAAGCGCGACGAGCCCGAACTCTGATCCCCCTCCGCGCCGCCGGAGCTACGGGTGCGGGTTCTCCTCGTGCGCGGCATGTTCGGCCGGCTCGAGCTGGAACGTGGAGTGGGCCACGTCGAAGTGGTCCGCCAGACAGGCGGAGAGCTCATCGAGCAGCGCGCCGGAGCCTCCTCCGCTGAGCACGGCCGGCTCGACCACGACGTGGGCGCTGAAGACGTGCGCGCCGGACGTGATCATCCAGACATGCACATCGTGCACCGTCAGCACGCCCTCCGTCCCGAGCAGGTGCCTCCGGATCTCCGCGATGTCCGTGTCGGCCGGCACCGATTCACTGAGCACGCGCACCACGTCACGCAGCAGCACGAACGCTCGGGGCGCGATCATGCCGGCGATGACCAGCGACGCGATCGCATCCGCCTGCACGAAACCGGTGAGCAGGATGATCGCGGCGGCGACGATGACCGCCACCGAGCCCAGGGTGTCCCCGAGAACCTCGAGGTAGGCGCCGCGCATATTGATCGACGACCCGGCCGCCGGCCGCAGCAGGAGCAGTGCCGCGACATTGGCCAGCAGACCGATCGCCGCCACGACCAGCATCGGGGCCGCCCGTACCTCGCTGCCGCCGGCATCGACAAGCCGGCCGATGGCGCCGATCACGACGGCGATGGCCACCCCCACCAGGATGATCCCGTTCAGCAGGGCGCCGAACACCTCCGCCCGCTGGTAGCCGAAGGTCTGCCGGTCGGTGGCCGGGCGGGCGGCCACCACGGTGGCCGTCAGGGCGATGATCAAGCCGGCAAGGTCGGAGAACATGTGGCCGGCATCCGCCAGCAGGGCCAGGGACCCGGTCAGCCAGGCGCCGACGACCTCCACGACCAGTACCGCGGCGACGATCCCGATCGCCACCGACAAGCGCGCACGGTTCGTGTGCGAGGTGTGCGCGTGATCGTGGCCCATGCCTCCACGGTATGGCCGCGGGCACCCGACCGCCAGTTCGGGCGCCAGTCGGGAATGAGTGCCGTTCTCAACCGGGTGACGGATGCGCCGGTCAGGCTTCCAGCAGCGTCTCCAGCACCGGAATCAGCTTGCCGAAGGCTCTCGCCCGATGACTGTGCTCGTTCTTCACGTTGGGGGTCAGCTCTGCGGCGGAGATCGCGTAGCCGTCGGGCAGGAAGATCGGGTCGTAGCCGAAGCCGCCGGCACCGCTTCGCTCGGTCAGGATCTGCCCGGGCCATTCCCCCGTCACGTGCCACTCCGTGCCGTCGGGCATGGCCAGAGCGGCGACGCAGGTGAAGTGGCCGCCCCGGTGCTCCGCGGCCACATCTCCCAGCTGCCAGAGCAGCAGCTGCAGGTTCTGGTCGGAGTCCCGGGCGGGTCCGGCCCAGCGTGCCGAGAAGATGCCGGGCGAGCCGCCGAGCACGTCCACGCAGATGCCGGAATCGTCGGAGATGGCCGGCAACCCGGTGTGCGCCGCGGCGGCCCGCGCCTTGATCAGGGCGTTCTCGGCGAAGGTGACGCCGTCTTCGACCGGCTCGGGGCCGTCGTAGGCCAGCACCTCGAGGCCGGGGATCGCCGGGGCCAGGATGCGCCGCAATTCCTCCACCTTGTGCTGGTTGTGGGTGGCGAGAACGACCTGCATGGTCAGTTCCCCAGCGCTGTCTTCTGGAACTCGGTCAGGGAGATCGTCCCTGCCAGCGCCAGGTCGAGCAGCGAGTTCAGTTCCGTGCGGTCGAAGGGCGCGGCCTCGGCCGTCCCCTGCACCTCCACGAACAGCCCGCGGCCGGTGACGACCACGTTCATGTCGGTCTCGGCGCGGGAGTCCTCCGTGTAGGCGAGGTCGAGCATGGGCGTGCCACCCACGATGCCGACGGAGATGGCCGCCACGCTGTCGGTCAGGGGCTGAGCCTTCTGGCTGATGAACTTCTTCTCGCGACCCCACTCGAGGGCGTCGGCGAGGGCCACGTAGGCGCCCGTGATCGCCGCGGTGCGGGTGCCACCATCGGCCTGGAGCACGTCGCAGTCCAGCACGATGGTGTTCTCGCCGAGCGCCTTCATGTCAACCACGGCGCGCAGGCTGCGTCCGACCAGGCGGCTGATCTCGTGCGTGCGGCCGCCGATGCGGCCCTTGACCGATTCGCGGTCCATCCGGGAGTCGGTGGAGCGCGGCAGCATGGAGTACTCGGCGGTGACCCAGCCCTTGCCCTTGCCGGCCATCCACCGCGGCACGCCGTTGGTGAACGAGGCCGTGCAGAGCACCTTGGTGCGTCCGAACGAGATGAGGGCGGACCCTTCGGCCTGATCGCTCCAACCGCGCTCGATCGTGACGGGGCGCAGCTGGTCGTTCGTTCGTCCGTCTACGCGCACGGTGTCGGTCACGGGGTCTCCTTCTGGTCGGGATGCGATACGGCGAACTCGGCAAGCTCGCTCAAAGTGAAGGACCCGGTCTCGACCAGGTCGACGCGGCCGATTTCCGGCCCGATCAAACGGTGAGCCAGGGACAGGAACTCTTGGGCACTGTCGCCGGTGGCCTCGTAGCGGTAGCTCGGCGGTGCCTGCTCGGTGCGTTCCAGGCCCTGGCTGACCAGCAGCCGGTACACGTCGTTGGCCGTCTCGGTGTCGCTGGAGACGAGGGTCACGGTGTCCCCCATCACGAAGGAGATGGCGCCGCGCAGGAACGGGTAGTGCGTGCAGCCGAGCACGAGGGTGTCGACCTCCGCGGCCCGCAGCGGGGCGAGGTAGCCCTCGGCGACCGAGAGCAGCTCGTCGCCGGTGGTGATTCCCGCCTCGACGAATTCGACGAACCGGGGGCAGGCCTGGGTGAGCAGCTGGATGTCGGTGGCCGCGGCGAACGCGTCGTCGTAGGCGCGCGATTTGACGGTGCCGAGAGTGCCGATCACGCCGACGCGTTTGTTGCGGGTGGTGCGCACGGCGCTGCGCACGGCGGGCTGGATGACCTCGACCACGGGAACGCTGTAACGTTCGCGGGCATCCCGGAGCATCGCGGCCGACGCGGTGTTGCACGCGATGACCAGCATTTTCACGTCCTGAGCGACCAGGTCGTCGAGAACGTCGAGGGCGAAGCCGCGCACATCCGCGATCTTCTTCGGGCCGTACGGAGAATGGGCAGTGTCTCCGATATAGAGGATCGATTCATTGGGCAGCTGATCCTTGATCGCCCGGGCGACAGTCAGGCCGCCCACTCCGGAATCGAAGATTCCAATCGGTGCATCCGTCACGACGTTCGAGCTTAGTCGCAATCCCTGAACGGGGAGTCTATAAGCACATTCACAGCCTCGCGAGTGCGGCGCGAGCACGTTCCATTCGGGGAATATGGCCGTAACTACACTCGGAATATGGCTCCCGCCAACCGACGGTCGCCGCACCAGAATGACGTCACATCCGTCGTTTGAGGAGATGATCACCGTGAATGACCGAGTCGTAATCACCGGACTGGGCGCCTTGACGCCCCTGGGCAACAATTGGCGCGACACGTGGTCGGGTCTCATCGAAGGACGCAGCGGCGTCGATCGCATCACTCTGTTCGATCCCACCGGACTGCCGACGCAGATCGCCGGAGAGGTGAAGAACTTCGTTCCGGCCGAGCGGATGACCGTGAAGCAGGTCAAGCGCGCATCCCGGTCCTCACAACTCGCCATCGCCGCCGCCCGCGAGGCGGTGGCGGATGCCGGCTTCGGCTCTTCCATGGAAGGCATCGACACGGCGGTCGTCGTCAATAGCGCCGTCAGCGGTTTCGCGGAGATCCAGGAAGCCACCGAGCTCGTCAACTCCGGTGATTCCCGGCGCATCCCACCGCGCTTCGTGCCCTCCGCCCTGCTGAACATGGCCGCCTGTGAGGTCGCGATCGACCTCGGCATCCACGGACCGGTAAACGCGAGCGCCCTGGCCTGCGCCAGCGGGGCCTACGCGCTCCTCGAGGCCCGCACCATGCTCGTCATGGGTGACGCCGACGTCGTCATCGCCGGCGGCGTCGAGGCAGCCATCACGCCGGTCATGTTCGCCGGCCTGAACGCGATGCACGCGGCCTCCAAGAACAACGAGTCGCCGGCCGAGGCCTCCCGCCCGTTCGATGCCGACCGCAACGGACTCGTCTTCGGCGAGGGAGCGGTCGTCTTCGTGATGGAGCTGCTCTCCCACGCCCGCGCCCGCGGCGCCCAGATCTACGCGGAGGTGCTGGGCGGCGCCCTCACCAGCGACGGCCACAGCATCGTCGCGCCCGAACCCACCGGCAAGTTCGCCAGCCTGGCCATGACCCGCGCCCTCATCAAGTCCAAGCTGAATCCGAGCGACGTCGACATGATCTGCGCCCACGGCACCTCCACCCAGGCCAATGACCGGGCCGAGACCTCGGCGATCCGCCAGGCACTCGGGCACAGCGCCGACTCCATCGCCGTCACCGCCCCCAAGTCGATGACCGGCCACATGATCGGAGCCGCGGGCGCCCTCTCCGGCCTGCTCTGCGCCCTGTCGGTTCGCACCGGCATCATCCCGCCCACGATCAACTACACGACGCCCGACCCGGACTGCACACTCGACTACGTGCCGAGGGTTGCCCGGGAGAAGCCGGTGAAGTTCGCTCTGGCGAACGCCTTCGGCTTCGGCGGGCAGAACTGCATCGTCGCCTTCGGGGCGCTGTAGGCCCGCACTGCAGGCAAGAACCCGTACCGGTCGGGCGGATAAGCTTTCCGGGTGACCGAATCTTCAGCATTCCGCACCGACCGGTACGAACTCACCATGGTGGACGCCGCAATCCAAAGCGGCACCGCCGGCCGGGAGTGCCAGTTCGAGGCCTTCGCCCGTCGCCTCCCCTCCGGCCGCCGCTACGGCATCGTGGCCGGTACCGGGCGTCTGCTCGAGCTCATCCGCGCCTTCCGGTTCACGGATGCCGAACTCACCTGGCTGAGAGACAACGAAGTGGTGCGCGAGCCCACCCTCGACTGGCTCGCCGACTACGCGTTCCGCGGCACCATCTGGGGGTACCAGGAAGGCGACGCCTACTTCCCCGGCTCTCCCCTGATCACGGTGGACGGCACCTTCGCCGAGTGCGTCATCCTGGAAACCCTCATCCTCAGTGTGCTCAACTACGACAGCTCCGTCGCGAGCGCGGCCGCACGGATGGTCTCGGTCAGCCTGGGCCGTCCGCTCGCCGAAATGGGTTCGCGCCGCACAGGCGAGTACTCCGGCGTCGCCGCCGCCCGGGCCGCCTACATCGCCGGTTTCGCCTCGACCAGCAACCTGGAGGCCGGCCGCAGCTGGGGCGTGCCGACCATGGGCACGGCCGCCCACTCCTTCACCCTCCTGCACGACAGTGAGGAAGACGCCTTCCGCGCCCAGGTCGCAGCCTTCGGGCCGTCAACCACCCTGCTCGTGGACACCTTCGACGTCGCCCGCGGCATCGAGCTGGCCGTCAAGGTGGCCGGACCGGCGCTCGGATCGATCCGGATCGACTCCGGCGACCTTCCGACCATGGTCGCGGAGGCCCGCAGCCAGTTGGACGCGCTCGGCGCCGTCAACACACTCATCACCGTCACCAGCGACCTCGACGAGTTCTCCATCGCAGCCCTGTCGGCGTCGCCCGTGGACGCCTTCGGTGTGGGCACCTCGGTAGTGACGGGTTCCGGCTCCCCCGCCGCGGGGATGGTCTACAAGCTGGTCGCGCACCGCGACGACGCCGGAGAATGGGTGCCCGTCGCCAAGACCTCGGCCGCGAAGGCCTCGGTCGGCGGCCGCAAGCGGGCCGTCCGCCGACTCGACGCAGCGGGGATCGCGCGCGCCGAGATCATCCTGATCGGTGAGGATTCGGCCGACTCCACCCCGCCCGCCGCGCCCTCCGGCCGGGACCGCGTGCTACTGGTACCTCTGGTCACCGACGGCGTGATCGACGAACGTCACCTCGGTGCGGCCGGCACGACCCGCGCCCGGGCGCACCACGCATCCGTCATGCAGGAACTGCCGATCGAGGCCTTCCGCCTCGGCCGCGGCGACCCCGTCATCCCGACCCTGTACCGGTAGGCGACGAACCGGTAGTCGACGAACCGCCAGGCGACGAACCGCCAGGCGACAAGCCGGCAGCGACCGGTCCGGTCGTCAGGCCTTCATTTTCTCGTAGATGGCCTTGCAGGCCGGGCAGACCGGGAACTTCTCCGGGTCGCGTCCGGGCAGCCATTTCTTGCCGCAGAGGGCGCGCACCGGTTTGCCGGAGATGGCCGATTCGAGGATTTTGTCTTTGGGAACGTAGTGCGAGAAACGCTCGTGGTCGCCCGGCTCGATGTGCTCCTGGTTGAGGAGTTCCTCGAGCTCGCGGTCGAGCGTCGAGGTTCCGCCGCCTGTGCCGGGGTTCCCGGGTTCTGCGATGCTCGCGCGAAAGTGTTCAGTCATAAGTCCAGTGTAAAACAACCCGGAGGCACACGGGCAGGCCTGCCTAGGCCCGGATGGCGGAGGAGATCGTCTCCGGCCCACGCCGTTCGAAGGCGAGCGACCCCGCCCAGACCCCGCCGACGAGGGTGATCAGGCCGATGCCGACGCCCAGTGCGAGCGCCGGGATGTTCCAGACCGGGTCGACGAAGACGCCGAGCAGACCGCAGGCCAGCGCCGGCAGCGACAGCAGGATCGACCCGGCGAAGGTGAACGACTGGATCAGCGCGGCCGCCGTGTCCGACGCCTGAGGCTGGGAGAAGGGACTGTCTCCGGGTTTGGTGGCCGGGTAGGGGAAGCGTGCCGATGAATAACTCGAGAGTCCGAGCCCGGTCAGCAGGATGCTGGTGCTCACCCCCAGGATGGACGGCATCACCGCCCAGTCGCCGTAAACCGACACGCTGATGGCCGACCCCGCCGCGATCATCGGGATCCCCACGAAGAGGGCGGGAACCAGACGGCCCATCCGGTCCTCGAATCCGCGGGTGCCGGAGGCCACGTGCAGCCATACCGCGGTGTGGTCCAGGGCGACGTCGTTGTGCAGGGTCCAGCCCAGGAACACGCTCATCAACGGCACCGGCAGCAGCGCGAGATAGGAGACCGGCAACCCGGCGAAGGACAACGGCAGGATGACGATCAGCGGGATGACGGGGATGACGATCACCGACATCCAGTACCGGGAGTCGCGGCGCCAGTAGGTGAGACTGCGGGCGGCGATCGCTCCCATCGGGGTGTGCGGCATGCTGTCGAACCACCCGAGCCCGCCGTACTGACGGGCCTGAGCCTCGCGGCCCGGCGTGACGAGCATCCGTGACACCAGACCCTGCCAAGCCAGCCACAGCAGGTAGGTCGTGAACGTGGCCATCAGCAGTTTGAGCACCGCCTCGCCCCAGAGCCCCGTGGCGGCATCCCCGGGAACGGCCCAGGCCGCGCCGAGGGGCGTCCAGCCCAGGATGCCCGCCAGCCCGCCGATCAGGTCCAGGCCGTACCGACCCCAGTCGAAGTTGAGCGCCAGAAGCACGACGGGTGCGATCATGACCAGGATCAGCACCCCGATGATCCCGGTGAATTCCCGTGATCGGCGCGTGTCCAGCAGGAAGGCCGCCAGCGACGTGCTCACCCGGGAGGCGAGCATGCAGGTGGCCAGCAGCAGTGCCGCGGAAATCAGGGCGAGGAGCGTCTCGATGACGCCCCGGGACCAGGTCACGACGGTTCCGAGCAGCACGACCCCGAGGACGAACGCGGGCACGCCCACCAGCGAGGACAGCGCAAGGCCGAGCGACAACCGCTGGGTGGGGATGCCCATGGTCGCGAATTTGCGCGGGTCCATGGTGTCGTCGATCCCGAACACGAGCGGGAAGAGCAGGAAGCCCAGCACGACCAGCGACCCGGCCACGACCATGCCGTCGCGAATGGCCACCGCATCGCCCGTGAAGCGCAGCCCCACGAGCACCATGAACAGGCCGACGGCCAGGGCGAGGCCGTAGAGCATACCGATCACGATGCCGACGACCTGCCAGGGGCTGCGCCGGGAGAAATTGGCGAGCAGACGGACTTTCAGTCCGAGAAACTGTGCAACCACTCCATGCCCTCCGCCACCTTGCGTCCGCCGGCCAGCTCGACGAACCGTTCCTCGAGCGTCTGCTCGCCGCGAACCTCGGCGATGGTGCCGGAGGCCAGCACCGCGCCCTGCACGATGATGGCGACATGATCGCAGACGCGCTGGATCAGGTCCATGCCGTGGCTGGACAGCACGACGGTTCCTCCGCTGGCGACGTATTTCTGCAGGATCTCGGTGACGTTGACCGCGGAAACCGGGTCGACCGACTCGAAGGGTTCATCGAGCACGAGCAGCCGTGGCGAGTGGATCATCGCGCAGGCAAGTGCGATCTTCTTCGTCATGCCGGCCGAGTAATCGGCGACGAGGCGGTTGAGGGCGTCTTCGAGGCCGAAGGCGGTCGCCAGGTCGGCCGAGCGCTGCCGCACAGTGACGTCGTCGAGGCCCCGGAGCACCCCGGAATAGTAGAGCAGCTGGGCTCCGGTCAGGCGGTCGAACAGGCGCAGCCGGTCCGGGAGGACGCCGATGATGCGTTTGGCGGCGAAAGGGTTCGCCCAGACATCGATGCCGTTGACCGTGACCGTGCCCGCATCCGGCCGGAGCAGCCCGGTGACCATGGAGAGTGTCGTGGTCTTGCCGGCGCCGTTGGGACCGACGATCCCGAAGAACGACCCGGCACGCACCTCGAGGTCGATGCCCGATACCGCCACGGTCTGGCCGAAGCTTTTCTGCAGACCGCTGATATTCAGCACCACGGGCGACGCCGGATCGTGGACGGTCTGCGCGATCACGGGGGCGCGTTTGCGGGGGGCGCCTTTGAAAGCGGGTCGCTTCATCGCAACGGCCCCGGCGGCGGGCGGCAGGTCGGTTGTCTCGAGCGAGGCCGCGGACGACTCGTCGTCAAACGGGACGAACTCCGGCAGAACCAGCGTGGCAGGTTCCGGCTCAGGCTCAGGCTCTCGGTCCGGCTCGACAGGGACCGGCTCATGTGCCGCTTCCACGGGCTCAGGCTCCATGGGCTCAGGCTCGACAGGCGCAGGCTCGACAGGCGCAGGTTCGACAGGCTCAGGTTCGACAGGCGCAGGGACGGCAGCGGCGGCAGAAGCCAGGGCCGCTGCTCGCGCGGCTGCAGCGCGAGCAGCGCTGGCCTTGGCCGCGCTGGACCGGGCCGCACCGGTCTTCCCGACAGATTCCGACTTCGCCGCCGCCGGGCGCGCGGCCGTGGCGCGAGCGGCCGACGTGTGAGATGAGAGGGCTGTCGGAACCTCGACTGCCGGCAGGGTGGCCGACGGGTCGGCGTGGACGGTCTCCGGCGCCGCGGCACGCTTCTTCGGGGCCGTCCTCGTCGCCGGTTTTTTCGGAATGGCCCTGGCCACGGGTTTTGGAACGGTCCTGGCCGCGGGTTTCTTCGAAACCCCTTCTCCGGGAGTTACTTCTCCCGCCCCCGCCCCCGCCCCCGCCGTCGCCGTCGCGCGGGACGCGTTCGGGCGCACAGCGGACGTTCGGGGGGTAACGATCGTGCGCGCCGGAGCCTTATGGACCGGGGCCGTGCGCACCGAGGACGGGCGCGTGGCGGCCGGCGTCGTGGCCTGTGTTTCAGCGGAATAGGGCACGGAGGACGCTGCCTTCGGCTCGTCGGGCTCGGATGTCGGGGGTGCTGAAGTCACCTCGCTAACCTACCAAGGACCGTCTGACACCGCAGGTTTCGGGGGTCACGGGGGAACACCGTCAGGGGCAGCCCGGCCCCGGCGGCCCGGATCACGAAAGCGACACGGAATAGGGCCGCTCTTCCCCCCAACAGAGGGCTTGGGGTACTCTGGAGTTGGCATAACGGTGTGTCTATACGTGAACTTACAAGTGAACCCTAGGCAAACTCGATCTCAACAGGAGCGTGTCTCGGTCACTCGAATTCTTTTTTAGGAGACAATCGTGACCACCCAGGTAGTCATTTTGGCAGCAGGCATGGGCAGCAGACTCGGTCGTTCGCTCCCGAAGCCGCTGACCGAACTCAACGACGGTCGAACGATCATGCAGCAGCAGTTCGACAACATAGACCACGCCTTCGGCAAGAAGGCCAAGGTCACCATCGTCGTCGGTTACAAGCTCGAGCACATCATCGAAGCGTTCCCGCAGGCATCCTTCGTTTACAACGAAGAGTACGACCAGACAAACACCTCGAAGAGCCTGATGCGCGCCCTCCAGGCGTCCACCACCGGCGGTGTGCTCTGGATGAACGGCGACGTCGTCTTCGACCCGGCCATTCTCGACCGCGCTGCCGCGATGGTGGCTCGCGACCAGTCCTTCGTCACCGTCAACACTTCCAAGGTGTCCGACGAGGAGGTCAAGTACACGACCAGCGCCGAGGGCTACATCAAGGAACTCTCCAAGACCGTCAAGGGGGGCCTGGGCGAGGCCGTGGGGATCAACTACATTTCCAGTGCGTATAAGGCGGTCCTGCTCCACCACCTGACGAAGGTCGCCGACCAGGACTACTTCGAGCGCGGCATCGAACTCGCGATCGAGAAGAACAACCTTCTGGTCGAGCCTCTCGACATCTCCGATTTCTATGCCGTCGAGGTCGATTTCGCCGAGGATCTGGAACGCGCGAACCTGTTCGTCTAACGCTGCCTTTCGCGGGGGCGCGCATCGCGCCCCTACGATAGAGCGCGTGAGTAGTTATGCGGAAGTGCGCCCTGAGCAGCGCACGTCTTTCGCCAGGTACCGTCATTCCCTCTGGTTGCTCACACAGCGGGATCTGCGGGTGCGCTATTCCACCTCGCTGCTCGGTTACTTCTGGTCGATTCTCGACCCTCTGGTGATGGCCGGCATCTACTGGTTCGTCTTCACCCAGGTCTTCCAGCGCACCGTCGGCAACGAGCCGTACATCGTCTTCCTGCTGTCGGCGCTGCTGCCGTGGATGTGGTTCAACGGCACCGTGTCCGACTGCACCCGCGCGTTCCTGCGCGAGGCGAAGCTGATCCGGTCCACGCGAATCCCGCGCACGATCTGGGTTAATCGTCTCGTGTTGTCCAAAGGCATCGAGTTCGTGGCGTCCATCCCCGTCCTGCTGCTGTTCGCGCTGATCGCGGGTGCCGAGCTGAGCGCGGGAGCTGCGCTGTTCCCCCTCGCGATCCTGATCCAAACGATCCTGACCGCGGGGATCGGGCTGATCGTCGCGCCCCTCGTAGTCTTCTTCCGCGACCTCGAGCGTGCCGTGAAACTCATCCTCCGCTTCCTGTTCTACGCTTCCCCGATCATCTACGGCACCGCGGACCTTCCCGCGGACCTGCAGTTCTGGGCCGCGTTCAACCCGCTCAGCGGCCTGTTCAGCCTGTACCGTGCCGCGTTCTTCCCCGAGCAGCTCGACTGGACCATCGTGCTGATCAGCGCGCTGATGTCGGTCCTCTTCCTCGTCGTCGGCCTGGTCGTCTTCACGCGCACCGAACGCGCAGTCCTGAAGGAGATCTAGTGTCGGCTCCGGTGATCACCCTGACGGGTGTCGGCATCCGCTTCCGACGCAATCGACGCGGTCGGCGCTCTTTCAAGGACCTGTTCGCCGCCCGAGGGCGGCGCATCCGCCCCAACGAGTTCTGGGCGCTGCGGAACGTGTCGTTCACTGTGCAGCACGGCGAGGCGATCGGCGTGGTCGGTCGCAACGGGCAGGGCAAGTCGACCCTGTTGAAGCTGGTCACGGGCGTCGTGCTGCCCGACGAGGGCGCCGTGCGCGTGACCGAGGGTGTGGCACCGCTGATCGAGATCACGGGTGGCTTCGTGGACGATCTCACGGTGCGGGAGAACGTCTACCTGACCGCGGGACTCCACGGCATGACCAAGAAGCAGATCGCCGAGCGTTTCGATGAGATCATCGACTTCGCGGAGATCGCCGACTTCGTCGACACCCCCTACAAACACCTGTCCAGCGGCATGAAGGTGCGCATCGCGTTCGCCGTGATTTCGCGGCTCGAGGAGCCCATCCTGCTCGTGGATGAGGTGCTCGCGGTCGGCGACAAGGCGTTCCGGGAGAAGTGCTACCGGCGGATCGAGGAGCTCCTCGCCGGCGGGCGAACGCTGTTCTTCGTGTCCCACAACGAGCGCGACCTTAAACGGTTCTGCACCCGGGGCCTCTACCTCGACAAAGGTGCGCTGGTTCTGGACGCCCCGATCACCGATGTGCTGGCGCTCTACAACTCGCAGTACGGTATCAAGCCGGCCTGACGGGCCGCGGCGATCACGGCATCCTGGTCGGACAGGCCGTCCCGGCTGGGCGGCAGGTGATCGGCATTGAACCCGGTGACCAGGTCGCCGGGTTCCATGCCGAGCACCGTCGCAAGCCGGATCAGGGTGTGAAAGGTGGGGTTGCCGAGTCCGCGGTCGATCCGAGCGTAGTTGGACACGTTGAGGCCGGCCCGGTGGGCCACGGCTTCCTGATTGAGGGACAGCTGACGCCGTCGACGTCGCAGGCGAACACCGAGGATGCGGGACGCTTCAGACTTCGGCTCAGGCATTCTCTTTGTATAGGCGCGGGCCGCGTTTTCCGCCAGTGGTCCAGCCAAGGCACGTAAACTCATCGGAACACTGAGGGAGGGCACTCTGATGGTCAGAAGGACCAAGCCGATTATTTCCGAGACGGGCGGCACGCCGAGGGGCGGCCAGCTGCCCACCGGGATCGTCACGGGCTTCGACCGCGTGATGGCGATCCATCGTCCTGCCGTACTCGCGCATATCCGGTCCGTGCGTCGCCGTTCGCCGCAGGCGTCACCCATGGAGATCATCCAAATCCTCGAGCGGCGCTACCTCGCCGCCGTCACCACCGGGGGTGCGGCGGTCGGCGCGACGGCGGTCATCCCGGGAGTCGGTACCGGAGTCACCCTGGCCATCTCCGGTGTGGAGACGGCAGGCTTCCTCGAGGCCACCGCCCTGTTCACGCAGTCGGTGAGCGAGGTGCACGGCATAGCGGTCGAGGACCCCGAGCGGGCACGCGCTCTCGTGATGACGATGATGCTCGGCCGTGAAGGATCGGATCTGGTGCGCCAGCTGGCCGGCCAGGTCTCCGGCTCCGGCGTCCCGCGCACCGCTTACTGGGGCGAACTCGTCACGACCAGCCTCCCCCGGGCGATCATGGGCCCGCTGACCGACCGGCTGAAGAGCAGCTTCATCCGGCAGTTCGTCGCGAAAGGCGGCGCCAGCTTCATCGGCAAGGCTCTGCCGTTCGGCGTGGGCGCCATCATCGGCGGTGCCGGCAACCACATCCTGGGCACGCGGGTCGTGCACTCATCGAGGCTCGCGTTCGGCCCTCCCCCGGTCGGTTTCCGCGAGGAGCTGGACCCGCAGGTGCGGATCGTCGATCGGGAATCGCCGGCCCGCCGCATCCCCGGGCTCACCCGGTTGTCCCTGACCGCTCTGTCCGGCCGGTTGTCCCCACGGCGACGGATGCAGGCCGCGCCCGGTCCAGAGGAACCGGCGGTCGATCCCGCGGGCGGCCCCGTCCTCGACACCGACCCCGTCCCCGGTGCCGGTCCCGGCGGCGTGTAGAGACCCGCAGGCTAAAGCTTCTCGACGTCCGTGACCTCGTCCGTCGCGGCGTCGATGGTCGGTTCCGCCACTTCCAGGCGCACGGCCTGCGGGTGTGAGGCGTCGACGCGCTCCCATTCGTCCATCAGGTGCACCACTGCGGCGTGGAAACGCTCCGTGGCGACCCCGGCTCCGGTGTCGCCGAAGTAGCGCTCGACCCAGACCTTGAGCCGGTCCTGGGCCTCGCTGTCATCGGTGAGGTCGTCGAGCACGTCGAGGATGTTCCCGGCCCGGTCGACGTGCAGCCATTCGCAGTCGGACAGGTAGCCACTCAAGTCGATCTGAGCGTCGGGGTCGACGGGGCGTGTCACCATCAGGGCCTTCCCCGAGGCCAGGCGGTCGTAGACCATCGCGGAGATGTCGACGATCGCGACATCCGCTGCCGACAGCTGCCAGCCCAACTCGGGGCTGGCGTCATAGATGTGCCGGGCGGAGGGATCCCGCCCATTCGCCGTCGCGATGGCCGCGATGATGGCCTTGTTCGCCGCGCCGTACTCACTGCTCACCACGCCGCTGCGGGGGTGCGGGCGGTAGATCACCCGGTGCCGTCCCGAGCAAAGCAGTGCCGTCACGAGGGCGACGCCGTGGGTCGCGATGGAGCCGTAGGCGGCGGCCGGCCGGTCGCCCTCCCAGGTCGGAGCGTAGAGGATGACCTGGCGCTCGTCCGGGGTGAACGGGGTCGTCCCGGAATAGTAGTCGGCCTGGGGGCGACCGATCTTGATGGCGCGCTTGTCGAAGTCGTAGTCCCAGAGCACCTTGTCGAGGCGGGCGAGCGCGGCATCGCCGGCGACGAGGGCGTAGTCGTAGGCCTTGATCTGGTTCGTGACCATGTACATTTTGTCGCTCTCACCGTGGTTGATGAAAACATGCCAGCGGCGCCCGTAGCGCATCATCTGGAAGTTGCGGCTGTTCTGGTTCACGTAGAACACGATCCGGATGTCCTGCTCGGCCAGCACGCGTTCCAGGTCGACGATCCGGCGCACGTAGGCGACCGGGATCGGCGATTCGTCGATCAACGGCAGTGCACCTGCCCCGCTTCGGCTCAGCACGAGGACGGGCCAGGTCTCGGCGAGTTTCGCGAGCGGCTTGTACCACTGCCGCATCTGGTAGAGATTGACGCCGCTGTCGGCGAAGTAGACCGCGATCTTGAAGTGCTGGCGGGGCAGCGCTTCCCGTGTGGCCAGCCGCCCGTTCAGCAGGCGCTGAGCCTTGCGCGACGCCGTGACGTCTCTGACCAGCTTGAGTCCAAGCCTGACGTCCCGTTGAATACTCACGCTTCCAGAGTACCGACGATGCCGCTCGACCGAGCGCCCCTGACCCCCCGAAGGGGTCGTGACGCCGGAATCGTCAGACGATGGGCGGCCGGCCGGCCAGCGTCATCCGCCACACCGTGTGGGCTTTGAGGGGACGCCGCTCCCCGGGGTCGGTGGTCCATCCCTCGCGGAACCCGGCGAGCCAGGCCCGCAGCGCGCCCGGATTGCGGGCCCAGCGCAGCAGCTGGATCAGGAGCCAGGACCCGGTGTACACGGGCACGAGCAGGGCCGGGAGATTGCGGCGGGCCAGCCACACCCGGTTGCGTGCGTTCAGGCGGTAGTAGTCGGCGTGCCGGGTGGGCGCGATCACCGGATGATTCGCTTCCAGCTCCCCCGCGTACCAGGCGCGCAGGCCGAGGTCCCACACGCGCCAGGCCAGCTCGATGCCCTCATGGGCGTAGAAGAACGGCTCGGCCCAGCCCCCGGTGGCGTCGAACGCGGCACGGGGCAGCAGCACGGCGCCCTCCCAGACCGAGAAGACGTTGCTGGAATGGGTGGCCGCGCCCTTGCGGATGCGCGGGATCCAGCGCCGGGGAGACGCGATCCCGGCCGGGTCGACCACCCGGGGCTGCAGTAAGCCGATAGTCGGATCCGCCCGCAGCACGGCGATGGCCTCACGCAGAAAAAGCGGGTCCGGAATGCTGGCGTCATCGTCGAGGAAGAAGAGGAAGTCGCCGACGACGCGGGAGACCCCGCGGTTGCGCCCCGCCGGAATGCCCAGGTTCTCGGGCAGGCCGAGCGTCTTCACCTCGGCCGGCAACCCCGTCGGCTGCCAGCCGTTGCCCACGCACACGATGTCCAGGCGCACGTCCTGCTGGGCCAGCAGGCTGCGGATGCCGCGGGCCAGGTCGTCGGGACGGGTGCCCTGGGTGAGCAGCACCACCCCCACGGTCGGCAGGGCGAGGCTGACCGGTGACGCGTCAGGACCGGACACGTTTGGAAGCCATGATGGCCACGAAGTGGCCGACCAGTGAGAGGAACGCCAGCGGGACGAGCGCGACCAGCACGAACCGGTCGACCGTCGGCTCGCCGAGGAAGCTGCCGAGGATCGCGGCGACGAAGATCAGCATGGTCAGTTCGACCGAGTGGTAGAGCCGGTGGAACGGGAGGAAGCGCGCCAGACGGCGGGCACGGGCGATGAGGCTCGACGTCGGGGTCTGCTCGTGCTTGCGGTCGGCGAGCTTGGTCATGCCCGCGTTCGCTCGGGCAACGTGCACCATGTCGTTGAGTGCCTTGTTCAGCACGATGATCAGGGCGAGCAGGAGTGCGAGCGTGGTCCACAGGAAGTCGGCCGGGGCCTCGAACGGGTAGAAGGCGCACCGGATGCCGAACGCGATCGGGATGAGTGCTTCGGTCGTGTAGTGCCCGACCTTGTCGAGGAACACGCCGGCCGGCGAAGACTGCCGGCGCCAGCGGGCGACCTCGCCGTCGGAGCAGTCGACCAGCATCTGCAGCTGCCCGAGCAGGAGGGCGAGCAGAGCGCCCCAGATGCCGGGAATGAGCAGCGCGGCCGCCGTGGACCAGCCGACCAGGATCATCAGGCCGGTGACGCCGTTCGCCGAGATGCGGGTCTTCAGCAGCATCCAGGTCAGGTACGGGGAGATGTCGCGCAGGTACAGGGACGCCGTCCAGTGCTCGGCGTTCGCGCGCAGCCGCACTTCCGGCGGCTGCGCCACCCGGCGCAGCTCGTCGATTGAGGAGGGTCGAGTCGCCGCGGGATTCGCTGACGTCATTGGTGCCTTCCGGTATGGGCCGAGATGTTGGTGGTGAGTTTCAGATACCCGAGCAGGAAGCCGATCCCCCAGCAGAAGTGGATGCAGGGCAAGACTACGAGAAACCACAGCCCGGCACGAAACCCGTCCGGCCGGGTGACCAGGGCCGTGGCCATGGCGACGAGGAGCAGGTAGCCGGCGGGAATCAGGAATCCGAGCAGCAGCCACGGCGTCGCCCCGGTGACCAGCTGCACCAGGCCGGCCAGACCGAGCAGGGTTCCGAGCAGGACGCCCAGCACCATGACGGGTGGGGCGAAGTAACGGATGCCGTTGTCCTCGGGATAGCGGCGGGCCAGTTCCCCCCGCCAGAGTCCGGTGGACACCATCTGCCGGGCCAGTCGGGCCAGGCTCGGTCGCGGCCGGTAGACCACCCGGAGCCGGGGCGTGAACCAGACGGTGCCACCCTGGTCGCGCAGGCGGCGGTTGAGTTCCCAGTCCTGGCCGCGCTTGATGCCCTCGTCGAAGAGGCCGACGCGCACGATGCTCTCCATTCGGAAACAGCCCAGGTAGACGGTTTCCGCCGAACCCTCCGGGCCTCCGATGTGCAGGGGCGTGCCGCCGAGACCGATCTTCGTTCCGTAGGCGCGGGCGACGGCCTTCTGGAAAGGGCTCTCGCCTTGGGCATCCATGACACCGCCGACATTGTCGGCACCGGTGCGCTCGAGGGCTTCCACCGCGATTCGGGCGTAGTCGATCGGCAGCACCGAGTGGGCGTCGACGCGGATGACGACCGGGTATTGCGAGGCGCGGATAGCGGTGTTGAGGCCTGCCGGAGTGGAGCCGATCTCATTCGCGACGACGCGGATGCGCGGATCGACCGCGGCCATCTCTTCGACGAGTTCGGTCGTGCCGTCGATACTCGGCCCGAGGGCCAGGGTGACTTCGAAGGGCCCCTCGTAGTCCTGGCGGAGCAGGCTGGTCACCGCGGCGCGCACATGTGTCACGTCGTTCAGCACCGGCATCACGTAGGAAACCCCGAGCAGGGATGTGTCTCCGGAAGAGGAATCCTGGCTGGTCATAGTTCCATTCTTCTGGAGGGAGGTTAGAGCCTACCAGCCGCGTCTTTCCGGCCAGTCTCGGGCCGGAATACGACGACTGCGCCGCCGGTGGATCACCGGCGGCGCAGTCGTCTTTCTGCAAGAAGGATCGAGTGGTCAGCTGGAGAGTTCGCCGACCGTGACGGACACCGTGACCGATTTGCCGTCGCGCACATAGGTGACGTCGGCGGTTTCGCCCGCAGCGAGAGCGCGCACCTGGGCGGTCAGGTCGTTGGCGTCGGTGATGGGCAGTTCGTTCAGGTTGGTGACGATGTCGCCTTCCCGGAGGCCGGCCTTCTCCGCCGCGCCGCCCGGGGACACCTCGCTGATCAGGGCGCCGACGGTGGTGCTCTCCGGGCTGCCGGCCGCGCTGGTGACGCTCGCTCCGAGCAGACCGTGGCTGGCCGTGCCGGTGGCGATCAGTTCGTCGGAAATGCGCTTGGCCAGGTTCGACGGGATGGAGAAGCCGACGCCGATGCTGCCGGCCGCCGCCGACTCGCCGCCCGCGCTGGCGATGGCGACGTTGATGCCGATCAGCTCGCCCTTGGAATTGAGCAGGGCTCCGCCGGAGTTGCCGGGGTTGATCGCGGCATCCGTCTGGATGACCGAGAGCGAGATGCTTCCGGTGGACGGCGCTTGAGGCTGGCCGCCGTTCTGATCGGGCAGGTCGAAGAAGAACGGACTCTGGTCTTCCTCGGGTGCGGAGTTGTCGGGCGTCGACGGTGCGGCCGAGGAGGCGATGGAGATACTGCGGTTCAGGGCGCTCACGATGCCGTCGGTGACACTGCCGGAGAGACCGAGCGGCGCGCCGATCGCGATGGTCGTGTCACCGACGTTGAGCTTGCCGGAATCCGCCCACTTGATCGGCGTCAGGTCGCTCGCCCCCTCGAGCTTGATCACGGCGAGGTCGGAGATCGGGTCGGTGCCGACGATGGTGGCCGCGTACAGCTTTCCGTCGCTGGCAGTGACCTGGATGGTGGCGTCTGCAGCGGCGCCGTCGAGGGTGACGACGTGCGTGTTCGTGAGAATGTAGCCGTCATCGGTCAGGACGACGCCGGAACCGGTTCCGCCGGAACTGCCGTCGGAGGCGGCAATGGTGACGACGCTGGGCGTGGCCTTTGCGGCGACAGCGGTGATCTGGTTGACGCTGTCGGTGTTGTTGACGACGACCGTGCTGGGGCCCTCGGCCTGGCTGGCCGGGATGCCCGCGGTCTGGTTGGTGAGCACGAACGCCGAGACACCGGCGCCGGATGCTCCGCCGACGAGAGCGCCGATGGCCAGCGCCGCGATCAGTGCGACATTGCCCGAGCGGCGGGGAGCCTTGCGGGGGCCGCCGAGCTGGTCGGTGGCGTCACCGTTCTGCTGGGCGTAGGACTGCGGCTGGGGGTTCGGCGCGTAGGGATTCGAGGTGGGGCCTCCTGCGACCGGCCGGCCGAAGGCATCCGTGGCGTAAGCGAGCGTGGGCTGGGCAGCGGTGGGATGGGCAGCGGTGGGCCGGTCGGGTGCCGGCTGGGCGGCGGCGGACTGAACCGGCGCCTGCTGCTCGGAGGCGGTGAGCGTCTCGGGAATGACGTCGGTCGGCTGCTCATCGCCGGGGGTTCTCGGGGAAGGATTCACCGCCGCAGGCTGCGCCGGTGCCGACGCCTCGCCGGCCGCATTCACTTCGAATGGGACTGCGTTGTCGGGATCGGGAGTGGTGCCGGGTACCTGCGGGTTGTCGGTCATGATGTGCTCCTTCCAAGCAAGTCCACCTTGACTCCTGAACCTGAACGAATGATATGTGCAAGCTGGGAGCATTCGATGACGACGCAGTGACTTGTTCGCGACCGGGTCGACCCCCTCATTCAGCAGCCCGGACCTGAGGGATTCACCGTGCACTCCCGGTTGACGAGCACCGTCTGGGCATCTCCCACGATCACCCCGAGCGGGCCGGCCGAAACCGCCAGAGTACCCTCGACCGCACGCCAGGCAAGGCCCGCGAATCGGTACTCGGCCGAGTACACCACCGCGACGACGACAACGTAGCTCCCCGGTACGACGAACGCGTGGCTGGTCGCGGTGTCCGAGAATTCCGGCAAGCCCAGTGCCGCCCAGGTGGCACCGCCCGAGCTCGTACTCGCCTGAGCGCCGTCGCCGTAGGTCCAGCGGTAGCCGACCGGGGTGAAACGCACCTCCGCCGGATAGCCCAGCAGCGTACCCGTGCGGGTGTGCACGGATGCCGACGCGATGAAGTTGGCGGGCAACCCCGCCACGCTCCAGCCCTGCGGTTCCATCGTCTGAGACGGCGCGGCGGGCTGGAAGTTGATCAGGTCGCCGACCCGCACCACCAGGTTCGGATCGCACGGCGATCCCGGGATGCAGTTCACGGTGAAGCCGTCACGCACGAACACCAGCGGATCGACAACGGGAGATGCACCAGGCTGCCCGGTACCGCCGCTGCCGCTGCCGGACCCACCCGCCCCGGATTCCGCTCCGCCACCGGTCCCGTTTCCGGAGCCCTGTCCCCCGCCGCCGGTCTCGTACCCCGCCGAAAGGTCCACCCCTCCGTTGTTGATGTTGCCTGTCACAACTGGGCAGAGACCAGCGACGGCCAGTTGGTATGGGCAATCTTGACCTTCGGCCGCTGCGGACACAACCGAGGTCAGGGAGAGAATTGAGAACATCATCGCTGCTAGCAGAAGTCTGATCCGGCCCATACCCGCGACTCCGTCATCTGAAGATGATCATTGCTTTGGTCAGTTCCGACGAAAGCCACTTCCAACGGCATCCGAAGTGGGCGGTCGGGTTGAGATACCGAAACACCGAAAGAATCGACGATGTCGCTATTTGTCACATCAAGACACACGTAGACCCGAATTTCCCATCTTCTTTTCTCATTTATTTCCGCAGATTGGATGGCCATCGAGTCAAAGGAGGTGGAACCGATTTGCTTCCAGCCCTTCTCATCGAATGATGCCGCAACGGATAGATCTTGCTCGTGAGCCTCTCCGGAGCTCAGGGCGAGAAACTGATCCCGTGATGGGGTCCCGGCTCCCTCTTCTGCATCGCCGGCAGCTAGGTAGGCCGCATAGGCCTCCGTGGCCGCGGCGAGGGCCTGCTCGTCGGAGGCGAAGACGGGGGCATCCGTCGGCGCCGTCGTCTCGGACGCGCGGGGAGCCGGTTCGGGCGCGCATCCCGTCAGCGACAGCGCGCCGAGCAGCAGCAGCGTGCCCAGAACGAGGAGGTCGCGCTTCACGGTCCGCATCCGGCCAACCTAGGGCATCCGGCGGAAGCGCGCTCGAACTTTCCACATGTCGTAGTTTGGAGCCATGCAGGTGACACCATGACGATCTCCGGAGCCTGGCGACGCACGGCCCGCGGGGCCGGTCTGCTCGCAGCGGACGGTACCGTTGCCGCGAGTATTTTCGCCGAGATGAGTGCCCTCGCCGTGCGCACCGGCGCCATCAACCTGGGTCAGGGATTCCCGGACGAGGACGGCCCCGCCGAGGTGCTCGACGCGGCCCGCCAGGCGATCGCCGACGGGGTGAACCAATACCCGCCGGGGCGCGGCCTGCCCGTGCTGCGGGAGGCCATTGCTCGTCACCAGCACCGGTTCTACGGTCTGTCCGTCGATCCGGACACCGAGGTTCTGGTGACGGCCGGCGCCACGGAGGCGCTGGCGGCGACCATTCTCGCGCTGCTCGAACCCGGCGACGAGGTGGTCACGCTCGAGCCGTTCTATGACGCGTACGGCGGCCTGATCGCGCTGGGCGGCGGCATCCACCGCACGGTGCGGCTGCGAGCGCCCGACTTCCAGCCGGACCCGGACGAGCTGCGCGCCGTGATCACCGACCGCACCCGGCTGATCATCGTGAACAATCCGCACAACCCCACCGGTGCCGTGCTGCCCCGTGAGACTCTGGAACTCATCGTGTCCCTCGCGCACCGCCACGACGCTCTCATCGTGACCGACGAAGTCTACGAGCACCTCACCTTCGGCGTCCCCCACGTGCCGGTCGCAATGATTCCGGGTGCGAGCGAGCGCACCATCACGATCTCCTCGGGCGGGAAGACGTTCAACACCACCGGTTGGAAGGTCGGCTGGCTCACCGCCCCGGCCGCCCTGGTCACCGCGATCCTGGCCGTGAAGCAGTTCCTCACCTATGTGAACGGCGCCCCGTTCCAGCCGGCGATCGCACGGGGTCTCGACCTGCCCGACAGCTTCTATAGCGGCATCGCCGCCGACCTCCGGGCCAGGCGCGACGTGCTCGAGAGCGGCCTGACCGCGGCTGGATTCACGGTCAGCCGCCCCCAGGGGTCGTATTTCATCGTGGCGGATGCCGCGCCGCTCGGCTACACGGACGGCGCCGAGTTCTGCCGGGTGCTGCCCGACTTGGCCGGGGTGGTGGCGGTTCCGATCGGAGCGTTCTGCTCCGCCGCGAACCGGCCCGAGTACGCCTCGCTGGTGCGTTTCGCCTACTGCAAGAAGGTGGACGTCCTCGAGCGCGCCGCCGCACAGCTGGCCGGCATCACCGCCCGGTAGCCGCCGCTCCGGCCTCCGCGCAACGAGACGCCGGGCCCTGCTCCGCAACCGCACTTCTTCGGTCACACAATGCATAACTCCTGCAATTTGTCGGCTGCGACATCCACAGCCCCGGAATTCAGGGGGTGGTGCGCGAGCGCGTCACAAATTGCAGGAGTTATGCACCGACCAAACCGGAAAGAGGGCCGGGCTGGTGCTGGGCTGCAGGGGTGCCTAGTGCGCCAGGGCGGGGTAGTCGGTGTAGCCCTCGGCTCCGGCTCCGTAGAAGGTGAGCGGGTCGGGCGCGTTGAGCGGCAGGTCCTTGAGCCAACGCGCCACGAGGTCGGGGTTGGCGATCACGGCACGACCCACGACGACCGCATCCGCCAGGTCGTCGGCGATGATGGCCATCGCTTCGTCCCGGCCGGTGACCTCGCCGAAGCCGCTGTTGACCAGGAGCGGGCCGCCGAAACGGGTACGCAGCTGCTGCACGAGTTCTCCGGCCGGCTCGCGGTGCAGGATGCTCAGATAGGCCAGCCCCAGCGGGGCGAGTGCGTCGGCCAAGGCGCCGTAGGTGGCCAGCACGTCGGCGGCATCCGTTTCGAGGGCGTCCTGGATGTTGTGCTCCGGGGAAATCCGGATGCCGACGCGGCCGGCGCCGATGGCTTCGGCCACCGCGGTGACGACCTCGACGACGAAGCGGGCCCGGTTCTGCGGGGAGCCGCCGTAGCTGTCGTCGCGCTGGTTGGAGGCCGGCGAGAGGAACTCGTGCAGGAGGTAACCGTTCGCGGAGTGGATTTCCACACCGTCGAGTCCGGCGGCGATGGCGTTGCGGGAGGCCTGCACGAAGTCCGCGATCACGCCGGGGAGCTCGTCCGAGGTGAGGGCGTGCGGCACCGGGTAGGTGACTTTTCCCTCGTAGGTGCGGGTCTCGCCGTTGATGGCGATGGCGCTGGGGGCCACGACCTCGCGGCCGCCGTTCGTGCCCTCATGGGTGACCCGGCCGGCATGCATGACCTGGGCGACCAGGCGCCCTCCGGCCGAGTGCACGGCGGCGGCGACGTTCGTCCAACCGGCGATCTGCTCGGGCGTGACCAGTCCGGGCTGGCCGGGGAAGCCCTGGCCGGCGTGGCTGGGGTAGGTTCCCTCGGTCACGATCAGTCCGAGGGATGCCCGCTGCTTGTAGTGCTCGACGACGAGAGGACCGGGCACGCCCTCGATTCCGGACCGCACCCGGGTCAGCGGCGCCATGACGAGCCGGTTGGGCAGTTCCAGGTCACCGAGGGACAACGGGGAGAAAAGATTCACGAATAGCTCTTTCTGTGGGGCGGGGTGTCGTCGGGCGGCGCGGACGCCGTCGTGGACAGGGGGAAACAGGTTCCCCTGAGCGGCAACGGCCCTGCTCTCCCGCATATTCCGTTGACTCGACACGGTCGGGCAATCCACAGGAGCCGCCGCACCGAACAAGCATCATGAGCGCTCTCACCCTGACCCGGCCGACACCGTCGCCGCGGGATGCGCCTGACCGAACCGGATACTGCCCGTTCCCCTTCTTGTCCGACGCCCGAGCCTTCGGCCTCACCACGAGTGCCATGCGCCTCAGCCGAGCCACGGTGTCGGTACGGCACGGCCGCCGCACCGGAAGCGACACTGCGACCATCCTGCTGCACGGCGCCGCCGGATCCTGGACGACCTGGACGCCGCTGCTGGCCGCGGCCGACGCCTCCGGCCGTCCCCTGACCGACCTGATCATCCCCGACCTCCCCGGCTGGGGCGACTCGCCGCTCCCCGCGGAGGGCCCTTCCCGCTCCATCGAGGCGACCGCGGCGGCGGTGGCCGAAATCGCCCGAGCGCTCGGCTACCGCTCCTGGAACGTGATCGGCCACTCCCTCGGCGGCTTCGTTGCCCTCGAACTCGCCGCGAACGAGGCCAGGTCGACCGCGTTCGTCGGACTCGTCTCGGCCACGACCTTCTCGGTGATCGACACCGTGCAGCACCCCGTCGCCCGGTTCGCCGCGCTCCCCTGGTACGGCGCCCTGCTGCCGGTGATGCAGGCACTGGCCCGGGCCGGGCGCGTCGGCGACGGCCTGATCCGCGTGCTCCACCGCTCCGCGCTGCTGCGCACGCTGGCGGCGCCGCTGTTCCGCCGACCGGAGCTGCTGCACGAGAGCGTCACCGACGCCCTCGCGAGCGAGCTGCGCCCGCAGGCGTTCGCCGTGGCATCAACCCTGGCCGGCACTTACGATACCGACCGCTGGTCCCGGATCGAGTGCGCTGTGCGGGCCGGGCAGGGCGATTCCGACATCTTCGTGGCGGCGACGGATGCGGCCAGGCTGGGTGCCGTCATCCGGGACTTCGACCTGGTCACGGTGCCGGGCACCGGGCATTTCGCGCACGTGGAGAGGCCCTATGAGACGCTGCTGTTCGTCGTGCCGAACGGATGCCGGTCCGGTTCAGGCGTGTTCCCGCAGTGATTTCTCCACCGCCGCCAGCCGGACGTCGATCGCGTCGAGCCGATCGAGCACCTGCCGGTTGACCGCGGCCGATTCCTGCGCGCGGCGCGCCGAATCCGGTTCGCCCATGCCCTTGTGCGATTCCCTTGTGAACCGGGTTCAATACGACCAAACTGAGGTTCAGTACTGAGAAGAGGCCACTCCGAGTGACCGGTCTCTGCACAGCCCCGACGATTGAGAGCGGCTCCCTATGGGTTCGTTGACGTATGACAGGGTCACGGTCGAATTCGACGACCGCATATTGGCGCATCTTCAGATCGTGATCGTGCAGAAGCTCCGCCGGGGCGAGAGCTTCCTGCTCTCTTGGCGAAACGCCGCGGAAGCCGGAAACGGTCGCAGTTCCGCCTGGCTGCACCCGGCCATCCCGCTGTACTTCAAATTCTCCGGCGGCCAGCCGCCGAGCATCAACCCACTCTGGCTCGCTCAGCTCACCCGCTCCGCGAACAGTTCCCAGGGTCTGGTGGCCACCGGCGAGGAGCGCGCGATGGGCGAGCCCGAACATCCGGAGCGCACCGACCGCGGTCACCGTCCGGATCAGAAGTTCACGGTGCGCGCGGCACCGGCCTCACAGGACACCATCGCCACCGAACTCTGATTTCGCTCGGCCGGCTCGGCTCGGCTCGGCTCGACTCGACTCGACTCGGCCGACTGGGTTCTGCCGCCTCAGCGGGGTACAACCGCGAAACGGCGCAGTTCCAGTGCGGGGTTGCGGGCCCGCACGGCTGTGAGGCGCTCCGGCGACACCCAGGCGACCGCGACATCCGTTGTCTCACCGATCGTGACCAGCTCCACGCCCATCGGGTCGACCACCATGCTGTTGCCGACACCCACCGGCGGGGCATGGTCGGCCGCCGCCAGGTAGACCGTGTTCTCCAGGGCGCGCGCGGTCAGCAGCGTGCGCCAGTGTTGTTCCTTCAGCGGTCCGCGCACCCATTCGGCCGGCACCAGCACCAGGTCGGCTCCGGCGTCGACGAGGCGGCGCGTCACCTCCGGGAAACGGATGTCGTAGCAGGTCTGCAGGCCCACCCGCAGTCCCCGCACGTTGAACGTCTCGGGTTCCTCCACGGCCCCGGCCCGCACCCAGTCCGATTCGCGGTCCCCGAAGGCGTCGTAGAGGTGCAGCTTGCGGTACGTCGCAACGAGCTCGCCGGCCGGATCGAGCGCGACGAGGGTATTGGAGAACCGGTTCGGGTCGTCCGTGGCCTCCAGCATGCCGGCCACGACGTGCACGCCGAGATCTGCGGCGAGCGCGGCCAGGGCACTCACGAAGGGCCCATCCAGAGGTTCGGCCGCGGCGACGAAGGATGGCCCCAGGACCGATTCGAAGAATGCGGAGTACTCGGGGAAGACGATCAACCGGGCTCCGCGGGAAACGGCCGTCTCGGCCAGAGAGCGCATGACGGCAAGGTTCACGGCAGGATCTGGCCCGGGCGCGAACTGGGCCACGCCCACGCCCAGGGCTGCGGCGGGCCCACCAGCAGTGGGTGAGGGATCGCGCGTGGCGAGGGGATCGTTCATGGCGTCAGCCTAGCCGCCGGTCAGCGCCTCGCCCGGGCGTGCGGAACCGTTCCGGTCGGCCTTCTCCGACAGCGGGTATCAGGGTTCAGCGGAGTGGCCTAACGTATATGCGTGTCTTCCCCGCCGCTGGTCTCCCGCCTGATTCGCCCCGAGGCGCCGACCCTTCCCCTGAACCGAACCGGAGGACTGGCTGCGCTTCTCGGGCTGCTCGGCTTCCTCGTCTCGGTGGCCGGCTCGTGGCGGCCGTCGTATTGGGGCGACGAGGCCGCCAGCATCATGTCGGCCGGGCGTTCCCTGCGGGGGCTCGTCCGACTGCTGGACAACGTCGACGCCGTGCACGGCGCCTACTACCTGCTGCTGCACGTCTGGATCGACCTCTTCGGCTCCTCGGAGCTGGCCACCCGTGGCCTGAGCGCCCTCTTCATCGGTGTCGCGACGACCGGCACCTTCGTGCTGGCCCGAACCCTGATCTCCACCCGGGTCGGCGTGTTCGCCGCCCTCGTGTTCGCACTGCTCCCCCGGGTCACCTATATGGGCGCCGAAGCCCGTTCGGCAGCCGTCGCCACGGCCGTCCTGGTCTGGCTGACAGTTGTGCTGGTGCACGTGCTGCGGAACCGCCACCTGGTGTCCGGCACCCGGTTCGCGCTCTGGGCGGGCTATGCCGCGCTCCTGGCCCTGGGAATCTACCTATTCCTCTACGTTCTGCTCCTGATCCCCGTGCTCGGCCTCGCCGCGCTGCTGCTGACGCCGCGGAAGGGCGACAGGGTGGCGAGCCTGCGAGCCTGGGCCCTGGCCACGGCCACCGCGCTCGCGCTGGCTGCCCCCGTGATGGCGGCAAGCGTGGAGCAGCGTGATCAGATCGCCTTTATCGGGCGGCGCCCGCCGATCGCCGTGCTCACCGCCGCCGTGCATCAGTGGTTCGGCAACGTTCCCCTGGCCGTCCTGGCGTGGGGACTGATCCTGCTGGCCGTCGTGATGGTCTTCGGTGTGCGCGGTCGAATGGCCGCACCGTCGAGCACCCGGGCGGCGCTGGCGGTCATGCTGGCCTGGATGATCCTGCCGAGCGCAGCGCTCCTGATCGGCACGCAACTGGTCACGCCGATGTACTCGCTGCGGTATCTGTCGGTTTGCACGCCGGCTGCCGCGATCGCCATCGCCGTGGGGATCTCCTGCCTCCGGCCGCACTGGCCGCAGGCCGCCGCCCTGGGCCTCATCACGGCACTCATGCTGCCCACCTATCTCGACCAGCGGGGAGAGTTCGGCAAGAACTACGGCAGCGACCTGCGCCAGGCATCCGCGGTCGTGCGGGCCGGAGCGCAGTCGGGGGACGCCGTCGTTTTCGATGAGAGTGTGCGGCCCTCCCGGAAGCCCCGCCTCGCCCTGCGGCTCTACCCGGCCGCGTTCGACGGCCTGCGGGATGTCACCCTCGCCGTGCCGTACGACGCCACCACCGAGCTGTGGGACGTGGTCCTGCCCGTGGACCAGGTGACCGACCGGCTCACCGGCACGGACCGGGTCTGGGTGCTGCAGAACCAGGGCAGCGGTGAGAATAGACGGGGGGACAACCTCCGCACCCTGCAGCAGCTCGGGTTCACCGTGACCGAGTCGACCATGCTTAACCGCACTCAGATCATCGAAATGACAAGGTAGCTCCATGGCTCGGATTCTGATCATCATCCCGACCTACAACGAACAGGCCAACATCGCGTCGATCGTGGCCCGGGTGCGGGCGAGCGTGCCGGCCGCCGACGTTCTGGTCGTGGACGATTCATCCCCCGACGGCACCGGGGTGCTGGCCGACACGTTGGCCAGCACGGATTCCCAGGTGCACGCGCTGCACCGCTCCCGGAAGAGCGGTCTCGGCGCCGCCTATCTCGAGGCCTTCACCTGGGGGCTTTCCCGCGGCTACGACCGACTGGTGCAACTCGACGCCGACGGATCGCACCTGCCGGAGCAGCTGCCGACCCTGCTCGAGGCGGCGGAGAGCGCGGATGTGGTGCTCGGCTCCCGCTGGGTCCCTGGCGGCATGGTGCGGAACTGGCCGTGGCCCAGGCGTCTGCTGTCGCGGGGCGGATCTGTCTACTCGCGCGTGCTGCTGCGGCTGCCCCAACGGGACGTCACCGGCGGTTACCGCGTCTACACGGCGCATGCCCTCGAGCGGATGGACCTCACCAGCGTCGACAGCCTCGGTTACTGCTTCCAGATCGACATGCTGCTGCATGCGGTGCGGGCCGGGCTCAGCGTGGTCGAGAAGCCGATCACCTTCGTCGACCGCACCCTCGGCTCTTCGAAGATGAGTCCCTCGATTGTGGCCGAGGCGATGGCCCGGGTCACGATCTGGGGTCTCACCGGCAGGAACGCCCGCCGCTCTGCCGCGGCGGCACCGGCATCCGTACCGCGCGTTCACTGACCGCCTCCGCACCCGTCGAACAGTGCGTGACTTCTGGTCAGACTGACTATAAGATGGATCCATTCAGTTAGAGTCACACTGACTTTTACTTGGTGGATGGCGGTGGATGCGGCAATGAACACCCGGCTTGAAGCGGCCCTGGCCGTGTCGACGGTCATCTTCGCCTTGCGGTCGGATCCGGGATCCGGGCTCTCGTCCCTGTGGCTGCCGCTCGTGCGCCGCACCCGGGACCCCTACCTCGGCCGGTGGGCGCTGCCGGGCGGCGGTCTGCCGACGGACGAGGGACTGGCCGGCGCGGCCGCGCGTGCGCTGCGCGAGACCACGGGACTCACCCCGAAATACCTCGAGCAGCTCTACACGTTCGGGGACCCGGGCCGCTCCCCCGGCGGCCGGGTCGTCTCGGTCGTCTATTGGGCGCTCGTCGAGTCCGGTGAGGCGGCACTGGCGGTCGAGGACGAGAACGTGCACTGGTTCCCGGCCGACCACCTGCCGCCGCTGGCCTTCGACCACAACCGCATCGTCGAGTACGCTCTCTGGCGCCTGCGCACCAAGGTGGAGTACTCCCGCATCGCGCACGCGTTCCTGGGCGAGACCTTCACGCTCGCCCAGCTGCGTGAAGTTCACGAGGCCGTGCTGCAGAAGGCCCTGGACCCGGCCAATTTCCGCCGCACGGTCGAATCGTCGGGCACCGTGGTCGACACCGGCCGGCGCGTGGCCGGCGTGCCGCACCGGCCGCCCCGCCTCTACCGTTACAACGATTCCGTTCCCGCCGCCGAGCCAGGTGCGCTCGAGCCGGCCATCGGCTGAACATGACTCACCCGCCCAGCGCATCCGTGCTGACCCTGCTTGTCTGACCATCGCATTCTGTGAATTTCGAGGAGTTACCGCATGTCCATCTCATCGGTCGACCAGACCATTCGGCTCATCAGCACGGGAGCGGCCGCCGGCAGCACCTGCAGCCCCGACCTGCTCACCGCTCCGTGGGAATTCGATTCCGGCGCGCCGGGCTACGGCCCGGGGTCGTCGATGGGCGACGTCATCCCCACCGGGTCACCGCGTCAGGGCGAACTGCCAGAGGTCTACCGACGCGCGTCGACGGAGGAACTCGGTGACCGCATCCGTGCCGCCAAGGCCACGCTCGGCGACCGGGTCGTGATTCTCGGGCACTTCTACCAGCGTGAGGAGGTTGTGCAGCACGCGGACTTCGTGGGCGACTCGTTCCAGCTGGCGCAGGCCACGAAGAGCCGGCCGGATGCCGCGGCGATCATTTTCTGCGGCGTGCACTTCATGGCCGAAACCGCTGACCTGCTTTCGACGCCGGAGCAAGCGGTCATCCTGCCCAACCTCGCGGCCGGCTGCTCGATGGCCGATATGGCCGACATCGACTCCGTCACCGACTGCTGGGAACAGCTCGAGGACCTTTACGGCACGGAGCCGGGCGCCGACGGCCGCGTGCCCGTAATCCCGGTCACCTATATGAACTCCTCGGCCGCGCTGAAAGCGTTCTGCGGCGAGCACGGCGGCATCGTCTGCACCTCCTCCAATGCGGTGGCCGTTCTCGAGTGGGCCTTCGCCCGCGGCCGCCGCGTGCTGTTCTTCCCCGACCAGCACCTCGGCCGCAACACCGCCAAAGCGATGGGGGTGCCGCTCGAGCAGATGCCGATGTGGAACCCGCGCAATGCCCTCGGCGGCAACACGGCCGAGGAGCTCGAGGCCGCCCAGGTGGTGCTCTGGCACGGGTTCTGCAGCGTGCACAAGCGCTTCACGGTGGACCAGATCACCGCGGCCCGCGAGTCTCACCCCGGAGTGCGCGTGATCGTGCACCCGGAGTGCCCGATGAGCGTCGTCGACGCCGCCGACTCCTCCGGCTCCACCGACTTCATCAAGAAGGCCATCGAGGCGGCCCCGGCCGGGTCCACGTTCGCCATCGGCACCGAGATCAACCTTGTGCAGCGCCTCGCCGCCGCGCACCCCGAGCACACCATCTTCTGCCTCGACCCGGTGGTCTGCCCCTGCTCCACGATGTACCGCATCCATTCGGGCTACCTGGCCTGGGTGCTCGAGGCACTGGTCGGCACCGCGGATCGCGCGCCCGAAGTACTCAATCGCATCCAGGTGCCGCACGAGGTCGCCGGCAACGCCCGCATCGCTCTTGAACGGATGCTCGCCGCGAAGCCGCCCGCGCCGGTCGAGGCCTGACCATGACCCGCGTGCTCGTCGTCGGCAGCGGATTGGCCGGACTCATCGCCGCGGTGCGGGCGACGGATGCCGGCCACCGCGTGACCCTCGTCACGAAATCGGGCCTGCCCGACAGCAACACCCGCTACGCCCAGGGCGGGATCGCCGCGGCCATGTTCCCGGACGACTCGGTCGAGTCCCACGTTCGGGACACCCTGCGCGCCGGCGCCGGGCTCTGCGACCCGGTCGCCGTGCGCGTGCTCTGCTCCGAGGGACCGGCCCGGGTGCGCGACCTGATCCGGTTCGGCGTGGACTTCGACCGCGACGAGTCCGGGCTGACCCGCGGGCTCGAGGCAGCCCACTCACGGTCCCGGGTGCTGCACGCCGGCGGAGACGCCACGGGCGCCGCCATCGAGGCCGCCCTCGTGTCGACGGTGCGTGGGCGCGCCGCCCGGTCGCCGCATGACGGAGGTGCCCGCCTGCGCATCCAGGAACACACGATGCTGGTCGATTTGACCGTGCAGGACGACCGTGTCACCGGCGCCGTCCTTCTCGGACCCGACGCGGAGCTCCGCACGATCCCCGCCGACACGGTGATCCTGGCCACCGGAGGAGCCGGCGTGCTGTTCCCGCACACCACGAACCCCTCCCTGGCGACGGGCGACGGTGTGGCTGCCGCGTGGCGCGCCGGGGCATCCGTCGCCGACCTCGAGTTCTACCAGTTCCACCCGACCGCGCTCGCGGTTCCCGGCACCCCGCTGGTCTCCGAGGCGGTGCGCGGGGAAGGGGCCGTGCTGCGGAACGTCGCGGGCCACCGCTTCATGCTCGACCTGCACCCCGACGCGGAACTCGCCCCGCGCGACATCGTGGCCAGAGGAATCGCCCGGGAGATGACGAAGCAGGGCGGCCAACCAGTGCGACTGGATGCCACCGGCCTCGGCCGCGAACTGCTCGAGCGGCGTTTCCCGACCATCACAGCGGCGTGCCGCGCGGCCGGCCTGGACTGGGCCGTCGAATCCATTCCGGTCGCCCCGGCGGCGCACTATTGGATGGGCGGGGTGCTCACCGACATCTGGGGACGCAGCAGCCTGCCCGGCCTGTTCGCGGTGGGGGAAGCGGCCCGCACCGGCGCCCACGGCGCCAACCGGCTGGCCTCCAATTCCCTGCTCGAGGCGGCCGTGTTCGCGGACCGGGCCGTGCGCGCCCTGCGCCAACCGGTTCGGGTGCCGGCCGAGGTCGGGGCGGGTTCGACCGACGCGGCCCCGACCGACCGGGGCCGGGCCAACGTGGGCTCGACCAACGAGGGCTCGACCAACGAGGGCTCGGGCGCCGGTGTCGACCGCGACACTCTGCAGCAGCTCATGTGGGAGTGCGCGGGAGTGCTGCGGAGCGGGGAGAAGCTCGCCGCCGCCTCCGTCACCCTGGCCGACTGGGTGACTCGCAGGGCGGACCCGGACAGCGCCACCCCCCTCCATATGCGCATTCGGGCATATGAAGATGCCAACCTGCTCGACCTGGCACGGGTCACAGTGGCCTCCGCACTGGCCCGGGAGGAATCGCGCGGCGCTCACCACCGCTTCGACTTCTCCGCGATACGGCCGGAGCTTGCCCGCAGCGTCGTCTGGAGCCGCGGAACGTCCCTGGTCACCCGCGATGGCATGCGGAGCACGCCGAATCTGAACCATCCCACCGAGGCCGAGGAGGCCATCGCATGCTGACCATGAACGCCATCGACACCGTCGTGCGCGCCGCGCTCGAGGAGGACGCCCCGTGGGGCGACCTGACCTCGCAGGTGCTGATTCCGGCCGACGCGGATGCGACCGCGCAGCTGGTTGCCCGTGAATCCGGCGTCTTCAGCGGCGGTGCCGTGTTCGCGGCGGCCTTCCGGCTGACCGACCCGCGCATCGTCGTGCGGGTGCTCGTGGCCGACGGCACCGTCTTCGCCGCCGGCGACGCCCTGGCCGAGGTGTCCGGGTCTGCCCGCGGAATCCTGCAGGCCGAGCGCATCGGGCTGAACTTCGTGCAGCGGATGAGCGGAATCGCCACACTGACCGCGCTCTACGTGGCCGAGACGGCCGGCACCAGGGCCCGCATCGTCGACACCCGCAAAACCACCCCGGGCCTGCGTGTGCTGGAACGCGCCGCCGTGCGCGACGGCGGCGGCCACAACCACCGGTTCAGCCTCTCCGACGCCGTCATGGCCAAGGACAACCACCTTGCCGTGCTCACCGCGGGCGGCCTGAACCTGACCGAGGCGCTCCGCCAGGTGCGCGACCGCATCTCCCACACCACGCACCTCGAGGTCGAGGTCGACCGGATCGACCAGATCGAGCCCGTCCTCGCCGCCGGCGTCGACACGATCATGCTCGACAACTTCAGCCTGGGCGACCTGCGCGAGGGAGTGCGCCTCACGGAGGGACGGGCGCTCGTGGAGGCCAGCGGCGGCGTCTCGCTGCAGACCGTGCGCGGCATCGCCGAAACCGGTGTCGACATCATCTCGGTCGGGGCCATCACGCACAGCGTGCGCTCCCTCGACCTCGGCCTCGACGTCGTCATTCTCACCGAAGGCTGATCGGTCCCGCCATGATCTATCTCGACAACGCCGCCACCACACCGGTGCGCCGGGAGGTTCTCGAGGTGCTCTGGCAGCAGCTCGCCGGCCGGTTCGGCAACCCGTCGAGCCACCATCGGGTCGGTGAGGCCGCGGCCACCACCCTGACCGAGGCTCGGGCCACGGTCGCGGGCGTGCTCGGCTGCCGGCCGGCCGACGTGGTGTTCACGACCGGCGGCACCGAGGCCGACAACCTCGCGGTCAAGGGCATCGCCCTCGGCGCCCCGCGCGGCCGCCACCTCATCACCACGGCGATCGAGCACGAGGCGGTGCTCGAATCCTGCGACTACCTGCGCCGCCTGCACGGGTTCGCGGTGACGTTCCTCGACACGGATGCCACCGGCCGGGTCGACCCGGCGCAGCTCCGCGCCGTGATCCGCTCGGACACTACCCTCGTCTCGGTGCACTACGCCAACAACGAGGTCGGCACCGTGCAGCCGCTCGCGGAACTGTCCGCCATCGCGCAGGGCGCCCGAGTGCCTCTGCACACCGACGCCGTACAGGCGGCCGGCTGGCTCCCCGTGAACGTGGGCGCCCTCGGCGTCGATGCCCTGAGCCTGTCCGGCCACAAACTCGGTGCGCCTCCCGGCATCGGTGCACTCTTCCTGCGCCGCCGGATCGCGGTGGAACCGGTGTTGCACGGTGGAGGTCAGGAGCGCGGACGCCGCAGCGGCACGGAGAACGTGGCCGGGGCTCTGGCGCTGGCCACCGCGCTGCGCCTCGCCGAGGCCGAACGCTGCGAGGCCGCGCCGCGGATCACGGGGCTGCGGGATGACTTCATCGCCACAGTGCTGGCCGGCACGCCCTCCGCCCGACTCACCGGGCACCCCACCGAGCGTCTGCCGGGCACCGCGTCGTTCGTCTTCCCAGGCACAAGCGGGGAAGCGGTGCTCCTCGAACTGGAACGACGCGGCATCGTCTGCTCCAGCGGGTCGGCTTGCGCGGCAGGCAGCGACGAACCGTCCCACGTGCTGACCGCGATGGGAATCCCGGCCGAGGTCGCCCAGACCTCCGTGCGGTTCACGCTGGCGACAACGAACACGGCCGCGGATGCGATGGAAGCGGCCGCATCCGTTCAGGCCGCCGTGGCCACCGTGCGCGGTCTCGGCCGTGGCTGACCTGTCGCGACACCGCGCGCCCTGGAGCGCGTAGAGCGCGCGTGCGCGTCTCGCGCGCACACGCGCACACGCGCACACGCGCGCGAGCCTTTTTGCGATTTCTAGTTGTCTGACAATTCACAATTGATTGGCCCCACATGGATAAGAGGCCTCCGATCAGGCAATCCACCTCCGACACTAGGTCTCTGGAGGCCATACTGTGCATTCCCCAACGTGCGACCATCTGGCGGGAGTCGTAAGGTTAGATACAAGAGGCGATAAGCCCAAGTTGGGCCGCCAAAAAGGGACACAATGACAATAATCGACCAACCAGTCACCGAGTCACTTGCCACTCAAATTGACTCCCTGGTTAAAGCCGCTCAGGTCGCGCTTCTGGATTACGCGAATTTTACCCAAGAACAAATCGATCACATCGTTAAAAAAGCATCTGTAGCAGCCCTCAGCAAGCACGCCGAGTTGGCAGTTCACGCAGTCGAAGAGACTGGACGC
This sequence comes from Cryobacterium cheniae, assembly GCF_004403395.1. Lineage (GTDB taxonomy): Bacteria > Actinomycetota > Actinomycetes > Actinomycetales > Microbacteriaceae > Cryobacterium > Cryobacterium cheniae. The sequence goes on from NZ_SOGN01000035.1 coordinate 110,858, forward strand.
GGTGTCTTCGAAGACAAGGCAGTGAAGAACCTCTTCGCATGTGAGCACGTTACGAACTCCATGCAGAACCTTAAAACAGTCGGCGTCATCAGCCACGACGAAATTAGCGGAATCACCGAAATCGCCGAGCCGGTCGGTGTTATTTGTGGCGTGACCCCCGTCACCAACCCCACCTCGACCGCGATCTTCAAGTCGCTGATCGCGCTGAAGACCCGCAACCCGATCGTTTTCGGTTTCCACCCGGGCGCCCAGCAGTCCTCCGTGGCCGCAGCGCGCGTCGTGCGTGACGCCGCGATCCTCGCCGGCGCACCCGCGAACTGCATCCAGTGGATCGAAACGCCGTCGCTCGAGGCCAGCAGCCTGCTGATGAACCACCCGGGCGTCGCAACCATCCTCGCCACCGGTGGCAACGCCATGGTGCGGGCCGCGTACTCTTGTGGCAAGCCGGCCCTCGGCGTCGGCGCGGGCAACGTTCCCGCCTTCATCGAGAAGAGCGCCAAGCTCAAGCGCGCCATCAACGACGTCGTGCTGTCCAAGTCCTTCGACTACGGCATGATCTGCGCGTCGGAGCAGGCCGTCATCATCGAAGAGCCGCTCTACGAAGCGGCCATGGCCGAGTTCAAGATCCTGCACACCTACCTGGTCACCCCGGCCGAGAAGCTCCTCCTCGAGGACTACATCTTCGGAGTACAGGCCAACTCGACCAACTGTGGTGAGGCCAAGCTCAACGCCGCCGTCGTCGGCAAGTCGCCGGTGTGGATCGCCCAGCAGGCCGGATTCACCATCCCGGCCGACACGTCGATCATCCTCGTCGAGGTCTCCGGAGTGGGACCGCACGAGCCGATGACCCGCGAAAAGCTGGCCCCCGTTCTTGCCGTTCTCCACGCCAAGGACGCCGAAGAGGGCATCTCGCTCTCCGAGCAGATGGTTGAATTCGACGGCCTCGGCCACTCGGGCTCGATCCACAGCGAAAACCCGGCGATCATCGAGCAGTTCGGAATCCGCGTCAAGGCGGTCCGGATCATCACGAACGCGCCGAGCTCACTCGGTGGCATCGGCGACATCTACAACGCCTTCATCCCGTCGCTCACGCTCGGCTGTGGTTCGTACGGACACAACTCCGTCTCGAACAACGTCTCGGCGATCAACCTCATCAACGTCAAGCGCATCGGCAGAAGGAACAACAACTTGCAGTGGTTCAAGGTTCCCGCGAAGACCTACTTCGAGCCGAACGCCATCCGTTACCTGGCGGACATGCGCCACGTCGAGCGCGTCACCATCGTGACCGACGCCACCATGACCAAGCTCGGCTTCGTCGACAAGATCCTCGACATCCTGAACCGTCGCGAGAACCGCGTCTCCCTGCAGATCATCGACAACGTGCTCCCCGAGCCGACCGTCGCCGCCGTCAAGAAGGGCGCAGAGGAAATGCGCGCCTTCAAGCCGGACACGATCATCGCCCTCGGCGGCGGCTCGCCGATGGACGCTGCCAAGGTGATGTGGCTGCTGTACGAACACCCCGAAATCGAATTCTCGGACATGAAGGAAAAGTTCTTCGACGTGCGCAAGCGCGCGTTCAAGTTCCCTGACCTCGGCGAATTGGCCAAGCTCGTCTGTATCCCGACCACGTCGGGTACCGGATCTGAGATGACCCCCTTCGCCGTGATCACGGACGAAGTCAGCGGAGTGAAGTACCCGCTCGCCGACTATGCGCTCCTGCCGACCGTCGCGATCATCGACCCGTCACTCACCGCAGCGATGCCGTCGTTCCTGGTAGCGGACTCGGGCTTCGACGCTCTGACGCACGCGACCGAGGCGTACGTCTCCGTCTACGCGAACGACTTCACCGACGGTCTGTGCCTGCACGCGATCAAGCTCATCTTCGAGAACATCGTCACGAGCGCCAACGGCACGTCGAACAGCACGGATGCCGCCGTCATCAAGTCGCGCGAGAAGATGCACAACGCCTCGTCGATCGCCGGCATGGCGTTCGGTAACGCGTTCCTGGGTATTTGCCACGCGATGGCTCACGTCACCGGCGCGCAGCTCCACCTGATCCACGGTCGGGTGAACGCCACGTACCTGCCGCACGTGATCCGCTACAACGGCCTCATCCCGACGAAGCTGACCAGCTGGCCCAAGTACGAGAGCTACATTGCTCCCGAGCGCTTCCAGCAGATCGCCAAGCACCTCGGCCTCCCGGCCTCGACGCCTGAAGAGGGCATCGAGTCCTACGCCCAGGCCGTCGAGAAGCTGCGCGACCAGGTCGGCATCAAGCCGTCCTTCCAGGCTCAGGGTGTCGACGAACAGGACTTCATCGGTCGCCTCGATGCCCTCGCGATGGGCGCCTACGGCGACCAGTGTGCACCCGCCAACCCGCGGATGCCCATGCTCGCGGACATGAAGACGATCATGGAAGCCGCGTACTACGGCACCTCGTTCAACGAGGTCCGCGACGGTCGCGCGGCCGTCGAAGCATTGGCGCCGACCGAGAAGAAGCCGGCCCGCAAGGCAGGCAAGTAGTCTCCACCGCCTGAATGCATGAAGAACGGCCCCGCACCGAAAGGTGTGGGGCCGTTCTTCATGTGCGGCCCACCCGGTGGGAGGACCGAGTCTGGTCACGGTCAGGTCAGAGCCAGCGCACCGCCACGGGGATCTCCCCCGCATCGGAAACAACGCCCGACCGGGCACGACCGGCCGCCCAGGCAGCCAGGTCGGCGAGCGACCCCGTGATCTCCTCGGCGGCATCCGGATCGCCGTAGCCGTCGTGCGCCGAATCCGTCGCGGTCAGCCGGCGGCCCGTGTCACCCCGGGAAGCCCAGGCGCCGACGATGTCGCCGAGAAGACGCTCGAGAACGACCTCCGGCAGGTCCCTGAAACCGGCACCGTGGTTGAGGTCGACGGTGTGGATCCAGAGTTCGCGGGTGCGCATCCAGATGCTGTCCCGCACGGGGATCGTGGCCCCCTGTCCGTTCCGGACCGGGACGGACCAGCGGTCGTCCGGCAGCGCCTGCCAGCGTCGGTCCAGATCGGCGGCCGAGTCAGCCCAGGATTCACGGAGCGCGTCGGAACTGAGGATGCTACCCGCGGCGATCTCCGCATTCCGCGCCTCCATCGAGGCGTACATCACCGTCTCGGTCCCGGTGTCGGCCCACTGCGCCAGCCGTCCGATCGCGCGGGCGTTGGACGCGACGTGCGCGACTACCTGGCGCCGGGTCCAGCCCGGCAGCAGGGAGTCCCCGTCGAGTTCCTCGTCCGTGAGCCCCTGCAGTTCGCGGGCGAAGAATTCCGTGCCCTGCCGGGCGAGGTCCAGCGTCAACCGGCGGGCAGAAGGCTCAGTCGGATCGGGGGGTGCGCTCATGGGGGCTCCTGTCGTGGGTCAACGCGTGCGGTCCCCACGCTACCCGGCGACCCGCCCGCGCCAAGGTTCCCGCGACGCTGTTCCAACCTGTCGAGACCAGAGACCAGAGACCAGAGACCAGAGACCAGAGACCAGAGACCAGAACCCTACTCGTCGTCGCGGGTCACGTTCTTCCGTTCGACTGCGTCCGTCATCCGGGTGCGGGATTTGGTGACGGTGCGCCATGTGCGGGTCCCGGTTTCGAGCCAGGGTGGTGCCATGATCTGCACCGCCCCGCGCACCATCCGGATCGCCCACCCCGAGGCGGCGAGCATGCGGTGGTGGAACCAGCAGAGGCAGACGCCGTTGTCGGTGTGGGTTCGGCCGCCCTGGGCGTGGGGGATGACGTGGTGGATTTCGGTCATCCCGGCCGGGATCTTGCAGCCTGCGATGATGCAGGTGCCGTCGCGGAGCTGGATCGCCCGCCGCTGTGCGGGGGTGAAGCAGCGTTCGGGTGAGCCGAGGGCGATGATGCGGCCTTCGGCGTTGATCACGACTTTCTGCTGTCCGCCGTTGCTGATCAGATCCTTGACGGTGGTGATCGCGATCGGGGCCTCGACGCCGTCGATCCATCCGACGCCGCGGCCCTGGCCGAAGTCCGCGTTCAAATCTTGCTCCCGCACGCTGACGAGGACCGTGGCCGGGGCGCCGCCGATGGTCGGGGCCTCGCCGGCGCGGGAGGCGACGTCGAGGATCACCGCGAGGACGTCGTGGCGGCGCTGGTCGGGGGTGCGGTCGTCCCGCTCCAGAAGCGCCTGTTCCTGGTCCTGTGCGGCTTCTTCTTCCGTGTGGAAGGCGACCGGCGCAGACTTCGGCGACAGGTATGCGTCGAAGAGGCGGCGGAGCTTGCCCGCGATCTCCGGCATCAACGACCCCGATACCGGCACGATGCCGTCGCGTTCCCGGCCGAGCCGGATCCCGCGGGCGGTCATGGCGTGGTCGTCGGGCCGAGACCCGTCCGGGGCGAGAACGGCCTTCCAGACCGAGGCCTGCAGCCGGATCTCGTCCGCCGACGCCGGCACCGGGGTCTCCGCACTGGTGCCGGTCGCCGCGGCGACGAGTTCGCTCTCGGCGGCCTGCACCGAGTCCAGGTCGGTGCACCGCAGCGTCGGCGTCAACGCGGTGACAATCGCGTCGGCCGTGTCCACGCCGATGGCACCGGTGGCCAGGCCGATCGCCGTGGCGCGGAAGGTGGGCGGCAGAGGCTCGCCGCCCAGGGACAGGCCGGTGCGGAGCTGCCTGCCGAGCCGCATCCGCCGCCCCGCGGTCGGCCCGGACACCAGGGTGACCCGCTCGAGGAGCTCCCCGGCAGTGCGGCAGCCGCGTTTCGCCGAGAGCTGACCCGTGCCGAGCTCCGGACGGGACCGCTCCGCGACCTCCGCCGCGGCCGCCACCCCCAACGCGTCCACCCGCCGGCCGAGGACCTCGACCGCCGCGGTCACCTGCAGCAGGCCGTCATCATCGAACCCGCGCACCGCCGAACACCGCAGCGATTCCCCGAGACCGGCCGCGAGGGCCTGCAGCTCCGCGACCACCCGCGCCGCAGCGGAGGGGCCGGGTGCGGCATCCGCTTCGGGGTGTTCCAGGAGGGTGGTCACAAGATGAGTCTAGCTCAAGTAGTACAAAGTATCTAGTGTCGTCGCATACTAGCATCAATTTTCTCGAAGAAAACCTCAGCGGCGCGGTCACCCAGAGAGACATGCCGAGCGCGCGGTCCTCTGGGCGGCTCGGCGTGATGTCCGCGCGACGGCACTACGGGTGAGTGCGTGCAAAGCCCACCGCGACGAAACGGCCATGCCGTTACTACGGACGCTCCAGTTCGTGCGCCAGCGCCTCGAGTTCGGCCCCGCCGGCCATCAGTGCGGTCATCTCGTCAATCGTGATGGCGCTCTTGGCGAAATCGCCCACGCTCGTGCCGCGCTGCAGCAGCAGGAAGCGGTCGCCGACCGGGTAGGCGTGGTGCGGATTATGGGTGATGAAGACGACGCCGAGCCCCCGGTCCCTTGCCCTGGCGATGTAGGAGAGCACGACCCCGGCCTGCTTGACGCCCAGCGCCGACGTGGGCTCGTCGAGGATGACGACCTTCGCCCCGAAGTGCACAGCACGCGCTATCGCGACGGATTGCCGTTCCCCGCCGGAGAGCGTCCCGATCGGCTGGTCCACGTCTCGGAGGTCGATGCCCATCCGGGCGAGCTCATGTTTGGTCGTGGACCGCATGCCGGCCACGTCGAGGCGCCGCAGCGGGCCGCGGCCCCGGCTCAGTTCGGAACCGAGGAAGAAGTTGCGCCACACCGGCATCAGCGGCACCACGGCCAGGTCCTGGTAGACGGTGGCGATTCCAAGATCGAGAGCCTCCCGCGGATGCTCGAATCGGCGCTCCACCCCGAAGGCGAGCAGCGTGCCCTCCGAATGCCGGTGCGCCCCGGAGAGGATCTTGATGAACGTCGATTTGCCCGCGCCGTTGTCGCCCAGTACGCAGAGCACCTCACCGGGGCCGACGGCTGCCGACACGCCCTGCAATGCCCGCACCGACCCGTAGGACTTGCCGATGTTCCGCACCTCGAGGATCGCCTCCGGGCGACTCTGCTCCGGGTCGCTCTTCTCCGGGCGACTCTGCTCCGGGTCCAGCGAGCTCCGCGTCATGCGCGTACCCCGGACTGGCGGCGAACGAGCAGGTTGACCAGCACGGCGAGTAGCAGCATCCCGCCGAGGAATGCCTTAAGCCAGTTGTTGTCCCACTGGGCGAAGACGATGCCCTGCAGGGTCATCCCGTAGATCAGGGCGCCGAGGGCCGCGCCGATCGCCGATCCGTAGCCGCCGGTGAGCAGGCATCCGCCCACGACCGCACAGATGATGTAGATGAATTCCTGGCCGACCCCCGTCGTGGCCTGCACGGTCGACACGTCGAAGAGTTGCAACATTCCGACGAGCCAGCCGGCACCGGCCGTTGTCATGAACAGTCCCAACTTGACCTTCAGCACGGGAACACCGACCTGCCGTGAGCTCGTGACCTGGCCGCCGACGGCGAAGATCCAGTTGCCGGGCCGGGTGCGCAGCAGAACCCAGGTGGCCAACGCGGTGAGCGCGATCCACCAGACGATGGAGATCTTGACGTCCATGCCCAGGAAGGGGAACGAGGAGCCGAAGAAGACCTTGACCTGGTCGAACCCGGGCACACTTCCCATGCCCTGGATGGCGACGCTGCCCGTGATGAGTTTCGTCAGGGCCAGGTTGCAGCCCTGCAGGATGAAGAAGGTCGCGAGGGTCACGATGAAGCTCGGCAGGCCGGTCTTCATGACGACCCAGGCGTTGCCGGCGCCGATCGAGAGGGCCACCACCAGAGCCAGCACCAGGGCGAGCCAGATGTTCAGGCCCCATTGGGTGGTGACCACCCCGACGATGAGCCCCGTGGTGCCGGTCATCGCGCCGGCCGAGAGGTCGAACTCCCCGCCGATCATGAGCAGCGCGACGGCGACGGCCATGATGCCGAAGAGGGAGGCCGAGTAGAGCCAGGTGGAGATGCCCGCGGGGGTCAGGAACGCCTGCGTGGAAAGAGAGAAGAACAGGAAGATCGCCACGGCCGCGACGAGTGCGCCGACCTCGGGTCTGCGCAGCACGGTGAGCAGCGGATGCGCCCTCGTCGGCCGTTCATCGATCTCCGCGCCCACCGCGACGGTCACCTGGTGCCGTTCTCCGCGAACTTCGCGACCTGGGCCGCGTTCTGCTTCGTCACGAAGCCCGGGCCGGAATAGACCGGGAGACCGCCGCCGACGACGTCGCCGTTACGCTTCTGCAGGGTGAGGAAGGTCACCGGCAGGTAGCCCTGGGAGTAGGGCTGCTGGTCGACGGCGAACAGCATCTTGCCGTCCTGGATGAGCCGGGTCACGTCGGCGGACACGTCGAACGTGGCCAGGGTCGCCGGGCTCTGCGCCTCGTCGATGGCCTGGCTCGCGGCCACGGCCACCCCGGTCTGCAGCGTGAGGACAGCGTCGATGGACGGGTCTGCCAGGAGCTTGCTCTTGATGGTGTTCTGGGCATCCGCGAGATTGGCGACGTCGACCTGAACGTTGCTCACGGTCGCGCCGATCGTGTCGGCGGCACCCTTGCAGCGCTCTTCGAGTCCCGAGTTGCCGGCCTCGTGAATGATGCAGATCACGTTGGACACATCGGCTTCGGCCAGCTGTTCGCCGGCGCCCTGGCCCGCGATGTACTCGCTCTGGCCGACGTGGGTCTGCGCGCCGAACTCGAGGGACTTCTCCAGCCCCGAGTTGATGGTGATCACCGGGATACCGGCGGCAACGGCTTTCTCGACGGCGCTCTTCACGCCGTCAGGGTTGGCCATCGACACGACGAGCCCGTCCGGCTGGGCGGCGACGGCCGCCTCGATCAGCTGGCTCTGCTTGACCGGGTCGCCGTCACCCTGGTACGTGACCGTGGCACCGAGGTCGGTGCCGGCCTGCTCGGCGCCGCTCTTGACGACGTCCCAGAAGGAATCGCCCGCGGTGCCGTGGGTGACCACCGCGATCGTGACCTGCTCCCCCGGCGCCGTTGCGCCGCCGGCACCGGATTCAGTGGCCGTGCACCCCGTCAGAGCCAGCGTTGCGACACCGAGAACGGCCAGCAGGCTGATCTTGAGCTTCATATCTGTTCGATTCCCGACTGTCGTGCGGTGGCCTGACACAGCGGGGGTTCGCCGGTGACCTGGTGCATTTCACAATGTGCTGAACGCTGCAAGCAAAAAAGCCCCCGGAACCGTGTGGTCCCGGGGGCTGTTGGTTGCGGGGGCAGGATTTGAACCTACGACCTCTGGGTTATGAGCCCAGCGAGCTACCGAACTGCTCCACCCCGCGGTGCAAGAACTAACTTACCACAGCCACGTGACCGGTCGGTCCCAGGCCGGCGGCGCTCGAACGGAGCGCCCTGAACGTGAGAATCGGCGGGAACAAACACAACAGGGCCGGTCCAGCATTTCTGCTGAACCGGCCCTGTGCCTTGCATTGGTTGCGGGGGCAGGATTTGAACCTACGACCTCTGGGTTATGAGCCCAGCGAGCTACCGAACTGCTCCACCCCGCGCTACAAGTACAAATTTACCACAGCCTCCGGGGCGGTCTGACCACAGGACGGCCCGCACGGCCCTTTGACGGCGAAACGCGGGTGCTGCGCCGTTTCGCGGGAGGCGTGCCTCCGGCGAAACGGCGCAGCACCCGCGCATCGGATGAAGCGGCGAACTACTCGCGCCTACTGATCGAGCAGCACCAGCAACTTGGCGATCGCATCGTTCAGCTTCTTGTCGGCAACCCCGTAGGCGGCGAAGTCACCGGTCGTCAAGGCCGCCTGCTTCTCGGTCACGGCCAGCTTGGCTTCCGCGAGGAGCGACCTGATCTGGGCATCCGTCGCCGGGTCACCGGTCGAGGTTGTCGGCGTGGTGCCTCCCTCGGCGGGCGCCTCCCCTTCGACCGGGGTCTCGGACGGCGGCACATCCGTGTCTCCGGCGCTGGCGCCGGAGTCGCCTCCGAAGAGCACGTCAAGCGCCTTGTCCAGCGTGTCCTCGAACGCGATCTGGTCTCCGAAGGCGACGAGCACCTTCTGCAGCAGCGGGTAGCTGGTCTCACCCGTGGACTGCACGTAAACCGGCTGCACATAGAGCAGGCCGCCACCCACAGGCACGGTGAGCAGGTTTCCGTTGAGCACCTTCGATTGGCCCTGCTTCAGCAGGTTCAACTGTTGTGAGACGGTCGGGTCCGCGTTGAACTTGGCCTGCACCTGGCCGGGGCCAGGCACGGTCACGTCCTCCGGCAGGTTGAGCAAGCGGAGCTTGCCGTAGCCCTCCGCCCGCTTTCCGTCGGTCGATCCGGCATCCGCGTCTACCGCCAGGTAGCCGGTCAGCACGTTACGGCTGGTCGCGCCGCTCGCATCCGGGATGAAGGTCGAGTAGAGCGAGAAGGCCGGCTTCTCCTGGCCCGGTACCTGCATGGTCAGGTAGTAGGGCGGCTGCAGGGTGGTGTTCGTCGACGGTGACACCGGGTCGTTCGGCGTGGTCCAGGCGTCGTCGACGGAGTAGAAGGAACCCGGGTCGGTGACGTGGTACTTGCCCAGAACCCGGCGCTGCACCTTGAACATGTCCGCCGGGTAGCGCACGTGGCTCATCAAATCGCCGCTCATCTCGGACATCGGCTTGACGGTCGTCGGGAAGATCTTCTGCCACGTCTTGAGCAGCGGATCCTCGTCGTCCCAGGCGTAGAGGGTGACCTTGCCGTCGTAGGCGTCGACCGTGGCCTTGACCGAGTTTCGCATGTAGTTGATGTTGTCGAGCGCGAATGGCTGCGGGGGCGTTTCCGTGTCGGCGATCGCGTCGCTCAGGCCCACGGAGGTGGAGTACGGGTAGTCGGCCGAGGTGGTGTAGCCGTCGACGATCCACTTGACCTTGCCGTCGACGATCGACGGGTAGGCGTCGGAGTCGAGGGTGAGGTACGGAGCCACCTTCTGCACCCGGGTGACCGGGTCGCGGTCGTAGAGGATCTGCGATTTCTCGTTCACGGCGTTGGCCAGGAAGATCTGCTCCGACTGGAACTTGAGCGCGTAGATCAGCTTGTTGAACGCGTTGTCGAGCTTCGGCCCGCCGTCGCCGTCGAAGGTCGTGTAGGTCTGCTGCGCCCCATCCGTGCCCGACGGGTAGTCGAGCTCGACCGGCTTGCTGTCCTTGGGCGCACCCACGATGGAGTACGGCGGCGACGTCTCGCCGAAGTAAATCCGCGGCTCATAGTCGGGCAGCGACCCGGTGGTCGGGATGCCGGACTCGAGGAACACGGGCTGGCCGGCGGCCGAACGCTGGTTGCCGTAGGCCGCCACGACGCCGTAGCCGTGCGTGTAGACCACGGTCGAGTTGACCCAGGTGTTGCCGGCGTTCAAACCGGCCAGATTGAGGTCGCGCACGGTGACCACTGTGTCCTGGGACTTGCCGTCAATCGGGTACCGGTCGACGTCGAGGTTCTGCGGGAACTGGTAGTACTGCTTGAACTGCTCGAGCTGGGAGAACGCGTCGCTGACCAGAGCCGGGTCGAGGATACGGATGTTAGCGGTGGTCTCCGCGTCGGCGCGCAGGGCGCCGGGCTCGGCCGTGGTGGTCGCGTTGTAGGGGATCTCTTCCACGTCGGCCACATCGTAGGCGTCGCGGGTGAGGTCGATATTGCGTTGAATATAGGGTTCCTCGAGCGTCTTGGCGCTCGGGACCACCTGGAAGCGCTGCACGACCCACGGGTAGAGCGAGCCGAGCAGCAGACTGCTCACGATCAGCAGCGCGGTGCCGACGATGGGCAGACGCCAGCGGCCGATCACGGCCGTGAGGATGAACAGGATGGCGACGATTGCTGCGATTCCGGCCAGGATGGCGCGGCCGGGGATCGTGGCGTTCACATCGGTGTAGCCGGCCCCGGTGATCAGGTCGTTGGTGTTGGTCAGCGTGGAGTACTGGTCGAGCCAGATGCTCACGGCCTGCAGCAGCAGGTACAGCGCTGCCGTGACGGCGATCTGCACGCGGGCGGCCTTGGAGACGAGGACCTCGCGCCCGCTGACCCGGATCGAACCGTACAGGTAGCTCGTGGCCGCGGCCACGAGGGCCGAGATGAACACCACGGCCGACGCGAAGCCGAGCACGGAGTGGAAGAAGGGAAGTTCGAACAGGTAGAACGAGATGTCCAACTTGAACTGGGGGTCGATTCGACCGGTTTCCGTGCGGTTGAGCCACATCAGGACGACCTGCCAGCGCGTCGCCGCGGCCACACCGGCGAACAGGCCCAGCAGCGCCGGGATGCCGTACATGGCCAGACGGCGCAGCGGCTCGATGACCTGCTGGTAGCGGTCGAGCTGCGAATTGAGCTTCGCATAGACGGGCCGCAGGCGGTAGGCGATCTGGATGCTCACCCAGACCGGGACCGCCATGGCGACGAATCCGATTAGGAACAGCACGCCGCCGGCCAACCACTGCGTGGTCAGCACGCTGAGGAAGCCCAGCTGGTCGAACCAGAGGATGTCGGCATAGAAACCGGCGAAAACGAAGAAAATGATCACCAGCCCCGCGATGATCGCTGCCGTAATGGCGAGGGGAGCGCGGCTGCGCTGCGGAGCGGGCGCGCTACGGGCTGGCTGTGACGTCACGAATTGGCCTCTTGATCTCGAAATCGGCGGTCATCAATCATTCTAGACAGCCGCTTCGAACGAAAGCCGCACGTTCGCTGGGCAGCGGCTCGGGGTTATCCGAGAGGGCACTGCTCCAGGGAGTCGGTATCCGACCCGGTGCGGATGGCGTCCAGCGCGGCCAGCGCGTCATCGAGGGTCTCGACGGAGAAGACCGTCATCCCGTCCGGCACGTTCCCGGTGACCTCGTCGCAGTTGTCGGCGGGCGCGAGGAACCAGTCGGCGTCGTTCCGATCGGCGCCGATCAGCTTCTGGCGGATGCCGCCGATCGGACCGACCTCGCCGGCCTGGTTGATCGTGCCGGTGCCCGCGACATCTTCGCCGCCCTGAATGAAGCCGGGGGTGAGCGTGTCGATGATGCCGAGGGCGAACATCATGCCCGCACTGGGACCGCCGACCGAGTCAAGCTCGATCGTCACGTCGAAGGGGAATTCGTAGTCGCTCGTCACGTTGATGCCCACCACGACGGCGTCACCGGACGCGACCGGGGTGACCTGCACGGTCTGGGCGCTGCCGTCCCGGATGATTCCGATGGAAGCGGCGGCGTCGATGCCGTTCCGCGTCAACGCGTCGCGCAGGGCCGTGATGTCGGCGACCTCTTCGGCGTTCACCGAGACCACCTCGTCCCCGGCTTCGAGGGCGCCCTCGGCGGGCGAGTCGTCGGGCAGGGAGACGACCGAGAGAATCGTCGGGTAGTCGTAGCCGAGGCTGGTCAGTGCGGCGGCGATCGCATCCTGCTGCGAATTCACCATCTGCGCCTGGGTCTGCTCCTCGCGTTGCTTCGTGCTCACCTCGGGCGGGAATGCAGAATCGATCGGAACCACGGCCTGGTTCGGATCGAGCCAGGCCGTGGCGACGCTCAGCCAGCTCGGCCGGTTGTCGGGGTTGCCCACGAGTGAGACGGTCAGCAGGTCGAGGCTGCCCTCGGTCGGGTAGACGGGTTCGCCGGAGACAGAGATGAGCGGCACCTGCTCGCCGTCCCGTTCGGCCGTGCCGATGGTGTTGTAGACCGGTCCCGGCTTCTCGATCACGTACGGGGACGGCGTCACGGCGAGAATGAGGCCGATGACCATCGCGATCCCGAGCACCACCCAACCCGCCCCGACGGCGCGAGTGGATCGGCCGGGCGGCTGTACCGGGTGATCGGTGAAGAGGGCCACTGGTCTCCTTGGAGGGATTGTGCCGGCTGTTCGCGGCGGGCGGACACCGGTTTACCAGCGTAGGTCATTTTCCAGTCCGCGCTGGGGATCTCCGGCTAGCGTAGAAGGACGCGACTGAGAGGTGCCTGAAGTGGCCGACGACGACTCCCGACCCGACGAGGGTCACAATCCCGAAGATGAGTTTCGGGACATGCTTCGCGACATCCTGAGTGGGAAGTCGTCCATCGACCCGAGCCAGCTGGCCGGTGCTGCCGGCCTTCCGAGCGACCCGGCGAGCATCTCCGCACTGATGAACCAGCTGCAGGGCGCCCTGCGCGGCGGCGGCGACGGATCCATCAATTGGGATGCCGCCCTCAGCCAGGGCCAGGAGCGCGCGGCTCAGGGTCAGCTCGACGTGACCTCGACCGAACGCGCCGCCCTCGACCAGGCGTTCCACATCGCATCCCTCTGGCTGGACGAGGTCATCTCGGTCGCCGAGCTCACCACTCCCCCGCGCCTGATGACACGCAAGGAATGGGTCACCGCGACCATGCCGCTGTGGACCCAGCTCGCCGAGCCCGTCGCGACCAGCATCTCCGACTCCCTGACCCGGGTGCTCACCGATCAGGCCCCGGAGGAGCTCAAGGGAATGATGGCCGGCGCCGGGCAGGTGATGCGCAGCATCGGCGGCACCCTGTTCGCCATGCAGCTCGGCCAGGTCGTCGGCCAGCTGTCCAACGAGGTCGTCTCCGGCGGCGACGTCGGGATCCCCCTGCTCAGCGACCAGCAGGCCGCCCTGCTCCCCCAGAACGTCGCCGCGTTCGGCGAGGGCCTCGACGTTCCCGCCGACCAGGTACAGATCTACCTCGCCGTGCGCGAAATCGCCCACGCGCGGCTGTTCCGCCACTCCCGGTGGCTGCGCCTGCACCTGATCAGCTCGATCACGGACTTCGCCCGCGGTATCCACATCGACTCCGGTCGCCTCGAGCAGCTGGCCGAGGGCTTCGACCCGGCCAATCCGGAGGAACTGCGCGCGGCCATGGTCGACGGCTCGCTGATCCCGCCGAAGACCGAGGCCCAGCTGGCCGCGCTCGGCCGGCTCGAGACGATGCTCGCCCTGATCGAGGGCTGGGTCGACGTCGTCACCCTCGAGGCCACGAGCCGGCTGCCCCGCGCGGACGCGATCGCCGAAACGGTGAAGCGACGCCGGGCATCCGGTGGCCCCGCCGAGTCGGCGTTCGCCACCCTGGTCGGTCTCGAGCTGCGCCCCCGGCGCCTGCGCGAGGCCGCCGCTCTCTGGCAGGCCGTCACGGATGCCGTGGGCAACGAGAAGCGTGACGAGCTGTGGGGCCATCCGGACCTTCTGCCCTCGTCAGCCGACCTCGACGACCCGCAAGCCCTGATGGCCCGTCTGACCAGCGCGGCGGCGGGGGCCGAGCCGGTACTCGACGAGGTGGACCAGGCCCTGGAAGACCTGTTGCGCGACGACGAAACCGACCGGCCGCACGAGGCGTAGCCGCCTAGATCAGGCCCTTGGTGTGCCAGATCGTTTTCGTTTCGGTGAACGCCAGGATGCGGGACAGTGAGGGGCTCGCGGCATCCGGACCGTTTTCGGGCTGGAGCACCCGGGTGAGCGTCTCGGCCGCGTCGATCTCGAGGTGGATCCAGTCGAGGTCGCCGGCGCCGACCAGGTCGAGGGCGTTGACGTCGGCGTGGCTGGCCAGCCACGGCGCCATCTCGGCCGGCGACCCGGTGAGGATGTTGACCACGCCGGCGGGAACGTCGCTGGTCGCGAGCACCTCGCCCAGGCTGATCGCCGAGAGCGGCATGGTCTCGTTCGCGACGACGACCACGGTGTTGCCGGACACCAGCGCCGGGGCGACCGCACTGACGAGGCCGAGGAGGGATCCGCCGGTCTGCGGCGCGATGATGGCGACGACGCCCGTGGGCTCCGGTACCGAGAGGTTGAAGTAGGGGCCCGACACCGGGTTGGCGTTCCCGGCGACCTGCAGGTACTTGTCGGCCCAGCCAGCGTACCAGACCCAGCGGTCGATGGCCTCGTCGACCTGGGCGGATGCTGCCGCGGCGCTCACACCCTCCGACTGCACGATTTCGGCGACAAACTGGGCCCGGCGCCCCTCGAGCAGCTCCGCGATGCGGTACAACACCTGGCCGCGGTTGTACGCCGTGGCGCCGGCCCAACCACCGAGGGCGGAGCGGGCGGCGACGACGGCGTCACGGGCATCCTTGCGGCTGGCCTTGGCTGCATTGGCGAGGAAGTCCCCGTCGTGGGAGCGGATCTCGTAGACCCGGCCCGACTCGCTGCGCGGGAACTTGCCGCCGAGGTAGAGCTTGTAGGTTTTGGGAACGGCGAGGCGGGTCACTTGGCGGCCTTCTTCCTTGAAACGGGGGTCTTCTCAGCGGACGCCGGCGACGCGGTGCCCGAGGCGGCAGGTGCGACGGATGCCGCGGGGGCGGCCGTCACGGTGCGGGCGGCCGCCCGGCCGGCGGCGGGCTTCAGGTACGCGGCGAGGCCGTGCCGCCCGCCTTCGCGCCCGTAGCCGGACTCCTTGTAACCGCCGAACGGGCTGGCCGGGTCGAAGCGATTGAACGTGTTCGCCCAGATCACGCCGGCGCGCAGCTTGTCGGCGACGGCCAGCATCCGGCTGCCCTTCTCGGTCCAGATTCCGGCGGAGAGGCCGTAGGGCGTGTTATTCGCCTTGGCGATGGCCTCGGCCGGGGTGCGGAAGGTGAGCACCGAGAGCACCGGTCCGAAGACCTCGTCGCGGGCGATGCGGTGGCTGCTGGAGACGTTGGTGAAGATGGTCGGCTTGAACCAGAAGCCGGTCTCGGGCAGCACGCAGTCCGGGCTCCAGCGCTCGGCGCCTTCCTGCTCGCCGATGTCGGTGATCTCCCGGATGCGCGCCAGCTGCTCGGCGCTGTTGATCGCGCCGATGTCGGTGTTCTTGTCCATCGGGTCACCGAGGCGGAGGGTGGACAGGCGCTCCTTGAGGCGGTCGATGACGTCGTCGTGGATCGACTCCTGCACGAGCAGGCGGCTACCGGCGCAGCAGACGTGGCCCTGGTTGAAGAAGATTCCGTTGACGATGCCTTCGATGGCCTGGTCGATGGGGGCGTCGTCGAAGACGATGTTCGCGGCTTTGCCGCCGAGTTCGAGGATGACCTTCTTGTCGGTGCCGGCGACCGAGCGGGCGATGGCCCGGCCGGCACCGGTGGAGCCGGTGAACGCGACCAGGTTGACGCCGGGGTGGCCGACGAGGGCCCTCCCGGTGTCGCGGCCGCCCGTGACGATGTTGACGACGCCGGCCGGCAGGTCGGCCTGCTGCAGGATCTCGGCGAACAGCAGCGCGGTCAGCGAGGTGGTCTCGGCCGGTTTGAGCACGACCGTGTTGCCGGCGGCAAGTGCCGGGGCGATCTTCCAGGCCAGCATCAGCAGCGGGAAGTTCCATGGGATCACCTGGGCCGCGACGCCGCGCGCGGACGGCGTGGGGCCGACCCCGGCGTGATCGAGCTTGTCGGCCCAGCCGGCGTAGTAGAAGAACCAGGCGGCGACCAGGGGCACGTCGACGTCGCGGCTCTCCTTGATCGGCTTGCCGTTGTCGAGGGTCTCGGCGACGGCGAGCTCGCGGGCCCGCTCCTGCACGAGGCGGGCGATGCGGAACAGGTACTTGCCGCGATCACTGCCGGAGAGCTTCGACCAGGTCCTGTCGTAGGCGCGACGGGCTGCGGCCACGGCCGCGTCGACATCCGCCGCGTCAGCGTGGGCGATCATCGCGATCTGTTTCTCGGTGGCGGGGTTGATGCTCTGGAACGGTTCCCCGCGACCCGCGACGAACTCGCCGTCGATGAAGAGTCCGTAGTCCGAGCGCAGGTTCAGCACGGCCTGGGACTCCGGGGCCGGAGCGTAGTCAAGAAAGCTCATGGTGTAATCCTCAATCCATCGTCACGTAGTCGGGGCCGGAGTAGTGCCCGGAGGTCATCTTCTGGCGCTGCATCAGCACGTCGTTCAGCAGGCTCGACGCCCCGAATCGGAACAGTCCCGGCGTGAGCCATTCCTCGCCCACGGTTTCGGCGACGGTCACGAGGTACTTGGTGGCGTCTTTGGAGGTGCGGATGCCGCCGGCCGGCTTCACGCCGACCTTCGCCCCGGTGAGGCGGTGCCAGTCGCGTACGACCTCGAGCATGGACAGGGTCACGGGCAGGGTGGCCGCGAGGGGCACCTTGCCGGTGGAGGTCTTGATGAATTCGCCACCGGCCAGGATGGCCAGCCACGACGCGCGGCGCACATTGTCGTAGGTGCCCAGTTCGCCGGTCTCGAGGATGACCTTGAGGTGCGCGAAGCTGCCGTCGGCGCGGCGGCAGTTCTGCTTGACGGCCACGATTTCGTCGTAGACCTGACCGAACCGGCCGGACAGGAACGCCCCGCGGTCGATGACCATGTCGATCTCGTCGGCGCCGGCCGCGACGGCGTCGTTCACATCGGCCAGCTTGATTGCGAGGGAGGCACGGCCGCTCGGGAACGCGGTGGCGACGGCGGCGACGTTCACGCCGGCATCCGTACCCGCGGAGTGCGCCGGGCCGAGGGCTGCGACGGCGTGCGGCACCATGTCACCGTAGACGCAGACCGCGGCCACGCGGGGGCAGCTCAGGTCGCCGGCGTCGGGGGTGAGGGCCTTGCCGACCAGGGACTTGACCTTGCCGGGTGTGTCGGCCCCCTCGAGGGTGGTGAGATCGATCAGGCTGATGATCCTGTCGATCGCCCACTTCTTGGAGCTGGTCTTGATGGACCGGGTGCCGAGGTCGGCGGCGCGCTGTTCCAGGCCGACGGCGTCGATGCCGGGGATGCCGTGCAGGTAGCGCCGCAGATTCGCATCCGTGGCTTCCCCGCCGATCAGCGCCAGGGCGCGTTCCCCGGTGTTCAGCTGGGCCATGGCCGTTTGGCTGGTTGTCATGAATTGTCCTTGCGCTCGGGGTGCGGTCATATGTCGTCACCGAGCACGGCGAGTGCGGTGTCTTCGTCGGTGACGAGCACTGTGCACAGGCCGCTGCCGACGACGGCGCGGGCGATGGAGTGTTTGGAGCCGCCGGCGATCACGGCGATCGCCGTCTTCGCGTGGCGCAGGGCTTCGAGCTGGATGCCGACGGTGCGGCCGTCGAGTTCCGGGTCGACGATGTTGCCGGCGCTGTCGATGTAGCGGCCGACGATGTCGCCGACGGCGCCCTTGCGCACGAGCTCGGCGACCTGTTCCGCGGTGAGGTAGCCACTGTCGACGAGAGCCGAGTTCCGGTCGGCCTGGCCGGCGCTGAACAGGTAGGCGGATGCCGCGGCGCCCAGGGTGAGCACGGCGGCGACGGAGCGGTCGGCCTCGATCGCCCGCTTGGTGTCGAGGCGCTCGAGGATGGCCGGGCTCGGCAGCAGGGTCGCCGCCCCCGAGGCCTTGTGGGCGATGGTGACGGCCGTGGCTGCAGCGGTGCCGGCGCGCCGGTTGAGGCTGACGCCGCCGTTGATCTGCACGACGTTGACACCGTTGGCCCAGCCCTTGGCCAGGTGCAGCGACACCTCGTGCAGGGTGCGGCCCCAGCTGATGCCGAGCGTGCGCGGCACGGGGCGGAGGCCCGTGAGGTAGTCGGCGGCCGCCTGGGCGGTGCGGGATTGGAGCTCTTCGTCACTGGAGACGCCGGCGGAGGAGACGACGATGGCATCCGTCAGCTGCGTGCTCTCCCGCAGCCGGCGCTCGATGGAGAGGCGGCGGGCACGCGGATGCACGATCTCGATGCGGATGAAGCCGCTGGCCTTGGCCTGGGCGAGGAGCCGGCCCACCTTCCAGCGGGTGAGACGGAGAACGGTGCCGATTTCGTCCTGGGTCTTGTTTTCCTCGTAGTACAACTCGGCCGCGCGAATGGACAGCAGTTCGTCGGTGTCCGTCATGGTGCTCCGTTCCGTTCGTGCCCAGCCTAAGTCGCCGGTCTCCTCCGATCAACGCCTGTTGGTGATGTTGCTCGTGTGAGCATTTGCGCATCGACGAGGGGAGTCGACACGCCCTAGGATCGGATCATGCCCCTCAGCTATGCGCTCGCCGTGGACCTCGGCGGCACCAAGGTCGAAGCCGCGCTCGTCGACGATCAGGGGGTCGTGCTCGCCGCCAGCCGGCACCGCGCCCCCACCGGCCCGTTGAAAACGGCCGACGAACTCGCCGCCAGTGTGGAGTCCGTGGTCACCCGGGCGCGCGCGAGTCTGCCGGCCGGAGCCGCCCTCCTCGGCGTCGGCGTCGGCACCGCCGGCCCGATCACCGTGGAAACGGGCACGGTCTCGCCGCTGAACCTGCCGGCCTGGCGGGACTACCCCTTGCGGGACCTCATCGCGGCCCTCGTGCCCGAAGCATTCGTGCGCCTGCGCCTGGACGGCCTCTGCATCACCCTCGCCGAGCACTGGCTCGGGGCGGGGCAGGGTTCCGACAGCCTGATGGGCATGGTCGTGTCCACGGGCGTCGGCGGCGGCCTGATCCTCGGTGGGGTCACCGTCCCCGGGTCCAGTGGCAACGCCGGGCACATCGGGCACATCGAGGTCGGCGGGTTCGACGACCCCTGCGCCTGTGGCGGCACCGGATGCCTCGAGGCCGTCGCGTCCGGACCACGCACCGTGGCTTGGGCGCGCGCCCAGGGCTGGTCGGGCCTCACCGGCGAAGACCTCTCGACCGCGTACGCCGCCGGAGACTCGATCGCGATCAACGCGGTGAAACGCTGCGGCCAGGCCATCGGCCAGGCGATCGCGTCCGCGACGAACCTCGTGGACCTCGACGTGGTGGCGATCGGCGGCGGGTTCTCGCACGTCACGCCGGACCTGTTCGACTTCGTGCGGGCGGCGGTGGCCGAGCGCACGGTGTTCTCCTTCGCGACGCGGGTGCGCGTCGTCGCATCCGCTCTCTCCGGCGACGGCCCTCTGATCGGAGCCGCGGCGCTCATCCACCGCGCCGAACTCGTCGCCTGAGGCGCCGGGGCCAGCCCGTTCGCTTCGCGAGACCGCAGCTCGGGTCAGGCCAGGATGCCGCGGACCTTCTGCACGTCGTCGTGCATCTGCACGATCAACGGTTCGATTCCGGTGAACGCGACCATGCCGCGGATGCGTTCGACGAACGACACCTCCACCACGTGGTCGTACAGGTCGATGTCCTGGTCGAGCACGTAGGCCTCGACCTGTTTCTGCGCCACACCGTCGAAGGTGGGGTTGTTGCCCACCGAGATGGCCGCCGGATAGCGGATGCCGGCATCCGTCAGCCAGCCCGCGTAGACGCCGTCCGCGGGGATGAGCCCCTCGGACGCCGGTGACAGGTTGGCCGTGGGGAAGCCGAGTTCGCGTCCGCGCTTCGCCCCGTGCACGACCTCGCCGCGCACACACGGGTTGTGCCCGAGCAGGGTGGTGGCCGCGCCGACCTCGCCGCGGGTGAGCAGCTCCCGGATCCAGGTCGACGAGACCCGGCGCATCCGGTCCGGTTTGACGTCGTCGATCAGGCGCACGGTGAACCCGAACCGGTCCCCCAGTTCCTGAAGCAGATGCACGTCGCCGGCGCCGCGGGCGCCGAACCGGAAGTCCCGGCCGACCAGCACGGTGCGCGCGTGCAGCCCGCGCACCAGGATGCTCTCGATGAATTCCTCGGGCGGCAGCGCGGCCAGTGCCGCGGTGAACTCGAGCAGGAGGGTGGCGCGGACGCCGGTCTCGGCGAGCAGGGCGAGCTTCTGTTCGGTGCTGATCAGGGTCTGCGGGCATTCATCGGGGGCGAGCAGGGCGAGCGGATGCCGGTCGAAGGTCACCGCCACAGAAGCCAGCCCGTCCCGGTCGGCGAGTGCCTTCAGCTCGGCGATGACCGCGCGGTGCCCCGCGTGGACACCGTCGAACTTGCCGATGCTGACCGCGGAGGCCGGCCAGGCGGCGGGGATGCCGGCGACGCCGCGCAGCACCTTCACGCGCGGGCCTTCCCGCTCCGGGACAGCCACCACATGCCCAGGACCGGCAGCACGAGCGGGATGAAGAGGTAGCCGCGGCCGTAGAGCGACCAGACCGAGTCGTGCGGGAACAGGGCCGGGTCGACGAGGCTGAGGGTGCCGACCACGAGCACGCCGGCCAGCTCGAAGCCGATCGTGATCCAGGCCACACGGCGCCAGCGGCCGCCACTCTTGATCAGGGCCACCGTGGCGACGATGTAGACGACCGCGGCCAGCGCGGACAGCGAGTAGGAGAGCGGTGCCTCGGAGAATTTGGAGACGATCTGCACGAAGGAGCGCCCCGTGGCGGCCAGTGCGAGGAGTCCGTAGACGGCGATCAGCACGCGACCGACGCCGGTCACCGGGGTCGGCCGAGCGGTCTCGGGTCTCGTGGCTGCGGCGTTGCTCTGCTGTCCGGTCATGGCTTCCCAATTATCGCAGCATCCGTGGAGCCGGTTTCACGACCCCGGCACTTCACAGGCCCTGGACCGTCCAGATCTGCCACATGCGGTAGATCATCACGGCCACACCCAGTCCGGCGACGCCCAGGATGACCGTGCTCCAGCGGCTGCGTTCGATCAGCGCCCAGACGGCGGCGCCGACGGGTACGAGGATGGCGCTGATCAGGTAGGTGTAGAACTCGAGCAGGCTGCCGGTCGCGTTGTTGCCCGTGAGCGGGGCGACGATCGCGACGACGAGCTGCACGATCAGCAGCAGCTCCACCAGCGCGGTGGCGCCCATGGTGAGGTCGTTCGGCTTGCGTCCGGCGAGGCCGAGGGCGACGCCGAGCAGGCCGGCGACGGTGGCCACCGCCAACTGGAGCCACATGAACCATTCGATCATTCGGTGGCCTCCGGGGCTGCGGCCGTCGGGGCTGCGACGGCCCCATCAGGCGGGAAGTTGAGCAGGGACTTGGCGTGGTCGCCGCGGTATTCGACCAGGCCGACCAGCCGGCCGTCCGGCGCGACCGCGGCGATCGGCCCGACGGGCACGTCGGTTCCGTCGGTGCCGTCCGCGCGGGATGGTGCTTCCACCGCGATGCGCTTGCCGTGGCCGAGGTCGATGGCCTGCTGCTCGGTGAGGTCGAGGCGTCCGAGGATGCGCGTGGCGGCATCCGTCGGGCCGATCAGGCCGGCAGCGACGTCGAGGGCGGCGAGCGGCTGGGCCGCGTCGACCCGGAACGGGCCGATCCGGGTGCGGCGCAGGCTGGTGAGGTGGCCGCCGACTGAGAGGGCGGCGCCGAGGTCGCGGGCCAGCGCCCGGATATAGGTGCCGGAGGAGCATTCCACCCGCACCTCGAGGTCGAGGAAGCCGTCGGCCGGGGTCGTTGAGAGCAGCTCGAACGCGCTCACGGTGACGGGGCGGGCCGGAAGGTCGACGGCTTCGCCGGCTCGCACCCTGGCGTAGGCGCGCTTACCGTCGATCTTGATGGCGCTGACGGAGCTCGGCTGCTGCGCGATGTCACCGGTGAGCGCGCCGATCCCGGCCGCGACGGCTTCCGGGGTGATGGCGGCCACGGCGTCGACGGATGCCCGCGCCAGCTCTTCGCCCTCGGCGTCGTCGGTCGTCGTCGAAGCGCCCAGCCGAATGGTCGCCCGGTATTCCTTGCCGAGGCCGACGACGTACGTCAGCAGCCGGGTGGAGCTGTTGATGCCGAGGATCAGCAGGCCGGTGGCCATCGGGTCCAGCGTGCCGGCGTGGCCGACCTTGCGGGTGCCGGCCAGGCGGCGGGTGCGGGCGACGGCGTCGTGGCTGGTCCAGCCCTGGGGCTTGTCGACCAGGAGAAGGCCGCTGGCGGTGGCGCCGACCTTGCCCGGGGCTGCTTGTTCATTCACTCTTGCCATGGTATCCGGCGCCGGGTGCGAGCCTGCCCGCCGAGATCCAGCCGGCCGGGCGCGACCTAGGCTGGGGGGATGGAGATTGCGGTGATCGGGGCCGGCGCCCTTGGCGGCACCTTCGCGACCCTGCTCGCCCGGGCGGGTCACACGGTGACCGTGACGGCGCGCGGGCCGGCGCTGGCGGTCATCCAGGCCGAGGGGATTTCGCTGACCGGCGCCTTCGGAGCCGTGCGGCAGCATCCGCTCGCGCTCGAACGGCTGGCCCGCACCCCGCAGCTGACGCTGGTCTGCACCAAGGCCCAGGATGCCGCGGCGGCCATCGGCGAGAACGCCCGGGTTCTCGACGGCTCCCCCGTGATCGTCGTGCAGAACGGGCTCGACGGGGTACGCACCGCCGGCGCGCTGCTCCCCCGATCGGACTGCTTCGGCGCCCTGTCGATCATCGCGGCGAACTACGCCGCTCCCGGCCGGGTGACGGTCACCACCGCCGCGCCCACCTATCTGGGCCGGGGAACCGGAGTCGCGGATGCCGCCACTCTCGCCTGGCGGGACGTGCTCGGAGACGCCGTGCCCACGCTCGCCCTCGACAACTTCGTCGGCGCCCAGTGGACCAAACTGGTCGTCAACATGCTCAACGCCTTGCCCGCGATCACCGGGATGAGCGTTCAGGCCGTCGTCGACCACCCGGGTCTGCGCCGCGTGATGACCGACAGCATGCGTGAGACCGTGCGGGTGGGGATGAAGAACGGGGTGCGGTTCGGTAGCCTGCAGGGGCTCGGCGACCGCCCGCTGCGCGCTTTTTCGCGGCTGCCGACGGTCCTCGGCCAGGTGCTGCCGCTGCGGCTGCGGACCCGGATGGGCGATGTGCCGAACCTGGGGTCGACGCAGCAGAGCCTGAACCGCGGGCAGCTCACCGAGGTCGATTACCTCAACGGCGCGGTGGTGCGCGAAGCCGCCCTGGCGGGCGTGCGGGTGCCCGTGAACGAGTTGCTGACCGCTCTCGTGCACGAGGTCGAGGCGCGCGGGGTGCCGCTGGCCCCGCCTGACGTGCTGGAGCGGTTCGCGGCGCTCCGCCGCTGAGCCTCGGGGCGCACCCTGTGGAAGCGGGCGCACGGTCGAACGTGCGCCCGATTCCACAACCTGCGCCGCGAGCAAATCGGTGGTCGAGCCTGACGAGACCCGGTCAGCAGCTGTCGAGGAAGACCCGCCGCGGGTCTTCCGGGTTGCTCAGGTCGACGACGGCCGTCGCCCGGCTGCGCGGGCGCACCGCGCCCCGATAGAGCCGGTCGGCGACCACGTGCTCGTTGACCGGGTCGGCATCGTCGTCGACGCCGGGTCCGAAGCGCACCGCGTCGCCCTCGGTTTCCACCAGGACGCTGTACGACCACAGGTCGCGCAGTTCCTTGCGGTTCAGGTACTCCCCGTCGAGGATCAGCGTGGCGTCGGGCGGCCCGGTCAGCCAGGTCGGCTGGACCCAGGTGTCCCGGTCGGCGTCGAACGCCCGGGTGACGAAACCGGTGCTCCCGCCCAACCGGAACGGGTCGAGCAGCACGCGTCGCAGCAGCGAAAAGTCGTAGAGGTAGCGCAGCAACCGCTCGGGGGATTCCGCTCCTAACCGCGCCTGTTCGGCGCGCGAATGCCGGAAGTCACACAGGGAAGCCCGGAACACCGGATGCTCAAGCTCGTCGAAC
The DNA here is from genome assembly GCF_004403395.1 of Cryobacterium cheniae. Lineage (GTDB taxonomy): Bacteria > Actinomycetota > Actinomycetes > Actinomycetales > Microbacteriaceae > Cryobacterium > Cryobacterium cheniae. Next base: position 135,122 of record NZ_SOGN01000035.1, read on the forward strand.
ACGGCGGCCAGGTCGTCGGCGAAGGCTGCGCGATTCCGGGCATCCGTGCCGTCGACGGCGACGACCGTGCGGCCCAGGCCATAGACGCCGAGGATTTCGGTGGCGAGTTCGCGCAGGAACGCGATCCGGGGAGTGGAGACAAGCTTCATCATTCGAGCCTAGGTTAGAACGGTGAATCCCACCGGAACGCTGCCCGCCGCGGCCGACTCCCCCACCCTCAGCCTCGCCGTCAACGCCTGGTTTCGGAGCCATGCCCGCGACCTGCCCTGGCGCCGCACCGATTTCGGCGCCTGGGGCGTGCTGGTGAGCGAGTTCATGCTGCAGCAGACCCCCGTCACCCGGGTGATCCCCCACCTCGCGGAATGGCTCGACCGCTGGCCGACCCCGGCCGACCTGGCCGCAGTGCCTCCCGGCGAGGCCGTGCGGGCCTGGGCTACGCTCGGCTACCCGCGGCGCGCGCTCTGGCTGCACGCCGCCGCGGTGGAGATCACCGAGCGGCACGACGGGGTGGTGCCCTCCGACGTCGACGCCCTGCTGGCCCTCAGCGGGATCGGCGACTACACGGCCAGGGCGGTGGCCGCATTCGCCTATGGCCTGCGGCACCCGGTGGTCGACACCAACACCCGGCGCGTCATCGCGCGCGCCGTGGCCGGTCAGGCCGAACCGGCCCCGCCCAGCCGCACCCGCGACCTCGACTCCATGAGCGCGCTGCTCCCCCTCGCCGTGACCGACGCCGCCGTGTTCAACGCCGGCATGATGGAGCTGGGCGCCCTTGTCTGCACCGCCAGGAACCCGCGGTGCGACGACTGCCCGATCCAGAGCGCCTGTGCGTGGCGCCGGGCGGACTACCCGCCCTATGCGGGACCGCGGAAGGCCGTTCAGAAGAAGTTCGAGGGCAGCGACCGGCAGGTGCGCGGCCTGATCATGGCCGAGCTGCGCGCCACCCGGCACCCGGTGACGGATGCCGAGATCACCGGGCTGTGGCCCGACTCGCCCCAGCGCGACCGGGCTCTGGCCGGCCTCCTGGCCGACGGCCTCGCCGTCGCCACCGCGCCCGGCGAGTACACCCTGCCCCACGAATAGGCACCACGTACACGAAAGGCCGAGCCGGGCAGCATCCGCTCACGGATGAGGCATTCGGCTCGGCCGTCCGGTCACTGACCGGCCCGTGCTGCGGTGCTACTTCTCCGAATCCGCCTCTGCGGCGACCTCGGCGTGCAACCCGACCGCGGGCTCAGCCTCATCATCGTCGTCGTCTTCCTGGTCGTCTTCGTCCTCGTATTCGCGCGGCTTGACGTAGGGATCCTCGTCGCCGGCATACTTCGCCGTGCGGGCCTGTTCCTCGACCTGCGTGTCGCGCTCGCGCGCCTCACGCAGAAGATCGTCGATCAGGGCCGCGTTCTCCGGGATGGCGTCCGCGATGAATTCGAGCGACGGCGTGAGTCGGGCGGTGATGTTCTTGCCGACCTCGCTGCGCAGCATCCCGGTGGCTGCCTTCAGTGCTGCCGCGCTGTCGGCTCGTTCGTCCGCGGAACCGTAGACCGTGTAGAACACCGAGGCGTGCTGCAGGTCGCCGGTGACCTTGACGTCGGTGATGGTCACAAAACCGAGCCTCGGATCACGGAGCCCACGCTCGATGCGCTTGGCCACGATGACCTTGATGCGGTCGGCCATTTTCCTGGCGCGTGCCGGATCTGCCATTGTCTAACTCCCATTTCTTGAAAAACTGCCGAAGGTGCGGGCGCCGCCGCGTCCCTGTTCAGGAACCCCGGCGACACCCGCACCCAACATCCGTAAGTCGTTAGACCCGCGGCTTTTCCTTCATTTCGATCGTCTCGATCTCGTCACCGATCTGGATGTCGTTGAACTTGCCCAGGCCGATACCACACTCGAAGTCCGTACGGACCTCGGTGACGTCGTCCTTGAACCGGCGCAGCGACTCGATGCCCAGGTTGTCTCCCACGACGACACCGTTGCGGATGACCCGCGCCTTGGCGTTTCTCGTGATGACACCCGACCGAACGATGACGCCGGCGACGTTTCCGAACTTGGACGAGCTGAACACCTCGCGGATCTCGGCGACACCACTCTGCACCTCTTCGAACTCGGGCTTGAGCATTCCCTTGAGGGAGTTCTCGATGTCCTCGAGTGCGTTGTAGATGACCGAGTAGAAGCGCACGTCCACGCCTTCACGGGCTGCGCGTTCGCGTGCCTTCGTGTCGGGGCGCACGTTGAAGCCGATGATGATGGCGTTGTCGACGGTGGCGAGGTTGACGTCGCTCTCCGTGACCGCACCGACACCGCGGTGGATGATGCGCAGCTGAACCGAATCGTCGACCTCGATCTTGAGCAGCGACTCTTCCAGGGCCTCAACAGCACCGGAAACGTCACCCTTGATGATGAGGTTGAGCGACTCGACCTTGCCCTCTTCGAGTGCACGGGTGAAGTCTTCGAGGCTGATGCGCTTGCGGGCCTTGGCCAGCAGTGCGTTGCGCTCGGCGGCTTCGCGCTTCTCCGCGATCTGACGTGCCGTGCGGTCTTCCTGGATGACCAGGAAGGTGTCGCCTGCACGAGGAACGCTGGAGAGGCCCTGGACCTGGACTGCACGGGACGGGGTGGCGGCGAGCACGGGCACGCCGTTCTCGTCTGCCATCGCACGAACGCGGCCGTAGGCCGTGCCCGCCACGATGGAGTCCCCGACGTTCAGTGTTCCCGACTGGATCAGCACGGTCGCCACGGCGCCGCGACCCTTGTCGAGGCGAGCCTCGATGGCCACGCCGCGAGCGTCCTTGTCCGGGTTGGCCCGCATGTCGAGACCGGCGTCCGCGGTGAGGAGCACGGCGTTCAGGACTTCCTGGATGCCGGTGCCCTGCTTCGCCGACACGTCGACGAACATGACGTCTCCACCGTATTCTTCGGCCACGAGACCGAACTCGGTGAGCTGCTGGCGCACCTTCTGCGGGTTGGCGCCGGGCTTGTCGATCTTGTTCACTGCAACCACGATCGGCACGTTGGCGGCCTGGGCGTGGTTGAGCGCTTCAATCGTCTGCGGCATGATGCCGTCGTCCGCCGCGACCACGAGGATGGCGATGTCGGTGACCTGCGCACCACGGGCACGCATGGCGGTGAACGCCTCGTGGCCCGGTGTGTCGATGAAGGTGATGGCACGTTCGATGCCCTCGTGCTCGGTGATGACCTGGTAGGCACCGATGTGCTGCGTGATCCCACCGGCTTCGCCCGCGGCCACCTTGGCGTTGCGGATGGCGTCGAGGAGCGCGGTCTTACCGTGGTCGACGTGACCCATGACGGTGACGACGGGTGGACGGGCGACGAGCTCCTCGTCGGTCTCGTCTTCCAACTCCTGGTCGATGTCGATGTCGAAGCCGAGCAGAAGCTCGCGGTCCTCATCGTCGGGCGAGACCATCTGGATCTTGTAACCGAGCTCGGAACCGAGCACATCGAACGTGGCCTCGTCGAGGGACTCGGTCGCCGTGGCCATCTCACCGAGGTGGAACAGCACGGTGACCAGGTTTCCGGGGCTCGCGTCGATCTTGTCGGCGAAGTCCGTGATGGACGCACCGCGGCGCAGACGCACCACGGTTCCGCCATCGCCGCGGGGTACGCTCACGCCACCCAGCGACGGAGCCTCGCGCAGCTCGAACTCTGCTCTCTTCGTGCGCTTGGACTTGCGAGCCTTGTTCTTGCCGCCACCGCGACCGAACGCACCAGCGGTTCCACCGCCGGGACCGCGACCGCGACCGCCGGCACCGCCACCACCGGCGGGGCGGGGCGGGCCGAAACCGGGGGCTCCGGTCGGAGCGCCACCGGGACGCTGGAAGCCGGGGCGGGCGCCGCCGGCGCCGCCCGGAGCGCCACCGGGACGCTGGAACGCACCGGGACGCTGACCGAAACCGGTCGGGCGGGGAGCCTGGCCGGGTCCGCCCGGACGAGGTGCGCCGGGGCGCGGGGCCGCAGGGCGCGGAATGTTGCTGGGCGAAGACGTGGAAGGCGGGCGCTGGCCCATGCCCTGCGCGCTCGCGAACGGGTTGTTGCCCGGACGCGGGCTCGGGGTCTTGCCCATGCCCTGGTTGCTGGCGAACGGGTTGTTGCCCGGACGAGCCGCGGGCGGCTTCGGAACGGATGCACCGGGCTTGGCAGCGCCTGACGTGGCGCCCTCGGTCTTGGCGACCGGGGCATCCGTCGCCGGGACGGTCTCGGTGACGACGGCGGCAGCAGCCGCCTTCTCGGCTGCAGCAGCCTTCTCGGCTGCCAGAGCCTTCTCGGCGGCCTGAGCCTGACGCTCGGCGACCGTGAGCGGGGCAGTCGGCATCGGCGGGGCATCCGCGGCGGGAACAACCGCTTCGGGCACCTCCGGGACCGGACGTGCGCCCGGCTTGACGGCGAGCTTGGCCGGGGACGGACGTGCGCCGCCCGGCTTCGCGGGGGTGGCCGCGGCGGTCGGCGTGGCGCCGACCGGGGCAGCGGCGGAAGCCGGCGTGCTCGACCCATCGGCCTGGAGGGCGGCGCGCAAACGGCGCGCTACCGGGGGTTCAACGCTACTGGACGGTCCCTTGACGAACTCGCCCATCTCTTTCAATTTAGCAAGGGCTACCTTGCTGTCGACTCCGAGCTCGCTAGCGATCTCGTGTACGCGTGGTTTCGCAGCCACAATTCTCCTGTTCCGGGTCTGCACCCGGAAAGGGGCAGACCGTTAGTAACGGACGGGTCTCATTTCGAGCCGCTCATTAGTTATCCATAAGCCTGTTCAGCCTGTTCTCTAGTTGATTCGCGTCCAATGAACTGGTCACGCGAAGGGCACGCCCGAAAGCATGTCGCCGCAGTGCGTCTTGGAAGCACGCGGTAGTGGGATGCAACCACGCACCTCGCCCAGGCAGAGTGGCGGTTTCATCCACCACGAGTTCCGCTTCTCGGGCTACGACCCTCAAAAGTGAGGAGCGCGGAGCGCGCGAACGGCATCCAATGCACGTTCTAACGGGATCCATCGTACCCCCTATTCCGTGTCCTCCAGAATGCTGTCCGGCTGAATGTCGATTTTTGCGCCCGTGAGCTTCGCCGCGAGGCGCGCATTCTGGCCTTCCTTACCGATCGCCAGCGACAGCTGGTAGTCGGGAACGAGGGCTCGGACGGCCTTGATCGACTCGTCGATCACGTAAGAGCTGGTGACCTTGGCCGGCGACAATGCACTGGCGACGAAGGTGGCCAGGTCGGGCGAGTAGTCGACGATGTCGATCTTCTCGTTGTTGAGCTCCACGGTGACGGCGCGCACGCGCTGGCCGAGCTCGCCGATGCAGGCGCCCTTGGCGTTGACGCCGGGCTCCGTGGCGCGAACGGCCATCTTGGTGCGGTGACCGGCTTCACGGGCCAGTGAGACGATCTCGACGACGCCGCTGGCGATCTCCGGGACCTCCAGGGCGAAGAGGCGACGCACCAGCGACGGGTGCGTGCGCGACACGGTGATCTGCGGCCCCTTGAGGCCCTTGCCGACGGCGGTCACGTAGACGCGGATGCGCTGTCCGTGTACATAGCTTTCGCTCGGCACCTGCTCCTCGGGCGGCAGGATCGCTTCGATCGTGCCCAAATCGACGTGGATCATGCGCGGGTTCGGCCCCTGCTGGATGATCCCGGCGACGATCTCACCCTCGCGGCCCTTGAATTCACCGAGCACGGCGTCATCGGTCAGGTCGCGAAGACGCTGATTGATGACCTGCTTGGCCGCAAAGGCCGCGATGCGGCCGAAATCGGTGGGGTTGTCGACGGCTTCGCCGACGACGTTGCCCTCTTCATCGTGTTCGGGCACAAAAATGTCGACGTGGCCGGTCTTGCGGTCGAGTACGACCCGCGCCACCGGCTCTTCCTCGACGGCCTGCTTCTCGCTGGCTCCACCCTGCTGGGTGTGCTTGACGTAAGCCGTCAGAATTGCTTGCTCAATAATCTGCACGAGTTCCTCGAAGGGAATCTCTTTCTCGCGCTCCAACTGCCGCAACACGCTGAGGTCGATGTCCATGGCCGGCCTCCTCTATTCAGATCTTGCCGCCGCGAAACTGCGCAGCGGGCTCTGTCTAGGGTAGCCGACTCCTCGGGCCCCCGTCACCGAGGCAAAGCCTGACCCGCGCCGAAACCGTCTCCACCTCGAGGACCGCGCAGCGCTACGCTGGGCGCATGACCCCCGATTCCGTCTCCGACAATGCTCAGCAAGCGGCACGTAGCGCCGAGGGCAGCCGCACCTTCCAGTTGCTGGCCCGCACCGGTTACGCGGTGAACGGCCTGCTGCACGTCATGATCGGCGCCATCGCCATCAGCGTGGCCACGGGTGTGGAAGGTGGGTCGGCAGACCAGTCGGGCGCACTCGCCCAACTGGCCGGCACCCCCGGCGGCGTGTTCGTGCTGTGGACGGTGGCGCTCGGCCTGGCCTCGCTCGGCCTCTGGTACCTGGTCCAGGCATTCCTCGAACCCGCCCGGGATCCGAAACGCAAGTGGGCTCACCGCGCAGTCCTGATCGGCAAGGGCGCCGTCTTCCTGTTCATCGCGGGAACGGCGTTCACATTCGCGCGCGGAGCGTCGTCGGACTCGTCGGAGACTTCCAGCGATTCCACCGCGAGGCTGCTCTCCATTCCCGGCGGTGTCGTGCTCCTCTTCGTCGCCGGCCTGGCCGTGGTCGTGATCGGCGGCGTCTTCGTTCACCGCGGCGCCACCCACGGGTTCACCGACAGCATCACGGTTCCCGGCGGGCCGGCCGGCTCGGTGGTCGTCATCCTCGGCACCGTGGGCTACATCGCGGAGGGGGTTGCGCTGGCGACCGTGGGCATCCTCTTCACCATTGCGGCGTTCACGCTCGACCCGGAGAAGGCAACCGGTATGGACGGCGCGCTGAAGTCCCTCGTGGAGCTGCCGTTCGGGGTGGCGATCCTGGTCCTGGTCGGCGCCGGACTGATCGCCTACGGCGTGTACTGCTTCGCCCGGGCACGGCTCGCCCGACTCTGACGCTCGCGGCGCAGGTTACGGACGCGGGCGCACGGAAGAACGTGCGCCCGCTTCCACAGGGTGCGCCGCGGGTGCCGGAGCGGCGCGGCCCATCCGTCGGTCAGGCGAAGCTGGCGGCCAGCTCGGCGACGGCCACCTGGGTGCGTTCCCCGCTGCGACGGTCCCAGAGTTCGACGATCCCGTCGGCGGCGCCGCGGCCCACGATGACGATGACGGGGATGCCGATCAGTTCCGCATCACCGAACTTGACCCCGGGCGACACTTTGCGGCGGTCGTCGTAGAGCACGTCGCGCTGGACGCCCTCGAGCATCGCGACGACGGTTCCGGCGGTCTCGAAGACGACCTCGTCACGGCCGGTGGCGATCACGTGCACGTCGAACGGCGCGACGGTTTCGGGCCAGATCAGGCCCTTCGCGTCGTTGTTCAGTTCGGCGATGGTGGCGAGGATGCGAGTCACGCCGATCCCGTAGGAACCCATCGTGACCGTGACGAGCTTGCCGTTCTCGTCGAGAACCTTGAGACCGAGCGCCTCGGCGTACTTGCGGCCGAGCTGGAAGACATGACCGATCTCCATGCCGCGAGCGAGCTCCACCGGGCCGGAACCGTCGGGGGCCGGGTCGCCGGCACGCACCTCGGCGGCCTCGATGGTGCCGTCCAGCGCGAAGTCGCGGTCGGCGACGAGCCCGAAGACGTGGCGGCCGGGCTCGTTCGCGCCGGTGATCCACTCGGTTCCCGGCACGACACGCGGGTCGCCGAGGAAACGGATGCCGGTGGCCGACTTCTCGCCGAGCACCGCCCCGTTCGCGGACCAGGGTCCGATGTAGCCCTTGACCAGCCCGGGGAACCTGGCGAAGTCGGTTTCGTTCGCGGCCTCCACCTCGGCCGGGGCGACGGCCACCTCGACACGCTTGAGGTCCACCTCACGGTCGCCGGGGAGGCCGATCACGAGGAGCTCACGGGTGCCGTCGGGCTGGATGAGCGCGAGGACGACGTTCTTGAGGGTGTCCGCGCCGGTCCAGGCGCGGCCATCGGGTCGCGGGTGGTCGCTGTTGGCCCGGTCGACGAGGGTCTGGATGGTGGGGGTGTCCGGGGTGTCGAAGACCTCGGCGGCGGGGAAGCCCGCCCAGTCGATCGACGGCGGGACGACCGTGCGGAACGCCTCGATGTTGGCCGCGTATCCGCCGGCCGAGCGAACGAAGGTGTCCTCCCCGACCGGGGTCGGGTGCAGGAACTCTTCACTCCTGGAGCCGCCCATCGCGCCGGCGTCCGCCTGCACGATGACGTATTCGAGGCCGAGCCGGGCGAAGATGCGCTCATAGGCGTCGCGCTGGGCCTGGTAGCTCTGGTCGAGGCCGGCATCCGTGTAGTCGAAGGAGTAAGCATCCTTCATCGTGAATTCGCGACCGCGTAGCAGCCCGCCGCGGGACCGGGCCTCATCGCGGTACTTGTCCTGGATCTGGAAGATCGACAGGGGCAGGTCCTTGTAGGAGCTGTAGAGGTCCTTCACGAGGAGGGTGAAGACCTCTTCATGGGTGGGCGCGAGGAGCATATCGCTGCCCTTGCGGTCCTTGAGCCGGAACAGGCCGTCGCCGTATTCGTCCCAGCGGCCCGTGATCTCGTAGGGCTCGCGCGGCAGCAGTGCCGGGAAGTGCACCTCGAAAGCGCCGGCCGCGGCCATCTCCTCTCGCACGATCGTCTCGATCTTGGCCTTGACGCGCAGGCCGATCGGGAGCCAGGCGAAGATTCCGGGGGCCTGGCGGCGGATGTACCCGGCGCGCACCAGCAGTCGATGGCTGGTGACCTCGGCATCCGAGGGGTCTTCGCGGAGAGTACGGAGGAAGTAGTTGGACATACGAATAGGCACGTGCCCAATCTTAGCGACGGCGTATTTCGGATTGGAACGGAGCGTGGACGGCTGTTGATCGACCAATCGAGCCCAACTCATTTCGCTGCAAACCGAGGGAGTAGGCAAGATCACCGAACCCAGCTACGATCACGACCTAGCAAGGCAAGATGAGGAAAAGTTAGCTTTCATCGAGCAATTCAAGTGACTGGTACCGAGAACCCGAAACTCCAACACTCAAGCCGAGTGACCCATTCGCCAAGGCCTCAGGGAGCATACCCGTGCCATTCAAAGCCACTTCCCTCGCGCGCACAGCGGTCATCCTCGTGCAAGGCATTGTCCTCACGTTCGGAATGATCCCTCTCGCCACCGCCCCCGTCGACATTCGTGCAGCAGTCGGGGCAGTCAATCTCGTGTCGAATCCGTCCTTGGAACAGGGGAAGCCCTGGCCGACGTGCTTCTCTCCGGCGGGCTGGGGCACTGCGGCCGCCTGGTCGCTCGTCGCGGGCCCAACGGGCGGCCGTGCGGTCTCGCTGACCGTGAAAAACTACACGTCGGGGGATCGGAAACTGCTCCAGACAGAAACGAATGCCTGCGCACCGGCAGTCATACCCGGACAGACCTACCGGATCGGCATCTGGCATAAGTCCACAGCGCAAAGCGCGCTGACGGTTTTCCGGCACACCGCCGACGGCTGGTTCTATTGGGGCGACTTCGGCAAGGTGCCCGCGAGCACGTCCTGGGTCGAGGCTTCGGCGACAACGCCCGTCATACCGGCCGGAACCGACCGCATCGTCTTCGGACTCTCACTCTCGTCCAACGGAACTCTGACCACCGATGATTACTCCCTCACGCAAGTGAGCGCGACGCCGCCACCCCCAACGGGCGGGACGCCGCCACCAACAAACGAACTGATAGTCAATGGATCCCTCGCCGCGGGCACCACGACCCCGACCTGCTTCGTCACGGCCGGATGGGGGGACAGGCTGGTTTCCCAGGGACTCGACGCGGATACGCCGACGACAGCGCCGGCCGGTTCCCGTTCCTACCGCATCGCCGTCTCCAACCGGGTTTCCGGCGACGCCAAGCTGTTGCAATCGGAGGCGCCAGGATGCGCCCCGTCGGTGATCGCTGGTGTCGGCTACCAGGTCTCGGTCGATTACAAGTCGACCGCGACAGGGAACGGTCTCACGGTCTTCAAACACACGGCCACCGGCTGGTCGTACTGGACGGAGCTCCAATCGTTGCCCGCGAGTGCGCAGTGGACGACGGCACGCGCAACTCTGCCGTTGATTCCCACCGGAGTGGACCGGGTCTCTTTCGGCCTCTCAATTTCTTCGAACGGCACGCTTCTGACCACGAATTACTCCATGACTTCGCTGGCCGCAGTGCCTCCACCACCGACCACGGACCCGGCGCCCACAAGTCCGGCGACAGTGGGGACCTGGAAAGTCCTCGACGTTGACATGCCCTTGCGCACCGTCCACACGACGCTCCTCCACGATGGCCGACTTCTCCTCATCGCCGGCAGCGGGAATGACGGCGCTCAGTTCGCGGCAGGCACATTCCGTGCAGTCGTGTGGTCGCCCGACACCAACGTCTACACCGAAGTCCCGGTGCCCTATGACATGTTCTGTGCCGGACACGTGACTCTTTCCGACGGCAAGGTACTCGTCGCCGGCGGCACCCAGGCCTTTCCCACGCAGGATCAAGGACCGAACACGTTCAAGGGATCGAACAAAAGCTACTATTTCGATCCGAGCGACAACCAGTTCCATCCTCTGTCCGACATGGCCGGTGCGCACTGGTATCCGACCCTCACGAAGCTCGGTGACGGCGACGTGTGGTCGGCCGGCGGCCTCGACGAGAAGGCCGAGGGCACAGTCCTCACCGAGATGTTCGACTCCTCCCAGATGAAATGGCTCCCCGCGGGCCAGGTTCCCCAGACCTGGAGTTTCTGGGGCACCTACCCGCACATGTATCTCCTCGACGACGGGATGCTGTTTTATTCCGGCGGCCACACCTTCGGAAACGGTCTTCCCGGAACCGGCGCGTCCCTCTACGACTGGCGCACCGCCCAGATCTGGGATGTACCCGGGTTACGTCAGAAGGATCTCCGAGACCAGGCCGGATCCGTGCTGCTCCCACCCGCCCAGGACCAGAAGGTCATGATCGTCGGCGGCGGAAACTCGGACACGAACAATGCCGCGACGAACACGGTCGACATCATCGACCTGTCGCAGGCCTCCCCGGCATATAAAGCGGGACCGGACTTGCCCGGCCCCGGCAAAATGTACGTCAACCTGGTCACCCTCCCGGATCGCACCGTCCTGGCGGCGGACGGTGCTCAGTTCAACCGTTCGAACAACGTCAACACCGCGGCGATCTATGATCCCAAGTCCGGGCTCTGGAAGTCGATCGGAGGCGATCCGATCGGTCGCAACTATCATTCGAGCGCCACTCTGCTGCCCGATGGTCGTGTCGTCGTCCTGGGCTCCAATCCCCTCGACAACAGCTTTGAGCTGAAGATCTCGGTGTACAGCCCGCCCTATCTGTACAAGGGAGAACGACCCTCAGTCGCGGGCATGCCCACCGCCGCCAAATACGGCGCTTCGTTCCCCATCACGGTGACCGGTGACGTGGTGTCCGCCAGTCTGACGGCGCCCATGTCCCCCACGCACCAAACCGATACGAATGCGCGGCTGGTGGACTTGCCCATCGCCGGCACGGGAAACTCGAGGGTTGTTCAAATACCCGCTAATCCCAACCTCCTCCCCCCAGGCCCTTACATGTTGACCGTCCTGGACAGCAACGGCGTGCCGAGCACGGCAGATTGGATATGGGTCTCCTAACATGAACACTTCAAAACGTCATCCATGGCAGAAAATCGTCGTCAGCGTTGCTCTGATGACCGGAGCCTCCTTGGCTGCCGGGGGCGCTGTCGTCGCCCAGCCGTGGGCCGCATCCTCGGTCCAGGCTTCAGCCCAACAGATGGGCGTCAAATCCACCCAGAATCCGGTTGCGCTGGATCTGAAGGACGCAAAAGTGTCCGGGCTGGGTAACAAGAAGGAAACCCCACTGGCGGAGAGCGCTTCGGAGGGGAAGGCCAAGGCCCGTGATCCGAAGACGCTGCCGGGGAAGCGCCCCGCTATCGACCCCGTGAAAGAGTTGAAGAAGCTCTCCATATCCCTCGGCGGCTGTCTCCGTGAATACGGGGCGGCCGGACAATGCCTGCCGGTGATTCCGCCGAGCCAGGCCGCGCATGTGAAGGAAATGGTCGACGACGGCTTGAACCCGAACTCGATGCCTCACACCTGGACCTGCTCCGAGGTGCGCCAGTATTTCCCCGACGGCATCGAGATTCGCCAGAAGAAGACCGACCCGCAGCGTCTCGACCTCGACCGCAACGGCATCGGCTGCTCCCCCGAGGACTGACAGCCGACGCCGGCCCCACGGGCCGACCCCTCGAAGAATTCCCAACCCCCCACCTCGCCCTTTCACCCGAGAAAGGTTTACTGTGCTCATTTCTGCCGCCCACGTCGCCGTCCTGCTCATCACCGCATGCCTGGTGCTGCTCGCCTGCTCGACACTGTTCCTGTCCACCTACGCCTGGTGGAGTCCGGACCATCGGAGCACGACCGGGTACCCCGACATCTTGCCGGCGAACGAGCACAGCTTCTCGCTCATCATGCCCTGTCGAACCGAGCGGGAAGAGGTGATGCGGGCCACCCTCGCGCGGCTTCTGCAGCAGACTCACTCGCGGGTCGAGGTGATCATCTCGGTCGGTGACGACGACCCCGACACGGTGGCGATCGCGCATGCCCTGGCGAAGGAGCACCCGGATTCGGTGCGGGTGAGCGTCGACAGCAATGCGGTCAAGAACAAGCCACGGCAGCTCAATACGGCGCTGAAGCTCTGCCGCAATGACATCGTCGGCATCTTCGATGCCGAATCGATTGCTGCGCCGACCCTGCTCGCCCATATCGACAGTGTCTTCCAGCATCGGAACGCCGACGTCGTGCAGGGTGCCGTGCAGCTGGTCAACTTCAGCGACAGCTGGTACTCGCTGCGCAACTGCCTCGAGTATTTCATCTGGTTTCGCTCACGCCTCCACGCCCACGCGAAGAGCGGCTTCATCCCGCTCGGCGGCAACACGGTGTTCGTCAAGCGCGACCTGCTTGTCTCCGTGGGCGGCTGGGACGGCGATTGTCTCGCCGAGGACTGCGACCTGGGCGTCCGCCTGTCGGTGCTCAAGCGACGCATTGTCGTCGCGTACTCGCCCGACCTGGTCACCAGGGAGGAGACTCCGGACTCCCTGGCCTCTCTCATCCGGCAACGCACCCGCTGGTCGCTCGGCTTCATGCAGGTCTACGCCAAGGGGGATTGGCGCCGGATGCCGACCGGCATTCAGCGGGTGAACGCCTGGTGGACGCTGACCCAGCAGCATTTCATGGCCCTCGCCGGAGTACTGATCCCGATCTCGATCATGCTGGCCCTCTTCGCCAAGTTCCCCCTTCCGATCACCATGGCGACGTTCCTGCCGCTCATTCCGACATTCGCGTTGTTCACGCTCGAGATCTGCATGCTGCACGAATTCGGAAAGGACCACAGTTTCCGGATTCGTGCGCGCGACTATCTGCGCCTCGTGTTGGGCGCCCCGGCCTACCAGGTCCTCCTCGCGATCTCGGCGATCCGCGCACTCGGCAAGTTCTACACCGGAGATTTCCGCTGGGACAAGACAGCCCACAACGGCGCGCACCTGAACCTGGCGGAAGTAAGACTGGCGGACGCACGATGAGTTCGGTGTTGACGCGGGAACCTGACGCGCTCCCCCGCTGGTCCGTCGGACGCCTGGCCCGCCTGGTCCGCCCGGACACGGCAGCCGTTATCGCCATAGTGCTGGTCGCCAGCACCGTGTTCTTCACGAACCTCACGGGGCCCGCCTTCCAGGATGACGAGGGCACGTACACGGCCCAGGCGCTGAGTCTGGATGATGGCGACCTGGCCCCCTATACCTATTGGTACGACCATCCCCCCGTCGGGTGGATCCAGCTGGCCATGCTCATTTGGATCCCCCGGTTGTTCGGGCTGGGCGACGGCATTGATATCGCCGCGATGCGCTACGTCATCGCCCTGTACTTCGTTGCGAACGCGGTTCTGATCTATCTGATCGCTCGGAGGATCACGGTCACAATGACGTTTGCCCTGCTGGGCGTCGCCGCCTTCGTTTTCTCACCGCTGTCGCTGAGCCTCGGGCGCCAGATATTCCTGGATACGATCGCCTTGCCCTGGCTGCTGCTCGCGTTCTATCTCGTCCTGTCCCCGCGGATGGCCTTGTGGAGCCACGCGGCCGCAGGGGCGAGCTTCGCCATCGCGGTGCTGTCGAAACTCACGGCGGCCGTCATGGGACCGGCGCTCCTGGTCGCCCTCATCGACCGGCGCGCCTGGCAGGGGCGGATGTTCTCGGTCATGGGGTTCCTCACCGTCGGCGCCCTGGTCCTCGCGTTCTACCCGCTCATGGCATTGCTCCGCGGCGAGCTGGTCTCAGGTGACGGGCACGTGTCGCTTCAGGACGGCCTGCTCTACCAGTTCACGGCACGCGAAGGCTCCGGATATGTCTGGGAGGCCGGTTCGGCCCGATCGGAGCTGCTGCTCTCCTGGGCAGTCGGAGACGGATTCCTGGTCGTCGGTGGGGCGATAGCGGCGGCACTCTGCCTCGTAAGCCGCCGCACTCGGTGGGTGACGGTCGCGGTGGGCAGCTTCTTCATGCCGGTGATGGTCGGAGAGGGTTACCTGCCCAGCATGTACATCGTCGCGGGAATCCCTTTCCTCTGCATTGCCCTCGCCGCGGCATCCGATTTGATCCGGCGTGCCGTGCTCCGGCTTGGCCGGGACCGACTGCCGAACCAGGCCCTCGCAACGCCCATCGTTCTCGTTGGCGTGACCCTGCTGATGCTGGTCCAGACACCGGTTCTCGGCTGGGTCGCAAGGGACCGCGAGTTGCTCAGTTCGGACCAGAATTCCGACTTCCGCGACACGCTCGAATGGATGCGCGCGAATGTTCCACGCGATGACGTCGTGCTCACTCCCTACTCGATGTGGCATGACCTCGACTCGAGGGGATGGGATGACAGCTGGACGATGATCGCTCTCGAAAAGGCCGATCTCGACCCTGCTTACAAGGTCCAGCACCCGACTGGGTGGGAAGGGATCGAATGGATCATCGAGGGTCCGACCGTTCGATCGAATCTGGAAGTCCTCGGCCTGACCACGGCATCAACCGCGTTGCAGAACTCCGAGATCGTCCGCACCTTCGGCGCCTGGAACATCCGTCGCGTGCAAACCGACGCGAGTGTCGGACCCTGATTCGCGATCGCCCCGCCTTGTCCCTCTCCGCCCGAAAGAAGGTTCACATGCTCCTCACGGTCATCATTCCCACCTTCAATGAAGCCCCGAATGTCCCCGAGCTCGTGCGGCGCCTGGCGGTCGTTCTGGACCCGGACGATGCCGAGATCCTCTTCGTCGACGATTCCACCGACGACACCCCGGCCGCCGTGCTGTCCGCTGCGGAATGGAGCGCCGTCCCGACGCGTCTTCTCCACCGCGATCAGCCGGTCGGCGGGCTCAGCGGCGCCGTCATCGAGGGCTTGCGCGAGAGCACGAGCGAGTGGTGCCTGGTCATGGACGGAGATTTGCAGCATCCGCCGGAGATGATTCCTGCGCTGCTCGCGACGGCCAGGGAGACACAGGCGGATGTTGCCGTCGCATCACGGTACTGCGGCGGTGGGGACAACACCGGGCTCAGCGGCTGGGCACGTCGCTCGGTTTCGAGCATGTCGACCTCCCTGACCCGTGCCATGTTCCCTCGCCGCCTGCGCCACTGCACCGATCCGATGACGGGCTTCTTCGCGGTGCGCCGCGCGGCAGTGGACCTTGAACGGCTCCGCCCCAGGGGATTCAAGATCCTGCTCGAAATCCTCGCGAGGCACCGGCTTACGATCGTTGAGGAACCCTTCATCTTCGCCCAGCGCTTCGCGGGGCAGTCAAAGGCGAACCTGGCCCAGGGCATGCGTTTCCTGTCCCAACTCGCCGCACTCCGCTTCGGTCGGATGTCGCGATTTGCGATCATCGGTGCCTTCGGAGCGCTCGCCAATCTCGCGATCATGGCCGGGCTCACCGTCGCGGGAATGCACTACGCCGTCGCCGCAGCGGTGGCCGCCGCCGCGACCATTGTCGGCAATTTCTTTCTTCAGGAGCAGTTCGTCTTTCGCGACCTCCGCACCGAGAGCCGGTTGTTCTGGGACCGTTTCGGATCCTCGCTCGCGTTCAACGGAACGGAGGCCCTGATCAGGTTGCCACTCCTCGTTATCATGGTGGAGCAGTTGTTCATCCCGAGCCTTGTGGCCCAGGGCACGACGATCGCCGTCGCGTTCTTCGCGAGGTTCGTGTTCCACGCCCAGGTGGTCTACCGGCCCCGGGGTTCCGGCGCCGTCAGCGCGAGGCTCCGTCGCCTCGCCGCGGACCGCGTGTGGCCGACGGCGAACGAGGAACGAACCTAGGCGTTCCCTCGGATCGCGCTAGTTGGAGCCGACCGTGACGACGGGGGCGCCGAGGGAGTCTTCGCTCGGCGGCATCTCGGCGGCCATCCGGTTGGCCTCCTCGATCAGGGTCGCGACGATCTCCGCCTCCGGCACGGTCTTGATGACCTCGCCGCGCACGAAGATCTGGCCCTTGCCGTTGCCCGACGCCACGCCGAGGTCGGCGTCGCGGGCCTCGCCCGGACCGTTCACGACACAGCCCATCACGGCGACCCGGAGCGGCACGGTCATGCCCTCGAGGCCATCGGTGACGTCGTTGGCGAGTTTGTACACGTCGACCTGGGCGCGGCCGCAGCTCGGGCAGGACACGATCTCAAGCTTGCGCTCGCGCAGGTTGAGGGACTGCAGAATCTGCAGGCCCACCTTGATCTCCTCAGCCGGGGGCGCACTCAGCGACACCCGGATGGTGTCGCCGATGCCCTCGCCGAGCAGGATGCCGAACGCCGTGGCGCTCTTGATGGTGCCCTGGAACGACGGTCCGGCCTCGGTGACGCCGAGGTGCAGGGGCCAGTCGCCGCGTTCCGCGAGCAGGCGGTAGGCCTTGACCATGATCACCGGGTCGTTGTGCTTGACGGAGATCTTGAAGTCGTGGAAGTCATGCTCCTCGAACAGGCTTGCTTCCCAGACGGCGCTCTCGACAAGCGCCTCCGGGGTGGCCTTGCCGTACTTCTGCAGCAGGCTCGGCTCAAGCGAACCGGCATTGACGCCGATGCGCAGGGAGACGCCGGCCGCCTTGGCCGCGGCGGCGATCTTGCCGACCTGATCGTCGAACTTGCGGATGTTGCCCGGGTTGACGCGCACGGCGGCGCAGCCGGCGTCGATCGCCGCGAACACGTAGCTCGGCTGGAAGTGGATGTCGGCGATCACCGGGATCTGGCTCTTCGCCGCGATGATCGGCAGCGCCTCCGCGTCGTCCCGGCTGGGCACGGCCACGCGCACGATGTCGCAACCGGATGCCGTGAGCTCGGCGATCTGTTGCAGGGTCGCGTTGATGTTCGTGGTCGGCGTCGTCGTCATCGACTGCACACTCACGCGCGCGTCACCACCGACGAGCACCTTGCCGACCTTGATCTGACGTGTCTTGCGACGCGGAGCGAGTACTTCAGGTACTTTGGGCATTCCCAGGTTGATTGCAGCCACGGCGACAGCTTACGCGTCGAGGCCGAGCGGAATCTGAACGGATGCCGGATGGATCGAGAGTCTCGAACCCCGCCGAAACGCGTCACAACACCCCGATCGGCCCGACAAAGGAGCCAGACCATGAACACCACTGCCGTGAACGACAATGACGTCGTCATCCTCGCGGGCTCGCGCACTCCGCAGGGCCGCGTGAACGGCGGGCTCTCCGGCCTCACCGCCGTGCACCTGGGCACCGCCGCCATCACCGGTGCGCTCGCCCGCGCCGGCGTCGCGCCCGACCAGGTGGAGTTCGTGCTGATGGGCCAGGTTCTGCAGGCCGGCTCCGGCCAGAACCCGGCCCGGCAGAGCGCCATCGGCGCCGGCATCCCCTGGAACGTTCCGGCGATGACCCTCAACAAGGTGTGTCTCTCGGGACTGGCCGCCGTGATCGACGCGGCCCGGCTCATCCGTCTCGGTGAAGTGGATGTCGTCGTGGCGGGTGGGCAGGAATCGATGTCGAACGCACCGCACCTGCTGCCCGGGTCCCGCACGGGTTGGGCCTATGGGAGTGTCGCCATGCTCGACCACGCCGCGCACGACGGGCTGACGGATGCCTTCGACGGCCTCTCCATGGGCCTCTCCACCGAGCATGTCAACGGCCGTCTCGGCCTGCAACGCGTGGACCAGGATGCCATCGCGGCGTCCTCGCACCAGCGCGCGGCCGCCGCCGCCGCGAACGGCGTCTTCGACGACGAGATCACTCCGATCAGCGTTCCGCAGCGGAAGGGTGAACCGCTGCTGGTCGACACCGACGAGGGGGTGCGCGGCGACAGCACCACGGAGACGCTCAGCCGGCTGCGCCCGGCATTCGCCCCGGACGGCACGGTCACGGCCGGCAACTCCTCGCCGCTGAGCGACGGCGCCAGCGCACTCGTTTTGTGCAGCCGCCGCTACGCCGAGGAGCACGGGCTGAGCTGGCTGGCGGTGGTGGAGGCCTCCGGCCAGGTCGCCGGACCGGACAACTCCCTGCACTCCCAGCCGGCGAACGCGATCCACCGGGCGCTGGCACGCCAGGGCTGGACGGTCGACGAGCTCGACCTGGTCGAGATCAACGAGGCCTTCGCCGCGGTGTCCTTGGAGTCGACCCGGGAGCTCGGCCTCTCCCCCGACCGGGTCAACATCCACGGCGGCGCGATCGCCCTCGGGCATCCGATCGGGGCATCGGGCGGCCGCCTCGCCCTGCACGCGGCGCTCGAACTGGCCCGGCGCGGCACCGGCAAGGCCGCCGTCGCCCTCTGCGGCGGTGGCGGCCAGGGTGAGGCGCTGCTGCTCTCCCGCTAGCAGGAGCCGCCGGTCAGCGCAGCTCAGCCGAAGATGTCGATCGGTTTCACGATGTCGGCGTAGATGAGCAGCAGGCTCATCCCGCCCAGCACGACCACGACGGCGAAGGTGAGCGGCATCAGTTTCGCCGTGTCGACGGGGCCAGGGTCGGGGCGTTTGAACAGCTTGGCGATCCGGCGCCGCAGCCCTTCCCAGAGCGCGCCGGCGACGTGTCCGCCGTCGAGCGGCATCAGCGGCACCAGGTTGAACACGAACAGGGCCACGTTGAGCGAGGCCAGGAGCCCCAGCATGCTCGCGACCTTGCTGTTCACCGGGATGGCGTCGATGCTGGCGATCTCGCCGGCGACGCGGCCGACCCCGACCACGCTGATCGGGCCGTTCGGGTCGCGCTCCCCCGGTCCGAAGGCCGCATTGGCGATGTCGATCATGCGCTGCGGCAGGTTCGCGATCATGTGCACGACAGCATTGATGTTCTCGCCCACCGCGGGCAGCACCGCGGTCGCCGGCTGCGGCACGAGCTCGCCCGCCGGGCCGATTCCGACGAAGCCGACCTCCTGGGTCAGCGGCTCGCCGGCGGCATCCTCTTCGATCTGGCCGTCGGCTTCCATCACGTAGCGTTCGGTGAGTTTCGGGGTGATGCTCAGGGTCTGCTGGCTGTCGCCGCGTTCGACGACGACGGCGAGCGGGATGCCGGGCGACTCGCGAATGATCTCGGTGGACTGGTCCCAGCTGTCGATGGGGGTGCCGTTCACGCTGACCAGGCGGTCGCCCGGTTTGAGGCCGGCCGCGGCGCCGGGCGCTTTCTCATCGGTGGGTTCGCAGGTCTGGCGGGTGCTCGTGGCCGGGAGCACGCACTCGGACACGCTGCCGACGGTGGTGCTGGCCTCTGCCGTTCCGAAGCCCATCAGGAGCACGGCGAACAGAACGACCGCGATCAGGAGGTTCATCGTGGGCCCGCCGAGCATGATGATGACCCGCTTGGCGACGGGCAGGCGGTAGAACGCGCGGTGGTCCTCGCCCTCGCCGATGGTGTCGGCGCTGGACTGGCGGGCGTCGTCGACCATCGTCGCCATGGCGCTGGGCTTCTTCTCCGGAGCCCCCTCCTGCACGAGCTGGTTGAAGAAGCCGGTGCTGGATGCCTGCACCTTGCCGCCTTTTTTGGCCGGCGGGAACATGCCGATCATGGCGATATAGCCGCCGAGCGGGATGGCCTTCACGCCGTATTCGGTCTCACCCTTGCGGCGGGACCACAGGGTGGGGCCGAAACCGATCATGTACTGGGTGACCTTGACGCCGAAGAGCTTGGCGGGAAGCAGGTGGCCGATCTCGTGCAGTCCGATGGACAGGGCAAGGCCGACCACGACGATCAGAACGCCCAGAATATACAGCAGCACGGTTTCCACAGTCGTAGATTACCCACTCCACCCTGCGAGGGCGCTGGCTGTTCTCCCGACAAGGTGTGCTTTGCTTGACTTTCGGATCCACGAGGAGGTCCCCTCTGTCCAAGCAATCCACCGTCGGCCCCATCGGCATCAGCCTGGCCGACCGTTTTCGGATCGATGCTCTCCTCGGTACGGGCGGGATGGCATCCGTCTACCGGGCCACCGATCTCTTTCTGGGGCGCACGGTCGCCGTGAAGCTGTTCCGCCTCGACACCGCCGACGATGCCGGGCCGGAACGCCAGAGCGGTGAGGTCACGGTGCTCGCGAGCCTCAACCACTTCGCCCTCGTCACCCTGTTCGACGCCGGCACCGCCGTGATCGACGGCGTCTCGCGCACCTTCATCGTGATGGAACTCGTGGACGGCACGGACCTGCGCAGCAAGATCGCCGGAGGGACCATGAACCCCGACGAGGTGGCAGCCATGGGCGCCGATCTCGCCGAGGCGCTGCACTATGTGCACGCGCGGGGCATCATCCACCGCGACATCAAGCCGGCGAACGTGCTGCTCGCCCCGTCGGGCTTCCCCGGCCGCGGCATGCATGCCAAACTCGCCGACTTCGGCATCGCCCGCCTCTTCGACGCGACCCGCCTCACCGTGACCGGGTCTCTGCTCGGCACGGCCGGCTACCTCAGCCCGGAGCAGGCCCTCGGCAGCACGATCGGCCCGCCCAGCGACGTCTACTCGCTCGGGCTCGTGCTGCTCGAATGCCTCACCGGCGAGCGCGCCTTCACCGGAACGGCGATCGAGTCGGCCATGGCCAGACTGCAGCGCGAGCCACATATCCCGGCCGAACTCGGCCAGGGCTGGGCCGCCGTCCTGCACGGCATGACCGTCCGCGATCCCGCCGATCGGCTCAGCGCGGGCGACGCGGCCGTTCAGCTGCGACGTCTGGTCAGCGGGTCGCGCCCGGACGAGGCCACGGCAGTCATGGGGGCGACCTCGGCGATGGGGGCCACCGAGCGGCTGGCGCCCACCGAAGTTCTGGGTTCAACCGAAGTTCTGGGTTCAACCGAGATTCTGGAACCCACCGCCGTCCTGGATGCCGCCGAGACCCTGGCCCCCACAGAGGTTCTCGGCACGTCCGAAACCCTCGACCCCACCGCTGTCTTCGCCACACCGGAGCCCCTCTCCCCCACGGCCGTCGGGGCCGCCACAAAGGTCATGGCGGCCCCGAACCCGGGCGCGGATGCCCCCACCGAGTTCCTGACCCCGGTCGGCGGTCCGGCGCGCTCACCGGGCAGCGCCGCCGAACGGTCTCCGGGCAGCGCCCGTACAGCCGCGGCGACGCCCGCGCGGCGCCGCCCCCGGTTGCTCGTCGCCCTGGGAGTCCTGGCCGCGCTCGTTCTGCTCGCCGTGGTGGTCTTCGTCCCGCGGGTGGCCGAACCGGCCGCGCCGACCGCCACCTACCCGGCCGTCGACGGGTCTCTCGGCACCAATCTGAAGCAACTCCAGGAAAGCGTGACACCATGATGCCCCGAGCCCGCCTGACCATCGCGGTGGCCGCGGTCGTGCTCGTCGCGTCGGCCCTGACCGGATGTTCGAACACGCCTCCGGACCTGCAGCAGAGCACCGCCACCCAGTTGCAGACCGGTGTGCAGAACGTCACGGCGGCCGCCGCGGCGGGCGACTTCGCCGCCGCCCATGACGCGCTCGAGGCCGTCCAGGCCGACCTGCTGACCGCGGCCGCCGCGGATCAGGTGAGCGCTGCCCGGGCGGCCGAGATCCAGTCGGCCCTCAACCTGGTGTCCGCCGACCTGGTCTCGGCGATCGAGGCGAGTCGGCCCGAACCGACCGTGGAGCCGGCTCCGGCTCCGAGCGAGGCACCGGCATCCGTTGACAAGGGCGACGACAAGGACAACGGTAAGTGCAAGAAGAAGGACGACGACGACTGCGACGACTAGCGGAGTCGACTAGCGGAGTCGACTAGCAGAGTCGACCAGCGTCGACTTCACCCGGGAGGATTCATGCGCCAGCAGCTGGTCGTCGGTGCCGGCCTGATCGGACGCCCGCTCGCCGAGCGCCTGGCGAAGCGAGGCGACCGGGTCCTCGTCGGAACCCGCTCCGGCGCGGCGGTCCCGGGGGCGGAGTCGATCGTGCTGAACGCCGGCGACGCCCCGGCCTTCACGCGGGCGGCAAGGGGCATGTCGACGATCTTCCTGTGCATCAACCCGCGGTACACCGACTGGCCCACCCAGTGGCCGCCGGTCATCGACGCGGCAATCGAGGCGGCATCCGTCACCGGGGCCGGCCTTGTCGTGATGGGCAACCTCTACCCGTACGGGTCGCCGACGGAGCCGATGACCGAGCATTCGCCGGAGACGACCACCGAGACCAAAGGGCTCGTGCGGAAGAACGCCTGGCACCGGGTGCGGGACGCGCACGATCGCGGCGCCGTCAGGGCCGTCGAGGTGCGGGCGAGCGACTATTTCGGGCCGGGCGTCGTCGGCACGGCGCACCTCGACGACCGGTTCTTCACCGCCATCCTGGAGTCGAAGACCGCCCGGGTCGTGGGCCAGCCCGGGCGCGTGCACAGCTGGAGTTATCTGCCCGATATCGTGACAACCCTGGTCGCCGCCGCCGACTATCCGGGCGCGTGGGGCCGGCTCTGGCACGTGCCGAGCACGGCCGTCACCCGCAACGACATCGTCGACCAGCTCAACCGCCGCTACGGCACGCACGGCAAAGCGGCGGGCTACCCGCAGTGGCTGCTCAAATCACTCGGCACGCTGAACCCGATGATGCACGAGATCTGGGCCTCGAGCTACCAGTTCCGAATGCCGTACATCATCGACTCAGCCGAGACCGAGCGCGAGCTCGGCATCGTCAAGACCCCGTGGACGGACGCCCTTGCAACGACCGCGGACAGCTACCGCGGCTCGACGGTCACGACCTGACCGGTCGCTCCACATGGTCGGCCCCCGACGGCTCAGCGAGCGAGAAACTTGTCCGCCGAGGCTCGGGCCCAGTCCTCGGCGCCGGCCAGCGACTCGCGCGTGAGCGGGCCGTCCTGCTCGTGCCGTTCGACGACACGCTGGATGGTGTCGACGATGTCCAGGAACCCGATGGCGCCGGCATGGAACGCCGCCACGGCCTGCTCGTTCGCCGCGTTGAACACCGCCGGGTAGGTGCCGCCCGCGCGCCCCACCTGTTTGGCCAGGTCGACGGCCGGGAAAGCCGTCTCGTCGAGGGGTTCGAAGGTCCAGTTGTGCGGTACGGTCCAGTCGATCGGGGTACCGACCGCCGCGACGCGGTTCGGCCAGTCCAGCCCGATCGAGATCGGCAGACGCATGTCCGGCGGCGACGCCTGGGCGATCGTCGATCCGTCGATGAACTCGACCATGGAGTGCACCACGGACTGCGGGTGCACGACCACATCGATGTGCTCGTACCCGATGTCGAACAGAAGGTGCGCCTCGATCACCTCGAGGCCCTTGTTGACGAGGGTGGCCGAGTTGGTCGTGACGACGAGCCCCATGTCCCAGGTGGGGTGCGCGAGCGCCTCCGCCGGCGTGACGTCCGCGAGCTGCCCGCGTCGACGGCCGCGGAACGGCCCCCCGGATGCCGTCAGCACCAGGCGGCGCACCTCCCCGGCCGTTCCCGACCGAAGCGCCTGCGCGATGGCGGAGTGTTCGGAGTCGACCGGCACGATCTGCCCCGGCGCCGCCAGCGATTTCACGAGGTCGCCACCGACGATGAGCGATTCCTTGTTGGCCAGCGCGAGCGTGCGCCCGGCTCGCAGGGCGGCGAGCGTCGGCCCGAGGCCCACGGACCCGGTGATGCCGTTGAGGACGACGTCGGCCTCCACGTCGCGCACGAGTTCTTCGGCCTCGTCGGCGCCGAGCGCCGTGTGCTCGACCTCGAACTGGGTCGCCTGCTCGTCAAGGAGCGCTCGATTGCTGCCGGCGGAGAGCCCGACCACCTCGAACCAGGTCGGGTTTCTCCGGATGACGTCGAGGGCCTGGGTTCCGATCGAGCCGGTCGACCCGAGAATTACTACTCGTCTGCGCATCCTACAATTTTAGGCGACACCGCCGCCTTTCGTGCCGGAGCGAACCGTGGCGGTAAGGTCAACGGATGACCGGCGCCACAGAAGATTCACACGATGTTCCTCCCGTCGACCTGTCGGCGGAGGAGTCGGAGCCAACGAAACGCCCCGGATTCGTCTACTTCCTCGGTTACGGCATCATGGCGCCGATCGCCCGCCTGGTCTTCCGCCCCACCATCACCGGCCGGGAGAACATCCCGCGCACCGGCCCGGTCATCCTGGCCAGCAACCACCTGTCGTTCATCGACAGCATCGTCATTCCGCTGGTCGCACCCAGGCGCGTGCAGTTCCTGGCCAAGTCCGCCTACTTCACCGGCACCGGGTTCAAGGGTTTCATTTCGCGCACCTTCTTCACCTCGATCGGAGCGGTCGGGGTCGAACGCGGCGCGGGGCAGGCCGCCCAGGAGGCGCTCGACGCGGGTCGCAACATCCTCGAGTCCGACAGCGCGTTCGCGATCTACCCGGAAGGAACCCGTTCCCTCGACGGACGCCTGTACAAGGGCCGCACCGGCGTGGCCTGGCTCGCCCTCACGACGGGCGCCGTCGTGGTTCCGGTCGGGCTGATCGGCACGCAGGAGATCCAGCCGGTGGGCGCGAAATTCCCGCGCATCCGCAAGATCACGGTCGCCTTCGGAGAGCCCCTCGACCTCCGCCGCCATGGCTCCGCGGAGTCCGGCAAGGCGCGGCGCGGCGCGACCGACGAGATCATGGCCGCAATCCACGCTCTGTCGCGTCAGGAATTGGCCGGCACGTACAACGAATCGCCGCCCTCGGGCACGCTTCAGAAGATCGCCGACCGGGTCTTCCCGCGCGAGCGGGTCTAGCCGCCTGCGGGCCGGCCGAGCTGAGCATCCGGCACCCCGGCAACACCGCGGAAACCGGCGCGACCTAAGCTGGGAGTATGTCTGACAAGTATTCGGTACCCCAGGAGCGCAAGCTCGTCACCGCCCTTCCCGGCCCCAAGTCGGTCGAATTGCAGGAACGCCGCCTGCGCGCGGTGTCCCGCGGTGCGGGCACGCTGGCGAACATCTATATGGATCGAGGAGCGGGAGCGATCCTCGTCGACGTGGACGGCAACCAGATCATCGACCTCGGCTGCGGCATCGGCGTGACCACCATCGGCCATGCGAACGACGAGGTGGCCGCGGCCGCCGCCGCGCAGGCCGCCAAGCTCACCCACACCCTGTTCACCGTCACCCCGTACGAGAACTATGTCGCCGTCGCGGAGAAGCTCGCCGAGATCACCCCCGGTGATTTCGAGAAGCGCTCCATCCTGGTGAACACCGGTGCGGAAGCCGTCGAGAACGCGGTGAAGATCGCCCGCAAGTTCACCGGCCGCCGCGCCATCGTGGCGCTCGACCACGCCTTCCACGGTCGCACCAACCTGACCATGGCGATGACGTACCGCCCCTGGCCGGAGCGCGCCGGAATGGGACCCTTCCCCGGCGAGATCTACAGCGTGCCGACCAGCTACCCCTACCGTGACGGCCTGACCGGCGAAGAGGCCGCCGAGAAGACCATCGACTACATCAACACCCACATCGGTGCCACCGAAATCGCGGCCTTCTTCATCGAGCCGATCCAGGGCGACGGCGGAATCGTCATCCCGGCCCCCGGTTTCTTCAAGCGCCTGAGCGAGTTCTGCACCGAGAACGGCATCGTCTTCGTCTCCGACGAGATCCAGGCCGGCATCGCCCGCACCGGTGCCTGGTACGGCATCGAGCACCACGATGTGGTGCCGGACCTCGTCACCACGGCCAAGGGCATCGCCGGCGGGTTCCCGCTCGCCGCCGTCACCGGCCGCGCCGACATCATGGACTCCGTGCAGCCCGGCGGCATCGGCGGCACCTTCGGCGGCAACCCGGTCTCCACCGCGGCCGCCCTCGCTGTCTTCGACCTGATCGAGCGGGACGACCTGCTCGGCGAGGCGCGGCGCGTCGAGAAGGCCCTGCGGGCGCGCATCGGCGACTGGCCGACGCGGTTCTCGGTCGTGGGCGACGTGCGCGGCAAGGGCGCGATGTTCGGGGTGGAGCTCGTTCACCCGGGCACGACCACGCCGTACCCCGAGGCCCTCACCGCGATCATCAAGCACGCGACCAGCAACGGCGTCATCGTTCTGGATGCCGGCAGCTGGGACTCCGTGCTGCGCATCATGCCGTCGGTCGTCATCTCCGAGGCGCTGATCGACGATGCCGCCTCCGTGATCGAGGAGACACTCGCCGCCCTCTCCGGCCTGTAGCCACCCCCGCGGCGCCTCACCCCTCGGCGAGTTTGTGGCGGGACTGTCAGGTGGTGAGGGCCACCGTGATCGGCTCGTGCGCGACCGGGAAGTTCACGGATGCGCCGATGAAGCAGAGCCGGGCGGCCTCGGCGTGCAGAGACTGCGCGAGTTCGACCTGGCCGGGATCGGACACCGTCACGCGCGGTCGCAGGGTCGCCTCGGTGAAGTGGCCGCCGCCATCCGTCGTCTGGGCCATGGACCCGATCGCGTCGTCGGTGTAGGCGACGACCCGAACCCCGTGCTTCACGGCCACGTGCAGGTAGCTCATCAGGTGGCACTCGCTGAGCGCGGCGAGCAGCAGTTCCTCCGGGTTCCACCGGTCGGCGTCACCATGGAAGGTCGGATCGGCCGATGCGCCGATCGATTCCTTGCCGGGGGCCGTGATCAGGTGGTCCCGGCCGTAGTCCCGGTAGCCGCTCGTGCCGGTGCCGCGATTGCCCGTCCAGGCGATGTTCACGGCGTAGTGGTGTGCACCGATCACGGCGCCTCCTTCGATTTGCGCGGTTTTGCGGGCCGGTACGCGGCCGCCACAGGCCGTTACGCGGCCCGGGAACCGATTGTCGCAGCAATTCGCCGCGCCTCCCGTCGCACTGATCGGTAAACTGGTCACATCATGACTGACACGCTGACGCCCTCGACCACCCCGTCCACCTCCGCAGCCCCGGTTTACACGGTGCCGCAGGAACGAAAGATCGTGACCGCGATCCCGGGTCCGCGCTCGACGGAACTCCAGCAGCGCAGGCTCGCCGTCGTCTCCGGCGGCGTCGCATCCGCTCTCCCCGTCTACATCGCGAAGGCGAACGGCGCCATCCTCGTCGACGTCGACGGCAACCAGTTCATCGACCTGGGCGCCGGCATCGGCGTGACCACGATCGGCCACACCGACACCAGCGTGGTCGCCGCCGCGGTCGAGCAGACCCAGGACTTCATCCACACCCTCTTCACCATCACGCCCTACGAGGAATACGTGCGCGTCTGCGAGCTTCTCGCCGAGCACACCCCCGGCGATTTCCCGAAGAAGTCGGTGCTGATCAACTCGGGCGCCGAGGCCGTCGAGAACGGCGTCAAGATCGCCCGCAAGCACACCGGCCGCCGCGCCGTCGCCGTGCTCGACCACGCCTACCACGGCCGCACGGTGCTGACCATGGCCATGAACTACAAGGCCATGCCGTACGCGACCGGCTACGGCCCCCTCGCCAGCGACGTCTACCACGCTCCCAGCTCCTACCCGTATCACGACGGTCTGAGTGGTGCGGATGCCGCGGCGCGCACGATCGCGTACCTCGAGAAGGTCGTCGGACCCACCGACCTGGCCTGCCTGGTCGTCGAGCCCATCCAGGGTGAGGGCGGCTTCATGGTTCCGGCCGAGGGCTACTTCACCGCCCTGCAGACCTGGTGCACCGCGAACGGCGTCGTGATGATCGCCGACGAGATCCAGAGCGGCATGGCCCGCACCGGCAAGTACTACGCCAGCGAGCACTTCGGCTGGACCCCCGACCTCGTGCTCACCGCCAAAGGCATCGCCGGCGGCATGCCGCTGGCCGCGGTCACCGGTCGCGCCGAGATCATGGATTCCTCGCAGCCCGGCGGCCTCGGCGGAACCTTCGGCGGAAACCCGGTCTCCTGCGCCGCGGCCATCGCGGTCTTCGAGTCGATCGAGAACAATGACCTGCTCGCCGAGGGTGTGCGCATCGAGAACACCCTGCGCGCCGGCCTCGGTTCGCTCAAGGAGAAGTACGACATCATCGGCGAGATCCGCGGCCGCGGCGCCATGATCGCGATCGAGCTCGTGCAGCCGGGCACCGGTGACACGGAAAAGGCGCCGAACGCGGCCGCCGTGTCGTCCATCGCCGCCTACGCCGCCCAGCACGGCGTGCTGCTGCTCACCGCCGGCACCTACGGCAACGTGCTGCGCTTCCTGCCGAGCCTGGCCGTGAGCGACGCACTCCTGAACGATGCCCTCTCGGTCATCGACGACGCCATCGCCGCGCTCTAAGCGCGCAGAACCCACAGTGACAACGACATTCGAGCTGCCCGTGCACGCCGGGCAGACGTTCAGCGTGTCCGATGCGGTCGAACTGGCCGTGGTCGAGCGCAGCGGCTTCGTCGAATCGAGGCATGCGGGCAGCGCCGTCGTGCTCACCAGCGAGGGCGCTGTCCTCCGCGCCCTCGGCGACGTGACCACCCCGATCTTCCCGCGCTCGTCGATGAAACCCTTTCAGGCCATCGCAGTGATGGCCAGCGGGGTCACCCTGCGCGGGGAAGACGCGGCCATCGCCACGGCCAGCCACACCGGCACGCAGCGCCACGCCGACCTCGTGCGCGGACTCCTCGCCCGCGCCGGCATCCCCGAGACGGCGCTCGCCTGCCCGGCGGCCTGGCCGGACGACTCCGCCGCCCGCGACGCCCTGGTGCGACTGGGCGCCGGCAAGGCCCCGATCTACATGAACTGTTCGGGCAAGCACGCCGCGATGCTCGTGGCCTGCCAGCAGAACGGCTGGGCGCTTTCCGGATACCTGGAGCCGGAGCATCCGTTGCAGAAGCGCATTCTCGACGTGGTCGAGCGCTTCACTGGGGAACGCCCGTCGGCGACCGGCATCGACGGATGCGGCGCGCCGGTTCACGCGCTCTCCCTCACCGCCCTGGCACGCGGCATCGCCCGCATCGCCACGTCCAAGTCGAACTCGCCGTTCGCGATCTACCGCGAAGCCGGCTTCCTCGCCGAGGCCGTGCGTCAAAACGGCTGGGTCGTCGCCGGACCGGGCATGCCGGACACGGTCGTGATCGATCGCCTCGGCTTGTTCGTGAAGACCGGCGCGGAGGGCATCTGCGTGGCCTCCGCCGCCAACGGCACCACGGTTGCCCTCAAGATGCTCGACGGCAGCCTGCGGGCGACCGCCATCGTGGCCCTGCGCCTGCTGGCGGATGCCGGTGCGATCGCACACGCCGACATCGACGCCATCCTGCCCGAGCTGCACCTCGCGGTGCTGGGCGGCGGGCTCCCCGTCGGGGAGATCCGCGCCAGCTTCGTGTAGCCGACAACACCAGAAAACACGGATCGGCCCGGGAGTCTGTGCCGGGAGTCTGTGGCGGGAGTCTGGGCCGGGATTCTGGGCCGGGATCTGGGCGGGTCAGCCCTGTTTCGCCAGCCGCTTCTCCTTGGCCGCCCGCGACACCTGCGCGGTGACCACGATCACCAGGGCGAAGATGAACACCGCCGACGCGATCACGTTCGCCTCGGCCGGGATCCCCCGCGCGGCCGACACGTAGATGTACTTGGGGAACGTGGTGACGGCGCCGGAGTTGAAGTTGGTGATGATGAAGTCGTCGAAGCTCAGCGCGAAGGAGAGCAAGGCGGCCGCCAGGATACCGGGCAGCAGCAGCGGGAAGGTGATCCGGGCGAACACCTGGGCGGCCGAACCGTAGAGGTCCCGGCCCGCCTCCTCGAGCGCGGGGTCGAGGCCCGCGACGCGCGCCTTGACGGTCACCACGACGAAGCTGATGCAGAACATGGTGTGCGCCAGGATGATCGTGGACATGTCCTTCGGCACGCCCAGGGACAGGAACTGAGCGGCCAGACCGGCGCCGAGGACGACCTCCGGGGTGGCCATCGGCAGGAACAGGAGCAGGCTCGTCTCTGCCCGGAACCGGAACCGGTACCGCACCAGGGCGATCGCGATCATGGTGCCGAGCGTGGTCGCGACCACCGTGGCCACCACGCCGATCAGGATGCTGTTGCCGAACGCCTCGCAGACGGCGCCGTTCTGCACCTGGCACACGTTGAGCCACTTGTCGAAGGTGAACCCGCGCCAGGTGATGTTGGACTTCAGCGAGTCGTTGAACGAGAACACGAACGTGTAGACGATGGGCACCATCAGGAAGATCAGCGCCAGCAGGGAGTAGAGCGGCAGCAGCCACTTGCCCAGGGAGATTTTCACAGCAGCTCCTCCGTGCCCGAACGTTTGACGTAGACGCTCACCATCACCAGGATCACCGACATCAGGATGATCGACAGCGCGGCCGCCGCCGGATAGTTCTGCAGCACCAGGAAGTTGGCCTCGATCACGTTACCGATCATCTGGGTGTCCGGCCCGCCGAGGAAGTCGCGACTGGCGTTGATGTAGTCACCGGCCGCGGGGATGAAAGTCAACAGGGTGCCGGCCACGATGCCGGGCATCGACAGTGGGATCGTGATTTTGCGGAACACGTCGAACGGGCGCGCGTAGAGGTCGCTGCCGGCCTCGAGGTAGCGCAGGTCGAGCCGCTCGAGGGTCGTGTACAGCGGCAGGGTCATGAACGGGATGAAGTTGTAGGTCAGCCCGAAGATGACGGCGAAGGGAGTGCCGGTGAAATGGGCATCCGGTCCCAGCACGGACAGGGCCTTGAGACTGGTGATCACGAACGATTCGTCGGACAGGAGCTGCTTCCAGGCCAGGGTGCGCAGCAGGAAGCTGATGAAGAAGGGGGCGATCACCAGTACCAGCATGAGGCTCTGCAGCAGCGGCCAGGGCCGTGCCTTCACCCCGATGAAGTAGGCCAGCGGGTAGCTGAACACCAGGGCCAGAACGGTGGCGATCAGCGCGTAGCCGAAGGAGCGCATGATGTGCGGCCAGTAGGCCGCGACCACGTCGACGTAGTTCTCCCACCGGAAGGCGTAGGAGTACTGTCCGACGTCGCCGAACTCCGAAGGCGCCTGGAACGAGGTCAGCAGCAGCGACACGAGTGGGGCGAGGAAGAACAGCACCAGGTAGAGGATGCCCGGCAACAGCAGGAGCAGCGCGATCGGGCTCTTCCGGCGCGGTGCCGGTTCGGGCGCGCTGGTGCTGGTGGAGAACGCCGCGAACGCCACCCTAGGCTCCCTCAAGCTCCGTGAGCAGGGAGGAGCGTTTCTGGGTCGCGATGCTCCGGGTCGTGTCGTCGGCCTCGAACCGGGGCTCCGCGGAGGCGTCGTCCTCGAGCCCGAACCCGTGCTCGATGTTCCAGCTCATCCACACCTCGGAACCCTCGTGGGCGACGGGGCCGAACGCCATGTTCTGCGCAAAGACGATCAGGGTGCCGATGCCGGGGACCTCGACCAGGTACTGGGTGCTCACCCCGCTGAACGAAACGTCGATCACTCGGCCCGGGCCCATGGTGTTGCGGGCGACGTCGCCGACGGGCTCGGTCACGTGCAGGGTCAGTTTCTCCGGGCGCACCCCGATGGTCACCTCGCCGGTGTGCCGGTGAGCACGCGCCGCCGGGACCACGATTTTCTGGCCGGCCACGTCCACGGAGATGGCCTCACTCGTGCTGCCGACCACGGGACCGGTGAACAGGTTCGACTGGCCGAGGAAGTTGGCGACGAAAGCCGTGCGCGGCAGCTCGTAGAGCTCTTCGGGGGCACCCATCTGCTCGATCCGGCCCTTATTCATGACCGCGACCGTGTCGGCCATGGTCATGGCCTCCTCCTGGTCGTGCGTGACGTGCAGGAAGGTGAGGCCGACCTCCTCCTGGATGGTCTTGAGCTCGAGCTGCATCTGGCGCCGCAGCTTCAGGTCGAGCGCGCCGAGCGGCTCATCGAGCAGCAGCAGGGCCGGCCGGTTGACGATCGCGCGGGCGAGGGCCACGCGCTGCTGTTGCCCGCCGGAGAGCTGCTGCGGGCGGCGCGACGCAAGGTGGTCCAGTTCCACCAGACGGAGCGCCTCGTGGGCCTTGGCAACCGGGTCGTCGATGCGGCGGCGGCGCAGCCCGAAGGCGACGTTCTCCAGCACGGTCATGTGCGGGAAAAGGGCATAACTCTGGAAGACCGTGTTGACCGGACGCTGGAAGGATTTCTGATGCGTCACATCCGTGCCCCCGATCAGGATGCGCCCGTTCGTCGGTTCCTCGAGGCCCGCCACCAGACGCAGCGTCGTGGTCTTGCCGCAGCCGGACGGGCCGAGCAGCGCGAAAAACGACCCGGCGGGGATCTTCAGGTCGAGGTGCTCGATGGCCGTGAAGCCCGGGAACCTCTTCTGGATGCCCACCAGTTCGAGGTCTGCCCCCGCGCTGGCGAATTCTCCGCTGCTCATTCCTACGAACCCAGCAGGATGCCCTGGAAGGCGGCGTCGTACTTCTGCTCTTCCGCACCGGTCAGGGTGCGAAAGACACGAGCCTTGGCCAGGGTCGTCTCGTCCGGGAAGATCAGCTGGTTGTTCGCGAGCTCGGGGTCGATCGCCATGGCGGCCTCCTTGGCCCCGGCGACGGGTGTGATGTAGTTCACGTAGGCGGCGACCTCGGCGGCGACGGCCGGGTCGTAGTAGAAGTCGATCAGCTTCTCGACGTTCGCCTTGTGCGGGGAGCCGATCGGCACCAGGAAGTTGTCGTTCCAGAGGGTGCCGCCCTTGTCGGGAACCACGAACTCCCATTTGTCGCCGTTCTCGGCGTTCAGCTGCACGATGTCGCCGGACCAGACGATGGCGGCGAGGGTGTCCCCGTTGATCAGGTCTTCCTTATAGGCGTTGCCCTTGATGTTGCGCACCTGGCCGTCGGAGACCTGCTTCTCCAGCATGTCGATCGCGGCGAAGTACTCGTCGTCGCCCCAGTCGCCGGCGATGTCCACGCCCATGTCGGACATGATCAGGCCCATGGTGTCGCGCATCTCGGACAGAACGCCGACCCGGCCCTTGAGGTCCGGGCCCCACAGTTCTTCCACCGACGCGAGGCCGTTCGGCAGCTTCTCCTTGTTCCAGCAGATGCCGGCGAACCCACCCTGCCACGGCACGCTCATCTTGCGGCCGGGATCGAAGCCCACGTCTTTCAGGGACGGGATGAGGTTCTTCAGGTTGGGGATGTTGGCCTGGTCGAGTTCCTGCGTGTAGCCGAACCGGATCCAGCGGCCGACCATCCAGTCGGTTAGGCAGACCGCGTCGGCGCCGATGTCCTGGCCGAGGGCGAGCTGGTCCTTGACCTTGCCGAAGTAGGTGTTGTTGTCGTCGACGGCCTCGGTGTACTCGACCTTGATCCCGGTCTCGGCCGTGAACGCATCCAGGGTGGGGTAGTTGCCGGCGTCGTCGACGTCGATGTAGAGCGCCCAGTTGTCCCAGCGCACGAGCTTGCTGCTGTCGGACTCGTCCGGGGCGGCGGTGGGCTTGGTGGCGCTTCCGGTGGAGCAGGCGGCGAGCGCGAGGGCTGCGGCCCCGCCACCGGCACCGGCGAGCAGAGTTCGGCGGCCCATTGTGGCCGCCCGGGCCTGACGGACTAGCTGCGCGATCATCGGATCTGCGGGCAACGGCCTGGGCTTCATGGTCGGGTCTCCTTGCACTTCTCAGCGGGTGAGCTCTCACAGCTTTCATAGCGAGTTGCTAGATACTCGCACAGCAGCACCGTTCGCGCACCCAAGAGTGACCGAATCGTTAATTTTTGCTCACCTCACGCACGAAATCAGTATTTTGTGGCAACATCCTCATTCGAAATGGGCTGTTCGGCAGCGGTAGGATTTCGCTCAGGACAATGCGGTCCACCGATCAGGGTCTGCAGTAAGGGAGCGCCATGAAGATCGCAGTTCCGGCAGAGATCAAGAACAACGAGTTCCGCGTGGCGATCACCCCGGCCGGCGTGCAGGACCTCGTGGCGAACGGGCACGCGGTGCTGATCGAGACGGGGGCCGGACTCGGCTCCGGGCTGAGCGACGAGAGCTATGCTGCGGCGGGCGCAACGGTCATGCCGGATGCCTCGTCCACCTGGGCCGACGCGGACCTGCTGCTCAAGGTGAAAGAGCCCGTGCCGAGCGAATACGGCCACTTTCGCTCCGATCTGCTGCTGTTCACCTACCTGCACCTGGCCGCGGAACCGGCCTTGACCCGCGCGCTGCTGGAGAGCGGCGTCACCGCTATCGCCTACGAGACCGTGCAACTGCCCTCGCGGGCGCTGCCGCTGCTGGCGCCGATGAGCGAGGTTGCGGGCCGCCTGGCACCGATCGTGGGTGCCAACGCGATGCTGAAGCCCAACGGCGGACCGGGCCTGCTCGTGCCCGGAGTGCCCGGAACGCATCCGGCCCGGGTCACCGTGCTCGGCGGAGGCGTGGCCGGCACGGCCGCCATGCAGGTCGCGCTCGGCCTCGGCGCCCAGGTGACCGTTCTCGACACCAATCTGTTCCGCCTGCGCGAAATCGACGCCCTGTACTACGGGCGGGTGCAGACCATCGCCTCCAACAGCTACGAGATCGACCGCGCGCTCGTCGTGTCCGACCTGGTGATCGGGTCGGTGCTGATCCCCGGGGCCAGGGCCCCCCAACTGGTCAGCAACGAGCTCGTGTCCCGCATGAAGCCGGGCAGCGTACTCGTGGACATCGCCGTGGACCAGGGCGGATGCTTCGCCGACTCCCACGCGACGACGCACGCCGATCCGACCTTCACCGTGCACCGGTCGCTGTTCTACTGCGTGGCGAACATGCCCGGCGCCGTGCCCAACACCGCCACCTACGCGCTGACCAATGCGACGCTGCCCTACGTGCGGCTGATCGCGAACCGGGGCTGGAAGGACGCGCTTCGAGCGGATGCCCCTCTCGCCCTCGGCCTGTCCACGGTCGGCGGCCGGGTCACCAGCGCCCCGGTCGCGAGCGCACACTCGCTACCGCTCCGCGGGTTGGCGGACGCGCTGGCCTGATCCGCGGCTCGACCGGAGGCTACCCGACCGGAGGCTGCGCGACCGGAGGCTGCGCGACCGGAGGCCGCAGCGTGGCCCGGCGAACGGTGCCGTCCGGGCTCAGCAGCCACACTCGGCTTCGGTGGGGCGCCAGCGGCGGCGGAAGGTCCCGGCGCCGGCTGATCGCCCGGAAGTCGGCCAGACTGCAGCCGTCGAACACGAGGTCCGCTCGCGGGCGCAGGGCGGCCAGCAGTGACCACTGCGCCTGCCACGCGTCTACGTCGCCGACGAAGGCGGTGCCCGCCTGCGCCTCGCTCAACCGGAGCGGCGGGTCGGCCCGGGCGGCCTCGGCCAGCACGGTCGCGGGCACGGCGGCGAGGTCGACGACCCGCGCGCCGGCGACCGACTCCAGCACCCGGGCCGTACGGGACGGTGAGCCCGAGACGACGAGCTGGACCCGCCCGGGCCGCTCCAGGAGCCGGGCGACATCCGGGAGTTCCGCCGTGCCCGGATGCCCCGCCGCCGGCAGGGCACCATCCGGCTCCGGCGCGAGGAGCTGGATACGGTGGCCCTGCCAGCTCCCGCCGCCGGGGGGAAGGTGGTCGTCGTACAGGGCAGCCGCTGCCCCGGCCGCGACGTGCTCGGCGACCTCGGGCAGGCGCAGCACCAGCCGTCTCTGGCACAGGGCCGTCAGTGACGGCAGCGACCCGGTGAGCCGCTGCACGGCGACGACGATCCGCAGGCCGTCCTCCGCGCCGTCACGGAGCAGCCCGGCGAGCAGTTCGAGGGCCGCCGGGCGGTGTTCCTGATCCCAGCGGGCGTGCACGGAATCGAAGTCGTCAAGGAGCAGCAGCCGGGCCATCGGGCTCTCGCCGGCGTCGAGGCGTCGACGGGCCTGGACGAGGGCGTCCCACACGGCCTCGACGTCCGCCCCGAGGAGCACGGCAGCGCCGACGGGTGCGAACTCCGCCGCCAGCACAGCCAGCGCCGTGGACTTTCCCGAGCGGGGGCCGCCGATCACCAGCAGGCTGCCGTCGGCGATCGGCTCGTAGCGGGCCTCCCGGTAGCGCTGCAGTTCCGGTTCGTCGACCAGCCCGAGCAGACCGCCGCGCACGGCAGGGTCGTGCGCGACGGCCGACACCGTGCCGCCGGGCGCGCTCTCGTCGACCGCCGTTCCGTTGGCGACCAGGGCCCGGAGGTCCCCGCGGCTCACCGTCGGGGGCAGCAGGTCGAGCCAGGGGCGTCGAGGGCTCGATGATTCGGCATGCGCGGCGGCGAGGGTGCGGATCTCCCGCTCGGACGTCGTGGCCACCTGGCAGAGCACCGGCCCCGAGGCGCCCGCGGCGATCAGGCACCGGCCGGGCTGGTCGGCGCCGAGGGCCGCGGCGCCATCCGTTCCGAGGACCGCCACACTGTCGGCGCGGTTGTTCACCCGCAGCGACACCCGCAACGTGCAGTTGGCGAGCAGGGCGTCGCGCACCACGCCCGTGGGCCGCTGGGTGCAGAGGATCAGGTGCACCCCCAGCGACCGGCCTCGGGCGGCGATGTCGACGAACAGGGCGTGCAGGTCGGGGAAGGCCGTCAGCATGGTCGCGAACTCGTCGACCACGATCACGAGCCGCGGCAGCGCACCGCCGGCATCTTGCCGGCGCAGGTCCACGATGTCGCGCGCTCCGGCCCGGCCGAGCACGCGTTCGCGGTACCGCAGTTCGGCGGCCAGGCTCGCCAGCGCCCGGGCGGCCTGGTGCCCGTCCAGGTCGGTGATCAGTCCCACGCAGTGGGGCAGCGCGCACAACGGGGCGAACGCGGCCCCACCCTTGAAATCGATCAGCAGGAACGTCACCTCGTCGGGGCCGGCCGCCGCCGCCATCGCCGCCACCCAGGTCACCAGGAGTTCGCTTTTACCGCTGCCGGTCGTGCCCCCGACGACGGCATGAGGCCCGGCCAGGGCCAGGTCGAGCGACACCTCCCCCGCTTCTCCCACCCCGATGACGCAACGGAGGCTCGGCGATGAGGACTGGCCCTCCCGCGCCCGGCGCCCGGGCCGGAAGCCGGTGAGCTCGGCGAGGGCAACGGATGCGGGGACCGACCGCGCACTCTGCACCAGTCCGGCCGCCGCGGCCCGGGCACTCAGCACGCGGGCGACCAGGAGCGCCTGTTCGACGGTGATCAGCTCGGGCCGGAAACCGGTTCCCCAGGCGTGCACGCCGGATCTCAGGATCTCGGCCCGGCCGGGACCCTGCACCCGCACGATCGTGTCGCAGCCGAACGGGAGCTCGGCGAGCGTGCGGGCCAGGGCGACGACCAGGCTCGACCCGGAGGGTGCTCCTCCCGGCGAGGGCGCCTCGCAGACCACGACGCGGCGGGCGCAGGCCGGCCCGGGGTCGTGCGGGAGGGAGGCCGCCCACTCCCAGCCGCGCTCGGGCACGGTCAGGCCGACTTGGTCGGGAGCCAGCGAGCACGCCAGCTGCACCAGCAGCCCGCGGGCCAGCGCCTGCCCGAGCGGAAGCGGCCCGATGATCCCGATGCCCCCGCCGGCGTCGGCGTCGATGGGTGCGTCGGTGAGCGTGGCCGCCCAGTCACGCAGGTCGCGGTGCTCGTCGGGTCCGGCGCCGCCGTCGAGGCGCAGACCGCTCGGCACCGCACCGGACCCCAGGCTCACGTCGGCACCCGAGCCGTTCCAGCGCAGATGGGCGTGCGGGG
Source organism: Cryobacterium cheniae (assembly GCF_004403395.1). Lineage (GTDB taxonomy): Bacteria > Actinomycetota > Actinomycetes > Actinomycetales > Microbacteriaceae > Cryobacterium > Cryobacterium cheniae. Next base: position 173,102 of record NZ_SOGN01000035.1, read on the forward strand.
CGGCCGCGATGCTGTTCGCCGACGGCGTGCGCCGCCAGCGCACACGAAGCAGCTCCTCGTGGCGCAGGGTCACCTCGGCCCGCAGGGTGGCCAGGGCCCGTTCCAATTCGGCGGCATTCGTGCGCCGGGTGCGACGGCCCGTACGGCGTGCGTCGAGCAGGCCGGCCACGGCGATGACCGGGCCGAGCACAGCGAAGATCAGCACGAAGGCCGAGCCCGTGATCAGCCAGATCACCCCGGCCGCGGCCAGCGGCGCCACACTCGCGATCAGCGGGAAGCCGGGCGGCGGCGGGTCGGCCGGACGGGACGGCAGGGTCAGCGGGACATCGGCTCGAATCACCGCACCAGCCCACCACCCGGGGGCCCCGGGCAACCGGACGCGGCGGCATCCGTGCACGCCGGCCGGATGACCGGGCTGGGGAGGGACGCGTCGGCGCTGGACCAGGCGGCGCTGGACCGGTCGGCGCGTGACCAGGCGGCGCGTGACCCGGCGGCGCGGGCCTAGTTGAGGATGAAGAACTGGTCCGCGATATCGACGCGGGAACCACGCGGCACGAGGTAGCGCCGGCCGGGCTCGCAGCGCACCGACACCGCATCCGGGCGACGGATGATGGTGCCGTTGCCCGAGAACCGGTCAGTGACCCAGAACTCGCCGTCGTGCTGGCCGAACTCGAGGTGGCTCTTCGACACCGACCGACCGAGATCGTTGATCTGCACCAGGATGTCGAGGTGCTCGGCCGGCTGGGGTAGCGGCCGGCGGCCGATCAGGCCGGTGCCGTAGGCGGAGATCGTCTCCCCCGTGCTGAACTGGAGCACGAACAGGGGCGCGGCCGGGATGACCGCGGCGGGCGAAGCCGGGAGAGCCGCCGGTGCCGGTGCCGGCGCTGGAACCGGAACCGGTTGCGGGACCTCGATCGGAACGGCGATGACAGGGAGTTCGACCGGGACGTCGACCGGAACCGACACAACCGGCACGGAGACCACGGCGCGCCGGCGAAGCGGCTGGATGACCGTGGTGTCGCTGGGCCGGGGGTCCGGTCGCTTCCGGGTTTGCGGGGTGGCGGTGCTGGAGCTGCCGCATTCGCCGCAGAACATGGCGCCGACAGGAAGCCGCGCACCGCAGATCAGGCAATTCATGGGCGGGCTCCTCCCGGTGCAGGGCCGCTCCCTCGCGGGGCTGTTCGGCCAACGGATGCCCCTCCAGCGTACCGACCCAGCGAGCGCAGTGACACGAGCGCCCGAATCCGGTCGGTGCGCGTGCGGCCAGCGCCGAGCGAACGGCGCAGGTCGGTGACCGCGGTCCACACCTCCTCGGCGGCGGCGTTCCCCGGCCGTTCCGGCGAGAACACGGCGCGGTCGACGGCCACCGCCAGCGGCAGAGGCGCCCCTCCCGGCACCAGCGCCGCCAGTTCCGTGCGGGTCGCCCCCGCCGGAACGTCGATGCCGTGATCGAGTGCGGCGTCGGAGAATTCGCGCCAGCCGCCGCGGATCCGGTCGAGCGGCGTGGACCGGGTGCGGCGCAGGTGCCGCCTGCGCGCCTTGGCCAGGGCGATCAGCAGGACGGGCGAGAGGAGCACGCCGAGGCCGAGCAGCGTCCACGCGGCGACGATCGCCGCGTGGAGCAGGAAGGCCAGCAGGGGGTTGGGAGGTGCCGGCGGGTCTTCGCTGGTGCTCTCCGGCGGGGCCGGGTCGCGGAGCTCCGCCGGGTCCGGGAGGGCCGGGGGCACGACCGACTGCGGCCGGGAGACCACTGACGGGTCGTCGGGTGCCTGTGCCGGGATGTCCCGCACGGGTGGGTTCGGATCGACCGTGGCCCAGCCCTCGGTGGAGGCCACCTCGATCCACGCCGAGATGTCGGAACCGACGACGGGAACGGCCTCGGCCCCGGCCGCGGATCCGGAGTCACCCGCCGCCTGCGGAACGAAGCCGATGACGACCCGGGCCGGGAAGCCGAGCCGACGCGCCATCAGCGCCGCGGCCACGGCGTACTGTTCGGCGTCGCCGAGCATGGGCTGGTTGGTGAACAGCTCGCTGATCCGGTCGGTGCCGTGCCCGGACCGGCTCACCGGTTCGTCCGGGAGGGTGCCGTGGCTGATATACCCCTCCGTCTTGAGGCCGTCGAGCATGGCCTGCAACTGCACTCCGGGCGGGTCACCGGCCTGCACGTACCGGGCGAGCGCCTGTTCGAGCTCGTCCGGCAGAACGGCCGGTGAAGGCAGCACGGCGCTGCCGGGGCGAAGGTCGGCCAGGCTCTCCGGTGCGCGCGGGATCACACCCACGCTCTGGTAGCTGTCCCCTCTGACCAGCCCGGTGAGCACCGCGGCCGTTCCGCTGTTGTCGTTGTAATAGAAGGAGTCGGAGCGCATGATCCGGGTGGGACCGGTGAACGTGATGCGTTCGAGCTGGCCCGCGCCGGGCACCCAGACTCCGGTGTAGCCCTCGACCGTCACGGTGAGGGTGGCCTCGTCGCCGTCGACCAGGGACTGGTCGAGACGGTCCGGCAGCCGGGTGAAGGACCCGGAGGCGCTGTCGACCTGGTCACTGCCGACCGAGTAGACGACCCCGTCGTAGCTGTCCAGGGTGGCCAGGCGGAGCCGGCCGCCGCTCGGCAGCCCGGCCACTTCGAGGAGCACCGCATCCGCTCGCCCGGCCTGCAGATAGCCGCGGAATTCGCTCAGCGGGCTCGGGTAGGCCCGGGGATCGAACGGCTGCTGCACCCGGGCGCGCAACACGTCGCGCGGCACGTCGACCGGCAGCACGACCGCGGCCCCGGTGCCGGCGACGATCGCCACCGCCACGATCACGGCGGAGCCGAACAGCCCGCGGGCGTCCGCGAGCCGCCGGTCGGAGGAGGACGCCGTGCTGCGGCGGGATTGTTGCGGGGCGAGCCGCCGGGCGGAACGGCGGCGCAGCCAGCGAAACCAGAGCAGCCAGAACAGGAGCACGACGAACAGGCCGAGACCGGTACCGATCGGCCGGGTCGCGACCGTCGGCCCCAACACGATTCCGCTGACGAAGAGGGCGGCCGGGGCCAGGGTGCCGAGCTCGCCGACCGGGGCGCGAAGAGCCACCGACAGCCCGATCACGGTGCTGAGCAGCACGAGGATGAACGCCGGCACGAGCAGCGCCTGGTAGGAACCGACCGGCAGGACGATGGTGACGAGCTGTTTCCAGCTCAGCGCGGTCGCCGCGAGCAGGTCGAGGAGGCCGCCCGGTGTGGGCAGGATGCCGCGCACCGCCCGACCGGGAACGGCCACCGGCACCCCGGCGACGAGGTAGACCCCCACGGTGGAAAGCGCCACCAGCCAGGTGCGCCAGCGGAACAGCGCCCCCAGGATGGCGACGACGGCGCCCAGCCCGAAGGTGACGCCGACCAGCACGATGAACGCGCGGCTCTGATAGACCGGCCAGAGCGACGCGCCGGCGATCACGGTCGCCAGGAGCAGCCACGTGGTGTTGCCGACGATGAAGCGCCAGTCCAAACGGATGCCGCCGGCCGTGATCCCGTCTCGGCGCGCGCCGCTGCGCCTCACCCCGCGTGCGCTCATGCCGCCTTCGTTCGGGCGAGGCTGGGCTGCAGGTCGTCGAGGTAGCCGATGGTGAGCACGCTCAGCTCGGCCACGCGGCGGAGGCTGGGCACGGTCTCCGGGTTGCAGATCACGGCGACCACGTCGACGCCGACCGGAAAACGGCTGGCGGCCGTGCGCAGCTGGGTCAGGGTGACGGCCGACCCGGAGACGAGGAAGGCCACCGAGATCCCCGCCACGGTGTCCGCGGCGGCCCGAGCCAGCTCGCTGACCGTCGGGGCCCCGAGGGCGCGCTCCACACCACTGAGGTCGTCGAGCAGCCGGGAGCGGGTGAGGGTGCAGAGCGGACGGAGGGCCGGTATCCGTCGCCCGGTGGAATCCGGCGGCACCGCACTGGCGACCACGGAGACCGTGCGCGCGTCGCGGATGGCCCGCACCCCCAGGCTGCCGGCGACGCTGACGGCCATCTCGAATTCGTCCTCGCCGGAATAGTCGGACTCGGCCAGGCTGAGCGCCACCATGAGATGGCTGCGACGGGATTCCTCGAACTGGCGCACCATGTACCGACCGGTCTTCGCGGTGCTCTTCCAGTGGATGGTGCGCCGCTCATCCCCCGCCACGTATTCGCGCAGCGCGTGGAATGAGACGTCGCTGTTGGTCAGGTCGCGGGTGGGATTGCCCTCGAGGTCACGGATGAAGCCGGTGCTCATGCTCGGGATCGAAACCGTGCGCGGGTGCACGAACAGTGAGGCCTGTTCGGCCCAGACGACCTCCCGGCGCAACAGCCCGATCGGGTCGGCGCGGGCCGTCTGCACCGGACCGATGGGGATCACGCCGCGTTTGCGGGTCGGCACGATGAAGACGTCCGAGAATTCTTCGCCGCCGGCGAGGCTCGGCGTGCTGAATTCGGCCAGGCCGGCCCCGACCGGCACCTCGACGCCGACGCCCGGGAGTCTTCGGCGGGTCGGGTTCCGCACGCTCACCTGGCCGGGCACCCGCTCCCCCACGACCACCCGGTCCACGGGCAGGTGCAGGTGGATCTCGAACGCGTTCCGTCCGATCAGGAACCCGGATGCCGCAACCAACAGCACGAGGCCGGCCCAGCCGATCACGACGAGTTCGGTCCAGCCCATGGCATAGCCGAACAGGAACGAGGTCCCCACGAGCGCCAGGACGGCCCAGCCGAGCGGGGTGACGACGGACGAGACTGCGCGCAGGGTGCGGGCGACGCGGGACCCGGACTCCTGCCCGAATAGCACTCCCGCCGCCACGGCCTCGGCCAGCCGGCCGTCACCGGGGACCGGGACGGGGCCAGGAACACGAGCCGGAACCGGAACACGAACCGGGACCGGAACCGGAACCGGCAGCGCGGACGCCGCGCCGGTGACCGTGACCGGCGCCCCCTGCGTCACGCAGCTTGCCTGTCGCTGGGCGGCGGCGTCTCGATCAGCACCCGGGCGATCACACTGGAGGCCGTGACGCCGTCGAATTCGGCTTCGGGGTCGAGCACCAGCCGGTGCGCGAGCACGGCGTCGGCCAGCTCCTTGACGTCGTCCGGCACCACGTAGTGGCGGCCGTTCGCGGCGGCGAGGGTTTTCGCGGTGCGGATCAGTGCGAGCGCCCCGCGCACACTCACGCCCAGGCGCACCTCGGAACTCGTCCGGGTGCCGTCGATCAGGCGCGCCACGTAGTCGTTGATGGTGGCGTCGACGAAGACGGTGCGGGCCAGGGCGGCGAGTTCGACGACGGTGGCCGCGGACACCACCGGCGGCACGGTCGCCTCATGCGCGCGCTGCCCGGCTCCCTCGAGGATGCGGATGGTCGAGGCATGGTCGGGGTAGCCGATCGAGGCCTTCATGATGAACCGGTCCAGCTGCGCCTCGGGCAGTCGGTACGTTCCGGCCTGCTCGATCGGGTTCTGGGTGGCGATCACCATGAACGGGGCCGCGACCGGGTGAGTGACCCCGTCGGCGGTGATCTGTCCCTCCTCCATCACCTCGAGCAGGGCGGCCTGGGTCTTCGGGCTGGCCCGGTTGATTTCGTCGGCCAGGACGATGTTCGCGAAGACCGGCCCGCGGTGGAATTCGAATGCCCCGCTGCGCTGGTCGTAGATGCTCACCCCGGTGATGTCGCCCGGCAGCAGGTCGGGGGTGAACTGCACCCGGTTGCTGGTGCCGCGCACGCTCTGCGCGATGGCGCGAGCGAGCGAGGTCTTTCCGGTGCCGGGCACATCCTCGAGCAGCAGGTGCCCGCCGCTGAGAAGCGCGGTGAACGACATCCGGATCACGTGGTGCTTGCCCAGCAGCACCTGCTCGACCCCGGTCACCAGTCGGTCGAAAACGTCGGCGAACTGGGCCGCCTGCTCCGCGGTCATCGTCATGGGGTGATCACTTTCGTCTGGTTCATCGTGCGTAGGTATAGGTCTGATTATTCACGGTGACCGTCAGAAGCACGGTGCCGGCCGGCGGGGGCGGCGCGTCGGTGCCGAAACTGCAGGTGTTCGGCGAGTCGGCGTCCCGCGGGGCCACGGCGGGGTCGCCGGGCACCGAGCACCGATAGGCGGCGGGGAGGCCGTTGTTCTCCGGCCCGTTGGTCCAGCTGATGACTCCGGTGGCCGGGTCGTAGGCGAGCCCGGTCACGGTGAAACTGACGGATGCTTCCGGTGCGATGAACGTTTCCGACCACGGTCCGCAGGATCCCCACTCGGAACAGGCCTGCACCTGGTACCGCACGGCCTGGCCGAAGGGGAGCCCCAGCAGCTCGCGCGGCCAGCCTGCCCCGCCGAAAACGATCTCAGTGTTCGGGAGGGCGTTACCGCCGTCGTTGACGGCACGCAGTCGGTAGTCACGGATGCCCGCGCTCGGCCTGACCTCGTCGACGCGCAGATCCCAGGCGTCGCCCCGCGCCGCCATGGTGCTCTGCACGTCGGTGACCGGCCCCGGCGCCGGCCGCACCAGCACGCTCGCCACGGCCGTCGGGGCGCAGCCGCCCCGGTTGTAGCCCCAGACGACGAAGTAGTACCGGCCGTTGTCGGCGAGGAGGTTGTCGAACACGGCGCTGGTCGTGTCTCCGCCCAGCGTTCGCTGCTCGGCGACGATGCCGCCCCCGGTCGGCGCCCGCAGCTCCCCCGACGCGGACACCGTGCACGCCTGCGCGCCCGTCGGAACCTGGTCTGCGGTGAGGCGCTGCACGAAATAGCCGCCGATGAGGTCACCCCGGCCGTCGAACGCGTCCCACGTCACGGTCACCGCTCCGGCGCTGTCCGCCGCGTTGGCCGTGATCGCCCCGGCGCGGGCCGGTCCGAACGGCGTCGCACTGCCGGCCGCGCTGTTCCAGCCGGCCAGGGCCGGGTAGGCGTCGTTGCGGGCGCTGACCGTGAAAGGGGTGTTCACACCGTTGGCGAGGCCGGTCACGTCCACGGTGCAGGTGCCGGCCCCGCAGTTCGGTCCGGAGGCGCTGACCTCCTCCTGGGCGGCGCCGTTCCTGGTCACCAGGTAGCCACGAATCGCGGTGCCGCCGCCCACCGCGGCGACGGTGTTCCAGCGCAGGCGCAGCCCGCCGTCGAGCGGTTCCGCGACCAGGCCGGTCGGTGCGGGCGGCACCGAGTCCGACCAGACCGGAGTGGACAGCACGGTCGCCGCAGACAGGCCGATCGCGTTCTGGGCTGCGACCGACACCCGCAGCGCATTGCTCTGGCCGTTGCCGGGCGTCGGGACCGCGCACGTGGTGGCCGAGCAGAGCGAGCTGGACAGCACCGCCCCCGATCCGGCGTCGAGGAGGGAGATCTGATATCCGGTGATCGGCGAGTTGTTGGAGGGTCCGGCGTTGAACGCGACCGAGAGGCTCCGATCGGCGAAGCCGGTGACGCGCAGGCTGGACACCGGGTCGGGTTTGTCCTGCACGGAGATGCGCACCGTGCCCCAGGCGTGACGGGCAGGGTCGTTCGTCGCGTCGGCCACCTGATACTGCAGGGTCAGGTCGGTCGGCGCGGCGTCCGCGGCGACCCGGACCGACAGCCTGCTCCGGTCGGTGCTGGGCGTGATGCTCACCCCGGCCGGAACGGCGCCGCCGTCCAGACCGCGCACCGCGAGCACGCGCAGCGGCACGGACGGGAACGGATTGGCGGCGCCGTCGTTCGCGAGCACGTCGACGACGGTCATTTTGCCGCGGGGGGCGACCGCGGCATCCGTCTCGGGGATGGCAACGGGTCGAGTGGATGCGACGACACGCAGGTCGATCCGGCCGGCCCGCCCCTCCTGGACGCCGTCGCGCACGCCGATCGTGATCGTGCTCCGGGCGCCCTTCGGGGTGGATTCCGTGGCGCGCAGGGTGAGCTTCTGGCCGTCGAGCACGTAGCTGAAACCGGTCGGCTGCGGGTCGAGCACCGTGTACGCCAGCTCGGCCTGGTCGTTCGGATACGGGTAACTGGTGAGCCTGGTCAGGTCGATGACCTTCTCCTGGTCTGGTTCGAAATCGAGGACGGCGCCGCCGAAGCCGGGCGGCTGGTTCTCGCGGGGTGTGACCTCGATGGGCAGCACGATGGTCGCCGTGCGCCCGTCCGGGTCGTTGGGTCCCGAACCGTCCGTCACCTCGAACGAGATGGAAGCGGGTCCGAAGTATTTGTCGGCGCTGGTGAACGCGAGGCCGGTGTCGCTCGGGGCCAGGTCTGCTCCGTCGGAGTGGGTGGCCTGCACGAGGCTGCGGTCGGTGAGGCGCACCTTCTTTCCGGCGACGGCGACGACGTAGTCGTTGATGTCGATGGCGAGCACCGCCTCGCTCTGCACGGTCAGCGGCGGGGCACCGCGGCGCACCTGGGGCAGGGCGTCCTCGGACCCGGGAACCCAGATGAACGCGTAGGACACGATGCTCGCGTCTTCCGGGTGGGCCACCGCGAAGGGGATGATCTGGCTGGTCGAACCCACCGTGACCCGGATGCGCCGGGCAGGCGTCACCTCTGCGACTCCCGAGAAACGGTCGGGGACGCTCAGGGCCAGTTCGGAGACCGGCCCTTCCGCGAAGAAGACGTTGGCCAGCACGTCGACGTCGACGGTTCGGGCCTCGAGCACGTCGGACAGCGCCACATGGGTGTCGCGGGCGTCGGGCCGTGAGCGGGGGGCGTCTTCCCGGACCACGACTGTGAGGAAGGTGGAACTCGTGCCGCCCCGCACGTTCTGGATCTCGTAGATGAAGCCGTAGCGACCCGGTGTCGGGGGCGCGGTCACGGCCACGGTGTCGCCGTCGATGACGGCACTGCCCGAGTCGGCCCCGCCGCTCGCCTCCACGCCGGTGATGCTCAGGGTGCCGCCGTCGGGGTCGGAGTCGTTGCCGAGCACCCGCACGGCGACCGTGCTGCCGGGGCGCACGACGACTTCGTCCGGCGCGGCGACCGGGTTGCGGGCGCCGTCGAGGCGCGGGCTGATCCCCACCCGCACCGTGCCGACGGCCCTGGCCCCGAGTGCGTCGACCACCGAGTAGCTGAACGTGTCCGTGCCGGCCGAGTACTCCCCTGCCCTGTAGTCGAGCGAGTCGACGCCGGTGACCGTGACCGACCCCTTCTCCGGGCTGGTCTCCTGGCCGACCAGCTGCACGGAGTCGCCGTCGGGGTCGATGCCGGACAGTGGGATCGCGATGCTGACCGTGTCTCCGGCGAGCACGCGGGCCGTCACCGTCTTCGGCACGGGGGCGCTGTTCGACGTCGGATCGGCTTCCCGCACCGCGATGGTGACCTCCGCGTTCGCGAACTGGCCGTCCGGGGCGTTCACCCGATAGACGGCGGTGACGTTGCCGGCCGTGTCCGGCGCCAGGAACCGCAGCACCCGGCCGGAGACGAAGAGCAGGCCATTGCCGGCGGGAAGCTCGGTCGCGAGCGCCGGGGCGAGGGTGAGCGTGTCGCCGTCCGGGTGCTCGTCGTTCGCGAGCACGGGGATGTCGATGGCGTCGCCGACCCGCACGGAGATGGAGTCCGGGACGGCGATCGGGGCCTGTTTCTGCGCCGGCGGCGGGATCTCGATCACGGTCACCGTGCCCGCGGCGTCGGCGAGACCGTTGCTGACCCGGTAGCCGAACACGGCCGTGCCGCCCTCAAGGGGTTTGGTCAGGGTCACGCGCAGAATGCGCTGGTCGAGGATCTCGATCCGCAGCCCGCTGTCGACGGGGACATTTTCGGTCCCCGTCACCAGTAGCACTCCGCCGGCCGGGTCGGAGTCCGTGGCGAGCACGTCCACGAGGGTGGCCTGCTGGCCGCGGATGAACGCCGTGTGCGGCACGGTGACGGGGGCGGTGTTGGCGTCGGGCGCGGCCGTGACGTTGACGCGGATGCGTCCGGTGGCGGTGATGTCGCCGTCCGTCACCGCGTACTCGATCTCGTGCACCCCCACCACGCTGCTCTTCAACCGGAAATTGCCGGCGTCGAAGTCCGGCGTGATGCTCACCTCGGGTTTGGCCGGAACGCTACTCAGCCGCAGTGGAGCCGACCCGCCCCGCACATGCTCGAGCGGCGACACGGTCACTTCGCTGCCCGCGGTGGCCAGCACCACGAACGCCTCGGCGACGATCGGCACGGACCCGCTGGGCCGCACCATCACCGAGAGCGTTCCCGCCCCACTCAAACGGCCGTCGGAAACGGTCAGACCCACCGTTTTCGCGCCGGCGCCCACGCCGGCATCCGTGTAGACGACGGATCCGGCCGGCGTGAAGCTGACCTGGTCCGGTGCCGGCGCGGTGGCCGCCGCCAGGTAGAACGGGTCGCCGTCCGGGTCGACCCAGTCGCCGAGCACCGCGGTGGTCACCCGTCCGTTGGCGCGCACCGTGGTGTTCGTCGTGCGCGCCTGCACGGGCGCGGCGTTCTCCTCGGGGGCGCGCACCGTGACCGTGACCGTGGCGGAGGAGGTCCCGCCGCGCCCGTCGTCGATGGTGTAGTCGAAGCTCAGTGTTCCGGATGCCTCCGGCGTGAGGGTCAGCTGCACCTGCTGGGTGTCCGCCACGAGCTCGAGCCGTCCGGCCGAGTCGGGCACGGGGGTGAGCGCGGATATCACCAGCACGTCACCGTTGGGGTCGAAGTCGTTGAGCAGCACGGGCAGGGTGACCGTGCGTCCGGGCCGTCCGCCGAAGGCGTCGTCGACGGCGACGGGAGGCACCTGCGCTTTCTCAAACTCCGGGGCGAGGTCGTCCGCGGCCTGCTCGACCTGCTCCTGATCCGGCTCGGTGTCGATCAGGTCGGCCCAGTTGTCGATCAACTCGTTGCCCCGCTGCACCGCCCAGGCCGCGCCGTTGCGGGCGTCGTTCAGGACGAGCCCGGATCCGTTCCGCCGGAAGGCGAGCCGGGCGTCTCCCGCGATGCCGGACAGCGTGGCGGTGGCGCCGTCAGCGCCGTCAGCGTCCGCCGTGCCGGCCGTGCCGCAGTCACGCCAGACGGTGCCGTCCGACCAGGCGGCATGCGCGCAGGACTCATCCTGCACGGGGGCGGCGGGGTCCCCGCTCCGTCCGGTGACGAGTGGGGTCAGGGGCCCGCCGGCAGCGGGCACCGCGACGAGTCCCTCCCGGTGGGCGACGAAAACGCGGTCGCCCGTCACGCTCGGCTCCGACAGGACCGGCTCATCCCCCACCCGGATGGTCCCGGACAGGTCTTCCTGCCCCTCCGCCTGGAACAAACGCCGGCTGGACGCGTTGAGCAGCGCCCACCGACCGTCGACGCTGGTCAGGTGGTAGTTGTCATCCGTTTCGCCGGCCGCGACCATGACCGTGCTGCTGATGGTGTCCGCGGTGAGCAGGTCGACCCGGGAGAGCTCCCCTGTCGCCGGAGTGAAGGCGTACAGCACCCCCGCCGGATCGAGGCTGACCACGGAGCCGGCGCCGAAGGCCAGCGTCGGCTCCGTCGTGCTGTCGAACCCGGCGAGCTGGCTCGCGGCCACATTCCAGACGTCCCCGTTCGCGGTGATCACCGCCCGGTCGCCGGCCAGGACGACCGAGGCAGCCTCCGGCGGCAGGGCCACGCTGTCGGCCACGTCCGCGGTCGCGGGGTCGAGGATGTCGAGGGCATTGTTGCCGCGGTCCAGCACCAGCACGGTTGCACCCTGTTGCACCACGTCGAGGCTGGTGCTCCCGGCACTGACGACCGTGTTGAGCTCGAAGACGGCCGTGTTGGCCCGCCCGACGACCTGCCGGGCCTCGTTCGTCACCCAGACGGCCGCATCCCCGAGGTCGAGGCGCTGCGCGGTGTACCCACCCGAAACGATGGCCACGGTGGCGATGACGGCCAGCACCACGGTGCCGCTCAGTGCGGTGGCGAACAGCGACCGATGGGCGGCGAGCCAGCGACGGATCACCGGGTGCCGCCGACCTGGGCCGGAACGACGCTGTCGACGCATTTCTCCCCGCTCGGAGCGCCGCTCCGACCGTCCCGGTTGACCGAAACGGTCGCGCAAATCCTCGCCTGTCCCTGAGGATCGACCCGGAATTCCGTTCCCCGCTGGATGCTGCTCTCCCCGTCGCGCAGGGTGACCACGAAGTTGTCGCCGTCCCGGACTCCGGGGTCGGCCCAGCTGAACACGACGGTACCGGAGCGGAGTTCGCCGCCCACATCGCGCACCAGCGGGATCCCGGTGCCGCTCTGGTTCACCAGCACACTCACCGCAGTGGTCGCGAGCAGGGCGATGAGCACCGCCGCGCCGACGAGTCCCCACACGGTGAGCGCGCGCCGACGTTTCCGGGGCCGGGTGGTCACGGTGTCCCCCCGGGTGCCGGCGCTCGGCTGCCCGGCGCCCCAGTGCCCGGTGCCCAGCTGCCCGGTTCCGGCCTGCACCGAGGTCGTCGGGCGCGCCGCACGGCTCGGGGTCGACGCCTTCCGGCGGCGCCTTCCGGCGTAGGCGTCGACGGAGTTGATGCCCGTGATCCGGGTCTGGTCCTCCAGGTCGGCGCGGGCCGCCACGGCCCAGCCGTCCTGCTCCACCTCGAGGGGCGTCTGCGCGAGGCCGAGTTCGGCCTCGACCGACTGGAGCTCGCGAATGAGTTCCAACACGCTCTGCTGCCGCAGCTCCGGCCGCCGAGACATCGTCCGGTTCAGGATGGCGCTCAGCCGGGCCGGAACATCCGCGCGGTCGATCGTCGGGATGCGGGCCTTGTTGATCCGCGCCATCATCTGGGCCGAACCGTTGTCGGGTCCGGCCACTTCGAACGGGGACCTACCGGCCAGGAGCGAGTACAGGGTGGCGCCGAGCGACCATACCTCCGAGGCGACCGACCCGGAGATTTCGCCGAGCAGCACCTCAGGGGCCGACCAGGGGACGGAGAGCCCGACGGCGTCGCTCCGCTCGGCCTCGCCCAGGGTGGCGGCGATCCCGAAGTCGGACAGCACCGGGTGTCCATACGCGGTGACCAGGATGTTGGACGGCTTGAGATCCCGATGGAGCACCCCGGCCCGGTGCGCCGTCTCGACGGCGCTGGCGATCTTCACACCGATTCGGAGGGTTTCCGGCACCGAGAGCGGTTCGGAACGATAGCGCTGGTTGAGGATCGAGGAGCAGTACTCCATGACCAGATACGGCCGGCCGTCCGCGGAGACGCTCGCCTGAAAGACCGTCAGGATCGACGGATGAGAGCTCAGCCGGGCCATCAGGTTGGCCTCGGCCTGGAACAGCTGTCGCACGTGGTCGTTGACGATCTCGGACAGGAGCACCTTGACCGCGACCTGGCGCCTGGGCATGTTCTGCTCGTAGAGGAACACATCGGCGAAGCCGCCGGACCCGAGCATTCGAAGATAGGAGAATCCCGGCAGGTTCGGCGGCGTGGAGGGCAGTCGCCGTGCCATGTCGCCTCCCGGTCTCATCATCAGTGCGGGTCGTGCGGGAACAGGCGCGGATCGACCGGGTGATTCGACGGGCGCTCCCTAATTTTAGGTGCCCGCCCGCCGTGCGGGAGGTGGAAAACTACCCCAGCTCTGGGGGTACGTCGTCGACGGCGAGGACGTCGAGCACGATCACCGTGACGTTGTCGCGGCCGCCGTTGTCGAGCGCGGCGTCCAGGAGAGCCTGAGCCGCGTCTTCCGCCCGCGGGTTGGAGATCAGGAAATGACGGATGCCGTACGCCGTCAGCTCCTTGGTCAGGCCGTCGGAGCAGATCAGGAGCCGCATCCCCGCCTGCAGGGGACGGATGCGATAGTCGGGCACGGGCGGTTCGTGGAAACCGACGGCGCGGGTGACGATGTTGCCGTGCGGGTGCACATCCGCCTCATCCCGCGTGATCCGGCCCGCGTCCACGAGTTCCTGAACCACGGAGTGGTCGGTGGTGACCTGCTCCAGCACGCCGGAGGTGAGCTGATACACCCGGGAGTCGCCGATGTTGAACACGACCCACTGCGGCACCCCGGAGACGACGGCCAGCGCCGCGCCGGTGACGGTCGTTCCGGTGCCCTGGTCGGTCACGCCCTCACCGGAGGCCATGTCGACGACGGACCGGCCGAGCGCCTCATTGATCGCCTCCGCTTCGAGGTGGTCCGTGCCGGCAAGTTCACCCAGCCGGGTGACGACGGCGGCACTGGCGACGTCGCCGGCGGAGTGCCCGCCCATCCCGTCGGCCACTGCGAAGACGGGAATTTCGGAGACGAGGCTGTCTTCGTTGATCTGGCGGCGGTGCCCGGTATCGGTGAGGGCCGCCCAGGCCAGTGTCACGGTCTTTTGCACCGATGGAAGTACGACGGTGGAACCGGTTGAGCCTTGACCAATCTGGGTCACGGTTGTGCCTTCCGAAATTGCCGTGCGATTACTGACCGGGCGACTGGCCGGTTGCGGGGAGGATCTCGATGATATTACCGTCCCCTAAGTGCACCGTTGTACCGGGCAGCACCGTGAGCGATTGTCCGGGGCGGAGCCGTTGTCTACGCCCGCGCGGTGGCACCACCACCGTTCCGTTCGTGGAACCGAGGTCGGTAACGACGACGGAGCCGCCTTCCTGCCGTATTTCCGCATGGGTGCCGGAGACGGCGGAGGTCGGCGAGGCAACCTCGATCAACCGAACCGGCGCGGAGGAACCGATGCGCGGCGGGCGCGGGCGGCGCCCGAGGCGGCACGGAAGATCCAGGGGAAACTCCTCCCCGTTCGGCAGCCGGAAAGAGAACGGGCGCTCGGCGGGCCGGGCCGGGCCGCCCGAATGGACGGGAGCCCACGGCCCGACGTCCGCATGGCCGCCCGGAATCAGGGCGTCCACCTCGACCGGGCGGGCGAGAACGGTATCGGCGTCGGCCGGGCGGTCCGGGTCGCCGGCGCGCACGATCGTGGCGTCATCGGCGGGCACGTCGTCGGTCAGCGCAGGGGCCGGCACCGCAGTTCCGTCCTGCCCGTGATCTGCCAGTGACCAGAACAGGGTCGTCGCGGACACGGAGCCCAGGCCGAACGGTCGGCCGGAGTCGAGAGCGTTCGGCGTGGCCACGGGTCGCCCGGTGGAGCCCACCGTGAACCCGGTCACGGCCCGGAAGTCGGCCAGCAGCCAGGGGCGGACGCCGCCGGCCGAGAACCGGCGCGACCCGCCCACCGAGAAGACGTCGACCGAGACTTCACCGCGAACAATCACGGAGACGGGGATGCCGTCCTCGTCAGTGGGCGTCCGCTGCACGATCACGGCGAAGTGCTCGACGGCCTGCTCGCCGCCCAGGGGCAGCAGGCCGACGAGCTCTTCGGCTTCGACCTGGGGTGCCGTGACGAGCGCTGCCAGGGTCAGAATGATGCCCGACGGGGTGCCGGCAGGGAGGGCCGCGATGAAGCCGCGCCCCACGACGAACGTCCAGACGGCTTCGGTGCCGGGACCGGTTTCGCATCCGACGCGCCCCACGGGAATGGTGCCCTTCCGTTGCGTCGGCGAGACCTCGCCGACGGGTTCATCCTAGCGGCGGGAACCGAGCCTGAACCAGACAATCATCCGTGGATTCCGTTGTGTTTGAGGTCAATTGCTGCGGAATCGCTTGCCTGACGGCACTGCCGCTGGCATACTCGCTGGATGAGCGGAAACGGGCGCAATGCCGCCGGCAAGCCGGCACCACTGGATGAGGTCTCGAAGAAGATCATCGAGCAACTCCAGGCCGACGGACGACGCTCGTATGCCGAAATCGGCAAGGCTGTCGGCCTGAGCGAGGCGGCAGTGCGCCAACGGGTTCAGAAGCTGACGGATGCCGGCGTCATGCAGGTCGTCGCCGTCACCGACCCGATGCAGCTGGGCTTCTACCGCCAGGCCATGATCGGCATCCGTGCGACCGGGGACACCCGGGTGCTCGCGGACCAGCTGGCCGCCATCCCGGCCGTCGACTACGTCGTTCTGACGGCCGGCTCTTTCGACCTGTTGGTCGAAGTCGTCTGCGAGGACGACGACGAGCTGATCGACCTTCTCAATTCTCAGATCCGCGGTCTCGACGGAGTCAGCTCCACCGAGACTTTCGTTTATCTCAAACTCCACAAGCAGTTTTACAACTGGGGAACACGGTAAAAACATGACAATCACAGCAGCCAGCAGCGACGCCGCCGCGCCCGACATCGCAGTCGACGCCGCAGTTGACACCGGGCTCGGGACCGGGCTCGACACCGAGAACACCGTCGACACCACCGCCGGGACGCCGGGTGCGCCCCGTGTGTACACGGATGCCGAGAACGCGACCTTGCAGCGGAAGGCGAAAGACCATCTCTGGATGCACTTCTCGCGGCAGTCCGTGCTCGAAACCGGTCACGGCGTGCCGATCATCACCAAGGGTCACGGCCACCACATCTGGGACTCGAACGGCAAGCAGTACATCGACGGCCTGAGCGGGCTGTTCACCGTCAATGCCGGCCACGGCCGGAAGCGGCTCGCCCAGGTGGCGGCCAAGCAGGCCGAGGAACTCGCGTTCTTCCCGATCTGGTCCTACGCCCACCCGAGCGCCATCGAGCTCGCCGACCGTCTCGCCGCCAACGCCCCCGGCGACCTCAACCGGGTCTTCTACTCGACCGGCGGCGGCGAGGCCGTGGAGACCGCCTTCAAGCTGGCCAAGTACTACTGGAAGCTGCAGGGCCGCCCCACCAAGCACAAGGTCATCTCCCGCAACGTGGCCTACCACGGCACCCCGCAGGGTGCCCTGGCCATCACGGGCATCCCGGCGATGAAGGAAATGTTCGAACCGGTGACCCCCGGCGGGTTCCGCGTGCCGAACACGAACTTCTACCGGGCCGACGAGATGGGCTCCGGCCTCGGTGACGACGTGGAGAAGTTCGGCCTGTGGGCCGCCAACCGGATCGAGGAGATGATCCAGTTCGAGGGCCCCGAGACCGTCGCCGCGGTGTTCCTGGAACCCGTGCAGAACTCCGGCGGCTGCTTCCCGCCGCCCCCCGGCTACTTCAAGCGGGTGCGTGAAATCTGCGACCAGTACGACGTGCTGCTGGTGGCCGACGAGGTCATCACCGCCTTCGGGCGCATCGGCAACATGTTCGCGTCGACGACCTTCGGGATCGAACCGGACATGATCACCTGTGCGAAGGGCATGACCAGCGGTTACTCCCCGATCGGCGCCACCATCATCAGCGACCGCATCTACGAGCCCTTCAAGCACGGCGACACGACCTTCTATCACGGCTACACCTTCGGCGGCCACCCGGTTTCCGCGGCCGTCGCCATGGCCAACCTCGACATCTTCGAGGAGGAGAAGCTGAACGAGAACGTGCGCGAGAACTCGCCGCTGTTCCGGGCCGAGCTGGAGAAGCTGCTGGCGCTGCCGATCGTCGGCGACGTGCGCGGTGAGGGGTACTTCTTCGGAATCGAGCTGGTGAAGGACAAGGTCACCAAGGAAACCTTCAACGATGCCGAGTCCGAGCGATTGCTGCGCGGCTACCTGTCCAAGGCACTGTTCGAGGCCGGCCTCTACTGCCGAGCCGACGACCGCGGCGACCCGGTCGTTCAGCTCGCTCCCCCGCTGACGATCGGCCCGGCCGAATTCAGCGAGATCGGCGACATCCTGTACGGCGTGCTGTCGGAGGCGCCCAAGTACCTGTAGCCCGACCGTCTCAAGCGGCTCCAGCCGGCTCAGGCGTTTGCGGTCTCGTCCGGCGGGACCGCGAACGCCCAGTCGGGCAGGTGCCCCGACCCGAAGACCGTGCTGAGCAGCTCGGCCATGCCGTAGTGTCGGTCGATCGCCAGCGCCTGGTCGACGAAGATCCCGGCGACCGAGCCGCGCCCCATCGCCCACGACAGCCAGGCCAGCATGCACAGCGGCGCCGGCCTGGCCTTCCGTGGTGCCAGAGCGACCAGCACTTTCAAGAGCCGGATGGCCTGCTCGATCCGGTCGGGGTCGGGGCGCTCGCGGCACAGGCCGAGCAGGAGGTCGCTCGTGGCCCGGGAGTGCGGGCCGTGGTGACCTTCGGACTGCTCCTCGCCGATGATGTCGTCCAGGCTGCGGCCCGTGGCTCGCTGCAGGATGGCGTACCGCAGGTTGAGGGCGTGCGTGTTGCGGCCGACCGTCTCACCGAAGGCGAACTGCAGCATCATCTGATCCCGGCAGGCCGGCCCCTGCACCAGGAACAGCAGCGCAGCCGCGTCGTCGACCCCGAGGTTCTGCGCGTCGAAGCCGAGCGCGGCCTCGGCGGCCACCACCGGGTCGAGGATGTCCCCGGCCAGCTCGAGCAGCTCCGGCACCGTGTCTGCCCCGGCACCGAGGCGTTGATAGCGCGCCAGCCGGCGGCCGAGCCGCTCCTTCATCGACGGATCCACCGCGGGCAGGTCCGCGCGGCTCGACAGCGTCGCGAGGTCGCGACGAACCGCGTCGGGGATGGCCCGGTTCACCTCGGAGGCGGCGATCGCGCTGAGCGGATACCCGGCGGCCGGGCAGCCCGGATCGAAGTACGATCCCCACCCGTCCGGTGCCACGCACAGGGCATCCCGCAGCAGGAAACCGGAGAGCCGGGCCCGCGCGCACAGCACCTCCACGAAACGTTCCTGCGGCAGGCCGACTATGCCCGCAATGGTCTCGTCGCTGTAGACCACGGGGACCAGCGCGTCGACGTCCGGGATCTTGCAGATGGTACCCACGAGGGTGGTGGCGATGCGCTTCAGCACCTTCTCCGGCGCCCCCGGCTCGGGAAGGTTGAACCGCATGGCCCCACAGGTGCGGTTGCCGCGGAAGGCGACGAGCACCAGGCTCTTCTCCGGCAGGAACCCGACGAGCTGCGGCACGAGGGCGAGGAAGTCGTGCGCTTCCCTGGTCTTGACGATTGTCCTGTTCATGAGTCCACCCTCGCCGGTGTCGTTTCCACCTCCCGCTCCGGTCAGGGTCGGTGTACGACTCGGCGGATTCACATTCTGGGGAGGACGGGGCACGTACTCTGGAATCAGACGGATGCGGCCGGTGGACGAGCGCACGACACCGACAAGAACGAGGTTCACGGATGGCATTTTCGACTCTTCTGGATGTGGTGCTGCTCATCGTGCTGTTCGGCTATCTCATCTCCGGATACCGCAGCGGCCTCATCGGCAGCTTCAGTGGAATCGCGGGCCTCGCGGTGGGCGCCGTCGCCGCCTACTTCGTGGTCCCGCTCGTGGGAACCTGGGTTCCCGCCGCGGAATGGCGCACGGCCGCGTCCCTCGCGGCCGCCGCCGTTCTCCTGATCGGCGGACTCTCGCTCGGCCGCTCCATCGGCCGAATCCTGACTCCCCAGGGCACCCGCAACAAACTCCGGGTCGTCGATCGGGTGCTCGGTGCGGGCGCGACGGTCGCGGTTTCCGCCCTGGTGGCGTCGATGATCGCCTTCAGCATCGGATCCCTCGGGGTCCCCGTGGTCTCGCCGGCGGTGAGCTCGTCGAACGTGATCCGTTCGATCGACTCCCTGACCCCGGGCCCGGTGAAAAGCTTCCTGGCCCAGCTGCGTTCCATCGTGGTGACCGAGGGCATCCCGCGCGTCGTAGAGGCCTTCAACGGCGAGGCGCCGGTCGTGCCGAGTGTCGGCACCGACAGCGAGGCCCTCCTCGCGGCGAGCGCGTCGGTGATGAAAATCAGCGGCACCGCCTACGCCTGCGGACAGAACCAGTCCGGCAGCGGTTTCGTCATCGCACCGGAGCGGGTGCTCACCAACGCCCACGTCGTCGCCGGGGTCTCGGAGCCGGTCGTCGTCACGCCCGACGGCAGGTCCCGCTCGGGTCAGGTCGTCTACTTCGACGAGGTCGTGGACCTCGCCGTGATCGCGGTGCCGGGGCTCGAGTCTCCCCCGCTGCCCCTCGGCGACAATCTCGCGCCGGGCAGCCTCGCGGTCAGCAGCGGTTATCCCTTCGGCGGGCCGTTCGAAACGGCTCCGGCCGAGGTCGTGTCCGTCGCCCCCTCCCTGGTGGCCGACATTTATGGGCAGGACCCCTCCCCCCGGCAGATCTACACGCTGGCCGCCGACGTGGACCACGGCGAATCCGGTGGCCCGCTGCTCAGCGAGGCCGGGGTCGTCGCCGGCGTCGTCTTCGCGAAGTCGACCACCACCGACAACCTCGGCTATGCCCTCGCGATGGAGGAAGTCGACCCCGTCGCGGACCAGGCGGCCTCGCTCGACGCCTCCGTCTCGTCCGGCGCCTGCATCAGCGGTTAGTCCTCGATGGCAGACTAGACGGGTCCTGAACCAGCGGGACCCCAGGAAAGGCCCACTGAATGACGATCATCGCCGCCGCCGACGGTTCGGCCCTGGGCAATCCCGGACCCGCCGGATGGGCCTGGTACGTCGACGATTCCTGCTGGGCGGCCGGCGGCTGGAAACACGCCACCAACAACCAGGGCGAGTTGAAGGCGGTGCTGGAGCTGTTCCGGTCCACCGCCCACCTGGACGACGACCTGCTCGTACTGTGCGACAGCCAGTATGTGATCAACTCCATCACCAAGTGGATGCGCGGCTGGAAGGCCAAGGGCTGGCGCAAAGCGGATGGCAAGCCCGTGATGAACCTGGACCTGCTCCAGGAGCTCGACGAGGCACTGGCCGGGCGCCGCTACCGGTTCGAATGGGTCAAGGGCCACGCGAACCACCCACTCAACGAGGCCGCGGACAGCCGGGCCCGCGCCGTGTCGGAGGCGTTCCAGCGGAACGCGCCGATCAACGCCGGCCCGGGCTGGGTGCGGTCGGGCGACGGCCCGGCTCCCCGCCGGCCGACGCTGACCGCTCCGGCCACAAAGGCACGGGCCGTCGCCGCGCCGACCGTCGCCGCGCCGCTCCCGGCCGGCCCGGCGCATCCGGAACTGTTCGCGTTCGACGAGCCGGCCGCCTGCCACACCGTGTCTTTGGAACTCTCCGCTGACGAGCATGACCGCCTGACCGGGCGCGCCGCCCGGCTCGGCGTCAGCGTCGAAGAGCTGCTTCGCGGCCTGATCTGACCTCGCCCTGCTTCGACGCGGTCCTGGCCGCGATCTTCGCCGCGTTCCTCGGCGGCAGCAGGGTACTCGCCTCGTCGAGGGACATTCCGTTGGTCTCCGGAATCTTGGTCAGCACGAAGACGAACGACAGTGCCGCGAACAGCGCGTAAACACCGTAGGTCAACGGCAGCGAGACGGCTGCCATCGACGGGAATGTGACGGCGATCAGGAAGTTCGCGATCCACTGGGCCGCTGCTGCGACACCGAGCGCCTTCACCCGGATGGTGTTCGGGAACATCTCGCCGAGCAGCACCCAGACGACGGGGCCCCACGAGGCGCCGAAGAAAACCACGAAGACGTTCGCCGCGACCAGGGCGATCCCACCCCACGCACCGGGCAGGGCGATCTCACCGTCCACGGTGACGGCCTGGCTGAAGGCGATCGCCATGGTGGCCAGCGACAGCGTCATACCGATGGAACCGGTCATCAGGATCGGCCGACGTCCGACCCGGTCGATCAGGGCGATGGCGATGAAGGTGACCGCGATGTTGGTCAGGCCGGTGAGCACCGAGATGGTGAGCGAGCTCGACTCTGCGAAACCGACCGCCTTCCACAGGGTGGTCGAGTAGAAGAAGATCACGTTGATGCCGACGAACTGCTGGAACACCGACAGGAGGATGCCGACCCAGACGATCGGGCGCAGACCGAGGGTTTTGCCGCGCAGTGACCCGACACGCTGGCCCAGCGCGTCCTCCTTGATCGAGGCACGGATGTTGCGGATCTCCCGTTCCACGTCGCCGTTGGGCCACAGCCTCGTGAAGACCGCGCGGGCTTCCGTCTCGCGGTCTTTCAGCACCAGGAAACGTGGGGACTCCGGCAGGATCTTCGCGATCACGAAGTACACGGCCGCGGGGAACGCGCAGGCCAGGAACATCCAGCGCCAGGCGTCGATGCCGAACAGGGAGGGTTCACCGGCGCCTCCGGCGCTGTTGGCGAAGAGAGCGTCGGACAGCAGCGCGGAGAAGATACCGATCGTGATGGCCAGCTGCTGCAGCGATCCAAGGCGCCCCCGCATTGCTCGCGGAGAGATCTCGGCGATGTAGGCCGGCGCGACCACGGACGCGAGCCCGATGCCGAGACCGCCGACAACGCGCCAGAGCACGAGGTCGTAGACGCTGAAGGCGAAGGCGGAACCGACCGAACTGACGAAGAACATGATCGAGCCCAGGAGCATCACCGGGATTCGACCGTACCGATCACCGACCCGGCCACCCAGGTAGGCCCCGGCGGCGGCGCCCAGGAGCGCGCTCGCCACCGCGAAACCGGTGAGGGTCGCCGTGAGCGCGTACTCGTCCTGAATGGCATTGACCGCGCCGTTGATCACGGAGGCGTCGAACCCGAAGAGGAACCCGCCGAAGGCCCCCGCAACCGCCAGCGCGACGACCTTTCCGTTGTTGGATGGTTTTTCGGTCTGGGTCATCGTCAATGCCTCTGTCTGATTGTTGAACAATTCGAAGAGCCTACGCCTGACCGTGGAGTGCGAAAAATCGGTGGATACCGCGTCTGGCATCTCCCTGTGCTATCCATGTCCCATGACGCGGTTTCTCGGGGTTGACCTGGCCTGGGCCGAAGGCAGCGCATCGAAACCGGCCAATGAATCCGGCCTGGCCTGCATCGATGAGAGCGGCCGGGTGATCGACGCCGGCTGGGCGCGTGGCACGGATGCCGTGATGGCCTGGATCGATTCCCTGTGGGAGCCCGGCGCCGTGCTGGCGGTCGACGCACCCCTGGTGGTCGAAAACCCCACCGGGATGCGCCTCTGCGAGCGCGAGACCGGCAGTCGCTACGGTCGCTGGCACGTCTCCGCGAATGCCTCGAACCTCGGCCGCCCGTGGGCCGGCGGGGTGGCGATCCGCCGGCGACTGGAGGCGTCCGGCTGGACCTACACCGACGGCCTGGCACCGATCCCGACGACCACCCCCAGCTTCTTCGAGTGCTACCCCTACACGACGCTCGTGGGCGCGGCGGAGTTCGGCTATCTCGATAAAAGACCCCGCTACAAGCGGATGGGCACCTCGCTTCCGCACGGCGAGCGCCGGGCGGCGCGGGCCGTGGTCTGCGACGACCTGATCCAGCGGATTCGGCGGCTCACCCGGGCCTCGCCACCGCTCGACCTCTGCTCCCACCCCGTCTCGGACGCCCTGGCGACGGAGCCTTCACCGCTGGTCGACCGACCCTACAAGCACCGTGAAGACCTGATCGACGCCCTGATCTGCGCTTGGACGGCATCGCTCTGGTGGCACCGGGGCACGGAGCGCTGCCAGGTTCTCGGCGCTTCGGACGACGTGTCGGAGCAGGGTCACCGACCGACCATCATCGCGCCGGCCCGGCCGGAACAGCGCCGCCGCGACGGGGGGATGCCGCCGGTCACCGCACCGGGTACCAGCGAGCCTTGACCCGCTCCGTCACCTGCCACGACACCGGTTCCACCTGGCGGCGGGCAGCGGCGAGCACCTGGTCGCCCACCCGGAGGGCCATCGCGGCGTCATCCGCCGTGAACCGCACGATCGCGCGCGGTGAACCGGCCACCACGGCGATGTCGGATGCCTCCACGGTCGTCAGCTCGGCGGCGGCAGCCGTCAGGTTCGGCAGCACGGAGCCCGGGGCGATGCCCGAATGGAGTGCCCCGATGATCAGGGTGATACGGAAAGACGGCATCCGATCAGCGTAGGCGGGTCAGACCGAATTGCGGCTGGTGCTCCTCCTGCCGGACGTGCTCAGTCCGAGGTGGCCGACGGGGAATCCGGCTCAGGGAAGCGCACTTCGACCCGGGTCCGGTCCGCCAGCTCGTCTCCGGCCAGATGAGCCAGTTCAACGATCACGACGCTCGGCGACTGACCGAGCAGGTCGAGTATGGAACCGATCTCCACCCCGGCGTAGGGGTCGTCGACATCGAGTACCTCCGGCCGCACCCCGAACAGCGGGTCGGACGCGGTGATCATCAGCACGGCGCCGCGGTGTTCGGCCTGTTCGAAGATGCGGCGGAGGTTGTCTTCGGTGTCGGCCATGGCGACCGCCACGACCTCGGTCAGAGACACCGTCATGAGCGGTTTGCCGAGTTCATTTGCGACGGATGCCGCGGCCGTGGCCTTCGCCGCGGCATCCGCCCCCGTGAACACGGCGAGCGCCCCGGCCCCGGCCAGCTTGACGACGTCGCGGACGGTGCCGACCACTGCCGTGCGCTCGGCCGCGTCCAGGGTGAACGAGGCCATCACGCCGAAGGACAGCCGCAGCGGCGCATTGGACGCCAGCCAGAGAGAGGTCAGCACCTCGTTGGTCAGCGGCGAGGGCGAGAGCCAGACCTGCAGGCTGTCCGCCGAGCCGATGGGGACGTTGAGCACGGGGTGGCGTTCGACGGCGGCCCGCGCCGTGCCGAAGGCGCGGTGGCTGCCGACATCCGAGTCGACGTCGTCGCCGGGGAAGGCGCTCACCAGGTAATGCAGCTCGGCGATCACGCGGCTGGGTCCCCGCTGGGTTTCCTCTCGATAGCTGATCAGGCTGTCGTAGTAGAGGAACAGGTTGATCGAGGGGCCGGAGACCCCGGTGCGCGGGGCGCCGAGCGCGTAGGCGGTGACCTGCAGCCCGATCGGCGGGGAGGAAAGCAGACGCTGGAGCGCGACGGTCGTCGAGGCGATGGCCTGGCCGTAGTTGGTGAGCGACGACATGGGGACTCCGGCTTCTCTGAGCTTCTGGATGCGGCAGTGGGCAGACGGTCCCACGGTACTCCGGCTCACCGGCCAGGTCGAGGAGTTCGGCTGCGCCGCGGCGCTCGCCAGTGGTGTCTCCAACTCTGATGGCGCCGACCGGATGCCCCCTACATGACGCTGTCGAGGAACGCCTTGGTGCGCGCGCTCTGCGGGTTGTCCAGCACCACGGCGGGCGGGCCGGTTTCCACCACGACACCGCCGTCCATGAACACGACCACGTCGGCGGCGCCCCGGGCGAACCCGATCTCGTGGGTCACGACGACCATCGTCATCCCGTCGGCCGCCAGGGTGCGCATCACGTCGAGGACATCGCCGACCAGCTCCGGGTCGAGCGCGCTCGTCGGCTCGTCGAAGAGGAGCAGCTTGGGGTCCATCGCGAGCGCGCGCGCTATCGCGACGCGCTGCTGCTGACCACCGGACAACTGTGCGGGATACGACTGGGCGAGGTTGGCCAGGCCGACCCGGTCGAGAAGTTCCAGACCGCGTTCCTTGGCCTTCTGCTTCGATATCCGGCGCACCCCGATCGGCGCAGCCGTGATGTTCTCCAGGGCGGTCATATGCGGGAACAGGTTGAAGCGCTGGAAGACCATGCCGATCCCGCGCCGCTGACGAGCAACCTCCCGCGGGTTCATCTCGAAGATCCGGTCCCGGCGCTGGGCGTAGCCCACGAGTTCGCCGTTCACCGAAATCCGGCCGCCGTCGATGCGCTCCAGGTGGTTGATGCAGCGGAGGAAGGTCGATTTTCCGGAACCGGACGGTCCGAGCAGGCACATCACCTGGCCGGGGTTCACGGCGAGGGAGATGCCTTTGAGCACCTCGACGCCGCCGTAGCTCTTGCGCACCTTGAGCGCACTCAACAACGGTTCGACAGGAGCGTCGGCAGCTCGTCGCAGGGTGCCGGGCGAGGTGGCGGCGGATGCGGGTGCGGCTGAGGTGGTCATGAGGCGTCCTGACTCTCTGTCCTGCGAACGGTGACCGGGCTGCGCCGGAGCAGGGCGCGCACCCGCTGGAACGGTGTGGGCGGCAGGGTCCTGGCCTTGCCTCGCCCGTAATACCGCTCGAGGTAGTACTGCGGGATCGACAGCACCGAGGTGAGAAACAGGTACCAGCAGCTGACCACGAGCAGAAGCTCGACCTGGCGCAGGTTCTGGGACGAGATCTGGGTGGCGACCGTATACAGTTCCAGCACGGCGATGACCGACAGGAGCGACGTGTTCTTCAGCATCGAGATCGTCTCGTTGCCCATCGGCGGGATGATCACCCGCATCGCCTGCGGAAGCACGACCTTGAACAGGGTGAACACCGGGCTCATGCCCACCGAGTACGCCGCCTCGTACTGGCCCTCGTCGACCGAGAGCATCCCGGAACGCACGATCTCCGCCGAATACGCGGCCTGGTTCAGGGTCAGGGCGAGCAGCCCCGCCGTGAGGGCAGGGATGAGGGTGTTGGTGTCCACGGAGAAGATCGTGAAATCCGTGAACGGGACACCCAGCGAGATCTGCGCGTAGAGCAGGCCGAGGTAGCCCCAGAAGACGATCTGGATCAACAGCGGCGTGCCGCGGAACGCCCAGACATACAGCCAGGCCAGGGTGTTCATCACCGGGTTGTTCGAGAGCCTCATCACGGCCAGGAGCACCCCGAGAACGGTGGACACCAGCATCGCGACGACCGTGAGCACCACGGTCAGCACGACACCGCTCAGGATCCGCGGGTTGAAGATGAACTCGGTGATGGTGGGGTGGTCGATGTTCTCGTTCTGCCACAGGGAGATCCCGAGACTGACGAAACCGATCAGCAGGAAGACGGCGAGGAACCACCGCCACGGATGCCGCAGCGGTACGGCGACGATGTCGTCAGGATCGACCTCGCCGGTTTGTTCGTTCCTGACCGGGGTCGTCAGTGTCGCGTGCGACATCTGCTCAGGACCCGAGGTTGATTCCGGCCGCGTCAACGGCGTAGTCGGTCATGTCGTATTTGGCCAGGATTTCGGCGTACGAACCGTCGGCGATGACCGAATCCAGCGCGAGCAGGAGCGCCTGGCTCAGCTCCGTGTCCTTCTTCAGCACGCCGATGCCGGTGTAGACGGGGTCGTATCCGGCGGGGTTGGCCGGGTCCCGGACGACCTCGAAGAATTCGCCGTCGCCGGCGGTCTGGGCGGCGTAGGAGGCAACGGCCGAGTCCACCACGTCCGCGACGGCCTTGCCCGCCCGCACGGCGGTCTGCACGTCGGTCTCGAGCGGCAGTTCGGAGAGTTTCATCGGGCCGGCTCCGGCATCCGTGCACTGCGCGTCGTAGCCGCGCAGAATCTCCGCCTGCACGGTCGCCTTCTGCACGGCGACCTCCTGGCCGCACAGGTCCAGCACGGTCGCGATCTTGTCGGGGTTGCCGGCCGGAACGAGGATGGAGAAGCCGGCGTGGAGATAGTCGACGAAGTCGATGGTCTCCTGGCGCTCCGGGGTGTCGTTCATGCCGGACATGATCACGTCATGCTTGCCGGATTGCAGGGAGGGAATGATGCTGTCGAACGCCTGGGTCTGCAGTTCCATGGTGACGCCGAGTTTCGCCCCGAGCGCCTGCGCCAGGTCGTAGTCGAAACCGGTCAGGTTCTGGTTCTCGTCGAACATCTCCATGGGCGGGAAGGGGATGTCGGAGGCGACCTTGATGATCCCGGCGTCCTTGTATTTCGCGGGCAGGGCGGCCGCGGCGGCCTTGTCCACGTCGCCGGTGGACGGCGCCTTCTGGTTCGACTGTGTCGATTCGGCGGTGGCGCAGGCGGAGAGCGCCAGCGTCGCCGCGATCCCGATCGATGCCACCATCAGCCACGACGGGCCGGTGCGTTTTTGAGTGTTCATTGATGCTCTCCAGACTGGGGTGTTGCTCGGGCCGGCCGGGACCAGGTGCGTCCAGGGGTGTGCGGGGGGTTAGAAGGTGATGTCGACCGTGGAGGTGGTGAGTTCGGCGAGCACGTCGGGCAGAACCTCGACGCCGATGCCCGGACCCGTGGGCACCCGCAAGTGACCATCCTCCAGCACGAAGGGGGCGGTGAGGTCCTGGGCATAGTAACGATTGGATGCGGAGGTATCGCCCGGCAGCACGAAGTTCGGCAGCCCGGCGAGGGCGACGTTCGCGGCCCGGCCGATGCCGGTTTCCAGCATCCCCCCGCACCAGACCGGAACCCCGTGCGCTGCGGCGACGTCGTGGATGCGGCGAGCCTCGAGGTAGCCGCCGACCCGCGCGGGTTTGACGTTGATGATGCTGCAGGCGCCGAGAGTGATCGCCGCGGCGGCGTCCCGGGCGGACTCGATGGATTCGTCGAGGCAGATCGGGGTCCTGATCAGTTTCGCCAGGGCCGCATGTCCCAGGATGTCGTCTTCGGCCATGGGCTGCTCCATCAGGAGCAGGTCGAAGGGATCGAGCCGGGCGAGGTGACGGGCATCCGCGAGCGTGTAGGCGGTGTTCGCGTCGACCTGCAGCAGGATGTCGTCGCCGAACCGTTCCCGCACGGCGCGGACGGGCTCGAGGTCCCAGCCCGGTTCGATCTTCAGCTTGATCCGCAGGTACCCCTCCTCGAGGTACCCGCCCACGGCCTCGAGGAGCTCATCGATCGAATCCATGATGCCCACCGAGACGCCGGCCGGCACCGTGTCGTGCACAGAACCCAGGTAGCCGCCGAAGGAGACCCCGGTTTCCTTGAGTTGGGCGTCGAGGATGGCCGTTTCGAGCACGGCCTTGGACATCGGATGTCCCTTCACCGGCGCGAGGGCACCGGCGACATGTTCAGCGGTCAGACGGTCACCGAGCGTCTGGAGCCGCGGGATCAGGTGGTCGCGGATGACGAGATCACAGCCGTCGAGGAACTCGGAGCTGTACAGCGGGTCAGGTTCGGCGGCGCACTCGGCCCACCCCTCGGCCTGCGCGGTGCGCACACGCACCAGCGTCGTCTCCCGCTCGGTGGCCGTTCCGAAGGATGTCCGGAACGGGCTCACCAGGGGCAGCGTGACCCTGCGCAGTTCGATGCTCTCGATTCTCATTGCGGTCCTCCTGTTGTGAGCCGGTACCAGCCGTCTCGGGTGACTCCGGTGGCCGAACGACCCCTGGCGAATTCCGCGGTGAAGATCTCCCTCACGCTGGCGCGCCAGGACGCGGCCTGCACCGGATCCCGGCCGCGGAGAGCGACGATGTCCGTCGGGACGCGACACCACAGTGAGTCGCCGTCGAGGACGACGTTCGGATGGCCGTCCGGACCGGTGCCCCGCCCGGAGGCGGGGCCGAAGTCGGGCAGGACGGTCGCCAGCGGGGATCCTTCGCTGCAGGCGACGGACTCGCGGCTCGTCAACGGCCACACGGCTACCAATCGATCGCTCTGGTCCTCGGCGTTGATTTCGTCATCCATCAGACCGTAGAAGTTTTCGAGGTACTCGGCGGCGTGCGCACCGAGCTTCGTCAGGTTGAAACGGGCGTTGCGGCTGACCAGGGGGTCAAAGGTCCAGGTCATGGTCTCGATGCCCCGCGTCAGCGCCCAGGACCGCTGGTGCTGCTTGAGGGCGAAACCGACGCCATTGTCAGCCAGACCGGGCAGCACTCCGGCGATCAGCGAGTACATGGCTGAGTTCCCGGGCGAAACGATCGCCGCGGCGGCACCACAGAGCGTCCCGTTCTCGGAGTACGCGGCCGTGACGTTGCAGCCGGCGTGGCTGATGCTGCGCAGCAGATCCGTTGGGATCGGCGCTCCGTGCGGAGATGTCCCCCACACCCTGATCAGCAGTGCTTCCACGTCACGGAGGCGATCCAGGTCCGACTCGTCGACGACGCGGATCCGGGCCGCCGCCGCAGCCAGGGCCGCCGCGGTTTGCGCCTGGCGGACAAGCGGGCTGGCTTCGAGGCTGAGGGACATGGTCCAAGTGTGGTCAGAACCCGGTGTCCGATCCTCGTCGAACAGCACGAAGCTTCCCTGGAGTCATTGTCGTGCAGCACAATGCCCCGGTACGGTTGCCGGGTGCAGCAAACAAATCCAAATCTCCAGGGCATCGGCGTCACCGACCTGCTGCACATCCTCGACGGCTCCGGCTTGCGGCTCGCCTCGCACCAGACCCGGATCCGCCTGCCCCTGACCAGTCCGACCCTGCACGACCCGCTCAGCACCGAGAACGGCCGGCGCAGCGGCATCCTCCTGGGGATCGGTCTGCATCCGGCAGCACCGGAGTCCGCGGACGTCGTGCGAAACGCGGCTCGACGGGGATTCGGCGCGATCGTCGTCAAGTCGCTCGGACTGAGCGTCGAAACCCTTGCGGCCGTGGCGGATGCCGAGGGGATCGCCCTGCTGGTCGTGGACGACCAGCAGGAGTGGCGCCAGGTGGATTCGCTGATGAATTCGGCCCTGACGACGGCCAATGAGGCTGACAGCTCTCTCTCGGCCACCCCCGTCGGCGACCTCTTCGCGCTGGCCAACGCGATCGCCGCCCTGATCGGCGGTGCGACCGCGATCGAAGACCTGCAGACGCACATCCTCGCCTACTCGACCATGCCGGGACAGGCAATCGACGACGATCGGAGGGACGGCATCCTCGGCCGGCAGGTGCCGGACCTGCCGGAGAACGCCGCGCAGTACGCGTCGGTGTTCCGTGCCACGGGAGCGGTGCGGGTGCCCGGCATTCCTCCGGGCCTGGACCGGCTCGCCGTGGCGGTCCGGGCCGGCGTTCAGCCGCTCGGCTCGATCTGGGTCGTCGACGCGGCGGCGGACTTCGATACCGATGCCCTGCGCGCTCTCGAGCGCGCCGCCGACATCGCCGCCCTGCACCTCCTGCGAGCCCGGAGCACCGATGACCTTGCCCGGCAGCAGCGCGCCGAGTTGGTGCGCCGCCTGCTCGAGGGCGGTGACGATTCCCGGCTCCTGGCGACCCAGTTGGGGCTCGACCCCGCCGGACCGTTCGTGGTGCTGGCCTTCCAGCCCGACCTGGCGGCGACCGGGGACGAGCTTCGGCTGTTGCGGCTGATCGATCTCATCGCGATCCAGTGCGAGGCCCACCAGCACAGCTCCGAATGCGTCGTTATCGGCGGCGAGGTCTATGCCCTGTTCAGCGGAACCGCCGGTTCCGATCTGGCGGGCGTCGAGGCCCTGGCCGGGCGGGTCGTGAGCCGCGCGGCGACGGCATTCGGCATCACCGTTCGCGCCTCCGTGGGGTCCCTGGTCTCGGCGCTGGCCGGCATCGCACGCTCGCGGCACGATGCCGACCTGGTGCTGCTGCTCGTCGGGACGCGGCCGATCGCCGGTTCCGTGGCCAGTGCCAGGGACGCCCGCAGCCAGCTGACCCTCCTGGAACTCGCGGAGATCTTCCGGCACACGCCGCGACTCGTCTCCCAGCAGGCGAAGCGGGTGATCGAGACGGATGCCCGCACCGGCACCGACTACGCCAAGACCCTGCGCACCTATCTGGACTGTTCCCGGGATTCAGCCCTGACGGCCGGCCGGCTGTCGGTGCACCAGAACACCCTCCGCTATCGCCTGCGCCGGGCCCATGACCTGTTCGGGATCGATCTCGATGACGCGGACGACACCCTCACCCTGTGGCTCAGCCTCCGGTTGGCAGAATACGACTGAGTGGGACTGAACTAAAGCGTGAGCCTCTTGCTCGGCAGGGCGACCAGCGTCTGCTCCGGGTCGACCTCAACGGGTGGCCGGAGCCAGTACCCCGTGCCGGTGCGGATGATGGTCCAGTGCCGGTTGTGCAGCAGCAGATGGTGCGGATGGCAGAGCAGTACTCCGTCGGCGAGGTCCGTGTACCCGTTGTCTTTCAGCCATTCGTTGCTGTGGTGGGCTTCGGTCCAGGCCGGTGGTTTCTCGCAGTCGACCCAGCGGCGTCCGCCGTCACGCACGGCCATCGCGGCGCGCTGCTCCACGGTGAAGAGACGTTCATCGCGGCCGACATCAACAATCTGGCCGGTTTCGTCGAACTTGATGCCGCGGGTTCCGGTCTCGCAGAGCAGCCGGTCGGTGGTCTCCTGCGAGATCGGCACCGGGTTGCCCTCGATCTGCCCATGAGCGGCCGGTTCACCCGGCTTGAGCGCCTTCTCGGTGACGATCACGCGCACCGAGGGGCGCCGGCCGCCGAACACCCGTCCCGGGTCGGCCTCGCCGGCGATCTTGAGCAACTGCACCAGCGAGTCGGCGGCGATCTGCTCGGTGCTGCGCGGGTCGTCCTGCATTGTCTTCGCCCAGGCGGCCCGCTCGGTATCGACGAACCGCACCCCGCCACGGCGGGGACCGGTGATGGAGTCGAAGGTGGAGAGCACGAACTCGCCGTCTTCGGGCGCGAACAGCCCGTTGAGGCGCACGTTGCCGTTGCCGAGCCGGTAGACCTTCAGGTAGCGGTCGTCGTGGGCCTGTTTCTCGCGGGCGGCGATGCCGGCCTCGTCGAGGCGGTCGCGCATCCGTTTCGCGCATTTGAAGACCTCGTCGGCGTTCAGAGTCGACGTCTCCGCCAGCAGCGCCTCCAGCGCAGTCCCGAGCTTCTCCGACGTGACCGCGGCGTCGATCTCGCCGAGTCCTGCGCGAATGGACTCGGCCGCGTCGACGGAGAGGGTTCCGGCGGTCACGGCCCGGGCGATGGGCGCCTGCCACGGCACCTTGGCGAGGAACTCGGCGACCTCGGCGGCATCCGCATCGGGCGACCCGAGCGCCTCCTCGACCTGCTTCTCCGCCGCCTCCGCATCGGCCATCATGGTGCCGACCGCGACCAGCTTGTAGGCGTCGCCCTTCGACGATCCCGTCCACTTCTGGATCAGTGCCTCCGGCGACAGGAACCCCTGCGTCGCCGCCAGACCCGAGTGGCGAGCTCCGGCCGGGACCGGCGGGCGACCGTGCCGGCCATCCACGCGGCGCGGGTGTCGAGCAGGCGCCGCGCGGCCGCGATCTGCTTCTGACCGGCCAGCACGACGGCGTCGGGCAGGGCCTCATAGTCGGCGCTGGACGAGCCCAGGCGGGCGACGGCATCCGTCGCCTGCCTGAGGTCGTCCGCGAGGGTGGTCATGCTCCAAGAATAGCTCACGGGGTACGTATAGTCGAGTATTTGTCACCAAATACTCGATATATTTCGTATTTCTATTCGATGTCTACCACTCGGTGCGGGTGCGTTCCTGGTCGACGACCGCCTCCCGGTCGACGAGGCGGCGCAGCCCGGCGAGCGGCTGCGCCATGCGGTGATTGCCGCGGATGAGCGGCTCCACCCGGTCGAGGAAGGCCCAGTACCCGGCGGTGAACGGGCACGCGTCCTCGCCCAGCCGCTTCTTCGGGTTGAACGTGCACGCGCCGCAGAAGTCGCTCATCTTCGAGATGTAGGCACCTCCGGCGGCGTACGGCTTGGTGGCGACGATTCCGCCGTCGGCGTGCTGGGACATGCCGACGACGTTGGCAGGCATCACCCACGGTGTGCCGTCGACGAAGGCGTTCGTAAACCACTCGGTGAGCTCGGCCGGCTGATAGCCGCGCTGCAGCGCCCAGTTGCCGAGCACCATCAGCCGCTGGATATGGTGCGCGTAGCCCGTGCGGCGCACCTCCCCGAGCACATGGCTCAGGCACTTCGCCCGCACCGCACTGCCGTCGAGCTCCCAGAACTCGCGGGGCAGTGCGACATTCGCCTCGAGGTGGTTGCTGCGCCGCACGTAGTCCTCACCCAGATGCCAGTAGAGGTGCCAGACCCAGTCCCGCCAGCCCATGATCTGGCGCACCACGGCCTCCACGCTCTGCAGCGGAGCTCCCCCGGTCTCGTAGGCGGTGACCACGGCATCGATCACCTCGCGCGGATGCAACAGGCCCAGATTGAGGGGAACGCTCAGCTTCGCATGCGCCATCGTCTCGTCCCCGAGCAGGGAGGCGTCCTCGAACGGGCCGAAGTCGCTCAGGCGCGTCTCGACAAAATCGGCGAGCGCCGCGAGCGCTTCCGCCCGGGTGGCCGCGAACCGGCGGGGTCCGTCCTCACCGATCAGGTGGATGCGCCCCTCGGCCTGCCACCGGTCGAGATCGGCGCGCACCTGCTCGTCGATGTCGTCCTCCACCGGACGGAACGGGTCCGGCAGACCCAGGCCCACCGCTCCCTTCGGTGGCGGCTGACGGTTGTCGTGGTCGAAGTTGAACTTGCCACCCTCAGGGTCGGGCCCGCGCATGAGCAGGCCGGTCTCGGTGCGCACCATGCGATAGAACTGGTCCATGATCATCCGGGACGGCGGTCGGTCGGCCGCCCACACGGCGAAGTCCGCCTCACTGGTCACGAAGCCGCGGCTGGGAAGCACCCGCGCGCCGAGCTCCCGCACCAGGGCTCGGGAGCCCCACGAGGTGGGATCGACCACTTCGAGGTCGCGGCCGGCGAGCACGTCCCGGTAGTGCTCGGCATGCAGGTACTCGACCCGATCACCGAGCTCCCGGGCCCGGTGCCGAAGGGCGCTGAGGATGAGGTGCGCCTTGGCGCGATGGTAGGTGTGCCGACCGAGAACGCCGATGGATTCCACCATCAGGAGAGGTCCGCCATCGTCGAAATGGGGGCCGAGCTGGTCGGCGAACAGAAATCGCGGCACGGTCATGGTACGAGTTTAGAATGGTGCCGCGCACCCGCACACGGCACGCCAGGTTCGAGGCCGATGCCCAGCCGCGACGGGTTAGCCTCGGTCCATGGGCAGGTTCGTGGACAGCTGGCGGTCGCATCTTCTGGTGACCTTCTCGGGGAACAGCGAAGGCCGCCCATCGTGGGTCGACAAGATCGAACTCGGCGACGATGTCGGCTTCTTCGGCCCTGGCTCCGCCTCCTGGGCCGTGCACGGCGGGATGGCGACGATGGTCGCCGGCATCCGTGCCCTGCTCATGCAGACCCTGCATCCCGGCGCGATGGCCGGCGTTCACGACTGGTCGCGGTACAGGGAAGACCCACTCGGACGCCTCTCCGGCACCATCCAGTGGCTCGTCACGGTGACCTTCGCCGACACGACCCTGGCCGAGCACGAGTCGTCCCGCGTGGGACGATTCCACGACCGGGTCACCGGGACTTACCGTGACGCCCAGGGCGTCGAACGCCCCTATGCCGCCGGAGACCCCGAACTGCTCGCCTGGGTGCACATCGTCTTCACCGACGCTTTCCTCGCCTCCCACACCATCTGGGGGGATCCCATCCCGGGCGGCGCCGACGGCTACGTGCGCGAGTGGGCCAAGGCCGGAGAACTCGTCGGCGTGCACAATCCGCCACGTTCCGCCGCGGAGTTGCAGGCACAGCTCGATGCGTTCAAGGATGCCGGCATCCTCAAGAGCGACGAACGCGTGGCCGAGGCGGTGCGCTTCATTCGCAATCCCCCGCTGCGGCCCGCCATGATGCCTTTCTACCGGGTCATGTTCGCCGGCGCCGTCGCCTCCATCCCCCGCGAGTATCGCGAGTTGCTCGGCCTGCGGCGTTCCCTGCTCCCGGCGGTCTGGGCGACCGGAGCCGTTCTCGGCCTGGTGCGCCTGCTGCTGGGCCGTTCGTCCACGTCAGAGGACGCCGCCCGCGCCCGCATCGCGCGGCTCGCCGAGGCGAATCCGGCCTAGGCTTGGCGGATGCCTCCGCACCAGGACCTCCGGCGTCGGTCCGGAACTCCGCCTCGCCGTGTTCCGGTCCGGGTCGTGGCGATCAGTTTGGCGGCGCTCCTGCTGGCTGCCGTCGGTCTCGGTGCGGCGCTCGCGTCGCACCCGCCTGCCGCCGCCGACACGGTGCGGGTGACCCGGCCGGATGATCGTCCGCTGCGGGTGCTGTTCGTCGGGGATTCGATCAGCTACGGCCTGAACGCGGAGCGGCAGGACCTCGGCTTTCGCCCGCTCATGGTCGATGCACTCTCGGCAGGCGGGCCGGTTCAGGAATTCCACAAGAATCGGGCCGGGGCCACCACGCGCTCGGTGTCCCGGCTGCTCAACGTCCCGAAGAATCTCGATCTGGCCGTGGTCGAATTGGGCACCAACGACGTGGTCGACCAGACCGCACCCGACGATTTCGCCGGCAGCTACCGTTCACTCCTCCTGCGAGTGCACACCGAATCTCCCAGGGTGCCGCTGCTCTGCGTGGGCACCTGGGGCAGTGCGGGCGGCTCGGACGGCTCCGACACCTACAACGCGGTCATCGAGGAGGAATGCGCGCGGCAGGGTGGAGCATTTGTCAGTCTGTACGGGCTGTACCCGATCGCCGCCAACCGGGGGCCGGCCGGCCGGGATGTGTTCGGCGGAACCAGCGACCGCTTCCACCCCAACGACACCGGCTACCGGGCGATCGCGGACCTGCTGCTCGGCCGGATCGTCCGCTGACCTGCGGTCGGCTTTCCGCGCCTGTGGTCGCGCGCAACGCGTCGCATATCGGAGCGTCAAAGTACACCCCCTTGTCGATCTCCTCGATTTGAGGAAATCTCCAAGCATGAGACAAAACGACTGGGTGCTGACCGTCCACTGCCGGGAATGCGGGATCGGCGGCACGGCCCACGTCGGACACGACCGGCGCATCGTGTGGCCGGTGATTGTGCACGAGGGTGGCTGTGACCTCGCCGATGACAAGGACCTCGTGGAGTCTCGCTCCGGGGATCCCGTGCATGGCGCCCGACAGTCGGCTTACGCGCTCTGACGGGATCACTCCCGGTCGCCGCGGTTCGTTCCCTGGACCTCCGCCCGGGACACCCGCTGCGACCGTTGAAGTGGCTCGTCACCCTGACCCACGCCGCCCCGAC
Source organism: Cryobacterium cheniae (assembly GCF_004403395.1). Taxonomy (GTDB): domain Bacteria; phylum Actinomycetota; class Actinomycetes; order Actinomycetales; family Microbacteriaceae; genus Cryobacterium; species Cryobacterium cheniae. The sequence continues at coordinate 209,443 of NZ_SOGN01000035.1, forward strand.
GATGATCACCATCTCGACGGCCAGGGCTCCTGTCGCAGCGGTGCCGACCACCAGGCCAGGTGCCGCCGGGCCGACGAAGAAGACAGGGACGACAGGGACGACAGGGACGACAGACGGGACACGGTCACTCCTCTGGTCTCAAGATTTCACTGCGTGGGACCGTGAACTTTTCCTGCGTGGTTTCGGCGGTGGGGCACGAATTGCTGCTCAGGGCTCAGAGCTCAGAGCTCGGACGCAGGCGGCGCGGCGTACCGGAGCGAGGACAGATGTTCCTGGGCAGCTCGGCGCAGACCCGAGAACAGCGTGTCGCCGAGCACCGTGCCCACGACGACGATCTCGGCCTTGGCTGCCCGTTCGATGCGGGCATCGAGTTCATCGATGTCGGCCTCGGCTGCCAGGAGGGCTGCCGCCGCGTAGCGCCGGAACCAACCCGCGGCGTCGACCTGGCCGATCCCCGTGAAGGTGTCGAACACCCGGGCGGCCGCGAGGCGACCCGGATTGTCGTCCGAGACGTGCCAGCCCTGCATCAGCGCGTCCACGTGGGACAGGGCATCCGTCGTCACGGTCGTCGGATCGACCGCCTCGGACACGGAATGCTGGGCGATCTCGAAGGTCTCCGGCAGCGGGAGCTCGGAGTCGATGGCTTCGAGCACCCGCCGGGCGGCTGCGACGGTGAGGCCGCCGACCTCGGTCAGGCCCAAAATGAGACGGATGCGACCGAGGTGCGCGTCTCCGTACAGTGCCTGGTTGGGGCCCGTGCGAACGCCCGACGGCAGCAGATTCTCCCGTTGATAGAACTTGATCGTCGCAACCGTTACACCGCTGCGAGAGCTGAGTTCGGCCATCCTCATGGCGGCTCCCGCCATGATCAGGCGTCCGCCCGCTCGGCCGGCGTCCGATAGCTTTCGATCACGGCTGCCAACGATTCCTCCCACGGAGTGGCATGCACGCCGAGCAGGCGCTCGGTCTCTATGGAGTCGATCAGGAACGGCCGGTCGAACTGGTAGGCCGAGTGATTGGCCGCCCGGATGAACGGCACGAAGACGCCCAGCAGTCGCAGGAACGCCGGGCTCAGCGCCCTGACCCCGCCTTCTTCGCCGGTGAGTCGATTCACCCGCTCGGCGATCTCGGCGCGGGAGAGCGGCTCCGCAGCCGGCACGTGCCAGACCTGGCCCCACGGTCCGCGGTAGTCCGCGGCCGCGATCAGGGTGTCGACGATGTCGGCAAGGAAGCACCAACTGTGCGGTTCGCTCGCGCTGCCGAAGATCCGGGCGGACTTGCCTGCGAGAACCGGCCCGAAGAAGGCCGATCCGAGTTGGCTACTCCGGCCGGCGCCCGGTCCGAAGTAGTCACTCGCCCGCACCTCGACCACCTCGATTTCGCCACGGGCGTGCGCGGCGGCCGCGAGCGCCCACCCCTCGGCGCGCACCTGGCCCTTCGGCTCGGTCGGGTGCAGGGGCGTCGTTTCGGACATCGGCATGGCGCTGGCCTCGCCGTAACCGTACAGATTGCCCATCAGGACCAGCCGGGCCGAAGACCGGCGGGCCGCTTCGATCGCGGCACGGTGCATCGGGGGCCACAGTTCGGGCCAACGGTGATACTGGCGAGGACTGGTCGCGAGGAAGATCGTGGCGGCGCCCGCTGCTGCTGCTGCCAGGGCATCCGGATCGGACGCGTCGACCCTGAGCGACGTCGTGCCGGGCACGATCGTGCCGGAACGGGTCGCGAGCAGCACGGTGTCGCCACGCGCGACGAGGGCGCGGGCAAGGGCTTCGCCGATGAAACCGGCGCCGACGACGAGGTGGACGGTCATGAGATTCTCCTCTGCGGACGACGCCAGCGCCGTCTTAGCGATAGTGATTATTTCCGATAGTGATTGTTACCGATAGTTAGAATATCCGATAAAAATACTATCCACAATGGGAGGCTGAAGCCGTCTCTCCGCCTCAGGTGATGTCCCGCCGACGGTGCCCGCCGGTTGTCACCGCTCCGGGGCGAAGAACGCGCCGATCGCAGCGCTCAGGGCCACCGGGTCGCTCACGTGGCAGAGTTCCCGGGCGGAGTGCATCGAGAGCAGCGGGATGCCCACGTCGACCGTGCGGATGCCGAGCCGCGTGGCGGTCAAGGGACCGATCGTGGAGCCGCAGGGCACCGTGTTGTTCGAGACGAATTCCTGATACTCCACGCCGGCCTGCGCGCAGGTGCGGGCCCAGAGGGCCGCACCCGCGGCATCCGTCGCATAGCGCTGCGTGGCGTTGATTTTCAGTAGCGGCCCGCCCCCGGCGACGACCGTGTTCGCCGGGTCGTGCTTCTCCGGATAGTTCGGGTGCACCGAGTGGCCGGCGTCGGCCGAGAGGCACCACGAGCCGGCGTAGGCGCGCAGGCGATCACTGACGGATGCCTCCAGCCCCGCCCCGATCCGGGTCAAGATGTCGTCGAGCAGCGGTCCGCTCGCGCCCGATCGGGTCTCGGATCCGAGTTCCTCGTGGTCGAAGGCCGCGAGCACCAGGATCTGCCCGGTGGAGGCGGGGGCGGCGATCAGGGCGACGAGGCCGGCGTGCACCGAGGACAGGTTGTCCATGCGGCCGGCGGCGAAGAGTTCGTTGCGGAGACCGAACCGGGCCGGCGGCGCCGTGTCGGCCGTGATGATGTCGTAACCGGCGACATCCGCGCCCGCCAACCCGGCCAGGGCGGCCAGGTGCCCGACCAGGTCTGCCTGGCTCGCCTCCCCGACCCCGAAGACCGGGGTCAGGTGCCGCTGCCGATCGAGGGTGAGTGCGGTGTTGGCGTCCCGGTCGAGGTGGATGGCCAGCTGCGGGATGCGGCAGAACGGCCCGGTGCGCACGAGGTGTTCGGTCCCGTCGACGGTGGTCAGTCGGCCGGCGAACTCGAGTTCGCGGTCGAGCCAGGAATTGAGCAGTGGGCCGCCGTAGACCTCGACCCCGGCCTGCAGCCAGCCGTGGGCGCCGATGGTCGGCTTGGGCTTCAGTTTGAAACCGGGCGAATCGGTGTGGGCCCCGAGAATACGGAACGGGGTCGTCGGGTCTGCGCCGTCCGGCTGCACCCACGCGATGACGGCGCCGTCGCGCACGGTGTAGCGGCGGCCGGCCTCGCCAGGCCACTCGTCTGTTTCGCTCACGCGGCCGAAACCGGCGGCATCCAGGCGGCGGGCGACCTCCGCCGCCGCGTGGTACGACGACGGCGAGGCCGTGATGAAATCGGCGAAGTCATCGATGTAGTCGGGGGTAGAGGTCATGGGTCATATCCAACCACTCTGCGTACTATGTGCACATTCACGCAGGCAATCACGGCCGGGCATGCACGGCCAGGAGGAGCGTCCCCATGAACCAGCAGGCCGGCCCCGCCTCGGAACAGCCGCCGCAGCCGCCGCACCCCGCCCGGGTCGCGTTCGACGCCGTGATCTTCGACCTCGACGGCGTCGTCACCGACACGACCGCCGTGCACGCCCGGTCGTGGAAGGCCCTGTTCGACGAGGCGCTGCCGGGGCTGACGAAGTCACCGGTGCCGCCTTTCGACATTGAGGTCGACTACCGACGGTACGTCGACGGGCGGCCGCGGGAGGACGGCATCCGTGCGTTCCTGGCGTCGCGCGGGATTGAGCCCAAGCGGGGACGGGCGACCATCGACGCGCTCGCCGCCCGCAAGCAGGAACTCTTCACCCGCGAACTCGACATTGTTGGAGTGCAGGCGTTCCCCGGCACGATGGCGCTGCTGCACCGGCTGCGGGAGCAGGGGCTGCCGGTGGCCCTGGTGACCTCGAGCCACAACAGTGCCGCCGTTCTGGCGGCGGCGAACGTGGTGGGCATGTTCGACGTCACGGTCGACGGCGCCGACGCCCAAAGGCTGGGCCTGGCCGGCAAACCCGACCCGGCGACGTTCCTCGAGGCGGCACGGCGCCTGCACGTGACACCGGCCCGCACCGCGATCGTCGAAGACGCCGAGGCCGGGGTGCAGGCCGGGGCACGCGGCGGATTCGCGCTGGTCATCGGCATGGACGGCACCGACGACGGCCGGTTGCTCGCGGCCGGCGCCGACATTGTGCTCGCCGACCTCAGCGACCTGGACCTGGCCGCGCTGGACCCGGACGTGACCGGGAAGAACCGCGGCTGGGCCGGCGGGGAATCCGGCAGCGACCCCTGGCTCCTTCGCTACATCGGCTACGACCCCGCGACGGAGGGCCTGCGAGAGGCCCTCTGCACGCTCGGCAACGGCTATTGGGGAACCCGCGGCGCCGCCGCCGAGTCCTGCGACGACGGTGTGCACTACCCGGGAACCTACCTTGCCGGCGTCTACAACCGGGTGCAGACCGACCTCGGCGAGCGCATCGTCGAGGATGAGCACCTCGTCAACGCCCCCAACTGGCTGCCGCTCGGGTTCAGGGTGGCCGACGGTGACTGGTTCGACCCCGGCCATTCGCAACTGGTCACCTACCTGCAGGAGCTGGACCTGCGGCGGGGCGTGCTGACCCGCGTCATCCGTTGTCGTGACGAGGCAGGGCGCACCACCCGGGTGACGTCCCGGCGGTTCGTGTCGCAGGCCGCTCCGCATGTGGCCGTGCTCGACACCACGTTCGAGGCGGAGGACTGGTCGGGCCCGCTGACCGTGCGCTCTGCCCTCGAGGGCCGGGTCTTCAACCGCAACGTGGCCGCCGACCGGCTGCTCAGCAACGCTCACCTGCTCCCGCACACCACCGCGCAAATCGACGCCGAGACCGTGCTCCTCGAGATGGAGACCACCCAGTCCGGCATCCACATCGCCCTGGCGGCGCGGACCCGGGTGCTCCGGGATGAGCAGCCCGTCGATCCGGTTCGGCACCTGCTCACCGACGACGCCGGCTGGGTGGCGCACGAATTCACCCTCGATCTGGAGCCGGGGCATCCGGTCAGGGTGGAGAAGACCGTCGTCGTCAGCACGTCCCGTGACCGGGCCATCGCCTCGCCGGCCCGAGCGGTGGCCACCTGGATGCGACGCCTGCCGGATCCCGCGGAGGTGCTGGCGGCGCACGAACAGGCCTGGCAGATCCTCTGGGACGAATTCGCCGTGGGGATGGGCGCGGGAGACCACCAGGCGCTCGCGCTCAACCTGAACACCTTCCACGTGCTGCAGACGGTGGCGGCCGTCGACGCGGACCTCGACGCGAGCGTGCCGGCCCGGGGCCTGCACGGCGAGGGGTACCGGGGACATGTGTTCTGGGATGAGTTGTTCGTCTACCCGATCCTCACCCTGCGCCGACCCGACCTGAGCCGCGCCCTGCTCGGCTACCGGTACCGACGGTTGGGCGAGGCGCGGGCGGCCGCGCGCCTCGTGGGGTGTGAGGGCGCGATGTTCCCGTGGCAGAGCGCCATCGACGGCCGCGAGGCCACCCCGACCGCCCTCTTCAACCCGCTGACCCGGCAGTGGATGCCCGACAATTCGAAGAACCAGCGGCATGTGGGCCTCGCCGTGGCCTACAGCGTCTGGGAGTATTACCAGTCCACCGGCAACATCGAATTCATGATTCACCAGGGTGCCGAGATGCTGCTCGAGGTTGCCCGCTTCTTCGCCGGCCTGGCCCGCTACGACGAGGTGGACGACCGTTACGACATCGACGGGGTGATGGGGCCGGACGAGTTCCACGACGGCTACCCGGGAGCGCCGGGCGCGGGCATCCGCAACAACGCGTACACGAACGTGATGACCGCGTGGGTGCTGCGCCGCGCGGTCGAGACCGTGTCCCTGCTGGAGGATCGGTATTGCCGGCCGCTCTGGAACCGGCTGCGACTGCGGCCGGACGAGGTCGCCGGGTGGGCGCGGATCAGCCGGCGGCTGCGGGTTCCCTTCCACGCCGACGGAGTGATCAGCCAGTTCGAGGGCTACGAGAACCTCACCGAATTCGACTGGGACGCCTACCGCGCCCGCTACACCTCGATCGCCCGCCTCGACCTGATCCTCAACGCCGAGGGTGACAGCACCAACAACTACCGGCTCTCCAAGCAGGCCGATGTGCTCATGCTGCTCTACCTGCTCTCCGCCGAGGAGCTGCGCGAATTGCTCGAGACCATGGGCTACGAGCTGTCGCCGGAGGCCATCGTGCGCACGGTGGACTTCTACGCGTCGCGGTCCACGCATGGTTCGACGCTCAGCAACGTCGTGCACTCCTGGCTGGAGGCCCGGCGCGACCGGGAACAGTCATGGGCCTTCCTGACCCGGGCCCTCGACAGTGACCTGGGCGACACCCTCGGCGGCTCCACCCACGAGGGCATCCACCTCGGGGCCATGGCCGGCTCGGTGGACATGGTCGTGCGCTGCTACACCGGGCTGGAGATCCGGGAAGACATGCTCTGGCTGCATCCGGTGCTGCCGAAGGAAATCTCGGAGGTCACCTTCAGCATCAACTACCGGGAACAGCCGATCCGGCTGGAACTGACGCCCGGGAACCTGCGCCTGCAGCTGCGGGAGGGCGGAGCCACCCCGATCCGGGTGCGGATCGAGGGCAGCGAGGCCGTCCTGGCGCCCGGCCAGACCCGCGACTTCCCGCTCGGTCGGTAGGACGTTCAGACCTCGGACTGCAGGGCCGCCCGGGCGAACGCGGCCCCGCCGGGAGTGATGATCCAGCGCGTGTGACTGCTCGCGCCGACATCGAACACGCCCATTCGGCGCAGCAGCCGCCATTTCGGCAGCACCAGGTCGAACGCCGCATCGTCGGTGAGCGGAGCCCCGTCCGCCCGCACCCAGCCGACGGTCTCCAGGCTGAGGGCCAGCAGTTGTTTGAACAGTTCACCCTCGTCGAATCCCCGCCGCGCGATCAGAACGAGCAGCAGTTTCGTGGCGTCGGTCTCCGCCTGGTCGCGGCTCTGGTGCACGGTCCTGGCCAGATGCCACCAGAGCTCGCGCGGCGCATCGACGAGCGCCCGGCCGCGACTGGTCTGCAGTAGCATCCCCTTGCTCACCCGCAGCAGGCCCACCGCGCAGAGATGTGCGCGCAGCTCCAACAGCGGCAAGAGGTGGCTCTCCCTGCCGGCCCTGACGGGCCAGCCCCAGTCGATAGCGCCAGCGGCGTCCACGACCACGGCGGGCGGGAGATAGCCGGCCCGGGTCAGACGGATGCCGTGCGCGCCGACGCGGCGGAGCATCCACTGCACGGGCGCCACCATGCGCTCCATCGGCCGCACCGGCAGCAGGATCGAGTCGGTCACCCGCGCCTCCGCCAGCACGAGGCGGAACCCGGCGACGGAGTCGGGGTGCATGCGCGTTTCGAGTTCCTGGACGACCTTCACCGTTGGAGCATAGCGAGCCGGACCCGGTGGGACCGATCGTGTCGGGTATCCGCTCTGTCGTAGCCTTGGATCATGGCTAGAGACATTGCAACCACCACCGTCGTCGACCTCGCCGGGATGCTCGCCTTCGTGCGCCCGAGGCACCGGATGCTTCTGGCCACCACCCGCGCCGACGGCCGCCCGCAGATCTCCCCCGTGGCCGGCGGAGTCGACCCCGACGGCCGCATCGTGATCTCGTCCTACCCGGCCCGGGCGAAGACCCGCAACGCCGAGCGCAATGCGCACGCCTCCGTGCTGGTGCTCTCGGACGACTGGGACGGCGGCTGGATCCAGGTCGACGGCGACGCCGAGGTGTTGCACATGCCGGAGGCCGGCGACGGGCTGGTCGAGTACTTCCGCTGCATCGCCGGCGAACACTCCGACTGGGCCGAGTACCGGGCGGCGATGGCGCTGCAGGACAAGTCCCTGATCCGGATCACCCCCACCCGGTGGAGTCCGATCGGCACCGGCGGGTTCCCGGCCGACGTGGCCGCCCGGCTCGACGCGCTCTAGCCGCGCCGGCAGGCCTCACGGCGCACACTGTGGAAGCCGGCCCATGTTCTACCGTGAGCCCGCTTCCATAACCTGCGCCGCGAGGCCTGGCGTCCGGCGCACGCTCACCTGCACCTGCGAAGCTGGTCCGATGACCGACACCCGCGCCGCCGCCCTCGAGATCCTGCGAAACCTGGTCGGGCGTGACGATGCCGACTTCCACGAGGGGCAGTTCGAGGCGATCGAGACCCTGGTCGACCAGCGACGCCGGGCCCTGGTCGTGCAGCGCACCGGTTGGGGCAAGTCGGCCGTGTATTTCGTCGCCACCCTGCTGCTCCGCCGCCAGGGCGCCGGCCCCACCATCCTGGTGTCTCCGTTGCTCGCCCTGATGCGGGACCAGGTGGCCGCCGCGGCGCGGGCCGGGGTGCGGGCCGTGTCGATCAATTCCGCCAACCCGCACGAGTGGGCCGAGGTGCAGCAACAGCTGCAGGACGACGAGGTCGACGTGCTGCTGGTGTCGCCGGAACGGCTCAACAACCCGAAGTTCCGCGACGAGCAGCTCCCCGCGCTCCTCGCCCGGGTGGGGCTGCTCGTCGTCGACGAGGCCCACTGCATCTCCGACTGGGGCCACGACTTCCGGCCCGACTACCGTCGCCTGCGCGACCTGATCGCCCAGATGCCCGCCGGCGTACCGGTGCTGGCGACCACGGCCACGGCGAACAGCCGGGTGGTGACGGATGTCGCGGCGCAGCTGGTCTCGACCGGGTCAAGCACCGGGGGGCCGAGCAGTGACGAGGCAGGCACCGACGTGGTCACCATTCGCGGGCCGCTCGCCCGGGCGTCCCTGCGCCTGGGTGTACTGCGGCTGCCGGACTCGCGAACCCGGCTGGCCTGGCTGCTCAGCCACATCGACGAGCTGCCCGGCAGCGGCATCATCTACACCCTCACCGTCTCCGCGGCGGAAGACACCGCCCGGCTGCTGCGGGAGGCCGGCCACCCGGTGCGGGCCTACACCGGGCAGACCGACACCGCCGAGCGGGAGGAATCCGAGGGCATGCTCAAGCGCAATGAGGTCAAGGCCCTCGTCGCCACCAGCGCCCTGGGCATGGGGTTCGACAAGCCCGACCTCGGGTTCGTGCTGCATCTGGGTGCCCCCTCCTCCCCCGTGGCCTACTACCAGCAGGTCGGCCGCGCCGGCCGTGCCACCGAGAACGCCGACGTGCTGCTGCTGCCCGGCGTCGAAGACGAAGACATCTGGCAGTACTTCGCCACCTCCTCGATGCCCAGCCAGCACAAGGCGGAGGCCGTGATCGGGGCGCTCACGGAGCATGGCGGTGCGCCGCTGTCCACGCCGGCGCTCGAGGCCCGCGTCGATCTCAAGCGCAGCCCGCTCGAGCTGCTGCTCAAGGTGCTCGACGTCGACGGTGCCGTGCGCCGTGTCACCGGCGGCTGGGTGTCCACCGGAGCGCCCTGGTTCTACGACCGGGAACGTTACGAACGCATCATTGCCGCCCGGGTGAGCGAGCAGCAGGCGATGCTCGATTACGAGAGCACCACCGGCTGCCGGATGGAATTTCTGCAGCGCGCGCTCGACGACGACACCGTGGTGGCCTGCGGCCGCTGCGACAACTGCACCACGGCCTGGTTCCCCGGCGATGTGCGGCCCGAGATGGCCTCGGCCGCCGCCGCGTCGCTCGACCGGGTCGGCGTGGCCCTCGAGCCGCGCGCCCAGTGGCCCACCGGGGTGGCGAGCCTGGGCGTGAACGTGCGCGGCAATATCCCGGCCGGTGAACGGATGCTGCCCGGCCGGGCCCTGGCCCGCCTCACCGACCTGGGCTGGGGCGGTCCGCTGCGCGACCTGTTCGCCACCCGGACTTCAGACGCGCAGGGCTCAGACGCGCAGGGCACGGATGCCCCGGCGAGCCCGGCCCTGATTCAGGCGTGCATCCGGGTGCTGGCGGAGTGGGGCTGGGACGAACGGCCGGCCGCGGTGGTGAGCGTGCCCTCGCGGCGGCATCCGTTGCTGGTGGGATCGGTCGCTCGGGCGTTCGCCGACGCGGGCCGACTGCCCTGGCTCGGCTCGCTCGACCTTGTGAACGGCGGCCCCACCGGCACGGCGGGCGGCAACAGCGCCTACCGGCTTGCCAACGTCTGGGACCGATTCGCGGTGGGCCCGGAGCTGGCCGCGGCCCTCGACGAGGTGCGGGGCCGGCCGATCTTACTCGTCGACGACCTCGCCGACAGCCGCTGGACCCTCACGGTCGCGGGCCGCCTGTTGCGTCGCCAGGGCGTCGAGTCCGTGCTTCCGTTCGCGCTGGCGCTCAAGTCCTGACGCTGGCGGCCCGACGTCAGCGCAGCGCCCGCAACTTGACCGTGCGCCGCCGGCCGACCTCGTCGGCCACGACCCCCCCGGCTTCTCCGCCGTGGGCCGCCTGCATGGACAGGCGCACCAGATCCACGCCGCGCAGCCCCGGCCAGCCCTGCACCAGGTGGCGCCAGGGTGTGGGCACGGCTTCCAGCCCCCAGCGAGCGGCCGTCAGCGCGCCCACGGCACCCGCCACGGCGTCGGTGTCACCTCCGCCGCGCACCGCGGCTTCGACGGCGCGACGCACCTGGCCGGCATCCGTTCCCCGGGTGTGCGTGATCGCGGACCAGGCGGACTGCAGGGTCTGCACGACCCAGCCATTGCCAGGGAAGTCCGCCGGCCGCTTGCGCTCGGCCTCGTCGAACCGGGCCGACCAGTCCGCGCGGCGCTCGCTCGGCAGGGCCGACAGGCCCACCCGGATGTCGAGTTCGCCTTCGAGGACGGCGTGCCGCAGGGCCAGGCCGAATAGCACGCAGGCGTCGCCCGCGTCCGTTTCGCAGTGGGTCAGCTCGCTGACCCTGCGCGCCGCCTGGGCCAGGGCGACCGGATCGGCGAGGAATGCCAGCGCCACCGGCGCGGTGCGCAGGAGCGATCCGTTGCCGGCGCTGCGTCCGTTGCGGTCGTGCTGCTCCCTCGCGGCGCGCCGCACGGACTCCGCGTTCGGTTCGGCGCCGGACAGCACGGCACCCAGTTGGACCCCGGCGTACGGTGCCGATTTCGCCCAGCCCACCCAGTGGGCCACGACGACGTCGAGGACCGCGTCGTCTCTGAGGTCCCGCCCCTCAGTCGCGGCCATCGCGAGCGGAACGGCCATGGCCGTGAAATCGGTCCACTCGCCGGGCGACCAGTGGAACCCGCCGCCACCGCCGCGCATGCTGACTGTGGTGGATTCCGGCAGCGGCCCGGCGAACTCGTAGCCGGCCCCGAGCGCGTCCCCGCAGGCCATGCCCAGCAGTACCCCGGCCGATCGGTCGTGTTGGTCGGCAGTCATTTTCATGCGGGCTCCTTCGGGTGGGGCCGGTACGAGTGCAAATACCTGCGAACAGATGAGAGAGCCTCAGATGCGCAGGACGATCTCAGCCTATTGCGGCCCAAAATCCCTGACAAGGCTATTGACCGGGGCCGGACCGGTGTGTGACGCCCCGCGTCACGGGAATACTGACCGGTGCGTACTCCTTGTTAGTCTTCGGACGTCGCTTCCCGGCGATGAATACGCAACTGCAACCTCGGTTAGGCCAGAAACAATGAAGCTCAAGTTCCTGTCGGCGGCACTTCTCACAGCGCTCACCATCTCGCTGGCCGGCTGCTCCGCCGGCGCCGACACCGACACCGACGATACAGCCACCACCGGCGCCGACACCTCCCTGTCGTCCGTCACCGACGCCGGCGTCCTCACGGTGGGAACCGAGGGCACGTACCGCCCGTTCACCTTCCACGAGGGTGGCTCCGGCGCGCTGACCGGCTACGACATCGAGGTCATAGAGGCCGTCGCCGCCGAACTGGGCGTCACGGCCAAGTTCGAAGAAACCCAGTGGGACGGCATCTTCGCGGGCCTGGAGGCCGGTCGCTTCGACGTCATCGCCAACCAGGTCACGGCCACCCCGGAACGCGTCGAGAAGTACGACCTCTCCTCCCCCTACACCGTCTCGACCGGCGTCATCGTGGTGAAGAGCGACAACACGTCGATCACCTCCTTCGAGACCCTGGCCGGCAAGACCACGGCCCAGTCGCTCACCAGCAACTGGAACACCCTCGCCACCGAGAGCGGCGCGAACGTGCAGGCCGTCGAGGGCTGGGCCCAGTCGGTCGCCCTGGTCGAACAGGGCCGCGTCGACGCGACCGTGAACGACAACCTGACTTTCCTCGACTACCAGAAGCAGACCGGTGCCGCCGGCCTCAAAATCGCCGCGAACACCGACGAGAAATCCGAGAGCTCGTTCGCGTTCGTCAAGGGCAGCACGGAGCTGACGGATGCCGTCGACGCCGCCCTGGAGAAGCTCGCCGCAGCCGGCACCCTGACGTCGATCTCGGAGAAGTACTTCGGGTCCGACGTTTCCCGGTAACCCGATCCAGCCATGAACCAATCTGCCTGGGACCTTTTCTGGACCTCGCTGGGCCCCATCGTGCACGGGGCGATCGCCGGCACCATCCCGCTGGCGCTCGCCTCATTCGCGATCGGCCTCACGCTCGCGCTCGGGCTGGCGCTGATGCGCCTGTCCCGGCGCCGGTGGGTGTCCAGCATCGCCCGGGTCTACATCTCGATCGTGCGCGGCACCCCGCTGCTGGTGCAGCTGTTCGTGATCTTCTACGGCCTGCCGTCGTTGGGCATCCTGATCGACCCGTGGCCGAGCGCCGTGGTCGCGTTCTCGCTCAACGTCGGCGGATACGCCGCCGAGGTGATCCGGGCCGCCATCCTCTCCGTGCCCAAGGGGCAGTGGGAGGCGGCGTACATGATCGGCATGTCCCACCGCCGGGCCCTGACCCGCATCATCCTGCCTCAGGCCGCCCGCGTATCCGTGCCACCCCTGTCGAACACGTTCATCAGCCTGGTCAAGGACACCTCCCTCGCCTCGCTGATCCTGGTCACGGAGCTGTTCCGAGAGGCACAGCAGGTGGCCGCGTTCAGCCAGGAATTCATGCTGCTCTACCTCGAGGCCGCCCTGGTCTACTGGGTGATCTGCCTGGGCCTGTCCTCGGTGCAGAGCGTTCTCGAGAAGCGATTGGACCGCTATGTCGCCCACTGACCCGACCGATCCCACAGCGCCGGATGCCGCGGCTGCCCCTGATGCCCTGCTCCGGGTGCGCGGCCTGCGCAAGAGCTTCGGCCCGAACCAGGTGCTGCAGTCCATCGACCTGACGGTGGGCCGAGGCCAGGTGCTCGCCCTGATCGGCCCCTCCGGTTCCGGAAAAACCACCATCCTGCGCTGCCTGAACGGCCTCGAACTGGCCGACGGGGGAACGATCGACGTTGCCGACGAGGTCTCACTCGACTTCGGCACTCCCCCGACGAAGAAGCAGCTCGCGGCCCTGCGCGACCGTTCGGCCATGGTCTTCCAGCACTACAACCTGTTCCCGCACAAGACCGTGCTGGAGAACGTGCTCGAGGGGCCCCTGATCGTGCAGCGACGACCGAAAGCCGAGGTCGAGGCTGAGGCGCTCGCGCTGCTGGACCGCGTGGGCCTCAGCGCCAAGAAGGACAGCTACCCGTTCGAACTGTCCGGCGGCCAGCAACAGCGCGTGGGCATCGTGCGCGCCCTCGCCCTGCGGCCGCAGCTGCTGCTCTTCGACGAGCCCACATCCTCGCTCGACCCGGAACTCGTCGGCGACGTTCTGCGCCTGATCAAGGAACTGGCAGTGGAGGGGTGGAGCATGGTCATCGTGACCCACGAACTCGAATTCGCCCGGGAGGTGGCCACCGAGGTGGCCTTCGTCGACGGCGGCCGGATCGTCGAGCACGGTGACCCGAAGCAGGTGCTCCACCATCCGCAGGAGGAACGCACCCGCCAGTTCCTGCACCGGCTGCTGTTCCCCTTCTAGGTTTCCGAGCCTCTAGGTTTCCGGGCCGGGCCGATCCGCTGGTTCAGGCTCGGGACGATCCGCTGCCCGGAGAGAGCCGGCGTGAGCTCGCGCCGTGGGATCGCGGCGCGTCTTGATCAGGCTTGCGACCGTGGTCACGGTCAGGACCACTCCGATGACGATGAGGCTGAGGTTCGTGCTGATCTCGGGCACGCGGTCGTCCAGGCCGTGTCCCCAGTGCAGGACGAGTTTCACACCGATGAAGGCCAGGATCAGGGACAGGCCGGTCGACAGGTAGACCAGCCGGTCGAGGAGCCCCTTGACGAGGAAGAAGAGCGCCCGGAGCCCGAGAAGTGCGAAGGCGTTGGCGGTGAAGACGATGTACGCCTCGTCGGTGATTCCGAAGATCGCCGGGATCGAGTCGAGTGCGAACAGCAGATCGGTGCTGCCGATCGCGATCAGAACGATGAACAGCGGTGTCACGGCGCGACGGCCGGCGTGGCGGGTGAACATGCGGCCGCCGACATAGTCGTCGGTCACGGTCAGGCCCCGACGGGCCACCCGGACCAGCACGTTGTCCTGCACGTCGGGGTCGACGTTGCGGTGCCGGTACAGCTGCACGGCCGTGAAGATCAGCACCAGACCGAAGATCAGGAACATGAAGGAGAACAGCGAGAGCAGGGCCGCGCCCAGCGCGATGAAGATCGCCCGCAGAATGAGTGCCAGCACGATCCCGAAAATGAGAACCTTCTGCTGGTATTTTTCCGGCACGGCGAAAGTCGACATGATGATCACGAAGACGAAGAGGTTGTCGATGGACAGACTCTTCTCGACGATGTAGCCGGCGAAGTATTCCGCGCCGAAGCCCCAGCCCACCTGGGCTGCGAAAACGAGGCCGAACAGGATGGCGACCGCGATGTACAGAATCGAAGAGACTGCGGCCTCCCGAAATTTGACCACGTGCGGCCGAGCCATGGCCAGGCCCAGGTCCAGCGCGAGCAGACCCAGAATGAGTGCGATAGTGAGCGTCCAGCGGAGCGCAGTTACTTCCAGCAACTGTGACCTTCCTGTCATATCCTCGGTGAGGAATTTTGGGCTGACCCCAGGATGAGGAACCAGTTTTGTGATTGAGTGACATGAGTTCATCGGTCACAAGGGGGGGCGGCCAGCCCTGCTGATTCCCCAGCGCGGCGGCACTATTCTTTTCCAGTGACTTTAACAGCGATTTCTACGGTGGCCTCCGACTCATCATCGCCCTCCGCCCTCCGGCGCCTCTCCGGTCTGCTTCGGATCGGGATGGGCCTTCTGCTGTTCGCGAGCATCGCCACTCAGGTTACCGACCAGGTCTGGAACGACGCCTTCGTGGCCACCGAGTACTTCGGATATTTCACGATCCAGTCGAGCCTGATGAACCTGGTCGTTCTGCTCGTGGGGGGTTCCCTCGCGGTGCGCAGTCGCGTCGATCCCCAGCTGCTCACCGCGGTGCGAATGTCGGTGCTCACCTATGCCGTCGTCACCGGGGTCGTCTACAACGCGCTGCTGCGCAACGTCGTCTCCGACGGCTTCATCGGTGTCGGCTGGCCCAACGAGGTCCTCCACGTGTGGGCGCCGATCTTCATCGCCCTGGACTGGATTCTCTCGCCGGGGCGACCGGCCGTGGCGTGGAAACGTCTCGGCTACGCCCTGATCTACCCGGTGCTCTGGGTGGTCTACGCCCTGGTGCGCGGAACGACGACCGGCTTCTACACCTACCCGTTCCTCGATCCGGGCCAGCCCGGCGGCTACGTCGCCGTGGCCCTGTACGTGCTCGGTATCGCGGCCTTCATCACCGGGCTCGCCGCGGCCGCGATCGCCGCGAGCCGCGTCCGCCCCCGGGCCCTCGAGACCGGCACGGCGACCTGATCCACGCCCGCGGTCGTCCGGTCGGGGCCCCGCGGGCGCCAGCGTGGCGAACACGGTGATCATCTCGTCCACGCTGTGCGAGGCGTTCGACGGATGCCGGAGCGGCCGGTTCCGCTCGATGCTGTAGTGGTTGCGCCGCCCCACCCGTTCGCGCCGGATGTACCCGCCCTCGACCAGGTCCGCCATGATGCTCAGCGCCGCCCGGGACGACACCCCCACGGTGTCGGCGAGCTCCTCCACCCGCGCATCGGGGTTCTCCGCGATGGCGAGGAGCAGGTGCGCGTGGTGGGTGAGGAACGTCCACGGCTTGCCGGGGGCATCCGTCACCGGGGCGGGCGACTCGGTCAGTGGTTCGGTCTGCGATTCGGTCATCAGCGGTGCTCGTTCTCCTTCTTCAGTTCGGCCTGCTGCTCGGGCTTCTGCTCGGGCTTCTGCTCGGGCGTGCGGGCCGATCGACGCCAGACCGGCTCCAGCTCGGCGATCTCCTCGGGGGTGGCCTCGCGGAAGGAGCCGGCCGAATCGGCCTCGATCTCGCGGCGTCCCTGGCCGCGCGTGGCCCGGAGGCTGAGCACGACCGACACCGTGATGATGAAGGCGATCACACCCAGCGACACGGTCGTCGGGATGTAGAAGACGTCGAGCAGCAGCATCTTAACGCCGACCCAGACCAGCACCAGGGCCAGGCCGATCTTCAGGTAGACGAACCGGTGCATGAGGTCGGCGAGCAGGAAGTACATCGCCCGCAGGCCGAGGATCGCGAAGGCGTTGGCGGTGAAGACGATGAACGGTTCGCTGGTGACGGCGAAGATGGCGGGGATGGAGTCCACGGCGAAGACGACATCCGTCACCTCGACGAGCACGAGAACGGCCAGCAGCGGCGTGGCGAGCAGGATGCCGTTCCTCCGCACGAGGAAGCGCTGGCCGTGGAACGCGTTCGTCATCGGGATGAAGCGGCGGAAAAGGCGCAGCACCGGCGACTTCTCGGGGTGCGCGTGTTCGTTGCGGGTGCGGATCATGCGGTAGCCGGTGTAGATCAGGAACGCGGCGAAGACGTAGAGGATCCAGGAGAAGTTCTCGATCAGCACGGCGCCCGCGGCGATGAAAATACCGCGCAGCACGAGCGCGCCGAGCACGCCGAGGAACAGCACCCGGTGCTGGTATTGGCGCGGCACCGCGAAGGCGGCGAAGATGATCGCCCAGACGAAGACGTTGTCGACCGCGAGGGATTTCTCAATCAGGTAGCCGGCGTAGTACTGCTGCCCGTACTCGGCCCCGGCCGTGGTCCAGATCACGAGCCCGAAGCCGATGCCGATGAGCACCCAGACCGCCGACCAGATCGCGGCTTCGCGCACTCCGATCACATGGGCCTTGCGGTGGGCGAACAGGTCGACGGCCAGCATGAGCGCGATCACGCCGAACACCGCCAGCCAGGCATAGAGGGGAACGTTCACGGGATATACCTTCCAGTCAGCACTGCGACTGGAGGTCTGGTCCAACCCGGATCGGGTCCCTGTGGCCGGGTTTCGATGACGAAACCGGATTGACGACCACACGCTGGGGATTACTCCCCTCCGGAAACAAGTGAAGCATACTTCACCCTTTGAGGCAAGCGCGGCGGTTGAGTGCGGCCGCCGGCGGGACTAACGTCTGCAGAACGAACGTCTGTCTACCGAGGAGGATCCCATGAAAGGTTTTGTCGACAACATCGAAGACGCGGCTATCCGCAATTCGAACTTCCGGCAGGTGTTGTACACCGCCCAGGGAATGCAGCTGGTCGTGATGGCGCTGGAGCCGGGTGAGGACATCGGCGAAGAGGTGCACCCGGATCGAGATCAGTACTTCCGGGTGGAGAAGGGCAAGGGCGATGTCTGGATCGACGGCACGCGGACGAAGATCAGGAAGAACTCGGCCATGATCGTGCCGGCCGGCGCGCGGCACAATGTGCTCAACACGGGCGGCAAGGTGCTGCGGCTCGCCACGATCTACGCGCCGCCGGAGCACAAGGATGCCGTCGTGCACCTGACCAAGGCGGATGCCCAGGCCTCGGAGGAGCACTTCGACGGCGTCCTCACGGAACCGAAGGCGAAGCAGCGTTCGCGGCAGACGAAACCGGCCGGCAAGAAGCCTGCAAAGGCGAAGACGGCAGCAAACCCGACGGCCAAGACGGCCAAGACGGCCAAGACGGCCAAGAAAGCAGCAAAACCCGCGGCGAAGCGGCCCTCGACGAGGGCGCGGTCCGCCGACACCGCCTAGCTCGTGGGCGCCGCCTAGCTCGTGGGCGCCGCCTGCGCGGCTCTCACCCGCTGAGCCTGCAGGGTGCGTTCCCGCATTGCGAGGAACAGCGGGAAGGTGAAGGCGAACGCCGTCAGGCCCGAGAGCACCACGTAGAGCCACGCCCGCTTCATCCCGAGCCGCCTGCCCTCGACGATGATCAGGATGCTGCCGGCCACCGCCACCACCAGCAGATCCACGGTCAGAGAGGACACCGCCGGACCGCTGTTCACCCAGTCGCCGACGAAGTCGCGCACCTGCACGATCGCGAGCAGGTTGAAGGTCCAGGTGCCCACGAGGCCGGCGAGGCCGAGCGCCAGGTAGACGAGGGCGAGCGCGGTCCAGTTTTTGGTCATGCGTCATTATCCCCGCCCGGTAGGGTCGAAAGCCGACCTCTGGGAGCACCATGCCACACTCACCCCGCCGGCCGGCGGCATCCCGCAGTCGGCGTTCCCGGCGCCCTCCCGTCACCGCACTGATGGTGATCCTGGCGCTTCTGGCTCTGGTCTGGGCGGCCGTGGGCGGCCTGCCCGGCCTCACGCCGGGAGAGGCATCCGTTCCCGGGCCGGGCGGCTCCGCGGCCACGGCGACCGGCGACGCGGCCGACCTGCTGGCCACCCTGCCGGTCAAGGGCAAGGCCCCGAAAACCGGCTATGACCGCACCGGGGAGTTCGGCTCCGCCTGGCGCGACGTCGACGACAACGGCTGCGACACCCGCAACGACATCCTGGCCCGCGACCTGACCGGGATCGTGACCGACGAATCCTGCCGGGTGCTGAGCGGCGAACTGCTGGCACCCTACACGGGCGAATCAGTGTCATTCGAGCGCGGTGAAACCACCTCGATGCTCGTACAGATCGACCACCTGGTCGCGCTGTCGAACGCCTGGCAGACCGGTGCCGCGCAGTTGGACCGGGACGCGCGGATCGCCCTGGCCAACGACCCGCTGAACCTGCTGGCGTCTGACGGTGCCTCCAACTCGCAGAAGGGCGACGGGGACGCCGCCACCTGGCTGCCCGCGGAGAAAACGTTCCGCTGCGAATATGTGGCCCGACAGATCTCAGTGAAGGCCGGCTACGGCCTGTGGGTCGCCCCGGCCGAGCATGACGCGATGGCGCGCGTGCTCGCGACCTGCCCTGGCCAGCCGGCCTACGCGACCGCGGCCGGCATCGATTAGGCTCCCGCCGGCCGGCACCGGAAACGGCACGGCCTAGACCGACACGGGGACCTCGCCGATCTCGCTGAAGCCCTGGTCGGTGACGGTGATGACCAGCTTGGCCGGGATCTGCTCCTTCATGGAGTCGACGTGGCTGATCAGGCCGATGGTGCGGCCTCCGGCGCGGAGTCCGTCCAGTGTGCTCATCGCCGTCTCCAGGGTCGCGCTGTCGAGGGACCCGAAACCCTCGTCGACGAACAGGGTGTCGAGGGCGATGCCCCCGGCCTGGTTCGACACGATCTCCGCCAGCCCGAGGGCGAGGGCCAGCGACGCCAGGAACGTCTCGCCGCCGGAGAGCGACTGTGTGGGGCGGGCCCGCCCGGTATGCGCGTCCCGGATCATCAGCCCCAGCCCGGACTGGCCACCCCGGAACTGCACCGAGTCGTCGTGCTCCAGCGTGTAGCGGCCGCCGGTCATGGTGCGCAGCCGGTTGTTGGCCGCCGCGATGATCTGCTCCAACTGCGCGGCGAGAACGTAGGTCTCGAGCCGCATCCGTTTCGTGTTGGGTTCGTCGCCGTGGACGGCAGCGGCCAGCTCCCGCACCTGGGTCTGCGTGGCCAGAAGCTCCTCGCCTGCGTCGAAATGCACCCGGGCATCTGTGACCAGGCCGGTCATCACGACCACCCGCTCCCCCAGCGAGCCGCGGGCGGCCAGCGCCGCGTCGCGCGCCGCCGCGGCGATGACCAGAGTGTCCCGGGCCAGACCGACGTCGATCAGGCCCGCGGGCAAGCCCGTGAGCGCCGGTTCGGCGAGCACGGAGCGCGCCGCCGCACGTGAATCGTCGTGCCCGCGGATCAGCTCTTCCAACTGCAGCACGTCGGCGTCGTCCTGGTGGGCCGCGGTCGCGGCGTGTTCGTCGGCGAAGCCTTCGCGGGCCAACTGCGCCTGCACGGATGCGTCCGCGGCGTTGCGCAGGCTCCGGCGCTCACGGCTGTGGTCGAGGGCCTCATCGAGGGCCCGCGCGGACGCGAGCTCGGCCTGCAGCCGATCGACCCGGAAGCCCACCGACGCGAAGTCCCCGCGCTGGGCGGCCACCCGGTCGTCGATGGCCTGCCGGGCACTGCGGCGCTCGGCGAGCCCGGCGGCCGCCTCGTCGCGGACGGAGCACAGGTCTGCCAAGGCGCGGCCGGCCTCGTCGAGTTCGACTCGCACCCTGCTCTTGTCGAGGCCGAGGGCGGTCGCCCGCACGCCCGCGCTCACGGCCTCGGCCAGGGCCGCATCGGACGCGGTCGTTTCGCCGGCGATTTCGGCGATGCTGCGTTCCCCGGCCCGGGCTCGGGCCTCGGCGAGGTCGGTGGCCACGGTGCCCGTGGCGGCATGCGTCTGTTCGAGCCGGGCCTGCCCCTGTTTCAGCCGTTTCCGGGCAGACGCGATGTCCGCTTCGGTGACCGGTTCGTCATCGCCGGTGGCGGGAGCCGGGTGCACGGTCGAGCCGCACACCTCGCAGGGTTCCCCCGGCACAAGGCTCGAGGCCAGCTCAACGGCGTGACCGGCCAGCCGCCGATCCACGAGGGCCTGGTAATGCACCGCCGCCGCGGCATTCTCGCCCGCGGCGACCGCATCGGAGAGGTGCGCCTCCGCGAGAACGGCGTCGAGGAGCCGCACCTGGTCGGCGGCGGCCTGGGCCACGAGCAGCCGCTCCGTCCGGGCGCGCGCCTCGGGCTCCCGGGCTGCCGCCAGCAGCGCCGCAGCGAGGTCTGCTTCGACCTCCTCCAGCCGTTCCGGCAGCTCCTGCAGGAGCGCCTGGGTCTGCTGGACGGACGCCGCGTGCCGGGCGAGCTCGTCCTGCAGCGTCACGATGCCGACCGCGATGCCGGGCAGCAGCCGTTCGGCGTCCCGCACGTCGTTCAGCGACCCGAGCTGGCCGAGGAGGTCGTCGGTGACGGCGGTGAGGCGGTCGGCCGTTTCCACCAGATTCGGGTCGTCCTGATACTCACGCCAGGCGTCTCGCGCGCGCAGCTCACCGGCCAGGGCCTGGTCGAGCGCGTCCTCCGCCTCGCGACGCGTGCGGAGCGCCGGCCAGACCCGGGACGCCCGATTCGCGGCCAGCACGGCCTCCCGGTCGAGGGCGACCGCCTCCTGTCGGGCGTCGAGGACGGCCAGGGCCGAGCGGGCTTCGTTGCGGCGGTCCTGCCGACCGCGAAGGTCGTCCTGGGCCTGCACCTTCACGGTGGCCAGGTTCAGCACGGACGTGGCCCGTTCGGCACCCTCCGCGGCCTCCGCGAAGAGCTCTTCCAACTCCGCCAGGGCGGCGGCGAACCAGGCCCGGTCGCGAGTGCCGTGCCCGTCGGCTGCCTCGTTTCCGGGCAGGTTTTCGCGCTGCAACTGCCGGGACGCGGTGGCCGCCAGGCCCGCCAGACGCTGGCGCACGGAATCGAGTTCATCGTCGAGCACCTTGCGCCGCTGAATCAGCCCGAGCTCGAGCTGCTCGAACCGGGCGCTGCCGAAGAGCGTGCGCAGCACCCCGCGCCGGTCGTCGGTCTTGGCCAGCAGAAACCGCTGGAACCGGTTTTGCGCCAGCAGGATGACCTGCAGGAATTGGTCCTGCTTGAGTGGCAGGATGCGGCTGAGTTCGTGGCCGACGTCGACCGGGCGGGTGGCCACGCTGCGCCAGCCTTCGGCGCCTGGTGCTGATCGGGCCCCGTGAACGTCTGCCAGATCACGCCCGCCTGGCAAATCACGCCCACATTGCAGATCACGCCCGTCTGGCAGATCACGGATGTCGAGACGCGCGTCGGGCGGGGACATGGTCGTACCGAGGCCGCGCTTCTTGTTCTTCTCGTATCTGGGTGTGCGGTAAATGCGGTAGTCGTTCTCGTCGAGCGCGAATTCCAGCTCCACGAAGGTGGGATCGTCCGGTTCGCAGTGGTCGCTGCGCAGCGGGGACTCCGTTCCCTCATAGCGCGGCACACTGCCGTAGAGGGCGAAGCAGACGGCATCGAGGATGCTGGACTTGCCGGCCCCGGTCTTGCCGGTGATCAGGAAGATTCCGTCGGCGTCGAAACGCTCGAAGTCGATCACCTGTTCGTTCTTGTAGGGGCCGAAACCGGCGATCCGCAGGCGTTTGATCTTCATCGGCTGATCTCCCTCAGGTCGCCCTCGGTGAGGAGTTCCGCCACCAGGTCGCGTTCGAAATCGGTCTGGCCGACCCCGTTGCGCACAAACTCGAGGAACCCGGCGACAATTTCGCGGTCGGTCTGACGGTTGATGCGTTCACCGTAGCTGGCGGCACCCGGGTCGACGATGATGTCGGGGCGATGCTCGAGGGTGACACAGTGCGGGAAGCGTCTCTGCAGGCGACGGATGCCGTCGAGGGGCCGCACCTGATCGGTCAGGATCGCCGACACCCAGTCGGGTTCGAACTCCGCGAAGGCGTCATCGGTCAGGAGCTGCTCGATCTCGCCGGTGAGCACGCTGAGCCGGCGCGGAACCGGAAGGTCGATCCATTCGATCAAGGCCGCGCCACCGGCCTGGAGCTCGACCAGCCAGCAGCCCCGCGGCTTGCCGGCCTCCGAGAAGGAGTAGTGCAGGGGGGCGCCCGAGTAGCGCACGCGCTCGGAGAGCCGGGCCCGGCCGTGAATGTGGCCGAGGGCGACGTAGTCCGGGTCGGAGAAGACGGAAACGGGAACCAGATCGAGGCCACCCGCGGTGATGTCCCGCACGGCATCGGTCGCCGCGGATGCGGGCACGCCCGCCGCGAAGCAGTGGCTGAGCACCACGGACCGTCCGCCGCGCGCGGCGAGATCGTCGCGGATGCGCTGCATCACGAGGGTGAGCACCTGCTCGTGGGTTTTCAGCGGTTCGTCTGAAGGTCCTTGGAAAGCACTGGGCCCTTGAAAAGCACTGGGCCCTTGGAAAGCACTGGGCCCTTGGAAAGCACTGAGGTGCCGGACCAGCGCCGGCTCGAGGTAGGGGATGCCGTAGAAGTGCACGGGCCCGTTCTCGTCGAGCACGGTGACCGGTTCGAGGAATCGCTCCGGCCGGGTCAGGACGTGGACGCCAGCGAGCGCGGCCCACTCCGATTGGAAGCCGAGGCGGGTGGCCGAGTCGTGGTTGCCGCTGGTCATCACCACCGTGGCCCCCGCCTGGCGGATCTCCCGCAGCACCGCCGTGAGCAGCGTGTAGCTCTCCGCCGACGGCATGGCCGAATCGAAGATGTCGCCGGCCACCGCCACCACGTCGATTTGATGCCGGCGCACCACCTCCACCAGCGCATCAAGAACCTGCCGTAGATGCTCCAGGGTCGAATGCGTGTGAAAGGTTCGCCCGATGTGCCAGTCAGAAGTGTGCAGGATCTTCATGCTGCTCACGGTATCGCCCACCTCCGACCTCCGGATCGCACCGGCCACCGATTTCTTTGTTTGCTTTTGTTTTTCTTGACAAACAAAAACAAACACAGGTAGCCTTTTTGTATTCACCAAATCGGTGGTTGTGACCACTCAGCCCGGAGGAGATCGCCGTGTTCGCCGAGGAACGCCAGTCTTTGATCGTCGATCTGGTCAGCAGTTCGAGCCGGGTCACCGTCAGCGATCTCGCCTCCCGCTTCGATGTCACCCCTGAAACGGTGCGCCGCGATCTCGACAGTCTGGAAGGCGCCCGCCGGCTACGCCGGGTACACGGCGGTGCCGTCGCCTTCGACCGGCAGAGCACGTCTGAGCTCAGCCTCGAGGAGCGCCAGACCCAGAACCACGACGAGAAGAAGCGCATCGCGGCCGCCGCCCTCACCATGATTCCCAAAAGCCAGACCGGTTCCATCCTTCTCGATGCCGGCACCACGACCGAGTTGCTCGCCGACCTCCTGGTCGACTGGGCCCCGGCAGCCCCCGATGCCGAACTCCTCGTCATCACCAACGCGGTCCCGATCGCCACGAAGCTCGCCGGCAACGAGGCGGTCCAGGTCTACATCCTGGGCGGCCGGGTGCGCGGCCTCACCCGCGCCGTCGTGGGTCCCAGCACCATCGGCCAGATCGATTCGCTTCGACCGGACATCGCCTTCGTCGGCGCCAACGGCGTGCACGCCGAATTCGGTTTCAGCACTCCGGATGCCGTTGAATCCGCCGTGAAGACAGCCATCGTCCGTTCGGCCCGTCGCGTTGTCGCGCTCGCCGACTCGACCAAGCTCGATAAGGAAACCCTGATCCGCTTCGCAGCGCTGGGCGACGTTGACGTGCTGATCACGGACGCCCTCCCATCAGATGAACTTGCCACGGCCCTGGCCGCGGCCGACGTTGAGGTTGTGATCGCGTGATCATCACGCTGACCCCGAATCCGAGCCTGGATCGCACCATCGAGCTGAGTGGCCCGCTGGCCCGCGGCGAAGTGCAGCGCGCCGGCTCGTCCCGCGAAGAGCCGGGCGGCAAGGGCGTGAATATCGTGCGCGCCCTCGAAGCCTCAGGCGTCCCGAGCCTCGCAATCCTCCCCGGCGACGACCGGGACCCCGTCCTGGTGGCCCTGCGGGCCGCGGGGGTCCCCCACCGCGGAATGCCGATCGGTGCCACGATCCGCAGCAACATCGCGCTGACCGAAATCGACGGCACCACCACCAAGATCAACGTTCCCGGACCGGTGCTGAGCGCCGCCCAGCAGCACGACCTGATCGAGCTCGTGATGGAGAAGGCGGAGGGAGCCGCCTGGCTCGTGCTGGCCGGATCTCTCCCCCCGGGCGTGCCCGTCGACTTCTACGCCGCCATCACCCGGGAACTGCGCAGCCGGTTCGGCCGGAACGCCCCCCTGGTGGCCGTCGATTCCTCCGGCGCCCCCCTCGCCGCCGCCGTCGCGGCCGGGCCGGACCTGATCAAGCCCAACGCGGAAGAGCTGGCCGAGCTGACCGGCATCCCCGACCCGGACAGCCTCGAGGGCGATCCGGTGCTCGTGGCCCGCGCCGCCGAGCGCCTCGTCGCCACGGGCGTCCGCGCCGTGCTGGCCACCCTCGGTTCCAAGGGTGCCGTTCTGGTGACCGCCGACGGTGCCTGGCTCGCCCAGACGCCGCCCATCGTCGCCCGCAGCACCGTCGGAGCCGGCGACTCGTCCCTGGCCGGCTACCTGCTCAGCAGCATCGCCGGCGATTCCGCCCCCGATTCGCTGCGTCAGGCCGCAGCCCATGGGGCCGCAGCCGCTTCTCTGCCCGGATCAACCGTTCCGGCACTGAGCCAAACCCGACCGGACGACGTCACCCTGACGTTGCTCCACACCCATCCAAAGGAGGATGTCCAGTGAGTGCACTGATCACCCCGGAGCTTGTCGCTCTGGATAAAAATCTCGGAGTCGCACCCTCGAGCGTAATCCGGCATCTTGCCGAGCTCGTCGTCGGCGCCGGTCGCGCCACCGAGATCGAGAGTCTCTACACGGATGCTCTCGCCCGCGAGGCGAAGACGGCCACCGGAATCCCCGGCGGCCTGGCCATCCCGCATTGCCGTTCGGCAGCGGTCACCGAACCGACGCTGGCGTTGGCCCGGCTGACCTCCCCGGTCGACTTCGGCGCCGCCGACGGTCCCGCTGACCTTGTCTTCCTGATCGCCGCTCCCGAGGGCGCGGACCAGGACCACCTCAAGATCCTGGCCAAGCTGGCCCGCGCGCTGATGAAGGCGCCGTTCACCGCCGCGCTGCGCGCCGCGAAGACCCAGGCCGAAATCGTCGAACTCGTCACCAACGTCGTCTCCCCCGTCCCCGTGGCCGTGGGCGGCGTCAGCGACGCGAACGTCGGCAGCACGCCTGCCGCGGCATCCGCCGGAACCAAGCGCATCGTCGCCGTGACCGCCTGCCCTACCGGGATCGCGCACACCTACATGGCTGCCGAATCCCTCGTCGCCGCGGCGAAGGCCGCCGGCGTCGAACTGCAGGTCGAGACCCAGGGGTCTGCCGGCCTCACCATGCTCGACCCGGCCGTCATCGCCGCCGCCGACGCGGTCATCTTCGCCGTCGACGTCGACGTACGCGGTCGCGAACGCTTCGCCGGCAAGCCCGTCATCCAGGTGCCCGTCAAGCGCGGCATCGACGAACCGGCCAAGCTCATCCACGATGCGCTGGCCGCTGCCCAGAACCCCAACGCCCGCCGCGTCGGCGGCACCGTCGGTGCGGCCGAAGCCGAAGAGACCAGCGAGCACTTCGGGCAGAAGGTCAAGCGCGCCCTGCTCACCGGTGTCAGCTACATGATTCCGTTCGTCGCCGGTGGAGGTCTGCTGATCGCCCTCGGGTTCCTCCTCGGAGGCTACGAGATCACCGAGGTGGCCGACACGGTCACCCTGGATAACAGCCTGTTCAACCTGCCGGAGGGTGGCCTGCTCACCTACCTGGGAGCCGTCTTCTTCAAGATCGGCGCCCTGTCGATGGGCTTCCTGGTTCCCGCTCTGGCCGGTTACATCGCCTACGCGATCGCCGACCGCCCCGGAATCGCCCCCGGTTTCGTCGCGGGCGCCGTCGCCGGGTTCATGGGTGCCGGCTTCCTCGGCGGCATCGCCGGCGGCCTGCTGGCCGGTCTCGCCGCCGCCAGCTTCGCGAAGCTCGACGTTCCGCGCTGGCTTCGCAGCCTGATGCCCGTCGTCATCATCCCGCTGGTCGCGTCAATCGTCGCTTCGGGCCTGATGTTCCTGGTCCTCGGCGGCCCCATCGCGCTGCTGACCACCGCGCTGAACGAGTGGCTGTCCGGCATGACCGGTGCCTCCGCCATCCTGCTCGGCCTGATCCTGGGTCTCATGATGGGCTTCGACCTCGGCGGACCGGTCAACAAGGTTGCCTACGCATTCGCCGTCGCCGGCCTCGGCACCGCAACCGTTGCCAACCAGGCGCCGTGGGAGATCATGGCCGCCGTCATGGCCGCCGGGATGGTTCCGCCGCTCGCCATGGCCCTGGCCACGGTGCTCGACCGCCGCCTGTTCACCATCGCCGAGCGGGAGAACGGCAAGGCAGCCTGGCTGCTGGGTGCGTCGTTCATCTCCGAAGGCGCCATCCCGTTCGCTGCCGCGGACGTGTTCCGCGTGATCCCGGCCTGCATGGTCGGCGCCGGTGTGACGGGCGCCCTCTCGATGGCATGGAGTGTCACGTCCAAGGCCCCGCACGGCGGAATGTTCGTCTTCTTCGCCATCGACAGCTTTGCCCTCTTCGCTCTGGCGATCGCGATCGGTACCGTCGTCGCGGCCCTCCTGGTGATCGCGCTGAAGCGTTACGCTCGAAAGACACCGTTGGTCGTCGCGGACGCAGCAGTGCCCGCCCTGATCAACGCTTGACAGCACGTCGGCCGCCCCGATCAATTCGAGGGCGGCCGACGCGTAGCATCGATGGTGCAGTATTTTTGCTGCGCAAGAATAGAGGATGTCCCGTGCAGAATTTCACTGGTGTAGGCGTAAGCCCCGGCCGGATCATAGGATCCGTTCGCCAGATGCCCAAACCGATCAGCGAACCCCCGGCAGGTGAACGCCTGGATTCGGCGACATCTCCCGATGCCGCAACGGCTGACCTGCGAGCAGCCTCGAAGGTCGTGCAGGCCGAGCTCAAACGCCGCGCCGAAGCCGCCTCGGGCGCCAGCAAGTCGGTTCTCGAGGCCACCGCATTGATGGCCGCCGACCCGATGCTGATAAAGGCCGCAGTTAAATTAATCGTCACCGGAACATCCGCCGAACGCGCGATCTGGGAGTCCGGCGCCTCCGTCGCCGAGATGTTGCACAATCTCGGCGGCTACATGGCCGAGCGGGCCACGGATGTCCTCGACGTGCGGGCCCGGATCGTCGCCGAACTGCGCGGCGTGACCGCCCCCGGCATCCCCCAATCTGCTGAGCCCTTCGTGCTCGTGGCCGAGGATCTCGCCCCGGCCGACACGGCCACCCTCGACCCGGACAAGGTCCTCGCCCTGGTCACCAGCGGGGGTGGACCGCAGTCTCACACCGCGATCATCGCCCGTGCCCTCGGCCTGCCGGCCGTCGTCGCCGCTGTCGGCGTCGAGGCCCTCACCGATGGCGCCGAGGTCTACGTGGACGGCGCCGCCGGCACCCTTATGGTGGACCCGGGCGACGAACAGCGCACCGCCGTCACGGCGTGGGAGCACGTCGCTGCCAGCCTGTCCGTGTTCGACGGCACCGGCACCACGGCCGACGGCCACCTCGTTCCCCTGCTGGCCAATGTGGGTGGGGCCGCTGACGCGGTCAAGGCCGCGGCCGCCGGCGCGGAGGGCGTCGGACTGCTCCGCACCGAGTTCTGCTTCCTCGAGCGCGACACCGAGCCCACCATCGACGAGCAGGTCGTCGCCTACCGCGGCGTGTTCGACGCGTTCCCCGGCAAGAAGGTCGTCGTGCGCACGCTCGACGCCGGCGCCGACAAGCCCCTGCCGTTCCTGACCGACAGCACGGAGCCCAACCCCTCGCTCGGCGTGCGCGGTTACCGCACCGACCTGACCAGCCCCGGGGTGCTCAAGCGCCAGCTGACGGCCATCGCCACGGCCGCGCAGGCCTCCTCCGCCGTGGTCTGGGTGATGGCGCCGATGATCGCCACGGTCGACGAGGCCGCCGACTTCGCCGCCATGTGCCGCGTCGCCGGGCTGAAGACCCCCGGCGTCATGGTCGAGGTTCCCTCCGCCGCGCTCCGCTCGGCGAGCATCCTGACCGAAGCCGAATTCGTCAGCCTCGGCACGAACGACCTCACCCAGTACACGATGGCCGCCGACCGGCAGCTCGGCACGCTTGCCGCGCTGAACTCGCCGTGGCAGCCGGCCGTGCTGCAGCTGATCCAGCTCACCGTCGCCGGGGCGACATCCGAGGGCCACAACAAGCCCGTCGGTGTCTGCGGTGAAGCCGCAGCCGACCCGGTTCTCGCCGTCGTGCTCGTCGGGCTGGGTGTCAACACCCTGTCCATGACGGCCCGGTCGATGTCCGCCGTGGGTGCCGTTCTGAAGTCCGTGACGCTCGAACGGGCCCAGGAACTGGCCCAGCTCGCCGTTTCGGCCCGGAATTCGGACGAAGCACGTACGCGCGTGCGCGCCGAATTGCCCATACTGGAAGAGTTGGGACTCTAGCCGCCTCGGATTCCGTCGCATCGCACCATCACCGGCGAGCCACCCCGTCGCCGGGCACCAATTAGGAGGAACCATGTCCGAACGTAAAGCAACCATCGCGAGCCGTGTCGGCCTGCACGCGCGCCCCGCATCGATCTTCGCTGCGGCCGTCGGCGAGCTGTCCATCGAGGTCACCATCGCCCTCGAGACCGACCCGGCGGAAGACGCGATGGATGCCTCGAGCATTCTGTCGCTGATGAGCCTGGGTGCATCCAACGGCGACATCGTCGTGCTGCGCGCCGAGGGCGACGGAGCCGACGAGGCTCTCGCTTCCCTCGTCACGCTCCTGGAAACGGACCTCGACGCCGAGTAGCACCCGCCACGGGAGGCACCCTCAGTCCGCGTGAATCACGCCGGAGTGGGGGTGCCTTTTCGTGGGTCAGACCCGTGTCGTGCCTTCCGCCGGAGCGGGCGTGACCAGGGTGATGAAGGCGCTGAGCTGGGCCAGGGTCTCCACGCGGGGCGGCAGCGTCTCGGTCAGGGCCGGCGAGTAGACCAGCCAGGCCGCCCACTGGGCGCGGGAGATGGCCACGTTGAGCCGGTTCGCCAGGAGCAGGAATTCGAGGCCGCGCGGCACGTCTTCCGCCGCGGAAGCGGCCAGCGAGATCACGGCGACCGCCGCCTCCCGACCCTGGAATTTGTCGACCGTGCCGACCGGCACGTCGCCCAGGCCGGCCTGCGCGAGGCGGCCGCGCAGCAGCTCGACCTGCGCGTTGTACGGTGCCACCACGATCACGTCGCCCTGGGCGAGCGGCGCGCTCCGGCCACCGGATGTCCAGGGGCGGCCGAGCAGACCGGTCACCAACGAGACCACGGCTTCGGCCTCTTCCACCGACGAGGTGGAGTTGAACCGGTGCGGCACGGGCACCGGGTGCAGGCCCGGCTCCACACCATCGAGGTGACGGTCGGAGGGGTGCGAGCGCAGCCGGCCCTCGTAGGACAGCGCCGACACCGGGGCGCACACGCTCGGATGCATGCGCCAGCTGGTCTTCAGGAAGTAACCGAATTCCGGCGGGAGGACCTGGTGGCCGTCACTGAGCCAGCCGAGCGCCGACCCGTCGACCGGTTCCGGGTGCGTGCCCTGACTGACCTGGGGCAGCTGTTGCGGGTCGCCCAGCAACAGCAGTCGCTCGGCCGAGACGGCCGCGGCGATGGTGCTGGCCAGGGAGAACTGACCGGCCTCGTCGATCACGAGCAGGTCGAGGGAGCCGCGCGGCACCCGGTCCGCGTTGCTGAAGTCCCAGGCCGTGCCGCCGAGCACCCAGCCGCCGGACTGGCCGGTGAACCGGTCGAAGGTCTTGGTATCGAGCCGGGTCCACGGCACCGGCTTCTTCTCGTCGCCCTTCTTCGCCTTCTTACCGACCTGCGCGGTCTCCAGCCCGGCCTCCACGCCCGCGGTCAGTACGGCCCGGAGCATGTTCTCGACCGCGGCGTGGGACTGCGCGACGACGCCGATGCGCCAGCCGTGCCGCACGACGAGGTCGGCGATCACCCTCGAGCCGACGAAGGTCTTGCCGGTGCCGGGCGGACCCTGCACCGCCAGGTAGGACCGGTCGAGCACCAGCAGCGTGTCCCGGATGGCGGTGCGCACGTCGCCGTCACCAGTATCGTCGCCGGGCTGCGGCAGGGGCTGGGCCGGCCCGCTCTCGCCGAGCAGCCGGGGTGGGCGGCGGCGCAGCAGGTCGAAGGCCGCGTCCGGCAGCGGTTCCGGCCACCGGGAGAGTACGGCGCGGCCCCACTCCGAGATCGCGCCGATCTGAGTGCCGGCCGGCGGCGGGGTGCCGGGGGTCAGGGCCATCGGCAGTTCCCGGTGCGGGGGCGCATCGCGTTCGAGCACCTCCTCGACCAGGTAGACCGACTCGTCGATCACGTCGACGATGGTCGCCTTGTTGTGCGCGGTTCGCGC
The DNA here is from genome assembly GCF_004403395.1 of Cryobacterium cheniae. Lineage (GTDB taxonomy): Bacteria > Actinomycetota > Actinomycetes > Actinomycetales > Microbacteriaceae > Cryobacterium > Cryobacterium cheniae. Next base: position 240,466 of record NZ_SOGN01000035.1, read on the forward strand.
TCCGGGCGCGTCGCTGCGTCTGATCGACGGGTAGGGCGGGTCGTAGAGCAGGAACGGCTGCTGCCCGGCCTTGATCGAACTGCCCGGCGCGAGTGCCCCGGACAGGCGCAGCACCCGGCGGTCGAGCGCCTGACGGCCCTCCCGGTGCCAACCCAGGTGAACCGTGGCGCGCTCGACGATGAGCACGTCCCTGGTGTCGGCCCAATCGTCCACGGGCGTGCCCAGGCGGCTGTAGTGGTCCCACCAGAACGATTTCTGCTCTCGCCGGTGGTAGTCGATCGCCGCCGAGGCGAGGGCGAGGGCGGTCTGGTCGGCGGTGCGCTCGGCCGGTGGAACGTCCGCGAGCAGCGCGGAGAGTTCGAGGTAGACCGGGTCCGGCTCCCGCACCGGCGGGGCCACGCCCGCCAGGGTCGCCGGCGACGCGACCGGGTCGGCCGCCCCCTCCGCCGCGCGCGCCAGCAACCAGTCGCGCAGGCGCCGGGTGGAGCGGCAGTCGTACGCGTTGTAGCGGGCGATGTCATCCAGGATCTGCCGGGCGGCATCCGTCTGCCCCGCGGCCAGCAGCGTGCGCGAGCGCACGTACTCGGTGATCGAGTCGGCCGCATTGTCCACGCCCTCCCGCTCCGTAAGACCCATGTAGAGCGGTTCGAGCTTCTTGAGCGAGTAGCTGCGACTGCCGATTCGGAGGCCCTGCCGCACGATCGGGTAGAGGTCCACGAGCACGTTCTGGCGCAACAGGTCGTCGACCGCCTCCTCGCCGACACCGTGCCGGGCGGCGAGGCCGAGCAGGTGGGTGCGCTCGTAGGGGGCGTAGTGGTAGATGTGGAGCCCCGGATGCCGCGAGCGGCGCTCCCGCACAAACTCCAAAAAGTCGATCAGGGCCCGGCGTTCCTCGGTGTGGTCGTGCGCCCAGAAGGCGCGGAAGGTGTCGTCTTGCTCGGACAGCCCGAACAGGTAGTCGAGACCCCACGCGCTGTTGCCGCCGGGATGCTCCTGGTAGAGCGGATCCCCCTCGAAGTCGAAGAAGATGTCCCCCGCGTCGGGCGCGGGCAGTGCCGCGAGGGCGGCCGGGTTGATGATCTCCCAGTTCAGCGGCCGGCCGGGGCCCCGCGGGGCGATCTGCAGCCGGGCCTGCCCGCGCAGGGTCGCCAGCGTGGCGTCCGACAGGCCCGGGACGGGCTCGTGCCGCGCGGCGAGGTCGTCGATGGAGCAGACGCCCACGGTGCGCAGCCGGGCGCGCTGGCTGAGCCGCAGGTTCGCGACCAGGAGCACGTCTCCGTGCCGCTGCACCTGTTCCTCGCACAGGTCGCACCGGCCGCAGGCGGCGTAGCGGGGGTCACCCCACGGGGTGGCATCGGGGTCGGCCAGGCGCTCGTCGACCAGCCGCTCGAGTCGGGCCCGCCGGGCGCGGTAGACCGGAAGGATGTCCTGCAACCGGTGCGAGCTCGTGCGGCCGTCACCCAGCAGGAGGTGCACGTTCAGACCGGTGCGGATGCCCATCAGCTGCAACTGGTCGCTGTACGCGGCCAGCTGCAGCAGCGCCGTGATCTTCGCCGAGCGCGCCAGCTTCGTGTCATAGACCTCATAGGTCGCGGCCTCATAGGTCGCGGCCTCACAGGTCGCGGTCTGCTCTGCCTGATGGCTCTGGCCGCCGCTCTCGGTGCGGATGATGAAGTCCGCGTAGCCCAGGAATCGCCCGTCGAAGAAGGCAGCCTGGAACACCACCTCGGCGCCCGCGCGCAGGGCCGCCTCGGTCTGATCGACGGCGGTACGGATGTCGGCGAGGTCGCCCCGTTCGATCTCGACGACGGTGCGGCTCGCCCGCAGCTGTTCCAGCATCCGCAGCTCGTGCGCGTCGCCCAGCTCGGCGGTGCGCCGGAGCATGGCGTCGTCGGGTGCCGGGGCGGCGTCGATGCGTCCCAGTTTCGCATCGAGCCGGCGCAACAGGGCCCACTCGCAGGCGGCTGCGGCGCTGAGGTCGCTCGCGGAGTAGACAACGGTGGCAGGGTCGAGCAGGAACACGTGGATCTCCTCTTTGCGAAACACACGACCGCACGGAAGCGCTGGTCACGGTGGTTTCGAGGCTATCCGAGACCACCGACAGAAACCCGGGGAAGCGAACTCTTCCCCCGGCCGCTGAGCTCAACTATGGTTGGCCTACACGCGGCAGTCGAGGCTCCTGAGGCTGCCCGCGCATTGGTTCGATGTTGATCCGATTCTGGCCGATCATCCGGCCCGATGTGCGTCGACCGAGTGCCGATTCCCTGCAACCGAGCGAGAAGGAACACACCGTGACTGACAGCCAGAACCCCGCACCCACTGCCAACGCCGCCGGCCCCGACGCCCACAACATCAAGGACTGGACCGACCTCGGTAAGGAGATGTGGTCCTACCTGACCGGCAAGAGCGCCGTCATCAACTACAGCTTCATCGACATGACCGTGGAGGTGCCGCGCGACATCGGCCCCGACGCCCCCCGTGCCACCTGGAAGCTGAACGGCACCCTGCGGGTCACCACGAGCGAGGGTTCCGGCACCGAACCGCTCACCAAGTAGTCATGAGCCCCACCACCCGCCTGGACATCGACCTGGAGTTCTCCCTCGCGGAGCCAGGCGCGCCGGGCGACACCACCGAGGCGCCCGCCGCCGAGCAGATGAGCGGGACCATCAAGGCCAGCGGCCTCGATGTCGAGATCTTCTCCAGCAAGCCCGAGATGTTCGTGCGCACCGGCACGGTGAAGCTGAAGGAGCTCCGCGGCCTGGCCGGCGACCTCGCCCAACGCGGCCTGACCGTCTCCGTGTCCGGGCCCGACGGCCTCATCCTCCGGCTCGGCGCCGTCAAGTCACCCGTCCTCCAGCGTCTGCTGACCGGTTCCACGCACATTTCGCTCGGCAGCAGGGCCGCCCTGGCTCCCTTGTTGCGGCGGCGCAGCTCGGCGACGCAGGAGAGCCTGTCCCTGCCGTTGCCGCCGCCCACCCTGTTGCCTCTGGTGCCGACCTTCGACCGGCGCATCCGTCGCCGGGTGACGACAACGCACTACACCCCGGGAGCGGGCCGTCCCCGGCTGATCTTCGTGATCGGCTCGGAGAATTGGAACGGCCAGATGCCGCGCGAGTTCGATCTGTTGCCGACCCTGACCACCGTCGGTTCGGCCCCCGATGCCGACCTGCGGCTGGGCGGGCTGCAACCGTTCCATGCCGAAATCCGCCACGACGACAACGACGAATACGTGCTGTATCCCCTCGGCGACGTCTCCGGCGGAGCCAATCGGAATTACCGGCAGGGGGGCGACGGTCAGATCCTGCGCACCGGCGCCCGGATCGAAATGGGTCCGTGGCGCATGGCCTTCTTCCGGGAGGAGTACGCCGACCACGGCCGCCCCTACGGCGGGCGCGTGGGCGGCGAGCTCTCCGTGCAGAAGCCCCAGCCGACCCGCCGTGCGGCCCGGGCTGAACGTGAGGCCAGGGAGCGCGCCGGGACCGCCGACGGTGCCGCGACCGGCGGCGCGAGCCCTCAGCCGGACGCCCGCCCGGTGGACGACAGCGAGATCTAAAGGCCGAGATCTAGCGGCCGGGTCCTGGGGGCCGCCACTCGCGGCGCACCCTGTGGAGGCCGGCGCACGTTCTAACGTGCGCCGGCCTCACCAACGTGCGCCGCAGCGGACCGACGGCCACCATGCCGCCGCTGGTCGAGCCTCAGATCGCGAACGCGATGCCGTGGTGGAGACGATCACGCCGAGAATCAGGATGCGCCGCCGCCCGAACCGGTCGGCGAGCGTTCCGAACACCAGCAGCAGGGCCGCGACGACCAGTGGCTCATGCGGCGATCGGTCGGGACGTGGCGGACCTGGCGGACCTGGACGTGCGCACGCGGACTGCGACGGTGACGATCAGAATGGCGGCCACGGCGATGATGGCCGCGATCGCCGCCGGAGTGGAGAGCAGGTTGCCGGTCAGCCGGGCCACGGCCAGCCAGGCCAGCCCCCAGCACAGGGACGCGGCGGGGGCGAGGCGGCCGTGGCCGTACACCCCGAGGAGCACGCCGACCAGCCCGGCGACGGCGATCACCAGGACCGCCCACAGGTCCGCGCTGAGGCCGAAGCCCCCGAAGCCGGAGGCGACCAGCACGGCGGTGACGTTGGCGGCCGTGGCGATGGCGACCCAGCCGAGGTAGAGGCCGACGGTTCCGTCGGCCACGATCGTCTCGACGAGGTTCCTGGGCCGGGAGAGCAGCGTGAGCCGGAACGCCCGGATCAGCACGACCAGCAGCAGCACGATCACGGGCACGCTGAGCACGAGGAGGTCGAATTGGATGCTCAGGATCCAGGCCGCGTTCAGCACGAGCGACGCGGCGATCGGGTAGCCGAGGGCGCGCTGGCGGTCATCCGTTTTCTGCGCCGGCAGGAACTGCCAGACGGCGTAGGCGATCAGCCCGAGGTAGATGATGCTCCAGATGCCGAAGGCCGGCCCGTCGGGGGCGATCGGGGTCGCGTCGGCCGCGAGCGCACCGCCCGACGCGCTCTGGATCGGGGTTCCGCCGGCGGCGCCCGACCCGATGAATGATCCGACGATAGCCAGGATGGCGCTCACCAGCACCACCGTTTGACGTAGTAGATCGCTGCTCTTTTTCATCTAAGCATCCTAGCGATCAGCTCGCTGATCGGTCGACGGTATCACTGCCGCCGAACTCCGGCAGCCGGTACCGCGGTGCGCGGTTCAGCCGCCGTACGCCACCGAGCAGGTCTGCTGGCCGGCCGTCTGGCCGCGCAGCCCCTCGATCACCTCGGGGCCGGGATCCGGCGTGCTCGGGGGATCCGGCGTGCTCGGGGGATCGGGCGTGCTCGGGCGAACGGGCGTCGGTGTCGCCGTGGCGGGTAGCGTCGCCTCGGCGACCGGGGCTCCCTCGAGGGAAGTGCCGGGCGTCGGCTCGACGCTGTCTCCGAGTGACTCGGGCGCGAGCGCGAAGGCCTCGCCGGCCCTGATCTTCGTCAGGAGTCGCCCGGCCAGCACCGGATCCGGCACGAGCTTGGCGGGGTTGGCCGGGTTGGGCAGCGTCGGGTAGTGCACGAAGAGCAGCCGGTCGAGGTCGATCTCCTTGAACACGAGGGCCATGCTCACCATCGTCGGAATATCGGCGAGCGATTCGGACAGCCGGAGGTTCGTGGCCGCGGTCGTCGCCAGGCCCGAGAGTTTCGGCAGGTCGGTGAGCGTGGCGTCGCTGGTGAGCACCCGCGCCAGGGAAGACAGATAGGCCTGCTGGGAGGAGATGCGGGCCAAGTCGCTGCCGTCGCCGACACCGTGGCGGCTGCGCAGGTAGGACAGCGCGCTCTGGCCGGACACCAGGCTGACCCCGGCGGGAAGGTCGAGTCCGGTATAGGGGTCGTCGACGGCCTCGGTGAGACAGATCGGCACGCCGCCGACCGCGTCGGCCATCGCGACGGTCCCCTCGAAGGAGATCACCCCGGCGTACGGGATCGACAGTCCGGTGAGTCGCTCGACCGTGCCGACCACGCAGCCGAGACCACCTCGACCGAATGACGCGTTGATCGACAGGGCGGAGACGGCGGCGGACACGGTGCCGCTGTCGGCATCCGTGCAGGCCGGCTGCGGGATGACGAGGTCACGCGGCAGGCTGATCACCACGGCGCTCTCCTGGTCTTCGGACACGTGCAGCAGGATGTTCACGTCGTTGAGGGTGGAGTCGCGCCAGCCGTAGGCCGCACTCTGGTTGCCGGCGTTGTCGACGCCGACCATCAGGATGGTGAAGCCGCCGTCGAACTCCGGCACTCCGGCCGGCGCCGCCCGCACCTGCTCCCCGTCCGTGCGGCCGTTGGAGATGTCGACGGCGTTGCCGGTCACCCGCTGCGACACCTGATTGACGAACACGGTGGCCAGCACCGTCGCGCTGACCAGCAGAACCGCCAGTGAGATCAGCGTGAACCTCGCGACCGGCAGCCCCACGCTGCGCCAGCGCGAGCGCCGTCGGTGCTGGGCCGTTCCGGATGTATGCCGGGCGGACACCTGCGCGCCCGGTTGCCGATCCGGTTTCATCCTGACCTCTCCCGCCCGCTGAGTATGCGAAACTGCCGAGATGCGCATCAACGGAGTGCACCACATCGCCATTATTGCCAGCGACTACGAAGTGTCCAAGGCCTTCTACCTCGACGTTCTCGGCTGCACGCTCGAAGCGGAATACTTCCGTGCCGAGCGCCGGTCGTGGATGGGCAAACTCGCCCTGAACGGCCACTACCTGATCGAACTGTTCACTTTTCCCGACACCCCACCCCGGAAGAGCGGCCCGGAGGCGCTCGGGTTGCGCCACCTCGCGTTCGAGGTCGACGATGTGCCCGCCGCGCGCGAGGAGCTGATCGGCAGGCACGTCGAGGTCGAGGAACTGCGGGTGGACCCGAACACGCAGAAGGCGATGTTCTTCTTCCGCGACCCGGACGGGCTGCCGCTGGAGATCTACCAGCGCTGAGCCCGGGGCTTACGGCTCCGTGACCAGGTGGAAGACCACTCCGTCGTCCCGCACGGACACGCGCAGGCGGTCCAGGCCGGAGACGACCAGGTCGGCCTCCAGGTCGGCGGCCAGATGGGTGCCGACGACGCCGATCGTGGCGCAGCCGGCGGCGCGGGCGGCGGCGAGGCCGGCCGGGGCATCCTCCACCACGACGCAGCGGGCCGGGTCGACGCCGAGGCGTTCGGCCGCGAGCAGGAACGGCTCGGGAAAGGGCTTGCCGCGGCTGGTGTCGTCGATGGTCACGACCGTGTTCGGAGCGGTGAAGTCGGCCGCGCCCAGCCGCACCAGGCACAGCTCACGGCCGCATGAGGTGACGATGGCCCGGCGGGCCTCGGGGATGCCGGCCATGAGTTCCGCCGCGCCGGCCAGGATCCTGACGCCATCCGTGTCGGCCAGTTCGAGTTCGGTGAGCCGGGTGACGGATGTCTCGACCAGCTCCTCGGCCACCAGGGTCGCGATCATCTGACGGGCGGGTATCCCGTGCTCGGGCCCGGTGAACGACGGGCCGAGGCCGACCTCGGCGCCCCAGCGCAGCCAGGACCGGGTGACGGCCTGGGTGGAGTCGACCAGGGTGCCGTCCATGTCGAAGAGCACCGCCTGGAAGACCTTCCCCTGCAGGGCCTCGTCCAGGGTGGTGTCGAGCGGGGCGGTTCCGGGCTGCGTCATGAAGGTTCCATTCGTGTCGGGGCTGGTACCCCTCCAGTCTGCGCCCCGGACGCACCGTGACCTACCCGCCCGCGGAACTACGCTGGGACTCATGACCACTCCTCCCCGCGCGGCGCAGAAGCCACAGCAGCGCAGTTTCCACAACGACGTGTTCACCGATAACTACGAGTGGCTGCGCGACAAGGACAGTCCCGAGGTGATCGCGCACCTGGAAGCCGAGAACACGTTCACGGATGCCCGCACCGCGCACCTCTCCCTGCTCCAGGAGCAGGTCTTCGAGGAGATCAAGGGCCGCACCCTGGAGACCGACCTCAGCGTTCCGGTGCGGCAGGGCCAGTGGTGGTATTACACCCGCACGGTCGAGGGGCAGTCCTATGGCATCCACTGCCGGGCGCCGATCGCCGCGCAGGACGACTGGACCCCACCCGTGCTGCCGGAGCAGGCTCCGGGGCAGGCCGCCGGCGGGACCGCGGGTCTTTCGGGCGAGCAGATCGTGCTCGACGACAACGCCGAGGCCGCCGGCCACGAGTTCTACTCGCTCGGCAGCACCGACGTGAGCGTCGACGAGAGCCGGCTGCTCTACGCCGTCGACACCGAGGGCGACGAGCGCTACACCCTGCGCGTGCGCACCATCGCGACCGGCGAAAACCTTAGCGACGAGATCCCGAACACCGGCGAGGGAGCCCTGTTCGATCCGAGCGGGCGGTACATCTTCTACACGACCGTTGACGACGCCTGGCGGCCCGACACCGTGTGGCGCCACGAGGTGGGAACCGCGGCCTCCGCCGACGTGTCGGTCTTCCACGAGCCCGACGAGCGTTTCTGGGTGGGCGTCGGCCTCACCCGCAGCCGCAGGTTCCTGTTGATCGAGGCCGGTTCGAGCGTGACCACCGAGACCCGGCTGCTCGATGCCACCGACCCGACCGGCGAATTCGCCGTTGTCTGGCCGCGGCAGGACGGCGTGGAGTACGACGTGGAACACGCCGTACTCGGCGGCGAGGACCGTCTGCTGATCGTGCACAACGACCACGCGGTCAACTTCGAGCTGGTCAGCGTCTCCGTCGCCGACCCGCGGGGTGCGAGGCGGATGCTGCTCCCCCACGACGAGGCCGTGCGTCTGGAAGGCGTCGACGCGTTCCGCGACTTCGTGGTGGCCGAATACCGGCGGGACGGGCTCACCCGCGTGGCCGTGAGTGCCGTGACCGACGGCGGGGAACTCGATTTCGTCGAGCTCGCCTTCGAGGAACCCCTGTACTCCGTGGGCACGTCGGCCAACCCCGAGTGGGAACAGCCGACCATCCGTCTCGGCTACACCAGCTTCATCACTCCGTCGACGGTCTACGACCACGTGGTCACCACCGGCGAGCGCTGGCTGCGGAAGCAGCAGCCCGTGCTCGGCCGCTACGACCCGAGCCTGTTCGTGCAGCGCCGCGAATGGGCGACCGCCGCCGACGGCACGCGCATCCCGATCTCCCTCGTCTACCGCAGTGACCTGGTCGCTCCGGGCGATCCCGCCCCGACCCTGCTCTACGGTTACGGCTCCTACGAGATCAGCATCGACCCGTCGTTCAGCATCGCCCGGCTCAGCCTGCTCGACCGGGGCATGATCTTCGCGGTCGCCCACGTGCGCGGCGGCGGCGAACTGGGTCGGCTCTGGTACGAGAACGGCAAGAAGCTGCACAAGCGCAACAGCTTCACGGACTTCATCGACTGCGCCCAGCACCTGATCGATGCGGGCTACACCGTTCCCGACCGGCTCGTCGCCGAGGGCCGCAGCGCCGGTGGACTGCTGATGGGCGCCGTGGCGAACCTGGCGCCGGAGCTGTTCTCGGGCATCCTGGCCGGGGTTCCGTTCGTGGACGCGCTCACGTCGATCCTGGACCCGTCGCTGCCGCTGACCGTGATCGAGTGGGACGAATGGGGCGACCCGCTGCACGACCCCGAGGTGTACTCCTACATGCGCGGCTACTCCCCCGTGGAAAACGTGCGCGACACGCACTACCCGCGGATGCTCGCCGTGACCAGCCTCAACGACACCCGGGTGCTCTACGTCGAGCCGGCCAAATGGGTGGCCCGGCTGCGCGAGGTGGGAGCGGATGTTCTGCTGAAGACCGAGATGTCGGCCGGCCATGGCGGGGTCTCCGGCCGGTACAGCCGCTGGCGTGAGACGGCGTTCGACTTCGCCTGGATCATCGATGCCGCGCGAGCGCATCCGTCGGGGGAAGCGGCGGTCAGCGCGGCATAGGGGCACCGCCTCGTGAGAAGCACAGCCATGTCTGACGCCGGGTCTCCCCCGGCTCGGGCCAACTGGAAGCAGATCGCCGCACCCGCTACCGGAGCGGCGGATCCGGGCGCCGAACCGTTCGTGCCGATGGGCCTCCAGTTCGAGTTGCGCGAGCAGACTCCGCGCACGGGCGAACGCTGGCGGGGCGCGACGGCCCGGCCCGTCACCGCTGTGCGGCCGGACAGCGGCGATATCCGTCTCGGGGTGCGCCCGGTCGTCCGCAGCGCCCGCGGCAACTGGGTGCACGCGCCGGGATCCTGGAACCAGCTGGCCTTCCACCGCAACCGGCTCAACCTCAACCCCGAGCACCACCGCTGGCTGAGCCAGCTCCTCGCCCTGCACCGGGCCGTGCGCGGCGTCTACACCAGCCAGGAAACGGACTGGCTCTACCTCGACGACTTCACCAGCCCCCTGTTGTGGACCCTTTTCGAGGAGGCGGCGGCGCTCGGCCTGCACCTCGCGGGCAGCAGGAAGGATGGCACCGTCCGCGTGGGCCGCGCAGCCCACGTGAGCCTCGACGCCAGCAGAGGCACCAGCACGGACGCCGGAACGGACGCCGGAACGGACGCCGGCATGAACGCCGGCATGGACGACGCCGGCCTGCGCCTGACCACCCGGCTCCTGTTCGACGACGTGCCGCATCCCGCCGATCACGCCGGGGCCATCGGCGACCACGGCGTCTACGGCTATCAGCTCGGCCCGCGCCCGGAGTTTACGCTCGCCCCGACCACGGCACCGCTCAGCCCGGAGCAGCGCCGGCTGCTCGGCCGGCCGGCTTCCGCCCTCGTGCCCGGAGACGAGGTGGCCGAGTTCCTGACGGACTTCTACCCGACCCTGCGGCGCGCCCTGCCGGTGACCAGCACGGATGGCTCCGTGCACTTCCCCCGGGCCGACCCGCCCCTGCTCGTGCTCACCGCGCAGTTCCGGCCGAAGCAGTCGCTGGAGCTCGCCTGGCACTGGGAGTACCGCGAGGGCGCCCTGGTCGCCCGGCTGCCCCTGCTGCCGTCTCCCGGCCCCGACCACGGATCGGGAACCCGCGACGAGTCCGCCGAGCGGGTCGTCCACGAGCGCGCCACCCGGCTGCTCGAGGAAGCCGGCCGTGCCGATACGGCCCCGGCAGCGGCATCCGTCACCCTGCGCGGCGTCGACACGGCCGAGTTCACCGAGCACCTGCTCCCGCGGCTGGAGACGCTGCCCGGCGTGCGCGTGGACATCCGCGGCACCCGGCCCGATTACCGCGAGCTGACCGAGACGCCCGAGCTCACCATCACCACGGTCGAAACGGACCAGCGGGACTGGTTCGACCTGGGCGTGATCGTCACGATCAACGGTCGGAGCGTGCCGTTCGGCCCACTGTTCAAGGCTCTGGCGAAGGGGCAGTCCAAGCTTCTGCTGGTCGACAACAGCTACCTGTCGCTGCGGCAGCCGGCGTTCGAGCGCCTGCACGAGCTGATCACCGAAGCCCGGGCCCTGCAGGAATGGGACACCGGCCTGCGGATCAGCCGCTACCAGGCCTCTCTCTGGTCCGACTTCGAGGACCTCGCCGACGACACCGAGCAGGCCGTCGCATGGCGGACGGCCGTGTCCGGGCTGATCGGCTTGTCCGGCAGCTCCGGCAGCTCCGACGAACCGGGTGCCCGGCCGACCCCGCTGCCCGCCGGACTGCGCGCCACCCTGCGCCCCTACCAGGCTCAGGGCTTCACCTGGCTGGCCTTCCTCTGGCGGCACCAGCTGGGCGGCATCCTCGCCGACGACATGGGCCTCGGCAAGACCCTGCAGACGCTCGCACTGCTGGCGCACGCGGCCGCGCAGCCGACCGACCCGGCCCGCCGGCGGCCGTTCCTGGTCGTGGCCCCGACATCCGTCGTCGCCACCTGGCGCTCCGAGGCCGCCCGCTTCACGCCCGGCCTCGACGTGCGGGTGGTCACGGCCACCGACGCGGCCGGCGGCATCCCGCTGACGGATGCCGCGGCCGGCGCCGACGTCGTCGTCACCTCCTACACGCTGTTCCGTCTCGACTTCGAGGCATACCAGGCTCACGGCTGGGCCGGCCTGATCCTCGACGAGGCGCAGTTCGTGAAGAACCGGGCCACCCGGGTTCACCTGTGCGCCCGCGACCTGCGGACGCCGTTCAAGCTCGCGATCACGGGCACGCCGATGGAGAACAGTCTGCTCGAGCTGCACGCCCTGTTCGCGATCGTGGCACCGGGCCTGTTCCCCTCACTGCGGCGCTTCACGGAGGAGTACGTGCGCACGGCCGCGCGCGGGGACACACCCGAGGTGCTCCCCCGGCTGCGCCGGCGCATCCGCCCACTGCTGCTGCGCCGCACCAAGGAGATCGTCGCCCCCGAGCTGCCGCCCAAGCAGGAGCAGGTGATCGAGATCGAGCTGAACCCCCGGCACCGCGCGCTCTACGACACATTCCTGCAACGCGAACGACAGAAGCTGTTCGGGCTGATCGACGACCTCGACAAGAACCGGTTCATCGTATTCCGCTCGCTGACCCTGTTGCGGCTGCTCAGCCTGGACGCGTCCCTGGTCGACGAGAAGTACGCCGGGGTGCCGTCCAGCAAACTCGACGCCCTCTTCGAACAGCTGGACGACGTCGTCGCCGAAGGCCACCGCGCGCTCGTCTTCAGCCAGTTCACGTCGTTTCTGAAGAAGGCGGCCGCTCGACTCGACGCCCGGGGCATCCCCTACTGCTACCTCGACGGATCCACCCTGCGCCGCTCCGCGGTGATCGACCGGTTCAAGACGGGTGCCGAACCGGTGTTCCTGATCAGTCTGAAGGCCGGCGGATTCGGCCTCACCCTGACCGAGGCGGACTACGTCTTCCTGCTCGACCCGTGGTGGAACCCGGCCACCGAAACGCAGGCCATCGACCGCACCCATCGCATCGGCCAGACGAAGAACGTGATGGTCTACCGGATGGTCGCCACCGGCACCATCGAGGAGAAGGTGATGGCCCTGCAGAAGCAGAAGGCCGAACTGTTCGACCGGGTGCTCGGCGACGCGGCAGCGGAGGCGCCCGGGTTCGGCGGGGAACTCACGGCCGACGACATCCGCGGCCTGCTGGAGCGGTAGGCCTGCCGGAGGGTCAGGCCTGCCGGAGGGTCAGGCGGACAGCTCCCGGGCGATCTCCGCCGCCCACTCGTCGATTGCGGCCCAGTTGCGGAAGTCGCCCTCGGGCAGCAGTTCGCGCCCGCTCGGGATGCGCCGCACGAGTTTGTCCCTGCGGCTGAGCACGTTCGGGTCGAGGGCGCCGAAGAACACCTGCATTCCGCGCGGCTGGAGCATCTGGCCGAACTCCTCGAACTGTTTCGGTTCGCTCTCCTTCCGCAGGTCCCGACCCTGGGTGTCCTTCCCCGCGGTGCCCAGCGGACCGCTGCTGAACAGCCACACCGGATGCGCCTTGATCAGGTCCTGGTGGCGCCGCACGAATGCGGTCGCATCCTTGCGCCACGACCCCATGTAGGCGGAACTGCCGAACACGAAGGAGTCGTACTCGTCCACCTGGTCGACGGATTTGACCGGCCGGGCCACGGCATCCTGCCCGGCCTCGCGCAGTTTGCGGGCGATGCGCTCGGCGATGCCCTCAGTGGCACCGTACTTGCTCGAAAACCCCACCAGTGTCGTCATGATTGCCTCCAGCTCGTCGGTCGTGCAGTTCAATCGTAGGGCGGTGCGGGGCGTCCTCCGGGCAGTATCACTCCCTTTTTCCGGGTCGATTGATGAACCCGCTCGCGACATTGCTAATGTAAGATTTTTTGACGTGGGGGGGATCTCATGCAGCCAACTGCACGTGCACACTACGGTCGCCTCTTCAGCGGCTATTTCGCCAGGTCAGCCTCCGGGCTCGCCTGGCTGATGGCGGTGTTCCTGGGCCTTTACGTGATCGGGTTGCTCGTACCGGATGCGGGTTTCAACCCGTTCGTCGACGGCTGGCTGGCGTCGCTCCTGAAGTTGTCACTGGTCGCCGTGTGCTGGGCCGCCGTGGTACGGAAGCGGGCGCGGAGCCGAGCCCGTGTCGGTGCCGGCGGTCTGGCGCGATTCCGGCATCCCGAACTCCTGCTCACTGCCGCAGCTGTCTCGATCATCTCGTTCGTCGATTCCTACTCCCTGGGGATTCTGATCTGGGGCGGAGCCGAGAAGGCGTCCCCGGTGAGCGAGGTCGGTTACCTCGCGTTCTTCGTCCTCATGCTCGCGGTGCTGGTCATCGTGGTGCGCCGCCAGATGCGGGGCATGGTCTGGTCGGTCGTGCTCGACAGCAGCATCGGTGCGCTCGGCGCGGCCGCGGTGCTGGCTGTGCTGCTCGGCCCGATGGCGAACGCGCGGGGCGCGGCCGGGGCGAACGCGGCGATCACCGCCGCCGTCGCCTACCCTCTGTTCGACCTTCTGCTGGTTGCCGTCGTCGTGGCGCTCACCACCTCGCAGGGCCCGGTGGCCCGCCGCCGGTGGATCCTTCTCGTCTTCGGCCTGCTGGTGTTCACCTCCAGCGGACTCGTCTTCACGATACTCAAGACCAACTATGTCCTCGGCACTCCCCTGGACGCCGGCTGGGCCGTCGGTCTGTCTCTGATCGCGGTGTGGGCGGATGCCTCGTCGCGCCCCGATCTGGAGCACACCAATTCCACCAACGGCGTGGCGGCCCTGGCGCTGCCGGCAGTGTCGACTGCGGCCGGCCTGGGGGTACTCCTCCTCGCCAGTCAGACTCCGGTTCCCGCCGTTGCGGTCGGGCTGGCAGCAGCGACCATGGCCCTCGCGGCCGTCCCGCTGGTCTCCCGCCAGGTGGCCCTGCGGCGCCAGTCCAGGACCGACGAGCTGACCGGTCTGCCCAACCGGCGTGCGCTGTACTCCGAGGTCTCGGGGCGCTTGGCCGAAGACCGGAGCCGGAACCGCGCACTGCTCCTGCTGGATCTGGACCGGTTCAAGGAGGTCAACGACAGCCTCGGGCACGATGCCGGTGACCGGTTGCTCATGCAGGTCGGCCGTCGCCTGCAGGGTGGCCTGCCGTCCGGCGACCTGCTCGCACGACTGGGCGGCGACGAATTCGCCATCCTGCTCGAACACACCGACCAGGCGCAGGCCGAGGCCGTGGCCCTGGCCCTGCGCGACGCCCTGGCCCAGCCGTTCACCCTGGAAGGCATCTCCCTGCAGACCAGCGCGAGCATCGGCATCGCGCTCTACCCCGACCAGGGCGACGACCTGACCGCGCTGCTGCGGAAGGCCGACATGGCGATGTACAAGGCGAAGTCGGTTCGCAGCGGCCACCACGTCTATCGCAGCGCGGACAACCGCCACGGTGACGCCAGGCTGCGCACCGTGCAGGAGCTGCGCCTCGCCCTGACCGAGGATCAGCTGGTTCTGCACTACCAGCCGAAGATCTGCCTGAGGACCGGTTTCGTCGCCGGCGTCGAGGCCCTCGTGCGCTGGAACCACCCCGAGCGGGGCCTACTGTTCCCCGACCAGTTCCTGACCCTGGTCGAAGAGACCGGTCTCATGCACGCGCTGACCCAGGAGGTTCTGCGCAAGGCGCTGGACCAGTCGGTGCTCTGGTCGGACCAGGGCCGCACCCTGACGATCGCGGTGAACCTGTCCGGCAGCTCCCTGGTCGACGCCGATCTGCCCGAACGGGTGGGCGCCATGCTGTCGGCCCGCGGGCTTCTGCCCACCGCGCTGATGCTGGAGATCACCGAGGACTTCCTGATGGCCGACCGGGACCGAGCCCGGGACATCCTGACCCGGCTGCGCGCCAGCGGGATCAAGATCTCCGTCGACGACTTCGGCACCGGCTACAGTTCGCTCGCCTATCTCCGCGATCTGCCCATCGACGAGCTCAAGCTCGACCAGTCCTTCGTCTTCCCGATGGCCGACGATGTTCGGGCTGCCGCGCTGGTGGCGTCCACGATCGACCTCGCGCACGGCCTCGGCCTGAAAATGGTCGCCGAGGGTGTGGAGAACGGCGTCGCCTACGACGAACTGGTGCGCTACGGATGCGATTACGCCCAGGGGTACTTCATGTCGCGCCCCCTCTCCGCCGCGGCACTCGATGAGTGGCTGACCGCCCGGCAGAGCGCGGCGACCCTGCCGTGACCGGCGACATCCGTGGACGGTTCCGCATCGGGGCGCTGACGCTCATGCTGCTGCTGGTCGTCGCCTATGCCGTCGGTCTCACCCTGAAGGGCGACGGCTTCAGCCCTCTGGTCGACGGTTGGCTGGCCATGCTGGCGCTGTGGGCACCCGTTCTCGTGGGCTGCGCGGCCGCGTACCGGGTGGGGCGCACGCAGATCGAGGTGGGTCTCGCCGCCGCCGCGCTGACCGCGAACGCCCTGGCGGACACCTACTCCCTCGTCACCGTGGATGCCGACGGCAGGACACCGTTCCCCTCGCCGGCCGACATCGGCTACCTGCTGTTCTATCTGCTCCTGCTCTGCGCCCTGGCCGTGCTCGTGAACCGGCAGCTGCGCGGAACGGCCCGGTCCGTCCTCCTCGACACCGCCGTGGGCTCGCTGGGGGCCGCCGCCGTCCTGGCCGTCATCCTCAGCCCGGTCTTCGATACCGCCGCCGCGAACCCGCTCAGCATCGTCGCCGTCATCGCGGCCGCCTATCCGGTGCTCGACCTGCTGGTGGTGGCGGCGATCGCCGGGATCGTGGCGTCGCACGGACCGGACGCCGGCAAGCGCTGGATGCTGCTCGTCGCCGGCCTGCTGATCTTCGCCGCCGCCGACACCGTCTTCGCCCTGCAGGGCGACACCTACATCGTCGGCACCCCGCTGGACGCGAGCTGGACCATCGGAGTCGTGCTGATCGCGCTCTGGGTGGACGGCACCGCCCTCCCCCGCCCGGTGCGGGATCACCGGTCGGCGGCCACGACCATGTCCGCTCTGGCCGTGCCGATGGTGTCGACCATCGCCGGGCTCGGGGTGCTGATCCTCGCCAGCCAGGTGACGGTCTCGGCCTTCGCCGTGGCACTGGCCGGTGCCACCATGGCGCTGGCGGTGGTGCCGCTGGTCGGCCGGCAGCGGGTTCTGAACCTGCTGGCCCGAACAGACGACCTGACCGGGCTGCGCAACCGCCGCGCGTTCAACGCGGATGTGCCGACCCGGCTGGCCGCGGTCGAGGGTAGGGAGAGCGCCCTTCTCCTGCTGGACCTGGACCGGTTCAAGGAGGTCAACGACAGCCTCGGCCACGACGTGGGTGACCGGCTGCTGATTCAGGTCGGCATCCGTTTGACCCGTCAACTGCGTGCCGGAGACCTGCTGGCCCGGCTCGGCGGGGACGAGTTCGCCATCCTGCTCACGGGCTCCGGACGGGAGGACGCCCTGACGGTGGCCGTCAAACTGCGTGCCGCACTCGCCGAGCCGTTCCAGCTCGAGGGCATCACCCTGCAGACCAGCGCCAGTGTCGGAATCTCCCTGTATCCCGACCAGGGCAGCGATCTGACCGCGCTGCTCCGCAAGGCCGATATGGCCATGTACAAGGCGAAAACGGGCCGCAGCGGCCATCACGTGTACGACAGCGTCGACGACAGCCACGGCGAGATCCGGCTGCGCACCCTGGCCGAACTGCGTCTCGCCCTCACCGATGAGCAGCTGGTCGTGCACTATCAGCCGAAGGTCGACCTCGCCACCGGGGCGGTACAGGACGTCGAAGCCCTCGTCCGCTGGAACCACCCCGAGCGCGGCCTGCTGCTGCCCGATCAGTTCGTCCCGATCATCGAGGAAGCCGGGCTGATGCACGCGCTGACGCAGGTAGTGCTGCGGCAGGCGCTGGACCAGGCGGTGCTCTGGCACGCGCAGGGGCGTCCGCTGACCATCGCCGTGAATCTGTCGGCCAGTTCCCTGGTCGACACGGAGCTGCCGGATCGGATCGGCGCCATGATCAGCGCCCGCGGTCTGCCCGCATCGCTCCTGGCCCTGGAGATCACCGAGGAGTTCCTCCTCAACGACCGGGACCGGGCCCGCGGCATCCTGACCCGGTTGCGGGAGCAGGGCATCCGCATCTCCGTCGACGACTTCGGCACGGGCTACAGTTCGCTCTCCTACCTGCGCGATCTGCCCATCGACGAGCTCAAACTCGACCAGTCATTCGTCTTCCCGATGGCCGGCGATGAACGCGCCGCAACCCTGGTGTCGTCGGCCATCGCGCTGGCCCACAGCCTGGGGCTGCGCATGGTGGCCGAGGGCGTCGACAGCGGCGCCGCCTACGACCAACTGCTCGGCTACGGCTGCGACTTCGCGCAGGGTTTCCACCTGTCCCGGCCGGTTCCCGCCGCCGAGCTGGACGCCTGGCTCGCCGACCGGCGGGTGGCGGATGCCGAGTCAACGCTCCTGCTTGCCGCGGAGCCGGCCGAGGTGTAGACCGCCCTGAAAACGCACCCCGTTCGGCGGGGAGCGGATTGGGGATCCTGATGATGCGCCGACGGGCAACACTGCCACGGGCAACACCCCGGCGGGCGACACGGCGACGGATGCTGCTGGTACCCCTGCTCCTGATTCCGACGCTGGCTCTGGCAGCCTGCAGCCCCTGGGCGCTTTTTCCCACCGAGACCGCATCGCCGTCCGCCACCGTAACGGCCACGGCGACCCCTGCTCCGACGCCGACGCCGACTCCCACCAGCACGGACATCTCCCCCGGCACTCCCCCGCCGGAGCCGCCGGTTCCCTACCTGTACACGATCGGGGTGGGGGCGCATCCGTCGGACACGCCGCCCTACGACCAGATGAGCTTCCGATTCAAGGGCGGGTTCCCCGGCTACACCTTGGAGTTCGTACCCGAACTCGACGGGGACGCCAGCGGGCTGCCGATCCCCATGCCCGGCACCAACCGCATCCTGAGGGTCGTCTTCACCGTGGCGCAGGCGCACACCGAACAGGGTGAGTCGAGTGTCGTCTCGGCGCCGCCCGCTTTCATCGGCTCCGACGCGATCACCCGCTATGCCCCGGCCGGAGACTTCGAGGGCTACGTCACCTACGGGATCGGGGTCGGGCGCCCGATGGATACCGTGCCGCAAACCCCGGTGCGCGTCTACGAGGTCGAGAAGATCGAGCAGGGCGAGCACCTCTACGTCGTGGCGATCCAGATCGACTCCACGCAATGGCGCTGAGCCGGCAGTCCTCGCGCGCTTTCGGGGCCTTCGCGCGCTTTGAGCCGAGGCCTGCAGCCCAGCTCACGGCTCAGGCTATGGAAGCCGGCGCACGGTAGAACGTGCGCCCCCGTCCACAGGGTGCGCCGCGGGCGCGGCCACCGGGTCGGGCACCTCGCGAGGGTGGAGCGCCAACCGCCCGTGCCGGGAGGCGGGACCGGTGCGTGGGCAGACGGGGATCCCCGGCCCGGTTCTACACTGGGAGGAGCCGCGGGCCAGACCGACCCGGCATTCCCGGAAACGAGGAACCCACCCGATGGACGTGTCTGCTCAATCGGACGAACTGGACCCGATCGACCGCCTCGAGGTCGATCCCTCCATCACCGAGGCCACCGAGATCGCCCGCCGGCTCGAGACCGATGCCACTCGCGGCCTCACCGGCGCCGAAGCCGCGCGCCGCCTCGCCGCCGACGGCCCGAACGAACTGCGCGGCGTGCGCCCGGTACCGTTCTGGCGCCGGATCCTGACCCAGTTCAACGACCCGCTGATCTACCTGCTGCTGGTCGCCACCGCGGTGTCGCTCGGCGCCTGGCTGATCGAGGGGGCGTCCGGCCTGCCCGTCGACGCCATCGTGATCGCCGCGATCGTGGTGCTCAACGCTGTGCTCGGCCTGGTGCAGGAGGCGCGCGCCGACAACGCCGTGGCCGCCCTGTCGACCATGACCGCGGCATCCTCGACCGTCCTGCGCGACGGGCTGCTCACCACCGTGCCGAGCACCGAGCTGGTGCGCGGCGACCTGCTGGTGCTGGGCGAGGGCGACAGTGTGGGGGCGGATGCCCGCCTCACCGAGGCGAGCTCGCTGCGGATCGCCGAGGCCTCCCTGACCGGCGAGAGCGAGGCCGTCACCAAGAACCCGCGGGCCCTGGCCTCCGCGGCCGCCCTCGGCGATCGCCTGAACATGGTCTTCAAGGGAACCGCCGTCAGCCAGGGCGTCGGTCGCGGCATCGTCACCGGGACCGGCATGGACACCGAGGTGGGCGCCATCGCCACGATGCTCGACCGCACCGAGGCGAACCCCACCCCCCTGCAGACCGAGATCGGCCACATCGGCAAGCTGCTCAGCATCGTCGTGATCGCGATCGCCCTGGTCGTGATGCTCACCATCGTGCTCGTGCAGGGCGTGTCCACCCCCGCCGACTTCGTCACCGTGTTCCTGCTCGGGGTGTCCCTTGCGGTCGCGGCCGTTCCCGAGGGGCTGCCGGCGATCCTGTCGGTGATCCTGTCCATCGGGGTGCAGCGGATGGCGCGGCAGAACGCCGTGGTCAAGAACCTGAAGTCCGTGGAGACCCTGGGCTCCGCATCCGTCATCTGCTGCGACAAAACCGGAACGCTGACCCGCAACGAGATGACGATCCAGCAGCTGCTGACCGCCTCCGGCCGGGTGGATGTGACCGGGGTGGGTTATCGTCCCGAGGGCGAACTGATGCAGGGCGGTGCACCGCTCACCGACCCGGCGCTCCGGTTCGAGGCCCAGCTGGTGCTGGGCGTCGGCTCCCTCGCCGGCAACGCCCAGCTGACCGAGCAGGACGGTGAGTGGGAGATCCAGGGTGACCCCACCGAGGCCGCGTTCCTGGTGGCCGCGGCCAAGCTCGAGGGCACGACCGGGCACATGGCCCGGTTCGATCGTCTCGAAGAGATGCCGTTCACCTCGGAACGCAAGATGATGTCCACCCTGCACCAGGAGACCAGCGACGACAGCCTGCGCATCTTCAGCAAGGGCGCGCCCGACGTGCTCCTCGGGCGTTGCACCTTTCTGCAGGTCGGCGAGAGCGTCGTGCCGCTGACCGATCAGCAGCGGCAACGGATGCTGGCCGACATCGAGGCGCTCTCGGCCCAGGCCTTCCGCACCCTGGGTGTCGCCTACCGCCGCGCCGACGAGAACACGGCGCCGCTGGACGAGGCCGACGAGCAGGGCCTGATCTACGCCGGCGTCGTCGGCATCATCGACCCGCCCCGCGCCGAGGTGCCGCCGGCCATCCGGGAAGCCCACCGGGCGGGCGTGCGGGTGATCATGATCACCGGCGACCACCCCGCCACGGCCGCCCGGATCGCGAGCGACCTGGGGATCGTCGAACCGGGCGCGAGCGCGCTGGCGGGGGCGGACCTCGACCACCTCGACGAGGCGGGGCTGCGGGAGGCGGTGCGCGGGACATCCGTGTTCGCCCGTGTCTCCCCGCGCCACAAGCTGCGCATCGTCGACGCCCTGCAGGCCAATGGCGACATCGTGGCGATGACCGGCGACGGCGTCAACGACGCGCCGGCCCTGAAGTCCGCCGACATCGGCGTGGCGATGGGGATCACCGGCACCGAGGTGACCAAAGAGGCCGCGAAGATGATCCTGGTCGACGACAACTTCGCCACCATCGTCGCCGCGGTGCGGGCCGGCCGGGTCATCCTCGACAACATCAAGAAGTTCCTGCGCTACCTGCTCTCCTCGAACATGGGCGAGGTGCTCACCGTGTTCCTCGGCGTGCTCCTCGCCGGGGTGCTGGGACTGACCGGCGCCAGCAACGAGACCGTCGTGCTGCCCCTGCTGGTCACCCAGATCCTCTGGATCAACCTGATCACCGACTCCGGCCCGGCCCTGGCGATGGGCGTCGACCCGGAGATCGACGACGTGATGGCCCGCCCGCCGCGCGGGATCCAGGAGCGCATGATCGACCTGCGGATGTGGTTGGGCATCATGACGACCGGCCTGGTGATGGCGGTCGTCACCCTCACCACCATCGACCTGTTCCTGCCCGGCGGGCTGCTGCCGGAACTGGATCCCGGCACCGACGACCTCACCCTGGCCCGCACCGCGGGGTTCACCACCCTGGTCTTCGCCCAGCTGTTCAACACCCTCAACGCGCGCTCCGAACTGACCACCGCGTTCCACCGCCTGTTCGTCAACCCGTGGTTGTGGGGGGCGATCCTGCTCGCGGTCCTGCTGCAGGTGGCTGTGGTCGAACTTCCGCTCCTGCAAACCGCGTTCGGGACGACCTCGATGGACCCCTTGCACTGGGCCGTCTGCGCGGGCATGGCATCCGTCGTGCTGTGGGTCGAGGAAGTCCGCAAGTGGATGCTGCGGGCGCGCGCCTGACCCCGTTGCCGGCACCGCGCATCCGTTCTCGAAAAGTGCATTAGCATCGGCACATGAGCGTGTCAGGACCGCCGGACCCCGCTGCCGAAAAGCCGGCCGCCACACTCCGCGGCACCGAAACGGATGTCCAGCGCCTCGACCGCAACTGGCTGTCCCTGTTGCAGGAGCTCCGGGTCACTCAGACGGGCACCCAGATCGTGGGTGGCTTCCTACTCGCCCTCGCCTTCCAGCCGCGGTTCACCGATCTCGACCGGTACCAGCTCACCGTGTATCTGATTCTCGTCGCCACGGCCGCCACCACCACCGTGCTGGCGCTCGGGCCGGTCAGCCTGCACCGGCTGCTCTTCGGGAAGCACGCGATGAAGCAGATCGTGCGGGTCGCCGATATTCTCGTGCGGGCCACGCTGGTCGGTGTCGCCGTGATCCTGTCCGGCACCACACTGCTGGTCTTCGATGTGGTGCTCGACCGAACGGCCGGTCAGCTGGCCGGGGCCGCGGTGCTGCTCGTCATCGTGGCGGTGTGGCTGATCCTGCCGCGCCTGGCGAAGCGCTGACCGGCACACACTGACTGGCACGCACTGACTGGCACACACTGACGCGCGCGCACTCACGCGCACACACTGACGCCGAACAGTGACGCCAGGCGCGCGTCGGCTGTGCTGCGTCAGCAGGTGCCCCACTGCCCCGCGCCGGCCGTGTTCGCGGCGTCCTCGGCCGCACGCAGCAGCGGGTAATGGGCGTCGTTCGGTGCGATGTTGAGCGACTCGGCAGCTCCGCCGGCGACGAGCTCGTAGTTGACGAATCGCCCATCCTCGGTCCAGAGGTAGAACAGGCTGCGACCATACTGGTCGGTCGGATCCTGATCGGCGGCAACCCAGGTCCGGCTGCCCTCGGGAAGCAGAGTCCGCAGTTGCTCCGTGGCCTGGTCGCCGAAGCATTCGGCACGGTCCCCCACCTCCGGTGTATCGATTCCGAGGAGTCGCACCTTGACGTCATCCGTCGTCGCCACCAGGGCGTTCGGCTGGTCCGCGCGCAGAAAGAGCGTGTCGCCATCGTGCACATACTCCACCGTCATCGGGACTGCTCCACTCGGCGGCGCCGGGATGTCGGCTGGCCCTGTCTCGGCTGGCCCTGTCTCGGCTGGCCCGGTCTCGGCAGTGCCGTCCTCGGCGGTCGCCACCGGGTCGGTGCTTTCGCTCGCCCCGCCGAGCGGCGAACTCAGGAGGCTCTCGAACACGGGTGTGAGCAGCCCCGACTGCTGGGCCCAGGCGATGCCGAGCACGCCGAGAACGAGAACGCCGGCCAGCAGGCCCGAACGGCCCTGTCTTATCCCCATCCTCCGAGACTAGGGCAGAGTCGGCACCGCCGCCGGTCGGGCTACAGCGTGACGGTTTCCTCGACGGCGTGGAACCACGGCGGATACACGACGACCTTGGGCTTGTACGCCCCGGCGGCGAGGATGGCGCGCACGGCGTCGCGCACCTTGTCGTTGGCGACACCCACGAGGGTGACCAGTTCGAACGGGAACGACTCGGTGACAAGCAGTTCCGCCTCCCGGATCTTCTGGGACTCCTGGTCGGCGCGCAGCGAACGGAGCATCCGGTCGGCGGTTTCGGGAGCGGCGCCGAACCGGGTCAGGGCCCCGGCGGCATCCCCGTTGGTCACCGCGACGGCCGCTGCGGAGGCGTCCTCGGCGGCGGCCTGGGCGTCGTGGAGCTTCTTGACCGTGCTGACCAGAATGACGAAGTCATACGTCTCGGCACTGTGCGCCTCCGGCGACAGGCGCGGGTCGTTGGACGCCGTGAGGAGGCTGTCCCACAGGCGCGCATTGGGCGAGAGGAAGAACGGAACGAAGCTGGCGACGCTGGCGCTGTCGTCTCCGGCGACGAGCGCGGCACGCCGGGCCGCACGTTGGGGTGCCGACGACAGGTCAACGACCGGTCGGTCGGTCCAGGCGTCGCTCGCGTCGGCGAGCAGGCGTCCGCTGTTCAGGATGCCGGCCAGGTTACGAATGTGGGTGACGTGGTAGATCCGCTGCTCACCGACGTTGTCATGGGCGGTTTTCGTGCTCCTGACGGGCTTCACCGTGCTCGCTGCCCTGGCGGTGGCCGGTTTCGCGGCCGCGGTCTTCTCGCCCAGAGTGGGGTTGGGTCCGCCGAGGGTCACGGTGCGCGGTGACGGCGAGCTGCGCAGTGACGGTGCGCGCCCTGCGGACTTGCTCCGGCTGGTGCGGGTGGTCACGCCCGGCACGATTTCGGGAGCGGCTTTCGGGAAACAGCTGGCGCAGAGGCCGCCCTCAAGTCCATGGATACATTCGTCGCTCAAGCTGGAAAAACCTTTCGTGTGTGTGACCCCCACACTCTTCAAGTCCGATGCTCGAAGACCACATATCAACGGTACGGTCATTTCTGACCTCGTGGTGACCGTTGACGGGATTCGTTGGTCCCATTTCGGCCTGAACCCGAACCGACGGTGCCTTGCCGCTGCCGGTGAAGGATGCTACTACCGACGTATGAGCAGCGTTGACGACATCAACGAGGACACGATCGAGGTCGGCAAGCCCAGGGAGTGGGCGGCGGGAGTGCCCGGCGTCACCCATGCGATGGGGCCGGCCTTCCGGCAGATGGGTGTGCCCCGCAGCCTGAAGGCACTGACCGCGATGAACCAGCGGGACGGCTTCGACTGCATGAGTTGTGCCTGGCCAGATCCCGAGCATCGCAAGACGTTCGAGCTCTGCGAGAACGGCGCCAAGGCGGTGGTTTGGGAGGCGACCCCGATCACGGTTCCCACGGAATTCTGGGCCGAGAACCCGATCAGCGAGCTGCTCACGAAGTCGGAGTACTGGCTCGGTATGCAGGGCCGCCTCGTGCAGCCGGTGCACAAGCCTGCCGGATCCGCGCACTACCGGCCGATCACCTGGGACGACGCGTTCAAGCTGATCGGCGACACCCTCCGCGGGCTGGACTCGCCCGACCAGGCGGCGTTCTACACGAGCGGCCGCGCCTCCAACGAGGCTGCCTTCCTCTACCAGCTGTTCGTGCGGGCCTTCGGCACGAACAACCTGCCCGACTGCTCGAACATGTGCCACGAGTCGACCAGCCACGCGATGGCGGAGACCGTCGGGATCGGCAAGAGCACCATCACCTACGCCGACTTCGCCCGGGCGGACCTGATCATCATCATGGGTCAGAACCCCGGCAGCAACCATCCCCGGATGCTCACGGCGCTGGAAGAGGCGAAGGCGGCCGGCGCCGCCATCGTCGCCGTCAACCCGCTCCCGGAAGCCGGGCTGATGCGCTACAAGAACCCGCAGAAGGTGCGGGGCGTCGTCGGTGCCGGCACCGTGATCGCCGACCAGTACCTGCAGATCCGGCTCGGCGGCGACATGGCGCTCATGCAGGCCGTCTCCCGGCGGGTTCTCGACGCCGAGGCCGCCCGGCCCGGAACCATCCTCGACCACGATTTCCTGCGGAAGAACTGTGTCGGGCTCGAGGAGCTGCGCACCCACCTCGCCCGGCTTGACGACGACGCCGTTTTGGCGGCCACGGGGCTGCGCGCCGCCGAGATCGACGAGCTGGCCGCCCGCTACCTGCGGGCAGAGAAGGTCATCATCACCTGGGCGATGGGGATCACCCAGCACAAGAAAGCCGTGCCGACCATCCGGGAGATCATCAACCTGCTCCTGCTGCGCGGCAACATCGGCAAGCCCGGCGCGGGCGCGTGCCCGATCCGCGGGCACAGCAATGTACAGGGCGACCGCACGATGGGCATCTGGGAGAAAATGCCACCGGCGTTCCTGGATGCCCTCGAACGGGAATTCGGGTTCGACCCGCCCCGCGCTCCCGGCCTGGACAGCGTGGGCTCCATTCGCGCCATGCAGGACGGCCGGGTCAAGGTCTGGATCGCCCTGGGCGGCAACCTGGTCGGCGCCATCTCCGACACCGCCGTCGCCGAGGCCGCGATCCAGAAGACGGCGCTGAGCATGCAGATCTCGACCAAACTGAACCGGTCCCACGCCGTGGTCGGTGAGCAGGCGCTCATCCTGCCCACCCTGGGCCGCACCGAGATCGACTGGCAGGCCACCGGCCCGCAGTTCGTGTCGGTGGAGGACACGGTGTCCGCCGTGCACTCCTCCACCGGCCTGCTCGAACCGGTGTCGGAGCAGCTGCTCTCCGAGGTGGCGATCGTGTCGCGCCTCGCCCGGGCCACGCTCGACGGCACCCCCTCGATCGGCTGGGCCGATTTCGAGAACGACTACGACATCATCCGTGACCACATCGCGCATGTCATTCCGGGCTTCGCCGACTACAACCAGCGGATCCGCCAGCAGGAGGGTTTCTACCTCCCCCATCCGCCGCGGGACCTGCGCACCTTCCCGACCCCGAGCGGCAAGGCCCTGCTCACGGTCAACGAACTGGAGCCGCTCGAACGCCCGCCGGGGCGCCTGCTCCTGCAGACGCTGCGCTCGCACGACCAGTTCAACACCACGATCTACAGCCCCAACGACCGCTACCGAGGGATCAAGAACGGCCGCAAAGTCATCTTCGTCAACCCGGAGGACATCGTGGAGCTGGGCCTGATCAGCGGCATGCTCGTCGATGTGCACAGCGAATTCAGCGACCACGTCGACCGCGTGCTGCGACGGTTCCGGCTCGTCGCCTACCCGAGCGCACGCGGCTGCGCCGCCGCCTACTTCCCCGAAGCCAACGTGCTGGTGCCCCTGGACTCCACGGCGGAGCACAGCAACACCCCCGCCTCGAAGTCGGTGCTGGTGCGGCTGGAACCCTCGCGCTGACCGGAACACGCCCACCAGGACGTGCCCACCAGGACGTGCACAGGGCGCCCGATCCGCTGGACCGGGCGCCGTGTGCTCGAGGCTGGGCGGGGTGCCGTGCGCTGTGCCGCTAACTCAGCCTCACTTGTTGTTCGACCTGGGGGCTCCGATGCCCGGGTCGATCTGGTGCGGCCCGGCGGCGGAGGGGCGAACGTCGAAGTCGAAGATGGCCGTGGGGATGTAGACGGTGGAGCAGGAGTTCGGGATGTCCACCACCCCTGACAGCCGACCTTCGATCGGTGCGGCTCCGAGGATGATGTAGGCCTGCTCCGGGCTGTAACCGAACTTCACCAGGTAGTCGATCGCGTGCAGGCAGGCCCGCTGGTAGGACAGGTGCGAGTCCAGGTAGCGCTGCTCCCCGTCGAGGGTCACCGAGGTGCCCGAGAACGCCAGCCACTCGCTGTACCGAGGGTCCACGTTGCCGGGCATGAAGATCGCGTTCTCACTCACACCGTAGGTGTCCATGCCGCCCTTGAGGAGGTCCACCCGCAGGTCGATGAACCCGCCCATCTCGATGGCGCCGCAGAAGGTGATCTCGCCGTCACCCTGGGAGAAGTGCAGGTCCCCGAGGGACAGGTTCGCTCCGTCGACGAACACCGGGTAGAAGATGCGGGTGCCCTTGGACATGTTCTTGATGTCCTGGTTGCCGCCGTTCTCGCGGGGCGGTGCGGTGCGGGCGGCCTCGCCGGCCACCCGGTCGAACTCGGACGCGGCGAGGCTGCCGAGCACCGCGAACTGGGGTTCGGGCGGCAGCGCCAGCGGCGGAACCCGGTTCGGGTTCGTCTTGATCAGGTCACCCTCGCGCTTGTTCCACTTCGCGAGCAGCGCCGCCGACGGGGCCGTGCCCATCAGACCGGGGTGGATCAGACCGGTGAAGGACACGCCGGGCACGTGGCGGGAGGTCGCGATCTGGCCGGTGAAGTCCCAGATGGCCTTGTAGGCATCCGGGAACTGGTCGACCAGGAAGCCGCCGCCGTTGTTCTTGGCGAAGATCCCGGTGTAGCCCCAGCCCTGGCCGGCGAGTGGGCCGGAATCCTCCTGCGGAATGGGACCGACGTCGAGGATGTCGACGATCAGCAGGTCGCCCGGCCGGGCACCCGTGACGGCGAAGGGACCACTGAGTTTGTGCACCGTCATCAGTGGGGCGTTCAGGATGTCGTCGGCCGAGTCGTCATTGACGATCGCACCATCGAACCACTCCCGGCAGTCGACCCGGAACGATTCGCCCGGCTTCACCGTGGCCACCGGGGGGATCTCGGGGTGCCATCGGTTGTGGCCGACGAGCTCCTGGTCCTCGAACTTCTTGCTGGAATCGAGGGGGAATATTTTCTTGGGCATGTCGTCTCCTGTACCTGGTCGGGCCGGACCGATTGCTAGGGCCGCGGCAGTTTCTGATGGAGCGGGTTGGACGTGTAGTGCTGGGTCTTGCCCGTGCGCACCCCGGGCTTCGTCGAATCGACGACGGTCGGTTCGTGCGCGCTGCGGGTGGCCGCGTCGATCAGCTGGAACGCCGACGAACCCGTCCGCGAGACATGAGGGGCGGTGACGCGCCGCCGGGCGTCACCCTGACAGGTCGGGCAGGCCGTGACATCCGGGGCCGTGCCCATCGGAAGGATCAGCTCGAAGTCCGGGCAGTCTGCGCAACGGAACTCGTAGATGGGCATGGAGTCTGTTTTCCCTTCTCAGGCGGGCCTGGTCGACGCCGCGGGTTCGGTCGTCGTCTGCGAGGAAACGGCGGCGTGCCCGAGCACCCACGCCACGCCCAGGGAGATCGCGCCGGCGAGCGCCACGATCAGCGCGTAGCCGGCGGTGGTCTCGTATCCGCCCAGCAGCAGCAGGAACGCGGGGATCGTTCCGGTCATGTGGCTGATGAAGATGGTGAACCAGCCGGTGGTGCGGGTCAGGGACTCCTTGCCGAGGCCCAGCACGAGGAAGAAGAGGAACCAGAGCACGGCCCAGATGAGCCAGATGACGCCGAAGACGGGGTCGTCCACCAGGGTGAACTGAATAACGCCGATGACCGTGGCGCAGAAGACCACGAACAGCGAGAACCAGCCGAGGCCTTCCCCGCTGATGCCCGTGAACTGCAGAATCGCCACATAGAGGTAGGTGAAACCGAACAGGTAGAGGCCCGCCGCCCCGAAGATGGTGGACTGGTCACCGTCGGCTCCCAGGATGATCAGCGTCGGAAAGATGACCTGCATCCCGCCGACGAAGAAGTTGAGGATTCCGGCCGACTTGCCCGGAATCGCCCCCACCAGCATCAGGCCGTTGATGAAGAGCACGGCCCCCACGTACAGCAAACCCACTGCGCCCATCAGAGAACTCCCGTGCTCGGGAGCAGCCGCGAAGACGTTTCACAACCGCTCGGTTGGCGGAGAACGCGCTTGAACACTGGGCACGCTAGACCGGGCCCCCGGGGGTGTCAACGGCAGTCGGCGCGGAATCGTCCGGTCCGAGGGCCGTGAAAGTTCACGCTTGGAGTTGCCAATGTCCCTAGACATCTGTGGCGGGTCTGCCTAAACTTCAGATAGCGACTGCCCTTCTCTGGGCTGGGGAAATCGTCTTCAGAATCGATACTGAACTTCACATGAACTTCGACGACCGACTGCTGCCGAGACCCACCTGCGCTTCCTGCTACGTCCCGATGGCGCCGGTCCCGGGCGGCTGGTGGTGCGATCGCTGCCAGGAATTCGCCTGACCGATCGCGCGTCTTCGCCTCCCCGGGGATGGCGCAAAATCTCCGTCGAAGTGGTCACCCAGGGCGGGGGGCGGGGCGGTTGGGTAGTGTGGACGGGTTCCATCACCGCCTGCCCGGGCACCAACCCAGAGGAGTCCCATGTCGATCACCGTTAAAGGCGTCATCGCTCGATCGAAGGGCGCGCCGGTGGAGCTCGTCGACATCGTCATCCCCGAACCCGGTGCGGGCGAGGTCATCGTCGACATCGAGACCTGCGGCGTCTGCCACACCGACGTGCACTACCGCGACGGCGGCATCAACGACGAGTTCCCGTTCCTGCTCGGCCACGAGGCCGCCGGCCGGGTCAGCGTCGTCGGCGCGGGCGTCACGCACGTCGCCGTCGGCGACTTCGTCGTGCTGAACTGGCGCGCCGTCTGCGGTGACTGCCGCGCCTGCAAGCGTGCCGAGCCCTGGTACTGCTTCAATACCTTCAACGCCGCCCAGAAGATGACTCTGACCGACGGCACCGAGCTCAGCCCGGCCCTCGGCATCGGCGCCTTCGCCGAGAAGACCCTCGTGCATGAGAAGCAGTGCACCAGGGTCGACCCCGCCGCCGACCCCGCGGTCGTCGGACTCCTCGGCTGCGGCATCATGGCCGGCATCGGCGCCGCGATGAACACGGGCAACGTGACCCGGGGCGACTCGGTCGCCGTGATCGGATGCGGCGGCGTCGGCAACGCGGCGATCGTCGGGGCCCGGCTCGCCGGGGCATCCGTCATCGTCGCGATCGACCGCGACCAGAAGAAGCTCGCCACCGCCCGGACCCTCGGCGCCACGCACACCATCGACTCGGCCGGACTCGATGAGGACGGCGTGGTTTCGGCCGTGCAGGGGCTGACCGGCGGCTTCGGCGCGGATGTCGTGATCGACGCCGTCGGGCGTCCCGAGACGTGGCGGCAGGCGTTCTACGCCCGCGATCTGGCCGGCACCGTCGTCCTGGTGGGCGTGCCGACCCCCGAGATGATGCTGGAGATCCCGCTGCTCGACGTGTTCGGCCGGGGCGGCGCCCTGAAATCGTCCTGGTACGGCGATTGCCTGCCCGAGCGCGACTTCCCGATGCTGACCGACCTCTACCTGCAGGGCCGCCTGCCGCTGGACGAATTCGTCAGCGAGCGCATCGGCATCGGCCACATCGAGGAGGCCTTCGCGAAGATGGCCCGCGGCGACGTGCTGCGCTCCGTGGTCGTGCTCTAGTGGCGGCCCGCATCGAACACCTCGTCACCTCGGGCAGTTTCAGCCTCGACGGCGGCACCTGGGACGTGGACAACAACGTCTGGATCGTCGGCGACGACGATGAGTGCGTCGTGATCGACGCCGCCCACGATGCCGACGCCATCCTCGCGGCGGTCGGCGACCGCAGGCTGGTCGGCATCCTCTGCACGCACGCGCACGACGACCACATCGGCGCCGTCGCCGGGGTGCAGGCCAAGCGCACCGCGCCGACCTACCTGCACCCGGACGACATGGTGCTGTGGGATCGGGTCTACCCGGATGCCCCGCCGAGCCGCCCGCTCGAGAACGGCCAGCACATCCAGGTGGCCGGCATCGATCTCGAGGTGCTGCACACCCCGGGGCACTCCCCCGGCGCCGTCTGCTTCTACGCACCCGCGCTCGGCACCGTTTTCAGCGGCGACACCCTGTTCCACGGCGGCCCCGGCGCGACCGGCCGGTCGTTCAGCGACTTCCCGACGATCATCGCGTCGATCACGGACACCCTGCTGACGCTCCCGGCGAGCACCGTCGTGCTCACCGGCCACGGCGAGTCGACGACAATCGGCGCCGAGGCCGAGCACGTCGACGAGTGGATCGCCCGCGGCCACTAGGACTCACCTCGTCCGAACGAATTCGACGGAGATTCTGCTCTAAGCAGCCCGTTTGGGCTCAAGAACGGGTGTTTGACCCAAAATCTCCGTCGAATTGGTTCAGCGCCGGGGGCACGCGGCGGGTCAGCGGCGCACGATCGAACGCAGCAGCCGCACGACCACGGACAGGGATGCCATGTCGTCCTGGCCGAGGGCGTTGACCTCCTCGAACACGCTCCGGGCCCGTCCCAGTTGTTCCGCGTTGAGGGCCTCCCAGGCGAGCAGCCGGGCGTCGGCGTCGGCGGCATCCGTCTCAGTCAGCACGGCCCGCGTCATGTCGGCGACGGTTGCGTAGAGGTCGTCGCGGAGGGCGGCCCGGGCCAGGGCCTGCCAGCGGTCCTTCCGCGGCAGCACGGTGATGCGCTCCAGCAGGTTGTCCACCCGGAACCGGTCGTAGACCGTGTAGTAGACGCCGGCGACGTCGGCCAGCGGTTCGTCCACCTGGGCCGCGATCTGCGCCACGTCCAGCAGGGCGAACGCCTCGAAGAGTTCCGCCCACCGGCGACCGAGGTTCTCCGGCACGCCCCACTCCTGCGCCGTGCCCAGCAGGGACTGCACGCGCTTGAGGTCACCGCCCTTGAGGTAGTCCTCCAGGTGGGCGCGCATCAGGTCCATCTGCGGCTTGTACTGGGCGACCACCTCGCCCACCGGGCGCGACGCTCCCTGGTTGACCTGCCAGCGCACCGACCGGTCGAGCAGGCGACGGATGTCCAGGTGGATCGCCGTCCAGTGCTCGGTCGGGAACGACGACGGCAGGGCGTTGACCTCGGCGACGAGCACGTCGATTTCGAAGATCTCCCGCAGCGCCACGAACGCCTTGGCGACCGTGGCCTGGTTCGCCGAGGTCTCCTCCATCGCCCGGAACGCGAAGGTCACGCCACCGAGGTTGATCATGTCGTTCGCGACGACGGTGGCGATGATCTCGCGGCGCAGCGGATGCGTGTCCAGCTCGGCGTCGAAACGCTCGGCCAGCTGCACCGGGAAGTACCGGCGCAGGGTGCGACCGAACCAGGGGTCGTCGGGCAGGTCGCTGTCCCGCAGCGTCGTCGCCAGCTCGATCTTGGCGTACGCGGCCAGCACGGACAGCTCGGGGGAGGTCAGACCCTGGCCCGTTTCGAGGCGTTCCCGCAGCGTCGCCGTCGTGGGCAGCGCCTCCAGCTCGCGTTTGAGGTCGCCGGAGGCCTCCTGCCAGTCCATCAGCCGCTCGTAGCTGGGGCTCCAGGTGGTCACCTTCGCGCGGTCGTTGAGCAGCAGGATGTTCTGGTCGACGTTGTCCTCGAGAACCAGCCGGGCCACCTCGTCGGACATGGAGGCGAGGAACTCCGCCCGCTCCGACTCGGCCAGTTTGCCGGCGGCCACCATCCGGTCGACGAAGATCTTGATGTTGACCTCGTGGTCGGAGCAGTCCACCCCGGCGGAGTTGTCGATCGCGTCGGTGTTCAGGATGACGCCCGTGAGGGCCGCCTCGATCCGCCCGAGCTGGGTCATCCCGAGGTTGCCGCCCTCACCGACGACCTTGACGCGCAGGTCCCTGCCGTCCACCCGGATGGCGTCGTTCGCCTTGTCGCCGACCTGGGCGGCCGTCTCGGTGCTGGCCTTCACATAGGTGCCGATGCCGCCGTTGTAGAGCAGGTCGGCCGGGGCGGTCAGGATGGCGCGGAGCAGTTCCGGCGGGCTCAGGCTCACCGTGCCCTCCGGTAGTCCGAGCGCGGCGCGCACCTCGGCGGAGATCGGCACCGCCTTGGACTGGCGCGGGAAGACCCCGCCGCCGGCGCTGATCAGGCCGGAGTCGTAGTCCGCCCAGGACGACCGCGGCAGGGCGAAGAGGCGCCGGCGTTCCTGGAAGGAGCGCGCGGCATCCGGATTCGGGTCCAGGAAAATGTGCCGGTGGTCGAAGGCCGCCAGCAGACGGATGTGGTCCGACAGCAGCATGCCGTTGCCGAACACGTCGCCGGACATGTCGCCCACGCCGACGACCGTGAAGTCCTCGGACTGCGTGTCGACGCCCAGCTCGCTGAAGTGGCGCTTGACCGACTCCCACGCGCCGCGGGCCGTGATGCCCATGGCCTTGTGGTCGTAGCCGATGGAGCCGCCGGACGCGAACGCGTCGCCCATCCAGAAACCGTATTCGGCGGCGAGCCCGTTGGCGATGTCGGAGAAGGTGGCCGTTCCCTTGTCGGCGGCGACGACGAGGTAGGAATCGTCGTCGTCGTGGCGCACGACCCGGGCGGGCGGCACGAGCTGCTCCCCGTCCGCCGTCGTCACCAGGTTGTCGGTGAGGTCGAGCAGCCCCCGGATGAAGGTCTTGTAGCTCTCGATTCCCTCCGCCATCCAGGCCGCACGGTCGAGGGCCGGATCCGGCAGCTGCTTGGCGAAGAACCCGCCCTTGGCACCGGTCGGCACGATCACGGCGTTCTTCACCGTCTGTGCCTTGACCAGGCCGAGCACCTCGGTGCGGAAGTCCTCCCGGCGGTCCGACCAGCGCAGCCCGCCGCGGGCCACCTTGCCGAACCGGAGGTGCACGCCCTCCACCTGCGGGGAGTACACCCAGATCTCGTATTTCGGCCGCGGGAACGGCAGCAGCTCGATCGAGGTCGGGTCGAGCTTGATGCTCAGGTAGGGCTTGTCCTGGAAGAAGTTCGTGCGCAGCGTCGACTCGATCAGGTTGATCAGGGTGCGCAGCACCCGGTCGGCGTCGAGCGTCGTGACCTGTTCCATCGCCGCCGTGAGTTCGTCCTTGACCTGCAGGCTGCGACGGATGCGCTCCGGCTCGGCCAGATCCGGATCGAACCGGGCCTCGAAGAGCGCCACCAGACCGCGGGTGACGGCGGGGTTGGCGAGCAGGGTGTCGGCGATGAAGCCGTAGGAGTTGGTGTTGCCGGCCTGGCGCAGGTATTTGGCGTAGCTGCGCAGGATGACGACCCGGTGCCAGGGCATACCCTCCGGCAGGACGAGGCGGTCGAGCCCGTCCGATTGGATGGCCCCGCTGACGGCGGCACCGAATGAGTCGGCCAGGAGCTCACCGGTACTGATCGGGTCCACGCCCTCCGGGTAGTTCAGGCCCAGGTCGTAGAGGTAGAAGGCACGGCCGTCGGCGGTCTCGATTTCGAAGGGCACCTCGTCGAGCACCTCGATGCCGAGGTTCTGCAGGAACGGCAAGATCTGGCTCAGACTCTTCGGCTCCATCATGTAGAGCTTGATCCGGGCATCCTCTTCAGCGATCTCCCCGGCGCTCGCGGGGAGGTAGACGTGCAGGCCGGGCCGGGCCGGGCCCAGGCCGGAACGGAGGGCCTCCTCGGCGGCGGCGGCGGCTGCCTCGAACCGGCCGATGTCCTGCAGGGCGTCTTCGATCTCGTAGTCGACCCGGTAGCTGGCGGGGAACGCCTCCGCCCAGACGTCGGACAGGTGCTCGGCTTCCTCCAGCGGGCGGCTTTCCCGGAGCTGCTCGCTGAGGCCCTCCGACCAGGAGCGCACCGCCATCACCAGGCGGCGTTCCAGCGCGGCGGCGTCGACGGAGATGGCCGGGGCGTCCTTCTGCAGACGGATGCGGAAGAACAGCCGGGCGAGGGCGGATTCCGTCATGCGGGCCTCGAAGTCGACGGACTCCGCGTTGAAGGTGACCCGCAGCTCCTCCTCGATGCGCAGGCGCACGGCGGTCGTGTAGCGGTCACGCGGCAGGTAGACCATGGCGGTCATGAAGCGGCCGTAGACATCCGGTCGTAGGAAGAGCCGGGTGCGGCGCCGTTCCTGCAGGCGCTGAATGGCGAGCGCGGTGGCCAGCAGGGTGGAAACGTCGATCTGGAACAGCTCGTCGCGCGGGTAGGTCTCCATGATTCCCATCAGGTCCTTGCCGCTGTGCGATCCGGCCGGGAAACCGGCCTGGGTCATCACGGCGTCGACCTTGTCGCGCAGAATCGGAACGTCACGCACGGAACTCGTGTAGGCCGTGGCGGCGAACAGGCCGATGAAGCGGCGCTCCCCAGTGACCTTGCCGTCGGCGTCGAAAGTCTTGATGCCGATGTAGTCGAAGTAGGCCGGACGGTGAACGCTGGACCGGGAATTCGCCTTGGTGATCACCAGGGCGGCGCGTTCGCGCGCCTTCTGGCGGCCGGCATCCGTCAGGTGCTGCACCTGGTGGCCGTCCTCCTCGGAACGCAGCAGCCCCAGGCCGCTGCCCTCCCGGATAGCGAGCACGTCTTCGCCCTCGACGGTCTTCAGGTCGTACTCGCGGTAGCCGAGGAAGGTGAAGTTGTCCCCGCCCAGCCAACCCAGCAGCTCCTGTGCCTGGCTGATGTCCTCGATGCCCTCGGCGTGGGCCACGTCGTCGAGCGCTTCGGCGATCTCCTGGGCCTTGCGGGTCATCGCCGGCCAGTCCTCCACGGCGGCCCGCACATCGCCGAGAACCTTGAGCAGGCCGTCGCGGATCCGGGTCTGGGCCTCGTCGGAGGCGCGGTCGATCTCGACGGCGATCCAGGATTCGCGCTGGGAGGCGTCGTCTTTCGCGGCGGTGCCCGACACCCGGGCCGCGCTCTGGAGCTCGTGGGTGTCGCGGTTGCGGGCCACGACCAGCAGGGGGTGCACCACCAGGTGGATGGCGGCGTGCTGGCGCACGATCTCCGCGGTGACCGAGTCCACCAGGAACGGCATGTCGTCCATGACGATGTAGACGACGCTGCCGTCGGATTCGTTCTCGATCTCGACGCGGGCGGTCCCCGGCATCCGGTCGTGGGCGATCTGCCAGTGGCGCACGGCCCGCGCGCGGAGAAGCTCCATAGTGTAGTGCTGGCGGTCTTCGCCGGCGAGATGCTCGTAGTAGTCGAGGATGAAAGCGTCGAGCGTGTCTTGCGGGGGCAGACCCGCACCGGTGGACTCAGACGTCATTGAAAAGTAGCCTCCATCGAATTTCCGGTTCCGCGTCGTTGCGGGCACCGTCGAGCCGGGGGCTTTCCGACGCGAACGTGGAGCCCCCTGTCCATCGTAGTTTCGTTCCCGTGTTCCGCCCTGCGCCCGGCGGCGGGTCCCCGAACCGGCGGCCGAGGTCCCGCCTTGATCGCCCACGACCCGGCTGCAGGATGCGCGGCTGGGCTGCGCGCGTGCTGCGCCGCTGCGCTGGTGGCGTGCCCCGCGCGGAGCGGCGCAGCATGCGCGCGACACCCGAGACGGGAACACTCGACGCTCGTAGGATGGCGGGCATGCGCGCGATTTTGGTAGACGCCCCCGGCGGCCCCGACAGACTCACTCTCACCACGGTGGCCGACCCGTCGGTCGGGGCCAGGGACATCCGGATTCGGGTGGCCGCTGCGGGCGTGAACCGGGCGGATGTCGCGCAGCGCCAGGGCAACTACCCGTCGCCGGCCGGCGCGCCCGAATGGCCGGGACTCGAAGTCTCCGGCGTGGTGGTCGAGACCGGCGCCCGGGCCTCGCAGTTCGCGGTCGGCGACCGGGTGTGCGCCCTGCTCGCGGGCGGCGGCTACGCCACCGAGGCCGTGGTGCACGAGGATCTGGCGCTGCCGGTGCCCGACTCCGTCGACCTCGTCGAGGCTGCCGGGCTGCCGGAGGCGCTCGCCACGGTCTGGTCGAACGTATTCCTCTCCGCTGGCCTGGCCGCCGGCGAGACGCTGCTCGTGCACGGCGGCGCCAGCGGCATCGGCACCACCGCCGTTCAGCTGGGCGTGCTGGCCGGCGCCCGGGTCGCCGTGACGGCCGGCTCGGCGGACAAGCTCGCGGTGTGCCGCAGCCTGGGCGCGGAAATCCTGATCAACTACCGTGAGCAGGACTTCCCGGCCGAACTCACGGCCGCCACCGACGGGCACGGCGCCGACGTGATCCTCGACATCATCGGCGGCTCCTACGCGGCCCGCAATGTGGCGGCCCTCGCGGTCGACGGCCGCATCATGGTGATCGCCAACCAGAGCGGCGAGAACGCCGACTTCAACCCGTTCCACCTGATGCAGAAGCGCGGCCGGTACTGGGGCACCACGCTCCGGGCCCGCCCGTTCGAACAGAAAGCCGCGATCATGCGGGCGCTCCGAACGGATGTCTGGCCCTGGCTGGAATCCGGCCGCTTCCGTCCGGTGATCGACAGCCGTTTCCGGTTCGACCAGGCCGCGGACGCCCACCGCCGGCTGGAGGCATCCGTTCACGTGGGCAAGATTCTGCTGGTGCCCTGAGGCCGGCTGAGCGCCCCGCGTGTCCTGCTAGCGTGAAAGCCGTTGCCTCCCCACCCGATTGGAAACGCCCGCATGAAGAACTGGTCCTTCACCACCTGCGCCGTCGCCGGGTTCAGTTTCAGTGCCTTCGGCGTGGCCCTGATCATTCTCAATGCGGTGACGGCCAACGCGTTCCTCACCGCCCTGCTCTGGACGGCGGGCGTGGCCCTCCTCATCGGCGGATCCCTGTCGGTGCGCGCCCACCTGCTCTGGAGCCGCGGCGACACCCGGTAGACGCGGCCCGTCAGCCTAGATTGTGAAGTCACCGCCGGAGGCGCGTTCGGTCTCGGCGAGGCTGGATCGGACATCCGTGGCGTTCACCGGCTCATCGCTGTAGGTCGAGGTGACCAGGATCGGCAGGTGGTCGGAGGTGCCGATCGGCAGCGTCTCGACGCTGTCGATGGTCAGTCCGATGGAGGTGGCCAGGTCGAAGTGCCCGCGGAAGAACTTGTAGCGCGTGTAGGTGCGGGTGTCGCTGAGGGTGAGGTCGTAACCGGACTGGGTGACCTGGTCGCCGAGGTGGCCCTTGAAGATCGGGTAGTTGTAATCGCCCACCATCAGGGTCGGCAGGCCCGGACCGAGCTGGTGCAGCTCTTCGTGCGCCGTGCGGATCTGGTTGCGCCGCAGGGAGTTGCGGGCGGTGAGCGGCGCGGCATGGAACGACGCGACGACGAGCTCGCGGTCCGCGACGAGGTCGGTCAGCCGGGTTCCGATCAGGCGCTCATGTGCGGGGGTCAGCAGCCGGTCGTGCAGGGACTTCTTGAGAGCGAAGGTCTTGGTGTGCTCGTTGGTGAACCGGTCCTTGCGATAGTAGATCGCCAGGCCGAGGCGGTTCCGCACGGTGGAGTCGGCGAGGTGCAGCAGACCGATCTCCGCGGGGAGCTCCAGAGTGTCGCATTCCTGCAGGCACAGGACATCCGGATCGTAGTTCTCGGCCAGGGCGATGAGCTCTCCACTGGCACGATTCTTGCGGAGGTTATAGCTGATGACTTTCACGACTGACCTTTTTCAGACTCGACCCGACTCGATGAACACTCACCCAGCCTACGTTTTCGACGCCCAAATGCTACATCGGCAGGGTGAATTCTCGGCGGCGCGCATGGAAGACTCGGGGGCATGATGCAGGATGCGACGGGCACAGCGACGGCCGCCGTGGAGTCGGTCAGCCGCGACTCGCGGCACGCGTTCAGCAAGCCGACGGTGCCGGAGATCCGTCTGATCAAGGGATTCGGGGTGGAGGGCGACGCCCATGCCGGAGCCACGACGCAGCACCGCTACCTGGTCGTGAAGGATCCGACCCGGCCGAACCTCACCCAGGTGCACTTCATGCCCGCCGAACTCTTCGACGAGCTGCGCGGGGCCGGCTTCGAGGTCTCCCCCGGCGAGCTGGGCGAGAACATCACCACCCGCGGGCTGGACCTGTTCGGCCTTCCTCTGGGCGCCCGGCTGCGGCTCGGCGCCGACGCCGTCGTGAAGATCACCGGGATGCGCAACCCCTGCTCGCTGATCAACGGGTTTCAGAAGGGGCTGATGAAGACCCTGATCGGCACGGCTGAGGACGGTCAGGTGATCCGCAAGGCGGGGATCATGGGCATCGTCGTCACCGGGGGAACGGTCGCTCCCGGCGACCCGATCCGGGTTCAGCTGCCGGTCGGGGAACAGCGACCGCTCGGCGTGGTCTGAGCGCTCGGTCGGCGCCCCGCTCGGCCGCCGTCTGAGCGCCGTGGCGCCTCCGAGACGGCAATCGGTGACCCTGCTATTCTCGGCCTCACCCGCCTGTGAAGGAGTTCCCGATGGCACGCAAAAACTACACCACAGATCAGAAGATCTCCCGCCTCCGGGTCTACAACATCGTGGCCGGCTCGCTGCACCTCGTGCAGGCCCTCGGATTCGCGTATGTGCTCACTCTGCTGAGCACGCAGGTGACCTTCCCCGTCACCGCCGATTACCTGTCGGGTCCTCCCGGCGTGCCGCTGCCGCCCGAGCGGGTGACCCTGTTCGACGTCAACGTGGGTATCGGCGTCGTCTCCTTCCTGGCGCTCTCGGCCGTCTTCCATTTCCTGATCTCATCGCCGAAGTTCTTCCCCCGCTACGCGGCCGGCCTCAGAGCCGACCGCAACTACTTCCGCTGGGTGGAGTACTCCCTGAGTTCCTCGATCATGATCTGGCTGATCGCGCAGATCACCGGCATCACGGATATCGCGGCCCTCTTCTCGATCTTCGCCGCCAATGCCGCCATGATCATGTTCGGGGCACTGCAGGAGAAGTACGAGACCCCCGGCAACGGCAAGTTCCTGCCCTTCATCTTCGGGTCGATGGTGGGCGTGGTGCCGTGGATCGTCATCCTCATCTACTTCATCGGCCCCGGCTCGACCAGCGAGGCCGAACCGCCGGCCTTCGTCTACGGCATCATCATTTCCCTCTTCCTGTTCTTCAACACCTTCGCCGTCAACCAGGTGCTGCAGTACCGCCAGATCGGCGGCTGGCGCGACTACCTCCGCGGCGAGCGCGCCTACATCACGCTGAGCCTGGTCGCCAAGACCGCGCTGGCCTGGCAGGTGTTTTCCGGGGCGATCATTCCGGCCCTCACCTAGGAGCACGGGGAGGTCACCTCGGGCGGCCGCCCGACCGGGGACCCACGGTGGGGACTACATTGGGCGCCGTCGCCCTCGGCCGAGGCCGGCACCCGTTGTCACGATCGCAACTTCAGTCGAGGAGCACCCGATGAAAGCCGAACGAATCGAACTCGAACCGCGCACCCTGATGGGCGTGCGTGAGACACCCCGGATGGACGAGCTGACCGAATTCATGGGACGGGCCTTCGGCACCGCCGCCACCGAGATCGGCAAGCAGGGTGCCCACCCGGCCGGCCCGCCGATCTCGATGTACCACGGCGCTCCCACCGACATCGTCGACGTCACCGCGGGTTTCCCGGTGGCACAGCCGGTCACACCGACGCCCGGCGTGGTGATCGA
Organism: Cryobacterium cheniae; assembly: GCF_004403395.1. Classification (GTDB taxonomy): domain Bacteria; phylum Actinomycetota; class Actinomycetes; order Actinomycetales; family Microbacteriaceae; genus Cryobacterium; species Cryobacterium cheniae. The sequence goes on from NZ_SOGN01000035.1 coordinate 280,782, forward strand.
GACGCTGCCGGGCGGCCCGGCGATCGAGGCCATCCACACCGGGCCGTACGACACGCTCACCGAGACCTATGCCGAGCTCACCGTCTGGGTCGCGGAGCAGAAGCTCGACCTCGCACCCGAAATGTGGGAGGAGTATGTGGTCGGCCCCGACACCGAACCGGACCCGGCCAAATGGCAGACCCGGATCGTTTTCCCGCTGAGCTGAGCGGGGCTCGGGACACTGACCGCGCCGCCGGCTCCCACGACGACGGCTCCCACGACGACGGCTACAGCGGCGAGGGGCGCCTGCTCGCGGCGCGGCCGCTGGCGCCGCGCCCGTCGAGGAACTCGAGCACGTCCGGCATGAGGCGCGGGTCGGTCAACACCGACATGTGGCCCTTGCCGGGGTAGAGGATCAGGCGGCCGTTGGGGATGCCCGCCGCCGTCTCACGGAACAGCTCGGGGGTGTAGAAAGCGTCCTGGTCGCCGCCGATCACCAGGGTGGGCGCTTCGATCTCGCCGAGTCGATCGCGCAGGTCCAGGGCGTCTTCGGCGCGAATGGTGGTGATCAGGTCGGGGCTGGCCTTGCCGTACATCAGGGGTCCCATCAGCCAGCCCATGCCGGCTGCCAGCCGACTGCGGGGCTTGTCGCCGATGGCGCTGAAAATCACCCGGCCGGCCTGCCGCGGACGCCCGGCGAGCACCTCCTCGGCGACGCGCCGCATGACCTTCTTGCCGTTCGGCCCGAGGGAGCACGCCGCGCAGACCAGGATCAGCCGCTGCACCACATCGGGGTGGTCGGCGGCCAGCTGCAGGGCAATGCTCCCGCCGGTCGAGGTGCCGATCACGTCGACGGGCCCCGGGAACTCCAGGCGCAGGGCGTCGGCGTAGTCCCGGGCGATGTCGGCCATGCCGGCGTTCGGGTCGAGGCCCGGGCGCGGGGTCAGCCTGAGCACACGGTGCGTGCCCGCCACCGGCATCAGCAGCTGGGCGGCCATCATGCGATCGACGCCGACCGTCGGTTCGTAGTTCTGGGTGAGGCCCGGGATGGCCACCAGCGGCAAGCCCGTGCCGAACCTCAAGTAGGGCATCCCGCCGAGGAGGGTGCCGGTTCGCCGTGCCAGGGAACGCTCGTCGGTGGCGTTCTTCGTCTTCATCGTGGGGGGCATCGAAGGGACCCTTTCGTCTCATGGATTGTTCCGGATGCCGTCAGCCGGCTCCGCGGCAACCGGTGGTGACAGTACCCGCGCCCCGAAGCCCCCGGAAGCGTCCAGCCGGTTTCGGACCGCTGGTGCGGGTCGGCCGGTGGTTTCGGCATCCGTTCGGGGTTCATGACGGCCGTCCCAACCTGAGGCGCACGAGCAGAACGTGATGTTCGAACCAATCGCTGCCGGCATAAAGAGAGGTTCCGCACCTGTGAAGGCCCTGTCCGGCTGCCGTGTCGCGTGACGAACAGGCCGCAGGATGCGTCCTAGTTGGTGAGACCCCCCCGTGCCGGAAGGCACCCGCTCCCAATCGAACGGACCCCATGACGAGCACCGCTGTGAACCACGATGACCTGACCGATGACACGACCGCCCCCAAGCTCGCCGCGGTCGTCTACAACCCCGTGAAGGTCGACATCGACGACCTCCGGGGCGCCGTCGAGGCCGAGCAGACGGCCGCCGGCTGGCCGGAGACCCTCTGGTTCGAGACGTCGGCAGAGGACCCGGGGCAGGGGCAGGCCCGCCAGGCGCTGGAAGCCGGGGCATCCGTGATCATCGTGGCCGGCGGCGACGGCACCGTGCGCGCCGTGGCGGAGGTGGTGCACGGCACGGATTGCGCCGTGGCGCTGCTGCCGTCGGGCACCGGCAACCTGCTCGCCCGCAATCTGCAGCTGCCCCTCGATGACGCCGCGCTGTCCCTGCACACCGCGTTCGCCGGCCAGGACCGGGCGATCGACGTGTGCCTGATCGACATCGAGCGGGCGGACCGGACGATCGACCGGCACACCTACCTGGTGATGGCCGGACTCGGCCTCGATGCCAAAATGCTCGCGAACACCGACGACGCGCTCAAGGCGAAAGCCGGTTGGCTGGCCTACGTGAAGGCGCTGGTGGCCGTCGGCAAGGACGACAGCGAACTGCGATTCCGGTACCGGCTCAACAAGCAGCCCGAGCAGTCGCTGCGGGCGCACACCATTATGGTCGGCAACTGCGGGTCGCTGCCGGCCAGCATCGAGCTGATTCCGGACGCGGCCCTCGACGACGGCCTCTTCGACGTGGTCGTGCTGAAGCCGGAGGGCTTCGGCGGCTGGCTGCAGATTATGACGAAGGTGATCTGGGAGAACGGCGTGCTCAGCCGCACGAAGTTCGGGCGCAAGCTGCGCACCGGGGAGGTCGACGCGCTCAACTACGCCACCGGCACGGAACTCGTGCTGCGGCTGCACGGCCCGGAGGAGATCGAACTCGACGGTGACGGGTTCGGCACCGCCGTGGCGCTCAAGACCTGGGTGGAGGCCGGCAGTCTCACCGTGCGCGTGCCGAGCGACGCCGCCGCGTAGGCCGCGCGCGGCATCCGTCACCGGTCTCCTCCGCTCACCCCGCCTCTTCTCCCGGCTCTCCTTCCGAGGCGCGGGAGGTGCGCCGTCACGCGCGTGGCAGGCCACCCGCGCAGCGGCGCAGTACCCGCGCTCCGCTGGAGCGGCGGCGCAGGTGCGGCCGAAACTTCCTCGCCCCCTCACGCCAGCGCCGAGCCGTGAGTTTCGCCCCTTTTCTGTCGAAGAACGGGGTCGAAACTCACGGCTCGGCGCGGTTGTGCGGACGTGCGAGGATCAGAGGATCAGGCGATCAGGGGATCAGGGGATCAGTACCAGTTGTTGGCCTGCGAGTGTGCCCAGGCGGCGCACGGGGTGCCGTAGGAGGAGGCCTTGATGTAGCCGAGGCCCCAGGCGATCTGAGTGGTCGCGTTGGTGGCCCAGTCGCTGCCGGCCGTCGCCATTTTGTTGCCGGGCAACGCCTGCGGGATGCCGGTGGCACCGCCGTTGGAGTTGACGGCGTCGAACTTCCACTCCGATTCCTTCTGCCACAGCTGGTTCAGGCAGGAGAACTGGTCGGCGCCCCAGCCGTACTGGGACGCGGCCATGGCCTGAGCCGTGGCGCGTGCGCCCGCGGGGGTGTTGCCGCCGGCCAGGGACTGGGCTCGGGCGGCTTCGGCTGCGGCGGCCTGAGCGGCGGCTTCGGCGGCGGCGGCCTGGGCGGAGGCGGCGGCCTCGGCGGCGGCCACGGCGGCCACCCGGTCGGCTTCGATCGATGCCGCGGTGACGGCGGCCGTCTCGGCCTTGGTCTGGGCGGTCAGATCGGTGATCTGGTCGAGAGGCAGGATCTCGTAGCCGGCGAGGGAGCTGGCGACCGCGGCGAGGCTGGAGGCATCCACCTTGTCCTTGGTGGCGGCGAGGACCTGGTTGGCCTCATTCAGGGTGATGGAGGCCGAGTTGTCGGCGTGCGCTTCGGCGACCACGTCGAAGGCGCCGAGCTGCTCGCGGTGCAGGCCGGTGCTGTCGGCGAGCTCGGACGTGGCCGAGACGCGGGACTGGGTGGCCGCTGCGGACTGACCGGCGAAGCCGGCGCCGACGGCGAGGCCGGTGATGGCGAGCACGCTGCCGGCGATGATCGCGATGCGGTGCGGGCGTTTGATCGTGGTGGTGCTGGTGCTGTTGCTGCTGGGAGTGCTGTTGCTGCGCTTGTTCTGGGCGTCGAATCGAGTGCGGAGTTCTTCGGGTGTTTCAGGCATTGAGGAGGCTGGACTTCCGTGTGACGCAAGCCCGCGCGCGTGAGCGCACCGGCTCACTGAGCATCGGATCTGCGCTCTCGGAGTGCGGCGCAGATGAAACGACAATCATGCCTCAGGTTTCTGAACAAACGCTCAGTTAACCTGCGAAAGTCATGGCAGTAGGGGCTTGACACCGGATTCGCCAGGCTCTATGGGGTCGGCGGGGTCCTGGCTCAGCCCTGCGCGCCCTTCCGCTTGCGGAAGGCGATCATGTTCATGCGGCTGCCGCACCGGGCGCTGCAGAATCGTTTGGACCCGTTGCGGGATAGATCCAGGATGAGGCCGGCGCAGTCGTCCGCCCCACAGATCCGCAGCCGCTGCATCTCATCCATCCGGATGACGTCCGTCAGGGCCAGCGCGGCCTCCACGCGCATCCGTTCACCGAGCGGAGCGTCGGGCGTCGTCGCGTGCATGTGCCAGTCGGACCCGTCGTGCCGGGCGAGATACGGCAGGGCGTGCGCGTCGGCCAGCATCTTGTTGACCTGGATCACGGCAGCGTCCCGTTCGAGGCTCCAGACGAGCCGCACCTGATCGCGGGCGCGCAGCACATCCCGCCGCTCGTACTCGTCCCCGTCGATGCGTCCGGAAAAGGGATACCCCGCAAGGAAATCCGCCAGTTGCTCGAGCGTCGCGATCTCGTCGGTGCCGCTCCGGGAGGCCGCCGGGTCGGTATTGCCGAGCTCAACGGCAAAATCCAGCGCCTCCTCGGTGTCATGGGCAAACTGCATGTTGACTCCTAACGGACCCTGCCGTAGCGTTATGGTCGTCATCAATTGTAGACCGTAACACTGGACGCCGGAGGAGCAGTCATGGTGAAGATCTCCTCCACGTCGGCCGGCCTGGCGGTGGCGGTCCTCGGGTCGCTCTCGTTCGGCACCTCCGGCGCGTTCATCAAGCCGCTCCTCGAGGCGGGCTGGTCCCCGACCGCTGCCGTCACCGCCCGGGTGGTCATCGGCGGGCTCGTTCTGCTGCCGGTCGCCCTCGTCTCGCTGCGCGGCCGCTGGCACGCGCTGTGGCGGGCGCGCTGGCGGGTGATCGTGATGGCCATCGTCGGCGTCGTCATCACGCAGGTTTTCTACTTCGCCGCGATCCAGACCATTCCCGTCGCCACGGCACTGCTGATCGAACTTCTCGCGCCGCTGCTCCTGGTCGGCGTCGCGTGGGCGACGACCCGGCGCATCCCGCGCGCGCTGGTTCTGATCGGCTCGGTTTTCGCCGTCGGTGGGCTGCTGCTCGTGATCGGCCCGGGTGCCATTCGCGCCGTTGACCCGGTCGGCCTGATGTTCGCGTTCTGCGCCATGATCGGCTGCGCGACCTACTTCGTCGTGGCGGCCCGTCCCAGCGACGGGCTTTCGCCGGTCGCGTTCGCGGCCTCGGGTCTCGTGCTGGGCGGCCTGATCCTGGGTCTGCTCGGTGTCACCGGCCTTCTGCCGCTCACCGCGACGTTCGGCGACCTGCCGCTCGCGGGCATCGAGTTGCCGTGGTGGGTGCCGTTGGTCATCGTCGCGGTGGTCAGCACCGCGATCGCCTATGTCGCCGGCATTACCGCGGCCGAGGCCCTCGGGTCACGGCTGGCCTCCTTCGTGTCCCTGCTCGAGGTCGTCTTCGCGGCTCTGTTCGCCTGGCTCCTGCTCGGTGAACAGCTCATGCCCCTCCAACTCCTCGGCGGCGCGTTGATCCTGGGTGGCATCGCGGCCGTGCGCGCCGCGGGCTCTACGGACGAATTCCCCGCCACCTCACTCGAGAAGCTGGAATCACCAGCGTTCGGAGCACAGGTTCTCGAGACCCGCTGACTCGTGCGACGTCCCTTGGCCGCAAGGCTGAGGCGCCGGCGATCGCCCTACGCAATCCCCAGCTGCACCAGCAGCCGTGGGAAGTCCGTGACGAGGGTGTTCCAGACGATCTGGTAGTCGGTGTTCGCGTAATCGTTCGCAAGATAGTTGCGCATGGCCTGCAGCTCGGCCCAGGCGACCTCCGGGTGCCGGTCCCGATATCCCTCCGGCAACCGCTCGACGGCGGCCTGCAGGTCGATCACGATGGCCTTGGCCGCGAGCTGCTGGGTACGATCGGCCCGGTCGAAGAAGACCTCCCGGCCGCGAGCCGTGATGAGGTTTGCGTGACGGACCAGATCACGGATGTCGGCGAGCAGCGCATCCGTTCGGTCGAATTCGTGAGTCATCAGGTCTCGATCCCGTCGCCTGGGCCGTTCACAGTGGCACGGCTTCGGCGACAGCCCGGTCGCGAATGGCGCCCTCGGCCCGGTCGCTCATCACGTCGACGTGCACGCCGAGGAGCTGTTCGAGGTCGAGGACGAGCCCGACCGCATCGAGGATGGAGGCGCCCGGGTCGAAGGTGACGAGGAGGTCGATGTCGCTGCCGGCGGCATCCGTTCTCCGGGCGACGCTGCCGAAGACCCGCACGTTGCCGGCCCGGCGGCGGCCGGCGAGTTCGAGCACGGTGTCTCGGTTGCGACGCAGCACGGCCGATGGCAGCAGGGCGGTGGCCGCCAGGATGAGGGCGAGGGTCTCGGGTCGCGGCCGCACACAGCCGGACTCATAGGCGGAGAGATTCGACTGAGCCACTCCGGCGCGCGCGGCCAGCTGGCTCTGCGAGAGTCCGGCCCGGACGCGCGCCTCGAGAATGCGGGTTGACGTGCTCATGGCGGGAGTATAGCCCTCAGAAAAATTGGCGCCACGGACCGCCCGAAGTCATGACCCGGACCGCTCCGCACGCCGCAGCCGCAGCAGCAGCGGCCGAGCGCGGGTGCTGCGCCGCTGCGCTGGTGGCGTGCCACGCGCGCAGCGGCGCAGCACCAGCGCGTGGCCACTACCGGCACCGCAACGCGCAGGTGACAGGGATGACTCACCTGTAGCGCAATGAACAGGTCAGTTGCCGCTGATCACACCGACTCTCAGTGCATAACTCCTGCAAATCGGGGAGAGCTCCCTCACGTTCCGCGTGATTCCGCGGGTGAAAGACTCGACCGGCAGAATTTGCAGGAGTTGTGCTCACCCCGCGTCTTCGTTCAGTCGTTCCTGGTCGATTGCGACAAGGTCCTACCGCGGGCGGGCCAGTCGAATCGGACCCTTCGTGGTCGACGGATCGACCACGGCGCCGCCCTGCGTGATCCAGCCGGAGGTCGGTCGCGGTGACGCACTGTGCGCGGCACGCGGTTCTTCACCGAATCCCAGCTGTCGGCCCACTTCGCGCGCCACTCGATGCGGCGCCCGCACGAGGCGCAGGTCTTGTCCGCCCTGTCACGGGCGGGGTCAGACTCGGCGGATTTGCGTTGACGGTGGGCCGTGCCTTCAATCAGGGCGTGACGAATCCGGCCCGCATCCGTCTTAGTAGTGACGGATGCCCCCGCCCCGCGACCCCCGCGACCGCTCAGACCGCTCAGTCCGCCCAGACCGCCCAGACCGCCCGAATCTGCAGGACGCACAAGGCAAGCCCCCGACCCCGAAGGAACCCCCGTGACGAATACTGACCGTTCGAGTGCCGAACGCCGGCGCGTGACCGCCGCGAACCCCCGTAGCCGCAACGTCGAAGTGGACGGGCATGAGTTCACCGTGCACTCCATGTCGAGCACCTCGCGCGCGCCGGAGGCGGAGGTGCCGACCTACCTGTTGGTGCACGGGATCGGGGCGTCGCACCGCTATTACCGCCGGATGCAGCAGAGCCTGGCCGTCACCGGGCACACGCATTCGCTCGATCTGCCCGGCTTCGGCGGCACCCGCAGGCCCGAGCGACCTATCCCGGTCGAAGAATACGGCACCCTGCTCGGCCGGCTTCTGGATCAGCTCGAGGTGCCGCGGGCGGTCCTGGTCGGCCATTCGATGGGTGCCCAGTTCGTCACGGAGCTGGCCCGGCAACGCCCGGACATCGCCTCCCACCTGGTTCTGATCGGCCCCGTCACCGATCCCCGCCGGGCGACGGCCGTGAAACAGGCGATGGGCCTGACCCGGGACTCGGTCAAGGAACCGCCGGCAGGCAAGCTGATCGTCTTCCGCGATTACCTCAAGTGCGGTCCGCGCTGGTTCTCGAGCGAACTCGCCCAGATGCTCGACTACCGCACCGACCTGTCTCTCCGCGAGGTGCGCTCCCCCACCCTCGTGATCCGCGGCGCCAACGACCCGGTCTCGGGCCACGTCTGGTGTGAATCGCTGAGCGCCGCCGTGCCGAACGGGCAGCTCGTCGAGGTCGAGGGGCACCGCCACCTGGTGCACCACACCGCTGCTGCGCAGGCTGCCGCCCACATCGAGGGGCACGTCCGGCGGCATCCGTCGATCACGCACCCGGCCGCATGAGCCGCCGGCGGCCGAGTCGCCGGGTCCCCGGTCTCCGCATGAGTCGTCGGCGGCTGCGGCTCCGCCTGCCGGGACTCCGACTGCTGCGACGCCGGCTGCGCCAGGCCCGGTGGTGGCTGCTCGACTACCTCTACGCGTGGATCGGGCAGACCCGGGCCTTCCTCTCCCGCGCCCGACCGGCGGACTTCCGCTCCGGTCACAAAGCCCCGATCGTCATCATCCCCGGGGTGTACGAATCCTGGCAGTTCATGCGACCGCTGATCCAGACTCTGCACGGCCACGGACATCCGGTGCACGTGGTGGCGGCGCTGGGCCGCAACCGGCGTTCTCTGGCGGATGCCGCCGCGACCGTGGCCGCCTACCTCGAGCGGGAGAACCTGACCGGTGTCATCATCGTGGCGCACAGCAAGGGCGGCCTGATCGGCAAACAGCTGATGACGACCGAGGACCCTGACCACCGGGTGAGCGCAATGACCGCGATCAGTGCTCCCTTCGCCGGCTCCCGCTATGCGCGCTACTGGGTCGTGCCGAGCATCCGTGCCTTCGCCCCCGCCAACGTGGCCCTGCACGACCTGGGTCTGGACCACCGGGTCAACGACCGGATCGTGTCCATCTACGGGGTGTTCGACCCCCACATCCCCGAGGGCAGTGAACTGGTCGGCGCCCGCAACATCCGGCTCCACGTCGGCGGGCACTTCCGCATCCTCGGCGACCCGGCGACCGTGCGGGCTGTTCTCGACACGGTGACGGATGCCACGGCGCCCTTTACCCGAATCACCGGACCCGGAACAGTGCGGCGAGTGCCGGATTCTCGATCTCGGTAGCGAGAAGGCGGCCGGCCTACCCGACCCAGCCGACCGCGCACCCCTCTGCGCAGGCGAAGCTCGGCCGAAAGAGCAGCCCTACTCGTCGTCGTCGTCGTCGAGGCGGAAACCCACCTTGAGCGTCACCTGGAAGTGCTGGATCACGCCGTCCTCCACGTGGCCGCGGGTGGCGACCACCTCGAACCAGTCGACGTTGCGCAGAGTCTTCATCGCGCGTTCCAGCCCGTTCCGGATGGCCGCGTCCATGCCCTCCGGTGACGTTCCGACGATCTCCGTGACACGGTAGGTGTGGTTCGCCATGGCCTGATTCCTCCAACTCGAGTTTGTTCTCTCAACCGCGTCTCGGTCTCGAGTGCCCCGACCATAGCCCGCGAGGGTCGAGTGTTCAACGTCAGGCCGAGGCGCGAACCGCGGTCTTCAGCGAGTCGACAATGGCGGTCGCGGTGGTCTCGGCCTGCTGGATTACGGCGTCTGGCGAGGATGCTTATCGGCGGGAGGAGAATGGAACCATCATGAGAACTCTCCTCAACGTCATCTGGCTCGTGTTCTCGGGCTTCTGGTTGTTCCTCGGCTACCTGCTGGCGGCGGTGATCATGTTCGTGCTGATCATCACCATCCCCTGGGGAATCGCGGCGGCGCGGATCGGCGTCTACGCGCTCTGGCCGTTCGGCAAGACCGTGGTCGCCACACCCGGCGCGGGCGTCGGTTCCTTCCTCGGCAACGTCGTCTGGGTGGTGCTGGCCGGCTTCTGGATCGCCATCGGACATTTCTTCTCCGGCATCGCGCTCTGCGTCACCATCATCGGAATCCCGTTCGGGATCGCCAATTTCAAGCTGATCCCGGTGGCGCTGATGCCGCTCGGCAAGCAGATCGTCGACATCCCGTAGGGTTCACCGGTGGTGCGGTAGACACCGCACCGCTTTGACGGATGCGCAGGTCACCTCGCCGAACCAGCAGAACCCTACCGCGGCCGCCGCAACCGAATCGGACCCTTCGCGGTCGACGGCTCGACCACGGCCCCGCCCTGGGTGATCTGCAGTTCGCCGCGGGCGACCAGGCGGCGGGCGGCTCGGCGGGCCGGCTCCATCAGCTCGTTCCACCCCTCGCCGCCGACCGCTTTCGCCGCTTCGGACGGGCAGATCGTGGCATCCGTCGCCCGCGCACTGAGCAGTGTGGTGATGCTCTCTTCCAGCCGGAGGTCGGTCGCGGTGACGCCGTGCGCGCGGCACGCGGTCGAGCAGTACTTCACCGACTCCCAGTTGTCGGCCCACTTCGCACGCCACTCGATGCGCCGCCCACAGGAGGCGCACGTCTTGTCCGCCCGGCCCTGTTCGGGGTCGGAATCGGCGGGTGTGCGTTGACGGTGAGCCATACCCTCTATCCTGCGGGATTGCGGGCCGGCGAGAGTCGCCGTTCGCGCCGAGCGTCGCCGTTCTAGCGGCGATTCTCGGCAGCAACGGCGACTCTCGAGCCGCAGAACGCTGGCCACCGTAGAACCGGGCTCAACGCGCGGAAGCTGCTTGCCCTGCTGCCTGAGGCGCCTGACTCCCCGGGGTACGCTCGCGGCCCCACCGCCGGCAGGCCCTGTCCCGCACAACGCCGGAGGGCGACCCCGCGAACGGGGCCGCCCTCTGGCGAATCAGGAGCCGGTGAAGCTAGACGGCCTCGGCCGAGGCTTCCCGCTCTGCCTTGCGTCGCGCCTTCTCGGCGTCGAGAACGGCCTTCTCGGCCGCCTTCTCTTCGGCGATCCAGACGTCACGCTTGGCCCCGGGCACCCAGCCCGTGTCCACAACGCGGATCTGGAAGACGATCGCGACGCTGACCAGCACCACCGCGATGAGGATCGCCAGGACGACCCCGAATCCGCCGCCCACACCGACGCTGACACCCACGAGGGTGCCGAACCAGCCGAAGTCGGCGTCACCGAAGGTGCTGTTGGCGAAGCCGAAGTCGCCGAGGACCAGCAGCAGGATGGCGGGCAGGATGGTGATGATCACACCGTTGACGAAGCCACCGATCATGGCGCCCAGGCGTCCGCCGGTCGCGTTGCCGTAGACGCCGGCTCCACCACCGGTGAAGAAGTGCGGCACCATACCGGGGAGGATCAGTGCGAGCCCGAACATCGGGTTCAGCCAGATTGCGAGCACGCCCAGCGCGAGGAGGCCACCGGCGAACGAGCTCAGGAAGCCGATGAGCACGGCGTTGGCGCCGAACGGGAACACGATCGGGATGTCCAGCGCGGGACGCGCACCGGGGACAACCTTTTCGGCGATCCCCTGGAACGCGGGGACCAGCTCGCCGAGCACGGTGCGCACACCGTAGAGGATGATCGCGACACCCACACCGAACTGCAGGGCCTGGGCAAAGGCCGCCATGATGAACGCGCCGGCGTCGGCGGAGCCGAAGATGTCCAGCGCCTCCTGCAGCGGCAGGGCGATGAGGCCCCAGATGGCGAAGACCATGTAGATGAGAACCATCGACAGTGAGGTGGCGACCATGGAGTCGCGCAGGAACTTGAGGCCCTGCGGGAACTTGATCTCTTCGGTCGACTTGCTGCGGTGGCCGACGGCCTGGCCGGCCGCACCGGCGGCGATGTAGCCGAGGGTGCCGAAGTGGCCGATCGCGATGGTGTCGTTGCCGGTGATCTTCTTGGTCCACGGGTGCGCGAAAGCGGGCATGACCACCATGATCACGCCGAGCAGAAGAGCACCGATGACGACCACGAGCCAGCCGGCGCCGTCTCCGAATCCGACGGAGAGCACCACGGTGAGCATCGTGGCCATGAAGACCATGTGATGCCCGGTGAGGAAGACGTACTTCAGCGGGGTGAAGCGGGCCAGGGCGAGCATCACCAGGAACCCGAGGGTGAGCACGTAGGCGCTCTGGGCGCCGAACTCGTCCTGCGCGATGGCGGTGATGACCTCGTTGGTGGGGATGACGCCCTGGGCGCCGGTCACCGCGAGGATCAGTTTGCCCAGCGGGTCCAGGGAGCCCACCACTACGCCGGCGCCGGCGCCGAGGATCAGGAAGCCGAGCGCCGCTTTGAGTGCGCCGCCGACCACCTGCCCGGCGTTGCGCTTGAGTGCCATAAGTCCGATGGCGGTGATTATGCCGATCAGATAGGCCGGAACATTGAGGATCTGTTGACCGATGAAGTTCAGTACGACGACGAGCCACTCCATTGTGGGAGCTCCTTATTCTGTGAGAGGGGGTTGGTGGGAGGGGGGTTACTCGACTGCGGCGGTGAGCTTCTCGGTGATCTCTTCGAGATCGAAGAAGTTCTTAATGACGATGACCTGGGCGGGCACATCGCCGAGTTCTTCGGCCAGCTCCTCCGAGGTGAGCACGATCTCGGCCGTCTGCGCGGCACCGCGAGCCACGCCCATGTCGGCGGCCTCGACATCCGCATCGATACCGAGCTTGGCGAGAACTTTCTCGGCGTTCATTTTCAGGAGCACTGAGGTTCCAATGCCCATTCCACAGACGGCGACGATCTTCATGGGGTGCCTTTCGATTGGGTGGGACGAGTGAGTTGATTCAGAAATGGATGTCGGTGGCGCGGTTCACGCAGCGGCGGCGGCGAGGTCGCCGAGCACGGCGCGCACCTCGTCGGCGGTGGCGGCCGCGGTCAGGCGCTTCATGGCGGCGCTGTCGGAGAGCACGGCGGCGAGCGCCTGCATCACCTGGAGGTGAGCGTCGTGGTCTTTGGCGGCCAGGCCGATCACGAGAGTGACCGGGTCGTTGGCGGCGTTGCCGAACTCGACGGGGGTGGCCAGGCTGACCCAGCTCAGGCCGCCGGTGAGAACCGCGGGCGAGGGGCGGGAGTGCGCCAGGGCGATCCCCGGGGCGATGACGATGTAAGGGCCGTGCTTCTCGATCGCGGCGATCATCTCGTCGGTGTAGGCGGGCGTGGTGGCCCCACCGGCCACGAGGCCGGCACCTGCGAGACGGATGGCGGCCCGCCAGTCGGCGGCCTCCGCCTGGGTCTCGATCGACGAGAGGGTCTCGGCCAGGTTCAGTGACACGAATGAACTCCTTTGTTGTTTTCAGTGCAGGCCGTCCGCGAGGGCGACTTAGATGACTGTATAAGCCTAAGCGACCTTTTGTCTACAAGTGCACCAAAGTTTTTCGACTGGACTCGCCAGACTCCGGATCAGGGGCGCGAGGTCAGCTCGCCGCGGTGCGGAGCGTGACGCCGGTTACGCCGCCCCGAGTGAGACGGCTAATGCGGTCGGCGTCGAACAGGGCATCCTGCGCGATGAGCGAGGCGCCCGTCACTCCGGCGATGTGGCCGAGCCGGGACTTCTCCACCACCAGCCCCTGCAGGGCGAAGTCCCGGGCACCGGCGAAGACGGCCTCCCGGATCGCGCCGAGGAAAGGCTCGCCGGCCTGGGCCAGGTTGCCGCCGACCACCACGGCCTGCGGGTTGAGCAGCCCCACCACGTGGGCCAGGCTCTGCCCGATCTGGGTGCCGGTCTCGGCGAGCAGCCGCAACACCGTGGGGTCACCGTCGTTCGCGAGTGCCACGATATCGCTGCTGGTTCGCACCCGGCGCCCCTGCCTGAGCAGCTCGCTGCGGATGACCGCGCCGCTGGCAATGGTCTCGAGCCGCACCGTGCGCTCCCCATCGGTACGCACGGCGCTGAGCTCCCCGGCGCCGCCGCGGGAGCCGTGGTAGATCGCACCGTCGAGCACGAAGGCGAGTCCCACGCCGATGCCGGCCTTGAGCACCACGACGTCGCAGTACTCGCTCGCGCCGCCCCGGGCCTCGGCGAGCGCCATGATGTTCACGTCCCGGTCCACGGCGACGACGGCGCGGTCGTAGCGGCGGGCGAAGTAGTCCTTCACCAGCACCCCCTCCCACTGCGTGTCCACCTGCGGGCTGGCCAGCCGCCCGGTGATGAAGTTGACCGGGCCGGGCACGCCCACACCGATTCCCACAACGTCAGCACGGGTCTTGCCGAGCCGGTCGAGCATGTGATCGAAGACCTGGCCGGCCCATTCGAAGATCTCCGCCGGCCCTTCGCTCAGGCCGATGTCGGCCTCGTCTTCGCTGAGGATGGTGGTCACGAGGTCGGTGATGGCCAGCCGGGTGTGCGATCCGCCGATATCCACGGCGAGCAGCAGACCGGCATCGGGGTTCACGGCGAACTCCTCGGGCGGCCGGCCGCCGCGCGAGTCGAGCTGTCCCACGCTCATCACGATCGCGGCGTTCAGAAGTTCGTCGAGACGCCGGGCGAGGGTGATGCGCGACCAGCCGAGCTGCTCGATCAGGTCGGAGCGGGTGGTGGCACGGCCGGAGCGGATGAGGTCGAGCACCACACCCGAACCGGTGGACAGAGCGTGTGCCATGGAATTCCTAACCTTCTGACGCATCCGCCCCGTATTGCGGACGATGCCGAACCAACTATTTGACTTAAGTACATTTGTATACCAAAGTATCTCGCATGGCTACCGAATCAAGTAATCCCTCGTCAACGATGACGCCTACCGAACTCGACGCTCGCGCCGTCGCGAGCGCCCAGGCGCTGGCCGCTTACGTGGTTCAGGCGAAAGGACACGGACACGGCGGCACCGCCATGGCATTGGCGCCATTGTCGCATGTCTTGTTCTCCCGAGTTCTGCGCCACTCCCCCGCCCACCCCGACTGGCCCGCCCGAGACCGGTTCGTTCTTTCGGCCGGTCACGCCAGCCTTCTGCTGTACACCCAGCTGTTCTTCACCGGCTACGGCCTCACCCTGGACGACCTCGCCAAGAGCCGCACCCTCGGCTCGAAGACACCCGGGCACCCCGAGGTGCACCACACCGTCGGCGTGGAAATGAGCACCGGCCCGCTCGGCCAGGGCGTCGCATCCGCGGTGGGAATGGCCATGGCCGCCCGGCACGAGAGCGCCGTGTTCACCCCCGGCCACACCCTGCTCGACCACACCACCTGGGTGCTGGCGGGCGACGGATGCCTGCAGGAGGGCGTCTCCGGTGAGGCGTCGAGCCTGGCCGGCACCCTCGGCCTCGACAACCTGGTGCTGATCTGGGACGACAACGGCATCACCATCGACTCGGGCACCGACGAGACCTTCTCCGAAGACGTGCGCGCCCGGTACCGGGCCTACGGATGGCGGGTGCTCGAGATCGACACCCCGAACGACCTTGACGCCATGGAGGCCACCCTCCGCTCGGCGGCGGAACGCACCGGTCGCCCTACCCTGGTCGCTCTCCGCACGGTCATCGGCGCCCCCTCCGTCAAGTTCGGCGGCACCTCCGCCGCTCACGCCGGTGGCTTCGGCGCCGACGAACTCGCCGCGGTGAAGACAACGTTGGGCTTCGCACCCGATGCTCCCCTCGAAGACCTCGTCAGCCCCGAGACCCTCGCGCACACCCGGGGCGCCCTCGCCCGCGGCGAGCAACTGCACAGCGACTGGGAGGCCGACCTGGCCACCTGGAGCACCGGCGACCCCGAGGCGGCGGCGCGCTGGACCGCTTTCCGCGGCGGCGAGTTCGACAGCTCCGCCCTCGACACCGTGAACGTCGGCAGCGCCGGCGACACGATCGCCACCCGCAAGACCAACGGCGCCGTGCTCCGCGCGCTGCAGGGCTCAGTGCCGCTGTGGGGCGGCTCCGCCGACCTCGCCGGATCCACCACCGTGGAGGTCGACGGCGACCGGTTCTCCGCGGCCAACCCAGCCGGCGAATTCATCCGGTTCGGCATCCGCGAGCACGCCATGGCCGCCATCCTCAACGGCATCGCCCTGCAGGGGCCGTGGCGCCCGTTCGCGTCCACCTACCTGGTGTTCAGCGACTACATGCGGCCGAGCATCCGTCTCGGAGCACTGATGGGACTCGGCGCGGTGTACGTGTACACCCACGACTCCGTCGCCGTCGGCGAAGACGGCCCCACCCACCAGCCGGTCGAGCAGATCGCGTCACTCCGCACCGTTCCGGGGCTCGACGTGGTGCGCCCCGCCGACTCCGTCGAGGTCGTCGCCGCCTGGCGCCGCATCCTCGCCTCCCCCGACCGCCCGGTCGCCCTCGTCCTCAGCCGGCAGGACCTGCCCGTGCTCGAGAGCACCGACACCACCCCCGCCGGTGTCACGGCCGGCGGCTATGTGCGCTGGCAGCACGGCGCCGGAAACGACCTGGCCATCCTCGCCACCGGCAGCGAGGTTCACCTCGCGATCGACGCCGCCGTTCGGCTCGCCGACGAGGGCCTCTCCGCCCGGGTCGTGTCGATGCCGTGTGTCGAGTGGTTCGCCGAGCAGAGCGCCGACTACCGCGAGTCCGTGCTGCCGGCGGCACTGCGTGCCCGCGTCGCCGTCGAGGCGGGCCGCGGCGATGCCTGGTACCGCTGGGTCGGCCTCGACGGGCGCGTCGTCTCGGTCGAGGAATTCGGCGAGTCCGGCAGCGGACCCGAGATTCTCCGCCGCCGCGGCATCCACCTCGACGCGGTCATCGCTGCCGCGCACGCCACCCTCGCCATACCCGCACTCGTCACCAACTAAGGACAAACCATGCTTTCCACCACCACCATGACCCCCAGCGCCGCTATGGTCGCCAAGTACATCGACCACACCCTCCTGAAGCCCGAGGCCACCGCCGATGACGTGACCGCGCTCATCGCCGAGGCCGTCGAGCTCGGCACCTACTCGATCTGTGTCTCCCCGTCGATGCTGCCGCTCCGCATCCCCGCCGGCGCCGACCTCAAGGTCGCGGTCGTCTGCGGTTTCCCCAGCGGCAAGCACCACTCCGCGATCAAGGCCGCCGAGGCCGACCTCGCCATCGAGCAGGGCGCGGACGAGATCGACATGGTCATCGACATCGGTGCCGTCAAGGCCGGCCGGTTCGCCGAGGTGCAGGCCGACATCGCCGCCGTGCGGGCCGGCGTCCCGGCACCGACGGTGCTCAAGGTGATCATCGAATCCGCTGCGCTGACCGATGCCGAGATCGTCGGCGCGTGCCAGGCATCCGTCGCTGCGGGAGCCGACTTCGTCAAGACCTCCACCGGTTTCCACCCCGCCGGCGGGGCGACCGTGCACGCTGTTCGCCTGATGAAGCAGACCGTCGGCGACCGGGCCGAAGTCAAGGCCTCGGGCGGGGTGCGCAGCTTCGATGACGCCCTGGCCATGATCGACGCCGGCGCCACCCGCCTCGGTGTCTCCGGCAGCGCCGCACTGCTCTCCGGTGCGTCTTCGGCCGAACCTGCCGGCAGCTACTAACCGTCGGCTGGGCTCGCACATTGCATCGTGTGCGAGCCCAGCGCGCATGTTCCTACTGACCCACCGAAACGTCGATCAGCACCTTCCCGACAACGCCGCTCTCAACCAGGGCATGCGCATCCGCCGTGTGCGCGAGGTCGGTGCGGTGCAGCGGCAGCCCGGCCTCCTCCCCCACGCTCAGCGCGCCATCGACCAGGGCCGCGTTGATGTCCTCGGCCGCCGCCCGAATCACGTCGGCGCCCACCGTGTAGAGCAGCACGAACTGGTAGCGCACGTTGAGGCTGAAGTGCTGGCGCACGTCGAGCGTCACCTGGTCGCCGCCGTTGTTGGCATAGACCGCGATCGACCCGCGATTACGGATGACGGCAAGGTCGAGCAGCGCATTCTGGGCCGGTGCGACCTCCACGATCAGGTCCACCCCCTCCGGTGCGATCGCCCGGATGTGGGCGACGACGTCCGGGTCGGTGTAGGTGAGCACATGCTGCGCGCCGGCCGCCGTGGCGAGCGCCTCTTTCGCCGGACCGCTCACAGTCGTAACAACGGATGCCCCCGCCCACCGAGCCAGCTGGATCGCCGCGTGCCCGACCGCACCTGCTCCGCCGGCCACGAGCACGACCTTGCCGGCCAGGGCGCCCGGGTGCAGCCTCCGCGGTCCGTCTTCGGCCACCGTCAGCGCGCGGTACGCCGTGATCGCCGGCACTCCGAGGCTCGCGGCCTGATCGAAGCTCGCATTCGCCGGCAGCAGGAAGACGCGCTCCGCGGGAAGCACCGCGTACTCCTGGGCCGAGCCGCTGTTCGCGCGCTGATACGCGGCGAGCGCCAGCCACACCCGGTCGCCCACGCTGACGTGCTCCACGCCGGTGCCGACCGCCTCGACGATGCCGGCACCGTCCTGCCCGGGCACGACGTCGTCGAACGCGAGCGCCTGGCCCGGTGCCGAGCCGCGGCGCGACTTCCAGTCGGTGGGGTTCACGCCGCTGACCACGATCCGCACCCGCACCTCGTCGTCTCCAGGTTCGGTCACCGGCCGATCGACGAGCTGGAGCACGGACGGGTCACCGGTCTGGCTGTACACAATTGACTTCATGTCAGGGGTAACGCTGGCGGGGGTGGAATGTTTCCCTGCCTTTCAACCCGCCAAGCCAACCGAACAGTGATGCGACGCCATATGCTCGTGCTGCCGATAGCGTGAGCAGATGAACTACATCGGCGTTGACCTCGCCTGGGGCGAAGGCACAGCTACCAAAGCGGCCAAGGAGACTGGGCTCGTTCGCATCGATTCCTCTGGCACTGTGCTCGACGCAGGCTGGGCACGGGGCATCGACGCGGTAGTCGAGTGGCTTGTCTCAAACAGCGCCGCCGGAGATGTAATCGCAATTGACGCACCGCTGGTCGTCGCGAATGCAACCGGCATGCGTGAATGCGAGCGCGAAGTGGCACAGCGCTACGGTCAGTGGCAGGTCTACGCAAACCCCTCGAATCTTGGGCGCCCGTGGTTCGGCGGCGTCACCCTTCGACAGCGGCTCGAGCAAGTCGGTTTCGTCTACACGGATGGTCGCACGCCCCCTCGTCCCGACACGGTCCAGTTCTTCGAGTGCTATCCGTACACGACCTTGGTCGGCGCACCCGAGCTCGGATACGAGGTTGAGCGCCCCCGGTACAAGCGTTTCAATCCGGCGCTACCGAGTCCGGCCGCGCGGCGCCACTTCCGCGCCTCGGAGTGCGATGAGCTCCTGCGGCGGATGCTGCGCCTCACCGATGTGAGCCCTGCCCTCGATCTGCGCTCGCACCCAGTCACAGCAGCGCTAATCGACGACGAGTCACCGCTCAATGATGCTGCATACAAGCACAGAGAAGACCTCCTCGACGCCGCGCTCTGCGCGTGGACCGCCGCACTGTGGGCGCATTTCGGATTGGAACGGTGCCAAATCCTCGGCGAACTGGACGCACCGGACACCGAAGGACGCATTCCAGTCATCATCGCTCCCGCCCGGCCGGAGCAACGGTTGGGCGGGAAAGTCGCTCGACCGAAACGGAAGAATGTCGGCGCAATGCGCTTGGTCGAGCCTCAGCTGGCGCAGGTCGACGGCGCGACGACTGCAACAGCGCTGCTCACCGTGGCCGCCAGCGTCCTCGCCCTTGACCACGTCGAAGACCCGGACTCGAAAGCGTTCGAGAGCGCACTCGCGGCGGTCCTTGCTACGATCGCCGGGCTCAAGGCCTGCTAGCTCTAATCCCAGGAATCCCTAAACACACTGTCGCCCGAAACCAGATAAACAGCCTCTAACCTGCACAATGCCTTCGCCCAGGGTCGATATAATGTGTGGCGGGGGGCTTCGCTATGAGTAGATTTTTTGGAACACCGGCAGGGGTCAAAGTCGGCCAATTCTTTATCGACCGCCGCGAGCTTCACGAAGCATTCGTCCATCGCCCAACTCAAGCCGGTATCAGCGGCACCAAGTTGGAGGGCTCCGACTCCATCGTCATTTCTGGCGGCTACGTCGACGACGAGGATCATGGCGACTACATCATCTACACCGGCCACGGCGGTAAGGACCCCAACAGCAAGCGTCAAATCGCGGATCAGTCTCGGGACGCTTCGGGCAACGCTGGTCTCATCACTAGCCATGCCCAAGCTCTGCCCGTTCGTGTCGTTCGAGGAAAACACAAGGGTTCTCCGTTTGCGCCCCCGGCGGGCTACATCTATTCAGGGCTCTACTTGGTCACCCAATGGTGGATGGAACTGGGTCGGGATGGCTTCCAAATCATTCGCTTCCGCCTCGAGCGAATCGATGAACAAGTCCCGCTTGAGCCGCAATCGTTGAATGTGCCCGACCCCGAATTTGCCACGACCATCGTGTCCCGCCGGATTAGAGACTCGCAGCTGGCGCGTGAGGTGAAGAAACTCTACGACTATCAGTGTCAGGTGTGCGAGCACGCAGTCCCGACCTCGAACAATGTCTTCTATGCCGAGGGCGCTCACGTCCGGCCGTTGGGGCGGCCCCATCTTGGCCATGATGCTCTGAGTAACATTCTGTGTCTCTGCCCGAATCACCACTCCCAGTTCGATCTTGGTGGACTCGTCTTGACTGACGCGATGGAGGCCATTGAAACACGGACAATGACGCCGGTTGCCAGTCTCTCTTTCCGAAAACGTCACGTCGTCGAAACCTCGAATGCCAGCTACCATCGGGCCCTCTGGCTGGGGGCGCGTGGCGTGTCCAGCGATCTGCGCTTGCTGCAGCCGTCAGCGTAGGGCGAGGGATAGCGTCCCCAACAAGCGGTCGTACGGCACGCCCAGCGTCAGCCGTAGGAATGGTAGTCAGCGACAGCAGTACAAAGCCAATGCCTTCAGGTTGATTTCCTCCGGACCCGCTGACGACCAACGTGTTCGGTTTGGGGACTCAATTGGGCATCAACGCCAACATGACTGGAATTGCCGCCCCAGCGGCAGCAAGGAAGAGAATCCAGCTGCCCACTCTCCGCGCGACCTTCCACTTACCACGGACCTCCTGCCGATTCTCAATGTCCAGGAGGATCGAAGAGAAGCCGTCCAGGACAGCCCCCGGCTCGACGTTCTCGACAGTGTCGTCGCTCCAAGTCTCCGGTCGACCTGCCGCCGCGGTGATGAGTTCAACGGTCGCCTCATCCAAGATTTGAGGACGTTCGCGAAGCCACGCGAGCACGTTCTCGCTGTGCACAAGCTTGACGGCGATGGGCGAGATCGGCACTGTCACCTCCCCCGGATCGACCAAAGCTAGGACCGCGTAGCAACTGACTTGCAGCCCTGCTCCAATGCTCAGGGCATTCGTCGCAAGCTCCGCCAGCGCCTCGACGGAAGGGAGAACGGATACTGCGGCTCCACCTACGCGCATCGCGCGGCCGCCCACCCAGACGTCCTTACGAAACATGGTCCAGCTCGTGATCGCAAATACACCGCCGGGCCCGACCACCACGTGAGAGATTGCGTCGTCCGCGCCCCGAACGGGAAGATCGTGAAACACGGCCCAGCGTGGCCCCAATTCCATCAGGGAATCAGCGACTGATTTCCGCGCCATTGCGTGCCAAAACACGGCGTACTTGGTGGTATCCCGGAATATGTGCCGACCGAAGAAACGCTGGATCCGCGATCGCGTCCCCTGAGCCACCCGGATATCCACTAGGTGCATGATGAGCTCCTGACCGCCTACTCGGTCGTGCATAGTCGAATCGTTCGTTTCAACCGCGTCAGTCTCCATCGCTTCCATTCCCCCAATACGTGGTGGGAGGGCAAAACAATCGACCCCCTTGGTAGATTTTGCCTCAGCCAGCAGCTAGGTACACGCCCCCAGTGCGGCCGAACCGCGCCCTACGCCCGCCACTCCCGCACGTCAACCTCCCGCAGCCAGGCCACGAACCTGTGGTTGCACAGCGCCGACGATCCCCGCTGCTCCCGGATGAGCGCGATCGCGTCAGTGGACGAAGGCAACTGGCGCTGCACCAACTCCGCTTGCAAGTGTGAGTGGGGGCGGGCGTCGTAGGCTTTGGGCACGTCGGAGGGCTCAGTCGAGGTACCCGTTTCCGAAAGAACCTGAGCCAACCAAATCGTTCGCCGTTTTCACGCTATCTAGCTCTGGCCGAAGCGCGCAGGTCAGTCCCGACATCCGCCATCGGGGTCTGAGCCCGCTCCAGCAGGTACTCGGTGACGGATGCCCAGCTCGGGAACGCCGCTCCTGGGCCGAACTGCAGCCACTCCCCCTCGAACTCGCCAGCGCCGTTGGCCGAGCGGTCGTCGACGAGGAAGTCGCCGCGGTTGAGGTTCTTGTGGTGAGAGAGGATCAGCCGCTTGTAGGCCACGCTCTCGCTCGTCAGGCCCAGGTGCTCCTGCACCCACAGCACCTTGTCGTGCCAGGCGGAGGCGTTGTGCCACGGCGCGGTGGACAGAGTGTAGGTGTCGAAGTGCTGGGCCAGCTTACGGTAGGCCTCCAGGGCATCCGGCAAGGGGTCCATCAGGCCGAAGATGCCGGGGGCATCGTCGTAGTGGCCCTCGTATTCGATCTGGTCCCGCGCGCTCAGCCGCGCGATGCCGCTCGGGAAGTCGACGAGCGTGTTGTCGAGGTCGATGTAGAGGATCTTCTTGGGTGCGGGCGGTTCGTGGTGCGTCATTGCGGTGCTCCTTGGATCGGGTGTCTTTACGGCAGGTAGGGGCCCAGAACGCGGGCCGTTGTGAGGGCGAGCCTGCGGTCGATGTACTCGTAGGCCGGCATCAGCTCGGTCGCGCCCATCACCGTGTGGATCACTCCGGCCGCATCGAAGATCGCGATCGGCTCGAGGTTGCGCAGCAGCGCCCAGAACGGCTGGAAGAAGTGGATGCCGCGTCCGGTCGCCACAACCAGCTGGAGCGCCGCTCGCGCGTACGCATCGCGCGCCTCGAGCGCGGTCGGGAACGACCGGAAATACGGGCAGTCGGGTTCGTCAGTCGGCATCATCGGGGCAGGCACTGCGCACCACTCGTGCCGGTCGTCGACCGCGGTGGCGAGCGCACTGGCGATCACCCGGTACGTCAGCGACCGCGGCGTGGTGACCGGGGTGGCCTTCGGGATGCCGAGGCCGGTCGCCACCTCGATGCGCTTGACGGTCTCGTGCGGGCTGATGGCGGCCATCATCTCGATCCAGCTGATGCGGGTCACGACGCCGTTGACCAGGTACTTGCAGCCGCCGACGAGATCCCACTGGATGCTCATGCCGTCCTGCTCATCATGCACGATCACCAGGCGGCCGTCGCCGGGGACCTCGTGGCCGGAAACACGAAGGTGCGGATGCCGCCGCACCAGTTCGCTCGCGATCCACCACACCTGCGCGGTGAGGAAGCGGTCGGCGGGCGGGTTGTACTCCTCGAAGCCGTCTCCCCCGCCTTCGCCATCGTCGTCGTTGGTCACGAAGTTGTTGCCGGAATCGTTTGATGCCGCGTCGCTCATGCTGTTGTCTCCTCGGTGGTCACGTGTGCAGCGGCATCCG
The DNA here is from genome assembly GCF_004403395.1 of Cryobacterium cheniae. GTDB lineage: Bacteria > Actinomycetota > Actinomycetes > Actinomycetales > Microbacteriaceae > Cryobacterium > Cryobacterium cheniae. The sequence goes on from NZ_SOGN01000035.1 coordinate 303,909, forward strand.
TCTGTGGGAATGGTTCGGTGCCGGTGGCGCTCAGCCGGACAATCGCCTCGCGCAGAAACCGCTTCGGCGCCGCCGCGGGCAGCGCTGACACGACCTCGGCGAGCGCCCGAGCGATTGGCACGCCCCGGTGCAGGGCGGCATAGAGCGCTGCGACCGACGGGGTGCGGCTCTGTGCCTGCGCGCAGTGCAGCAGCACCGTGTGGCCCTCCGCCCGCAGCGCGGCGATCGCGTTCACGGTGTCGACGAGCACGACGTCGAGATCAGGGTTTTCCGCGGGGTCATCCTTGTCGATGAGTCGCACCTGCAGGTGATGACGGATGCGCGCCGGCACCTGCCTGCTGCCCACCCGGCAGAGCGAGACCACCGCGTCGATCTCGGCCGGCAGAGCATCGAGGGCTCCGGCCGCGCCGAGCCAGATGTTGTCGTCGTGGGGGTGGCGGATCAGGGTGGAGACGTCACCGAGGTAGGCATAGTCGAAGCGTTCCGGACGTGTGAGAGTCATGCCTACCCCCTGGCGTTCTCCATCTGCGGATGCACGGTATTGGTTCATCTGGTCCCCTTTGATTCAGGTCTTGATTCGATCAGACTTGATCTATTCCCAACATAGATCAACCCTGCGACAATTAGCTAGTGACCACGTATCGAGACAGTGCAAAGAGACTCCTGACCGACTATCCGCGCCCGTCGGTGGCGGTGGACACGGCGGTGCTCACGGTGAAGGACGGCGCCCTGTGTGTGGCGCTCGTGCGGAATGACACCGGCTGGCGCCTTCCCGGTACGTTCGTGCACGAGCGGGAGGCGCTGGCGGAGGCTGTGCTGCGGTCCCTGCGCGACAAGGCCCGGATCGAGGGGCTGCGCCCGCGCCAGTTGCACGTCTTCGATGACCCCGACCGGGATAACCGGGGCTGGGTGATGTCGGTGGCGCACCTCGTGGTGGTGCCGGAGGCATCCGTCGCCCAGGTCGACCTGACGCCCGTGACCGAGGTGCATGGCACGGTCTACGACCACAAGAAGATCATCGAGATGGCGGTGGACACCCTGCGTGCCTCGTATCGCGCGTTCGCCGACCCCGAGCGGCTGCTCGGGCCGGAGTTCACGCTGCTCGAGCTGCTGCGGCTGCACTCGGCGATCGCGGGCGAGCCGCTCGGCAAGGACACGTTCCGCCGGCACATGCTGGGGCAGCTGGTGGAGACGGATGCCTACCAGCAGGGCGTCGTCGGCAAGCCGGCGAAGCTGTTCCGGCACGCGGCGGGGTGAGGCGGCCTTCGCCTGGCAGCGCCGTGAGATTCCGACCGGACGGACCCCGCTGACCACAGACTCAGAAATGGTGCGCGTGTGATGCATGCAAGGTTTCGACGAGCACTGCGGTTTCGCTCACAACCTGCCTGATCATTGCGGCCCGCCCGTCAGGACGGCGCCGAGCACGGCCGGCAGCAGCAGCCACGCGCCGAAGGCTGCCGCGCAAAGTGCGAGTGTGCCGCTGAAGCTCCACACTCTCCGCCGCGATCGCGCCGCGAGAACCTCGGCATCGAGCGCGTTGAAGCGAGCCAGCACGTTCTCCGTCGGCGGGAACAGCGGGGCCGGCCACGTCGCCGGATCGTCGATGACCGCGGCGAGCTCCGCCAGGTCACCGGCGTTCAGAACCACGGGATGCTTCACGAGCCAGCGACGCAGGGCAGCGGCGGTTGTGACTTTCACCTGATCCGGCTGCACCTTGACGGTCAGCGACTTGGGGTTGACCAGCGCGAGAACGGGTTGCGCGGCCGGGAGCAGCGGCATCCGTTCTCTCAGCAGTTTCGTGACCCGGCCGGCTTCGTATTCAGCGTTGCGGATGTAGGGCTGCTTCTGGCCGGACACCATCAGGCCCCGCCCGGCCACCCAGACGGTCTTGCCCGCGTGGTGTTTCGTGTTGATGGTGAAGATGCCGCCCGGGCCGATGACGATGTGGTCGATGTCCGAGCCCTTCTTGCCGATCGGCAGGGCGTGGAAGGACGTCCACTCCAGGGGCAGAGTCGCGAGGATCTGGCCGACCACGATCTCGCCTTTGGCACCCAAATACCAGCTGACGCTGTCGCTGCGCAACGGAGAGTTGCCGCAGAACCGCGCGAACGTGCTGCGCGGTGGCGTATCGGCGTGCTGCCGCAGCAACTCCTCGATGACCGCCTGGGCCGCGAACTGCTGCCTCATTGTTTGCGCGTGAATAGTCATGGTTCCCCCGTTCCCCCGCGTTGAATCTAGCGGTTGGTGTGGTCTGGTGTCGCGTGGGCGGCATCCCCAGAACGGGCTCGCAACGCCGGCTACCCATCTCTGAGAGACTGACTGGCGGGGGGGACTGGCGCGATGCTCGTCACCGGCATCGACCTATGAGGAGCACCGGATGGCTGAGCAGTCCCGCGAACGAGTCGGCGTCTATTTAGACTTCGACAACATTGTCATCTCGCGCTACAACCAGCTGCACGGCAAGAACCAGTTCGCCAAAGACAAGGCGCGCAATCACGTGTCGTCGAACCCGAGGGCCGACGCTGAGGTGACCGCGCGCATCCACCAGGCCATGATCGATGTGGGCGCCGTGCTGGACTATGCGTCGTCGTTCGGGTCAGTCGTGGTCAGTCGCGCCTACGCCGACTGGTCGGCGGCGGTCAACGCGAGGTACCAGCGCCAGCTCACCGACCGCGCTGTCGACCTGACGCAACTGTTCCCGACCGTCTCGTCGCTGAAGAACGGCGCGGATATCCGGTTGGCCATCGACGTCGTCGAGGACGTGTTGCGGCTCACCGACCTCACCCACGTCGTCATCGTCGCCGGAGATTCCGACTACGTCCCGCTCGCCCAGCGCTGCCGGAGGCTGGGCCGCTACGTCATCGGCATCGGCGTGTCCGGCTCGACGAGCAGTACGCTCGCGGCCGCCTGCGACGAGTTCGCCGACTATGACTCCCTGCCCGGGGTCACGAGTGCGGCGACGCTGATTTCGATGTCGACCCCCTCGGCCCCGACCCCGCCAGCGCCCCCGCCAGCGCCCCCGATCCCGCCGGCCAAGGAGGTTCCAGCCAAGAAGACGGATGCCGCCGCATCCGTGGCTCCGCTTCCTCTCGTTTCGGCCGCGGTGCCCGCACTCACAACCGATGCCACGCCCACGCCCACTGCCCGGAAGGCGGCGACTCCGCTGCTCCTGCGAGCGATGGAGCTGCTGGCGAAGAACGACCAGGAGTGGCAACACGCATCGGCGCTGGAGCTCCAGATGAAACGAATGGACCCTTCATTTCAGGAGCGGGCGCTCGGCTTCACCCAGTTTTCTGATTTTCTGAAATCTCGGTCTTCGGTCGTTGAGGTCGAGCAGAAAAGTCCGGCCAGCCCGGTCCTGCTGCGCCTGCGCGGCTGAGCCGGGCGGTCTCTCACCAGCGTCGTGAGGGATTGCCGCAGCTCAGAACACGAGCCCATGCCGCTGCATCAGGGGCATGGTGGCCTCGAAGTCGACCTCGCCGCCATATTCGGCCGCCAGCGGCGGGAGCGTCGCCGGGTCGTACTCGCCACCCGGTTCGGCCAGCTGGCGGAAGAGCTGTTCGATTCCGCCCGGCACGATCAGCTCGAGCACCCGCAGCGGCTCTTCGCCGGCATTCCAGAAGGTGTGCCAGCGACCCCTCGGCTTGAAGACCAGGTCGCCCGGCGAGGCAACGACTTCGTCGCCGTCCTCGAAGACGCCGAGCCGCCCGGCAAGGACGAGACTGTACTCGTCCTCCCGACTGTGCCGGTGGATCGGTGCCGCGAGGGTGCGCGGCGCCAGCAGGTGTTCCACGACCGCGATGGCTCCACCCGAGTCAGCACTGTCAAGGATGTACCGGTCCAGAGCGCTGGCGTCTCCGGTCGACTCGATGGCGCGGGCAGTCTTGATGCGGATGCCGGCCGACCCGGCTCGGTTCACGTTCATGATTCCTCCTCCTGGTGTCGGAGTGCGGCGTCAGCGGGTCTAACGCGTACAGTTCGAACGCTAGGCCGCCCCGCGGCGTTTGGATATGCCGGTGTGACCTCTACTCGACCGGGACCATGCCCGCACGATGCATGCCCGCACGATGCCTGCCTGCCTGCCATGTTCATGGTCCCGGAGCCCGACTGTCGGTGGCCCCTGAGACCCTGAACTGCTTCCGACTACCACCGACCGGGAGCATCACGGCCTGGAGGCACACGATGACCACCCGCAACGAAACCGCGCTGTTCCGGCTGATCGACAACTCGGCGACGACACCCGTGATCCTGCACGCACCGCACGGCGGACGCTTCATTCCGGCGGAGTACCTGCACTCCTACGTCATCTCCCCCGCCGAGTTGGAGGCGGAGAAAGACGTCATGACCGACCACTTCACCGACGAGCTCGTCGCCGCCATCACGGGCGCGAGCGCGGTCATCAACGGCCTGTCCCGGTTCGCGGTCGACGTCGAACGGTTCCCCGACGACACCGAGGAGATGAACGCGGTGGGCATGGGTGTGCTGTACACGCACGGCTCCCGGCGCCAGGAGATCCGGCGGGTGTCCGCCGACGACGAGAAGCCGCTGATGGACTACTTCGAGGCCTACTCGGCTCGGTTCACCGAACTCGTGGACGCGACTCTGGCCGTGCACGGGCGAGCCGTGATCTTCGACGTGCATTCCTACCCGGAAGCCGAGCTGTCGTATGAGCTGCACGGCGGCGGCTACCGGGCACCGCTCTGCGTGGGGTCAGAGCCGTTCCACGCATCCGTCGACCTTCTGGCCACGGTCGACGGATGCTTCCCTCACCTCGACACGCACGCGAATGCGCCCTTCGCGGGGTCGTATGTGCCGCTCAAGCACTACCGCACCGATGCGCGTGTGAGTTCGGTGATGCTCGAGATTCGCCGGGACGTGTACATGGATGAGGCCACGGTGACTCGGAAGCCGGAGGGGTTCGCCTCGCTGCAGGGGTCGTTGCAGCGACTGGTAGATCTGGTTCGTTGAGGTTGGCCATCGCTCCGAGTGCGCGGGGCGCGCGTGGCCCAAACGGCGCGGTCGGGGCGCACGGTATGGAAGCCGGCGCACGATAGAACGTGCGCCGGCTTCCACAGGGTGCGCCGCGACATCCGGCAGGCGACCTCAGCCTCGTCCCGTCGCAACGAGCGGCTCGGGCTCGGGCGCGGGCGCGGACACCGGCCCGACCTCCGTCTCCGCGTCCGCCTCCACCTCCACCGACGGCCGGCGCTTCGTGCGGCCCCAGGCGCCGCGGCCCGCGATCGCGAGCAGGGCGGGCACGAGCACCAGCATCACGACGAGCGCGTACACGGCGACGGCCATGGCCAGGCCGAATCCGAACATCGTCACGGTGCGCTGGTCGTTGAGAATGAAGCTGCCGAAGACGACGACCATGACGGATGCCGCGGCCAGGATCACCCGGGCCGTCGCGGCCAGGCCGTCGCGCACCGCCCGGTCGGCGTCTCCGGTGCGGGCGAGTTCCTCCTTGACGCGGCTGAGCAGGAACACGGTGTAGTCGGTGGACAGTCCGAACAGCACCGCGAAGAGCATCACCGGGACGAACGATTCCACCGGGCCGGAGGCGACCCCGAGCAGGTTGGCGGGCCACCAGCCCCACTGAAACACGGCGACGACGGGTCCGTAGGCGGCGCCGACCGCGAACAGGTTCATGATGACGGCCATCGCCGCGATGAACGGCGCCCGGAACTCGATCAGCAGAACGATGAAGGCCAGCACGACGACGATCAGGATGAACCAGCCGATCTGGGCCAGGAGGGTGTCGGCCAGGTCGATGCTCGTCGCGGTCGCCCCGCCGACGTGCGCGGCCGCATCCGGTGCCGCGGCCGGCAGCACGGTGTCACGCAGGTCGTGCACCAGGGTTTCGGTGGCGGCGTCGTCCGGTGAGCTGGTGGGGATCACGGTGAACAGCGCGGTCGTTCCGTTCTCGGCCAGCCGCGGGGGTGTGACCGCGCTGACGCCATCCGTTGCCGCCAGCTGGGACTGCACGGCCATGCTCGCGGCCTGGTTCTCGGCCGGCGCGGAGTCGGCGCCGAAGTCGACCGTGACCAGGAGCGGGCCGGCCCAGCCGGCACCGAAGCCGTCGACGATGAGATCGTAGGCCTTGCGCTGCGTGGTGTCGGCAGCCTGGGATCCGCCGTCGGCGGTGCCGAGGCGGAGCGACAGCAGCGGCAGGGCCAGGATCGCCAGCACGAGCACGGCGGCGAGCGCCGAGATCCAGCGACGACGCTGGATGTCGCCGACCCAGCCGCGCCAGCCCGAGGCGGGCTGCGGGTGGGAGGTGCTCGCGGCATCCGTCGCGGCATCCGTCCCGGCCGTCTTCTTGCGGAGCTTGCGCACCCGCACGCGGTCCAGGTTGGTGCCGAAGATGGCCAGCAGCGCCGGCAGCAGGGTGACGGCGGCGAGCATCGTGGCGCTGACCACGAGGGCGCTGGCGAGCCCGAGGGAGGAGACGAACGGGATGCCGATGGCGTAGAGGCTGAGGATGGCGATGATCACCGTGGCGCCGGCCACCAGAACGGAACGACCGGCGGTGGTCATGGCCGCTTCGATGGATGCGTTCGGGGCCAGGCCCTGGGACATCCCCTCGCGGTGCCGGGTGACGATCAGCAGGGCGTAGTCGATGCCCACGCCGAGGCCGATCATGGCGGCCACGATCGGGCCGGACGTGCCGATGGTGACCGTCGAGGCGATCATGGAGATCGAGGCGAGCCCGACGCCGAGGGCCATCAGTGCGCTGACCAGGGTGACCAGCATGGCGAACAGGGAGCCGAACACGAGCAGGAGAACCAAGGCCGCCGCGAGCAGCCCGTAGATCTCGCTGCCCGACGGACCGGTCTCGGCCTGCGCGGCGGGGCCGCCGAATTCGACCTGCGCCCCCGCATCCTGCACGCCGTCGAAGGCGGCCTGGGCGTCGGCGAGGGTCTGGGCGGGGATGTCCTTGGCCCGCTCGGTGAACTGGATGGTCACCATCGCGGTCGACCCGTCTTCGGAGATCATCGGCTGGGGCGGGCCGTAGGGCGAGCGCACGGCGGCGACACCGTCGAGCGCGGCCAGCTCGGCCACGGCCTCCTCCACCGCGGTGCGGGTGGCCGGGGAGGTGACGGGCTCCGCGGCATCCGTGCTGTGCACGATGGCCTGCATGCCGTCGCCGGACAGTTCCGGGAACTGCTCGCGCAGGGTGTCGTAGGCAGCCTGCGAGTCGGTGCCGGCGAGGGTGAGGTCGTTGCTGAAGGTGCCGCCGATCGCCCGGCTGCCGAACAGGGCGCCGAGGAGAAGCACCAGCCACAGTCCGACCACGATCCAGCGGTAGCGGGTTGATATACGAGCGAGTGCAGAGAGCACGGAGAGTCCCATCCCGATTCATCGAGTCCGGCAGCGCAGTTCGGGCTGCTGAACCGAGACTAGATGAAATGAGACAGCGTTGTCTAGTTTTTGGCCTCGGTGTTCTTGGCCTCGGTGTTCTTGGCCTCGGTGTTCTCGGCCTCGGTGTTCTCGGACTCGGAGCCGCCTGTCGCGATCCCGCCGACCAGGGTGCGGAAGATGAGGTCGGACACGTCGACGTCGGACTGCTTCGTGGTCGGCGCGGCCCGCACCGCCGCAATCAGCAGGGAGGCCATGGCCGTGACGATCCATTCCGGTGACAGGTCGGAACGGATGTCGCCCTCGAGCTGACCGCGCTTGACGACCTCCACGACGGGGGCGAGCACCTGGTCGCGCTGGGTGAGGAATCGCGGGCTGGAGTCCGAGGCCTTCATCAGGATGATGCGGAAGCGCATCCCGTGCTTGCCCAGCGCGCCGATGACGCGCCCGAGCACCTCTAGGGCGTTCCCGTCATCGAGGCGACAGGCGAGGAGGGTCTCCGACGCGCGGGTCAGGGCCTCCGCCTGGATCGCCTTGAGCAGCGTCTGCCGGTTGCTGAAATGGCGGTAGAGGGTGGCGCGGGTCAGATTCGCCGCTTGCGCGACATCCGCCATGGAGGAGTCGGGGTCGCGGGCAAGCACATCGGCCGCCGCAGCGAGAAGAGCCCGCTGATGGCGTTCCACGTCGATGCGCGGGACGGCTGGCTGTTTGGGGCTGGGCATGGTGCCTTTCCGAGGAGTGCGTCGATGTCGAGAATACGCGACGGGGACCTCGACCCTCCAGTGGTCGTGGCGCATGGTGTGGAAGCGGGCGCACGGTAGAACGTGCGCCCGCTTCCACAAGGTGCGCCGCGACATCCGTCTCGCCGCAGGTCAGAACGGTGCTGGTCAAAAGGGTGCTGGTTAGAAGGGTGCTTCGTCGGGCAGTGGTGGCCGGGCGGGTCTCGGCGGTCCGGCTGCGGGACCAGTAGACGGTGACGCGCCCGGAATGGCGATCGGCGTGGCGATCGGCGTGGCCGGTTCCGTCACGAAGGGGCGCCCGGTCGGTGAATGCCAGGTGAGGATGCCGCCCGGCTCCTGATTCACCGTCCACCCGGTCTCGGATTTCAAGGCATGGCAGCCTGGGCAGAGATGGGCGAGGTTGTCGTGGGCGGTATGGCCGAGGTCTTGCCATTCGTGGGTATGGTCGAGGTCGGCGATGCGGGCCGGCTGGTTGCACCCGGCGAAGCGGCAGGTTTCGTCGCGCAGCCGGAGGAACCGCCGGAGCGCCTTGGGCACCTTGTAGCGCTCACGGCCGACCGAGAGCACGACCCCGGTCTCGGGATGGACCAGGATGCGCGTGAAGCTCGGCGCCCGCGAGGCCAGGTCGCGGGCCGTGTCGGGATCGATCGGCCCGTAGCCCTCCAGGTAGCCGGGTTCCTCGCTGTGGCCGAGGAGGGTCATCACCGGGACCGTGATCTGGACCGTGGCACGGATTCCCTTGCCGATTCCCGACGGGGTCACACCGTCGACCAGCAGGTCACTGATCACATCGGTGCGCACCTGGGTCAGGGTGCGGGGCTCCCCCGGCCCGACCAGGCTGAGGGCGGCGTCGTTCGCCCGGGCGAAGATGGAGTGCACGACGTCGGCGCTCGTGGTCACGGTCAGGGTCGCCATTCCGTCGGGTTCCGCCTGCACCCAGGACGTGCGTTCGCTGAAGGATTTCTGCCGCCGGGCGGTGATGGACTCCGGGTGCAGACGCTCGCGCAGCACGCGGGCCTTGTGCTTGAGCTTGGCCGCCGTCAGCGTGCGCGCGGCCGGCAACAGCGCCTCCTCGAAGGCGGGCAGCGCTGCTTCGGGCACCGAGCAGGCCTGCCCGATCAGCACCTGGGCGTGCCGGTAGCTGATCTCGCCGGCCTCGAGGGCCGCCCGGGTGCCGGGCAGGTCTTCGGCCAGGGCCCGGGACTCGGCGATCAGCCCCACGGCGGTGGGTTCGGGAATGCGCAGGGTGCAGGCCAGTTCGCTCGAGAATTCGCGCCGGGCGATCTCGGCTGGCTCCCAGTGGGAGGCGGCGCTGCGGAGGGTGTTCGCGGCAATCGATTCGCTGAACCGGCGGGCCTCGTCGATCATGTCGGCCCGCTGCGCGAAGCCCCGCGCGAGACCCCGGTCGACGGCGGCGATCGCGTCGAAACGCGAGCCGAGCTGCGTCTGGGGGGTGCTCACCGAGGTGGTCATGACAGTCACATTACGGGGTGCCACTGACATTCCCCGAGGGTTTCTCATGGGTGTGAATAAGCTGGTCAAACTAGTTTTGTGGAGGGATTGCCGGCGTCGCTCCGTGGCGGATTCAAGGAGTCGCCGACCGGGGACGAACCGAAGTGCGGCGTGCGGCGTGCGGGAGGGACTCTACGGGTGACGACTGGCAGCTGCGACGCGACCCACGGCATCCGTCACCTGGTTTGGCTTCTGGCTGTACTACCTCTGCAGCGTCTCTTAGATTTGCCGGTATGGATCTTGCCACCACCCTTCTCCCCTCGCTCCTCGGGTTCGGCACCGGGCTTGCCCTGATCGTGGCGATCGGCGCGCAGAACGCCTACGTTCTGCGGCTCGGGATCGAGGGGCGCACCCGCACCATCCTGCCGGCGGTGCTGATCTGTTCCGTCTCGGATGCCGCGCTCATCTTCGCGGGTATCCTCGGCATCGGCCTCGTGGTGGAGCAGACCCCGGTGGCGCTCATCGTGATCCGCGTCATCGGGGCCGCGTTCCTGCTGACCTACGGCGTTTTCGCCGCGGTGCGGGCCTTCCGGCCGCGCACCCTGGTGGCGGATGCCTCGCCGATCCCGATCAGCACACCGGTCGCGGTGGCGACGATGCTCGCGCTCACCTGGCTGAATCCGCACGTCTACCTGGACACCCTGCTCTTCCTGGGTTCGGTGGCCAATGAGCAGGGCGAGTCGGCTCGCTGGTGGTGGGGCGGCGGCGCGATCACAGCGAGCTTCGTGTGGTTTTTCGGCCTCGGATTCGGGGCCCGCCATCTGCGACGGTTCTTCGCCCGCCCGGGATCGTGGCGCATCCTCGATGGTTTCATCGCCGTCGTGATGCTGTCACTCGGAGCCGGGATGGCGCTCGGGGTGTAGCCGCGTGTCGTCGCGGCGCAGCTTATGGAAGCCGGCGCAGGGTGGAACGTGCGCCGGCAGCCACAGGGTGCGCCGCGACATCCGTCACTGTGGAACGGCGATAGGGCACTGTCAGGTCGGCGTTGGTTGCCGAGCGGGCTGAAACGGATGCCTTCCGGCCCAGCCCACGGCATCCGTCGCTACACAGCGGCGAGGGTTTCCTCCAGCTCTGCCGGGGCGGCGAGCCGCACGACGACGGGCGTCGCGTTGCCCAGGTTGTCCGAGACGGGGCAGCGAAGTCCGGCCAGGCGGAGCACCTCGTCGAGGTCCTCCGTGCTGGCGTCCGAGTCGAATTCGGCGATGAGTTCGATGCCCTCGAAGCCCGCTCGGTTCTCGGTGGGCAGCGCCATCAGCCGCGAGGGGTCCAACTCGCCCTGGACCGTGAGCCGCAACGACCGCAGGTCAACGCCCTGCTCCTTGGCGACCAGGTGGATGACGACATTCATGCAGCCGGCGAGGGAGGCCAGGGCGTATTCGACCGGATTGGGCCCGGCATCCTCACCTCCGAACATGGCGGGCTCGTCGATGACGAACGAGAAATCGCGCACGGAAACGGCGAGCTTCGTCGGCGATTCCGAGGTTCCGGTGACGGTGACTTTGAGTGGCTTGACGGACATGTTTTCTCTCCTCTGAGAACTGCACTGCCGCCCTCAGCGAGACCGCCAGCGCCCTTTCAGGCTACTCCCATGCAGCATGGAGAAACGAACTATTTCACCCACACGCCGGCCTGCATCGTCGCCGTGACGTGCAGGCCCGCATCGAGCACGATCAGGTCGGCGCGGGAGCCGGCGGCGAGGCGTCCGCGGTCGGGGAGGCCGATCATGTCGGCCGGGTTCTGGGTGGCCGCCCGCACCGCGAGGTGCAGCGGAACTCCGGCGGTGTGCACGGCGTTGCGCACCGCTGCGCTCAGGGTGAGCACGCTGCCGGCGATCGTGCCGTCCGCCAGGCGCGCCTCGCCGCCGGCGACGCTCACGTCGAGAGCGCCGAGCTTGTAGTGGCCCTCGTCCGCGCCGGCGGCGGCCATGGCATCCGTGACGAAGACGGGCCGCGACGGGCTCTCGATGATGAAACGCACGATGGCCGGGTGCAGGTGCACGCCGTCGGCGATGAGCTCGGCGAAGACGTTCGGATCTTCCAGCAGGGCGAGCGCCGGGCCGGGCTCGCGGTGGTGGACCTGCCGCATCGCGTTGAACACGTGTGTGCCGGCCGTGGCCCCGGCGGCGATCGCCTGCCGGGTCATGTCATAGTTCGCGTCGGTGTGCCCGATCGCGGCCACGGCCGCGAAGCCCACGATCTGCGTCACTGCGGCGAGACCACCCTCCAGTTCCGGCGCGATGGTGACCATGCGCACGCAGCCCCGCCCGGCCCGCATCAGCCGATCGACGGTCTCGGCATCCGGCTCACGCAACAGGCTCTCGTCGTGAGCCCCGCGGTGGGCCGGACTCAGCCACGGCCCCTCCAGATGGATGCCGGCCAGGATTCCCTGCTCCACCAGGGTCGCCAGCGCCGCCACCGTGCGCTCGAGTTCGTCGAGCGGGGCGGTGACGAGGCTGGCCATCATCGTGGTCGTGCCGTGGGCCAGATGGGTGGCGGTGATCCGCTCCACGGCGGCGTCGGTGCCGGCGTCGTTGAAGCTGCTGCCGCCCCCGCCGTGGGCATGGATGTCGACGTATCCCGGCGCCAGGGTGCTCTGCGCGAAGACGTGGTCGGGTTCGCGGGGCGGCTCCCCCTCCCCGCAGGCCACGATCAGCCCCGCACGGATGTCCACCCACCCCGGGCTGAGCACCGCATCGGGTGCGATCACGGTTCCGGCAGCGATGAGCATCAGATCCCCTGCCAGGCGTGCTTGTTCGCCCAGGCGTACCTGTAATACGCGAGGTTCTCGAGCCGGGAGGCCGCGGCCTCGTCCACGATGACCGTCACATGCGGGTGCAGCTGGATGACGGATCCCGGCTTGCTCGATGTGATCGGTCCCTCGACTGCCGCGGCGATGGCATCCGCTTTCTCCTCGCCGAAGGCCAGCAGAATGAGGTGCCGGGCCCGCAGAATCGTGCCCAGCCCCTGGGTCATGCAGTGGATCGGCACATCGCCCGGCGAGGCGAAGAACCGCGCGTTGTCGATGCGCGTCTTCTCGGCCAGGGTCTTGATGCGCGTGATCGACGCGAACGACGATCCCGGCTCGTTGAACCCGACGTGCCCGGTGCGGCCGATGCCGAGAATCTGCACGTCGATGCCGCCGGCGGCGCGGATGGCCGCCTCGTAGTCGACGCCCGCGGTCTCGATCGTGGCCAGGTCGCCGTTCGGCACCTGGATGTTCTCGGGGGTGAGGCCGATCGGCACGACCGCGTCGCGGGTGATCACGGAGCGGTAGCTCTCCGGGTGGTCGGCGGGCAGGCCGACGTATTCGTCCAGCGCGAAGCCGCGCACCCGGGAGACGTCCATCGGGTTCTCGGCCAGGGAGGCGGCGAGCGCCGCGTAGACCGAAAGCGGGGTCGATCCGGTGGCCAGCCCCAGCACCGTGTCGGGCTTCCGGGTGATGAGCGCGCGAATGGATGCCGCGGCGAGCGTTCCCGCCGCGGCCTCACTGTCAACAAAAACTACTTCAGCCAATTTCGTGCTCCGACTTCTGGATGGTGTGGACTAGACCGACGTCGAGGAGGCGGAGTCCGGCGCGCTGGCGTCGGGCACCTCGTCGTCGCCGCGGCCGGGGGTCTTCAGGTTCCACTTGCGAATCACGAAGCGGAACAGGAAGTAGTAGATCGCGCCGTACGCCAGCCCGATCGGAATGAGCAGCAGCGGCTTCTCGGCGAGCCCGAAGTTGAGCACGTAGTCGAACAGGCCTGCGCTGAAGCTGAAGCCGTCGCGGATGCCCAGCGCGTTCACCAGGGCCATCGACGTGCCGGTGAGGAACGCGTGGATGATGAACAAAGGGAACGCCACGAACATGAAGGAGAACTCGAGCGGCTCGGTGACGCCGGTGAGCATGGCGGTGAGGGCACCGGAGAGCATGATGCCGCCGACGATCTTCTTCTGGGAGGGCTTGGCCTCGTGCCAGATGGCCAGGGCACCGGCCGGCAGGGCGAACATCATGATCGGGAAGAACCCGGTCATGAAGGTGCCCGCGGTGGGGTCACCGGCGAAGAACCGGGCGATGTCGCCGCTGGCGCCGTTGTAGTCGCCGATCACGAACCAGACCACGGAGTTGAGGATGTGGTGCAGCCCCACGGGGATGAGCAGCCGGTTGGTGGTGCCGTAGAGAAAACCGCCCCAGATGTCATTGGAGGTGACGACATCGCCGAAGGCCGTCAATCCGCCGGCGAAGGCCGGGTAGACGAAGCTGAGAAGAACACCGAGCACGAGCGCCACCACGGCGGTGATGATCGGAACGAAGCGCCGGCCGCCGAAGAAAGCGAGATAACTCGGCAGGGAGATGCGATGGTATTTCTGCCAGAGGACCGCCGAGACGATACCCATCAGGATGCCGCCGAGCACGCTGTAATCGACGAGGACCTGGGGGTCACCCTTGGCCGGCAACCCCAGCACGAGAGGCGACATCGCCTCACCGACCTTGGAGAAGACGAGATAGCCGACCACGGCCGCGAGGGCGGTCGAGCCGTCGGACTTCTTCGCGAAGCCGATCGCTACGCCCACCGCGAAGAGCAGCGGGAGGGCTCCGAACAGGGCCCCGCCTGCGGAGGCGATGACGGCCCCGCCCGTCTCGAAGCCCGGGATGGCGCCGAGCAAGTCAGGCTGACCGATGCGGAGAAGCAGCCCGGCGGCAGGCAACGCCGCGATGGGCAGCATAAGGCTACGGCCGACTCGTTGAGCCTGGCCGAGGCCCGGTATTTTTCGTCGCGTCCCGGCGTCTACGGTGATGCTGGACATGGATTTCCTCCTGTGATGGGTGTGAAGTGCGGGGCTCGGCCTGATGCCGGGCCGGAACTTCCGGCGGGTGCCGGAGATCAGGGCTGTTGCTGGAGATCAGGGCTGGTGCTGGAGATTCAGGGTCATATGGATCTGGTAGCGATCTCCGCGATACCAGGAGGTGACGTACTCGATGGCGGCCGACCCGGCCGACGAGGTGCGCCGGAAGACGATGAGAGGGGCCCCCGCGGTGACACCCAGCGTCTCCGCGGTGTCGGAACCCGCAGCATCCGCCCACACCGCCTGCTCGGCGTTGTCGATGCGCAGCCCGTATTCGGTCGCGAAGGTCGCGTAGAGGGAGCGGGTCAGGTCTTGCTCGCCCAGATTCGGCAGCAGGTCCGCCGGGTAGTAGCCACGCTCGAGGGCCATCGGGGTGCCGCCGGCCAGCCGGAGGCGTTCGACGACCTGAACCCGGGCGCCCGCGCCGAGACCGAGGGCCGCCCGCACGTCGAGGGGCGCTTCGATCAGCGAGGTGGAGAGCAGGAGCGTGGCGGGCACGAGGCCGCGCCGGCGCATGTCCTCGGTGAAGGAGGCCAGGTGCAGATCGCTCTGCACGCGCTCACCCGCCACGAAGGTGCCCTTGCCCTGGATGCGGTACAGCAGCCCCTCTTCGACCAGTTGACGGATGGCCTCGCGCACCGTCGACCGGCTGACACCGTACTTCGCCATCAGCTTGCGCTCGGGCGGAATCGCGGCGTGCGGAGCCAGGGTCTTCTCGACCAGGTCCTGCAGGATCGAGCGCAGCTGCGTTTGCTTGGACACGGGCCCGGCTGCGAGCAGTGAGCTCTCGTCCTGGGTCTGCCTCATGGCGTTGCCTTTCGTTGTTGATCGGTGCCGTCTGCGTCGAACCCGTCTGCGTCAAACCCGAGTGGTTTAGTACCACTTCCACTAAGTGGTTCGTACTGGTACGATCCAATAGTTCGATCATGAAGGTACGACACCCCACTTGTCAACACGGAGTGCGGCACGGCCTTCGAAAGAACCGCAGTCGATGAGCCCGTCGCAGTGCCCACCACAGAAGGAACAGAAGATGACTAGCAAAGCCGCGCAGATCCTGGCCGCCCTCGGCGGAAAAGACAACATCGTGGAAATCGAGGCGTGCATCACTCGCCTGCGCACCGAGGTGACCGACCCCGCGGTCGTGAACGAGGCGGCCCTCAAGGCCGCCGGAGCGCACGGAGTCTTCCGTTCCGGCACCATCATTCAGGTCGTCGTGGGCCCCGAAGCCGACAACCTGGCCGAGGACATCGAGGACCTGCTGTGATCGTTCTCTCCCCCGTGCCCGGCCGCGCCGTGGCGCTCGCCGAGGTGCCGGATCCCACCTTCGCCCAGGCCATCGTGGGCCCGGGCGCCGCGATCGACCCGCCCCGCGGCGTGGTCGACGCCATCGCCCCGATCAGCGGCACGCTGCTCAAGGTGTTCCCGCACGCCTACGTGATCGTCTCCCCCGACGGTCTGGGTGTGCTTGTGCATTTGGGCATCGACACCGTCGAACTGCACGGCGAGGGCTTCACCCTGCGTGCACAGCAGGGCGACCACGTCTCTGCCGGCGACATCGTCGTCACCTGGGACGTGTCGGCGATCGAGGCCACCGGGCGCAACCCGATCGTGCCGGTGATCATCCTCGAACAGAAGGCGGAGACCATCACGCTGGCGGATGCGGTCACGGCCGGCGCCCAGCTCGAGTCGGGCGACGTCTTCCTGACCGTCACCCGCTGAGCGTCCACCGCTGACCGTCGACCGCTGACGCCTCCGCCGGGGGATTCCTGGCGCTGGCGCTGGTACTCGTGCTCGTGCTCGTGCTCGTGCTCGTGCTCGTGCTCGTGCTCGTGCTCGTGCTCATCGTGCTGCCGCCTGCGGCCCGCTCGGAGGTTACGTGCGCGGCCGCCTCGCCGATCTCGGCCAGCAGCACCGTCAGGCGCCGCCGACGCCCGTTTCCGGACGGTCGTCGCCGACCTCTTCCTGCGCCATCGCCCGAGCCGAAGCCTCGGGCACCCACATCACGTCGCCGTGCTCGGCGTTGGCTCCCCGGGCCAGCACGAACATCAGGGACGACAGCCGGTTCAGGTACCGAGCGGTGAGCGGGTCCACGGAGGTCGGGTGCAGGTCGATGGCAACCCACACCGCTCGCTCGGCACGGCGCACGACGCCACGCGCCTGATAGAGCAGTGCGGCTGCGACCGTCCCGCCGGGGAGCACGAAGCCGCTCAGGTCGGCGGCCTGCTGCGCAAAGTGATCGACGGCACGCTCGAGCCGGGCAAGGTGCGACTCGCGGATGCGTGCCGGCGCCGGCTCAGGGTCGTCGAGGGGCACGGACAGGTCGGCCACCAAATCAAACAGGTCGTTCTGCACGCTGGCGAGCGTACTGGTCACCTCGATGGGCAGACCACCGGCAGCCATGGCCAAGCTCACGGCCGCGTTGGCCTCGTCGCAGGCTTCGTAGGCGGCGACACGCACGTCGGTCTTGGCCACGTCGCCGTGCCGGCCGAAGGTGGTGCGGCCGGAATCGCCCTTGCCGGTGTAGAGGGCCGGTTGGGCCGGTTCGAATTCTCCGAGGTCAGCCATAGCGGCCACTATAGTAATCGCCGCGCCATCCGCGTAGCGTTTGGACGAGCCGCAAGCAGTTTTCTTCTCGCACCTTCGGCGACAGTGACGTGACGTGACGTGACGAAAACTGTCCGATCGACGGGTGTTCGATCACCGAGGAGCGATATGTCCAAGGATTCAGCAGATGGTATCGAGTCGGAGCTCGGGGACGCGGTCAGTGAACCGCACCGAGAGGGCCTAGCCACCATCGACAAAACGGTTTTCGGCGTTTCCGCCGGAATCATCGTGATGGTCTGTCTGGTCGGGGTGCTGTTCACCGAGACCGTGGGCACCGTTTCGGCATCCGTTCTCGGCTGGGTAACGGGCAACCTCGGCTGGTTGTTCATTCTCGGGGCATCGGGCTTCGTCATCTTCTCGTTGGTACTGGCCTTCGGGAGGTACGGCAGCATTCCGCTCTCCCGCGAGGGGCAGAGCACCGAGTTCTCGACTGTCTCCTGGGTGTCGATGATGTTCAGTGCAGGCATGGGGATCGGTCTGATGTTCTTCGGCGTGTACGAGCCGGTCACCCACCTGGCGACACCGCCGCCGTTCGTCGACGCGCCGGCGAACAGCCCGGAGGCTGCCAACGCGGCCATGGCGTACACCTTCTTCCACTGGGGTCTGCATCCGTGGGCGGTCTATTCGGTGGTCGGCTTGGCCTTGGCCTACTCCACCTACCGGATGGGCCGCGGCAACCTGATGAGCGCTCCATTCCAGGCCCTGTTCGGCAAGGAACGGATCGAGGGCAAAGGCTGGGGCAAGCCGATCGACATCCTGGCGATCATCTGCACCCAGTTCGGTTCGGCGACATCGCTCGGGCTGGGCGCACTGCAGATCGCGGCCGGTGTCTCACTGCTTCGTTCCGGCCAATTCGAGGAGAATCCCGGAACGGTCGTGCCGATCATCATTATCTGCGTGCTGACCGTGGGGGTTGTGTTCTCCGCGGCGAGCGGGGTGGCGAAAGGCATCAAGTGGCTGAGCAACACCAACATGGTGCTGTCGGCCCTACTGGTCGTGTTCGTCTTCGTGGTCGGCCCGACCGTCTTCATCCTGAACCTGTTGCCGTCGTCGATCGGCGCCTATCTGACCGATCTCGTACCGATGAGCTTCCACTCGGCGGTGTTCGGCGGCGACGACTGGTTGGCGAGCTGGACGATCTTCTACTGGGCGTGGTGGATCTCCTGGACCCCGTTCGTAGGCACCTTCATCGCCCGGATCTCCCGCGGCCGCACCATACGTGAGTTCATTCTCGGCGTGCTTCTGGTGCCGACTGGGGTCAGCATCCTGTGGTTCGTCGTCTTCGGCGGCACGGGGCTGCACCTGCAGCTGAACGGTGTCGACATCGCCGGCACCGGCAGTGCGGCGGCCGGCTTCTTCGCGGCGTTGCAGCAATATCCGTTCTTCATCGGCTCGGCTCTCGTAGTGATGGTGCTCACCGCCGTGTTCTTCGTCAGCGGGGCGGACGCGGGAGCTCTCGTGCTCGGGACGCTGTCGAGTCGCGGTCGTAAGGAGCCCTGGAAGCCGCTGGTGATCCTCTGGGCGATCCTCACCGGCGCCGTCGCTGCGGTTCTGCTGTTCGTGGGCGGCCTGGGCGCCCTGCAGACGTTCACCATCCTGGCGGCGACCCCGTTCGTTCTGATCATCATCGGGCTGTGCGTGTCGCTCTATGTGGATCTGCGTCGTGACCCGTTGCGCCAGCGCACCGTCGGGCCGGTGCGCACCTCCTCGGAGGCGCTCGGCGCGGTCCCGTTCACGAATCCGACCGCGGAGAGCACCGACCTGGGCGTGCAACCGGATGCCGCGTCTCCCCTCGACCCGGATGGCCATCGACCCTGAGACCGGCCTGTTTTTGCAGGCCGATCGTTTACGCCCTAGACGTGAGCGCCTGCAGGAACGCGGTGTTCGGATGCGCGTGCGGCAGGACATCCGTCACCTCGCGCAGCGCCTGCTCGATCGGGAGGCCGCGGTGTCTCGCAGCGTAGAGCGCACCCACCGCGGGCGTGCGACTGACCGCTTGCACGCAGTGCACGAGCACGGTGCGTCCCTCGGCGCGCAGGGCCGCGATGACATCGACGGTGTCCGTGAGCACGAAGTCGAGGTTGGGGTTGGCCTTCTCTGCGGGCTCGTCGATCAGCCAGACCGCAACCTTGTTCTCAGCACGGATGCGGCCGGGAACCTGTGTGCGGCCGACCCGGCAGAGCGACACGACGGCGTCGATTTCCACCGGCAGGTCACTCAGGATGCCGATCGCACCGAGCCAGACGCCATCGTCGTGCGGGTGCCGCACCAGGGTGGAAATGTCGCCGGAGGTGGAGTAGGGCAGGTGATCGGCGGTAGGCCAGGTGGTGGCGGCACGGTCTTTGCGGGACCGACGGTCGAGTACGGCCACGTCTCGGCTGTTGGCTGCCCCAGGCTCGTTCCGGTCGGTGCCGGCCCGGTCGCGGCGCTCGGCCAGCACCGGGGACCCCGACACGCTCGACCCCCGGGATCGCCCACCGTTCGCGCGGGCGGCCAGCACACCGCGGCGCACCAGCTCGTCGGCGCGCAGGCCGCCCGGCCAGCCGTGCACGATGCGGCGCCAGGCGGCGGGAACCGCGGATGCGCCGTAGCGCGCCCCGAGCAGCCCGCCGGCGATCGCGGCGACCGTGTCGGTGTCGCGGCCGCCGCGCACGGCGATCTCGAGGGCGTCCTGCAGGTGCCCGGCGGGGGTGGCGGAGACGGTGCCCGCGCCGAAAGTGCGGCCAGGCACGCTGCGCGGCTGGACGATCGCCGACCAGGCCGCCTGGAGCGCCTCCACGACCCAGCCGTTCTGGGTGAAGTCGGAGGGGGTTCCGGCCTCGGCCACGACGAAGCGCGCCTCCCACAGCGCGCGGCGGTCGGCGGGTAGCGCGTCCAGGCCCACCCGAACGTCGAGGGCGCCCTCGAGCACCGCGTGCCGGATGGCCAGGCACCAGAGCACGCAGGCGTCGCCGGCATCCGTTTCAAAGTGGGTGAGGGTGCTGATCGTGCGCGCGACGTCGGCGAGCGCCACCGGGTCGTCGAGGTAGGCGAGCGCCACCGGCGCGGTGCGCATCAGCGAACCGTTGCCGCCGCTGCGGCCGTGCCGGTCGTGGTGGGCGCGGGCGACCACACGCACCGCGAATGCCGTGGGCTCGGTTCGCGAGAGCACCGCGCGCAGCTGGTTGCCCACGTCGGGTGCCGTGCGGGCCCAATCGACCCAGGCTGCCACGATCTCGTCGAGCACACTTTCGTCGCGGAGGTCGTGGCCGGCCGCAATCGCGTTCACGATCGGCACGGCCATGGAGGTGTCGTCGGTCCACTCGCCGGGAGCCCAGTCGAACCCGCCGCCGCCCTTCATCGTGACCGCGGCGTCGCTGGCGAGCGGCGGGCCGAATTCGTAACCGGCGCCGAGGGCATCGCCACAGGCCATGCCCAGCAGTACGCCGGCGGCGCGGTCCAGTTGTGCGGACGTCAGTTTCAAGCGTTTCCCCCGTGCAGTCGTGCGATCGTGCGATCGTGCAGCCGATGAAGTCCGGCTCCGGCGACCCCGTTTCCGGGTTCCACCGAGGCACAGGCCCCCGCAACCGAGCCTAGGGGCAAACGGTGCCTCCGGCGCCTCGGCCGGGGACATCCGTTCGCCGGCTCAGCCTGCCGACAGCAAAACGGCTGTGACGATCTGATCCCGGCCGGAATCCTTGGCCTGGTAGAGGGCCGTGTCGGCGCGCGCGAGCCAGCCCTCCACGGTCTCGCCGGGGGCCAGTTCGGCCAGCCCGACGCTGACGGTGCAGGCCAGACCGGGCGCGATCGCGTCCCAGGGGTGGACCCGCACAGAGGTCAGCAGGCGTTCGCAGGCCTGCTCGGCATGTTCGAGGGTGGTGTCGGCGAAAACGAGCAGAAACTCCTCCCCGCCCACGCGCACGGCCATGTCACTGTCCCGGGTGACGGCCCACAGCAGGGCGGCCATGGCGCTCAGAACCTGGTCGCCGATGCCGTGCCCGTGCACGTCGTTGACCCGTTTGAAGTGGTCCATGTCGATCATTGCCACGCACATCGGCTGCCGGGTGTCGCGGGAGTGACCCATCAGGGGCGGCAGCCGGCGGTCGAGCGCCCGGCGGTTGGGCAGGCGGGTCAGCGGGTCGGTGTTCGCCTGGTGGTCCAGGTCGTCGGCACGGATGCGCAGCCGCGCCGCGTCGAGCTGCGACCGTTCCGCCTCGTGGCGGGCCTGCTCGATCCCGAGGGTGTTGATCAGCATCTGGGACTGGATGCCGGCCGTATCGGTCGTGCGCTTGAGAATCAGGGCGTGCAACGTCTCATAGTGTTCGAGCGCCTGCTCGAATCGGCCGGACTCCTTGTTCATCTCGAACAGCGCCTGCTGCAGCTTGATGTGCAGGGCCGGGTCGTCGTCGAGGGCTGCGACCAGCAGCTGGGCCTTCATCATCGCGGTGGCCCCATCGAGGTCGCCCTCGGCCCGGGCCACCTCGGCCAGCTGCGCGTCGTTGTTCTCCTCGAGGCTGCGGAACCCATGTGCCTTCGCCAGGCGGCGAGCCCGGCCGGCCTGCTCACGGGCCTCTGCGTATTCGCCGAGTTCGATCAGAATACTGACCAGGTTGGTGCGGGCGATGCTCTCGGCGAAGCTGTTCCGCTGGGCCTGGGCCACGGCCACCGCCTCCCGCATGAGCAGAAGGGCCTGCTTCAGGCTCGTCTCCGGGTCGACACCCTGTGCTCTCTGCGTCTGCGCCTGGATCAGGCAGGTGTCGCCGAGGTTGTTGAGACCCACGAAGCTCGCCTCGGGATCGTCGATCGTGCGCGCCAGGGCCAGCGCCTGCCGCCCCAGCTCGAGGGCCCGTTCGGACTCCCCCATCCCCTCGTGCACCATCGACGAACGGCTGAGCGCCCAGAATTCGGCCAGAGCACTGCCGCTGCCTCGGGCGGTCTCCAGGGCCAGGAGCACGTGGCGCAGCGCCGGTTCGTAGAGCCCGGTGTCGCTGTAGGCCAGCACCAGGGTGCAGTGCACCTTGGACTGCCGGAGCAGGTCGCCCGTGCCGTCCAGGAAGTCCAGCGCCAACAGACCCTGCTGAACGGATGCCTCATAGTCGCCCAGTCGCAACCGATGCAGCGCCAGCAGCTCACGGGCATGCGCCTGCTGCCGCATTGTCACGTCGGCCCGGGCCAGCACCGCCTCGGCCTGGCCGACGCCGTCGAGATGGCGCCCCCTGACGCTCGAGCGTTCGCACTCGGCGAGGAGATCGTCGATCTCGGTGTCGAGCGCGGTGTCGAGCGCGGTGTCGAACTCGGTGTCGAACTCGGTGTCGAGCTCGGTGTCGAGCTCGGGTTCCGGCGCAGGTGGGAGGGTGATGGCCAGTCTCCCCCCTCGGATCGTGGGCGGCGTCCTGGCCTGAATGCCTATTCAGTCCCCCGACTGTCCGCTCACCTAGAACATAGCAGCCGACCTGCCGCAAAATGGCCGGATTTCGAGGGCGTCGAGGGGGTGCCCTCGCCCCAAAACGAGGCGCACGAGCGCCTCGGCTGCGCCGATACCGGCACTGGAACCGGCGCCGGTATCGGCACTGGAACCGGCGCCGGCATCGGCTCCGGCACCGGAACCGGAACCGGAACCGAGGACTACCGTGTACCCATGGACAATCCCGCTGCCCCCCTAACCGTGTTCGACGACGTGCGCGCGAATTCAGCCGTGGTGCCGGGCCGCCTTGGCCACACCGTCGTGCTCGAGTCGCCCGGGGTGAGGGTGCTGGTGCTCACCTTCGAGGCCGGGCACGTGCTGAAGGAGCACCGGGTGCCGAAGATCCTCCTCATGCAGGCGCTCGAGGGGCACCTGCGCGTGACCGCGGGCGGGCAGGTCACCGACCTCGTGCCCTTCGGTCTGCTCCGCCTGGACGCGGCGCTGCCGCACGAGGTCGAGGCGCTCGAGGCATCCCGGCTGATGCTCACGCAGATCGGTTAGCGCGGACATCCGTCGCGGCTCAGGTTATGGACGTGGGCGCACGTTCTATCGTGCGCCCACGTCCGCAGGGTGCGCCGCGAGCGCGGGCGCGGGCGTGGGTGCGGGCGTGGGTGCGGGCGTGGGTGCGGGCGGGCCGGCGGGCCGGCTGGCTGGCGATAACTCAGGGTGCCGATCTAGGATGAGCCGATGACCGACCTCGCCACGCCCCCTGCCACTCCCCCTTCCTCCGACGCCCAGCGCCTCACCATGTTCGGGGCGGAGTGGTGCGGCGACTGCCGCCGCTCTAAAAAGCTGCTCGACACGCTGAATGTCGACTACGACTACGTCGACCTCCTGCTCGTCGAGGACGGCGCCGACCGCGCCCTGGCGATCAGCGGCCGTACCCAGATCCCGGTGATCCTGTTTCCGGACGGCACCCATGTGGTGGAGCCCAGCGATACGACTCTGCACGCGAAGCTGACCCAGCTCGGCAGCATCCGCTAGCCGGCTGCACTCTCCGCACCTCGAACGGACGCCCACGAACGAACGCCGGTCAGGGGAAGTAGTCGCCCAGCACGCGCGCCGTCACCAGCGCGAGCTTGCTGTCGAGCTGCTCGTACAGGGGCATCAGGGGCGTGGCACCGGCAACCGTGTGCACCACGCCGGCGGAGTCGAAGATCGCGATCGGCTCGAGGTCGCGCAGCAGCGCCCAGAACGGCTGGGAGAAGAACACGCTGCGGCCTCCGGCGTCGAACTCCTCGAGGGTCATCGCGACATACTCTTCCCGCGCCCGAATGGTGGAGGGGAAGTCCCGGAACAACGCGCATCCGGGATTCTCCGGATCCTCCTCGTGCAGCATGGGCGCCGGAACCGCGTACCACTCGTACCGGTCGTTCGTCGCGGTGGCCAAAGCGCTGGCGATCACCCGGTAGGTCAGCGCCCGGGCGGACATAGCCGGCCTGGCCTTTGGGATACCGAGCCCGGTCGCCACCTCGATCTGTTTGACGACCGCCTGCGGGGTGAGCGCGGCCAGCATTCGAATCCAGCTGATCTTCTGCACGACCCCGTCGACCAGGAACTTGCAGCCGCCGTCGAGGTCCCACTGCACGCTCACGCCGTCCTGCTCGTCGTGCACGATCAGGAGCCGGTCGGCCTCGTCGACCTCCACCCCGGAGATACGGAGATGCGGATGCCGACGCACCAGTTCACTTGCGATCCACCACATCTGGGCGGTGAGGAAGCGGTCCGCCGGCGGAGCGTAGACCTCGTAACCGTCGACTTCGCTGTCGCCGGTGCCGGTGCCGGTGCCGGTGCCGGTGCCAGTGCCGGAACCGTCACCGTCGTTGGAATTGGAATTGGAATTGGAGTTGTCGTCGTAGCCGTAGCTGTCGCCGTTGGAGCTGTCGCCGTTGTAGCTGTCGCCGTAACCGTAGTCGTTTTGGCTGTCGTTGTAACTGTCGCCGTAGCCGTTGTCGTCGTAGCCGTCTTCGCCGTCGCCGTTGCCGTTGGTGCTGTCGCTGTCGCCGTCGCCGTGGGACCGGAAGTTCTCGCTGGAATCGTTTGACCCTGCATCACTCATCATCGCGTCTCTCCGCTCGATACGGCTTTTTCCCGCTCATCATCGTCGATCTGGGCCACTTGCGAAACTCCCCGTTCGAGGTCGTTCGGCGGCGCCCTGATGAACCCTGCACAGACAGGCCCCTCCACGGGTTCTGCACACTCGGCGTCGGCATCCGGAACCCCGGGCACCGCCCGCCTACGGTACCGGCATGACCACCGCTGCGAGCCGTTCCCGTCAATGCTCCCCCGCCGATTCCGTGAGCGACTACCTGCGCGAGATCGGTCGTGTGCCGCTTCTGACCGAGACGGATGAGATCGCGCTCGCCCAGCGCATCGAGGTTGGGCTGCTCGCCGAGGAGAGGCTCTCCGGGCTCCGGCCGGGCGTTGCCGGCAACCACGACTCCGATCTCTCGGAGGAGCTCCGCTGGCTCGCGGCCGACGGTGTGCGGGCCCTGAATCACCTGATCTGCGCGAATCTTCGGCTGGTGGTGTCCGTGGCCCGGCACTTCACCGGCCGCGGACTCGACCTCCTCGATCTGGTCCAGGAAGGCAACCTCGGCCTGATCCGGGCGGTCCAGCGTTTCGACCACACTCGCGGGTTCAAGTTTTCGACCTACGCGACCTGGTGGATCCGCCGGATGATCCACCGCGCCCTGGCCGACCAGGCCCGCATCATCCGTCTCCCGGCCCACCAGGTCGAGGCGCTCAACGGCCTGGCCCGGGTGCAGCACGGGCTGCGGCTCCGGCAGGGCCGCAATGGCACCGCCGAGGAGATCAGCGCGGCCAGCGGACTCACCACGCAACAGATCCGGAGGCTGCAGAATCTCACCGGCCGGCCTCGGTCGATCGACGCCCCGGTCTGGGCCGACCTTGGCAACGGCCTCGAGAACGTGCCCTTCGGCGACACCATTCGCGATGCCCACGCGCTCGACCCGTGCGACGCTGCCAGCCGCACCCTCCTGTCAGAGCACCTCGCCCGCCATCTCGCCCTCCTGCCCGACCGCGAAGCGAGCGTGCTCCGCATGCGGTTCGGCCTCGGCGGCGAAGACCCGAAGCCCCGGCGGGAGATCGGAGCGCACTTCGGGTTGTCCTACGACCGGATCCGGCAGCTCGAGCTGAAGGCCCTGGCCCGGCTGCGGCCGCCGCTGACCTCCGGGCGGGAGTCCGGGGAGAGCGTCGGCGCCAACGGGTAGGGGCGGGTGCACGGCACAGAGCCGGCGCCCGCTGTAATCGCCCGCCGGCGCCGGCGTGCATTCGCCCGCCGGAACGGGCACTCTCGCCTCGCGCTGGGCTGCGCATTCGCTCCCGCGCGGGAGCTGCGCCGCTTCGCGGCCGGCACGCCACGCGCGGAGCGGCGCAGCACCCGCGCAGCCCCGCCAAGTTGGGAATGAATTCCCAGGAGCATGTGTTTGCATAGAAGTCGGTAGCGAGAACGCGCACCGACCAGCTTCCCGCCAGAAAGGGACCCATGACCCCGCACACCTCCGGACTGCACCACGTCACCGCGATTGCCGGTGCACCGCAGCGCAACATCGACTTCTACGTGACCGGTCTCGGCCTCCGCCTCGTGAAGAAGACGGTCAACTTCGACGACCCCGGCACCTACCACCTCTATTACGGGGATGACGCGGGCCGCCCGGGCTCGCTGCTCACCTTCTTCCCCTGGACGGGCATCTCCAGCGGGCGCCCCGGCTCGGGGCAGTCCACGTCCACCGCGTTCTCGGTGCCGGCCGGCAGCCTCGGCTGGTGGGCCGGCCACTTCCAGAAGCTCGGCGTCGAATCCGAGTTCGTGCGCCGCACGGCCGACGAGGAACGCCTCTCCCTGCGCGACCCCGACGGACTGCAGCTGGATCTCGTGGCCTCGTCGACGGTCGATCCGCGCAATCCGTGGGACTCGGCATCCGTGCCCGCCGACTACGCGGTGCGCGGCCAGCACTCCTCGGTGCTCACCGTCGCCGACCCCACCGGCACCGTCGAGGTGCTCACCCGCGACCTCGGCATGCACGTGATCGAGGAGACTCCCGGTCGCATCCGGGTCGGAGCCGGCGACGGGGCCCCCGGCAACATCGTGGACATCATCGCAGACCCGAACGGGCAGGTCGGCCTGACCGCCGGCGGCAGCGTGCACCACATCGCGTTCCGGGTGCCGGACAAGACCACCCAGGAGCAGTGGCGCCAGGAACTCGTCGCGCGCGGCTACGGGGTGACGGCGATCCTCGACCGGCAGTACTTCACGTCGATTTACTTCCGCGAGCCCGGCGGCGTGCTGTTCGAGATCGCGACGGACACCCCCGGCTTCGACATCGACGAGCCGCTGCTGGAACTGGGGCGCTCGCTCAAGCTGCCGCCGTGGCTCGAGCCCAGCCGCGACCAGATCGAGCGCGCCGTCGTTCCGATCACCCTTCCGGGCGAGAACAACCCCGCCCTCGTTGCGGGCCGGTAGCACCCGCGATGACCGCGCAACGCGACTCCCGCCAGGACGATCTCGACTGGCCGCACGTTTTCCGGGCCGGCTCGCCGGAGACATCCGTCGGCTCCGACCCGCCCGGTGACGCCCCCGGTGGCGACGCCCCCGTGCTGCTGATGCTGCACGGCACCGGCGGCAACGAGCAGGAAGTCCTCACCCTCGCCGACGCGATCGACCCGGCCGCGACCGTGCTCGCCCCGCGCGGGCGCGTCACCGAGGGCGGCATGCTGCGCTGGTTCCGCCGGCTCTCCGAGGGCGTGTTCGACGTCGACGACGTGGTGGTGCGGGCCGGCGAACTGGCCGGATTCATCGGTTGGGCCCGGCGGCGCTACGACCTCGGCGAGCGCCGCTTCATCGCCGTGGGCTTCTCCAATGGGGCCAACATCGCCCTCGCCACGGCCCTGCTCCACCCCGCCGCGCTCGACCGGGTCGTCGCCTTCTCGGGCATGTTCCCACTCGACGATCGCACGCTCACGACGGACCTCGCCGGCACGGCGGTGCTGCTGCTCAACGGACGCTCCGACCCGATGGCCCCGCTCACGAGCGCCGACCGGGCCGCCGCGACCCTCACCGAGCGCGGCGCCCAGGTCGAGCGCGAGCTGCGAGACGGCGGGCACGGCATCGCCGCAACGGATGTCGCCGCCGCCCGATCCTGGCTCGCCCGCCCCGCGCAGGTTCGCGCGTAGGCGTGCCGTGATGGAGCAGCTCCCTGACCCCCGCCGCGATGTCGGCGGCGCTTCCGGCCCCGAACTCGGCCCCGCATTCGGCCCCGCAGTCGGCCTCGATTTCGAGTATCGGACCCAGCGGCAACGTGTGCTGTTCGGCACCGGACGGGCCGCCGAGCTGCTCGCCACAGTGCTCGGCGAGCTGGGCGAGCACTGTGGCGTGCTCGGCGAGCTGGGCGACCTCGGCGCGCTGGGCGACCAGGCAGCCGCGATTCCGGACGGGACCGTCCCGGATACGGCCGGCACCCCGCTCACCCCCGGCAGCCCCGGCAGCCCGCGCGTGATGGTGATCGCGACCCGGCGGGAACTGGAGCGGTCCGCGGCGGTGCTCGGCGGCATCCGTGCGGTGCTGGTATTCGATCAGGTCGTGCAGCACGTTCCCGCGGAGTCGGCCGAGCGCGCCCACCGTGCGGCCGAGGCGGCCGGCATCGACGTGGTGGTCGCCCTCGGGGGCGGCTCGGCGATCGGACTGGCCAAGATTCTCGCGCTGCGGACCGAGCGGCCCACGGGGTTGCCGATCGTGGCGATCCCGACGACCTATTCCGGCTCGGAGGCCACCGCTGTCTGGGGGCTGGTCGACCAGGGGGTCAAGAACACCGGTTTTGACCAGCGGGTTCTGCCCGGAACCGTGATCTACGACGCAGCCCTGACCCGGTCCCTCCCCCGCGAGCTGAGCGTCTCCAGCGCGCTGAACGCCCTCGCCCACGGCGTCGACGCACTCTGGGCCCCGGGCGCGAACCCGGTCAGCGCGCTGATTGCCGGTGAGGGCATCCGGATGCTGGCGGGCGCCCTGCCGCGGATCGCCGCCGAGTCCGCCGTCGACACCATGGTCGGCCGGGAGGACGCCCTCTACGGCGCGTACCTGTCGGCGAGCGCGTTCTCCAGCGCCGGTTCGGGACTCCATCACAAGATCTGCCACGTGCTGGGCGGCGCTTTCGGATTGCCGCACGCGCAGACGCATGCGATCGTGCTGCCGCATTCGGTGGCCCTCAACGCGTCGGCCGACCCCGAGTCCGAGGCGCGGATCGCCGCGGCCCTGGGCTCGCGCTCCGCCGTCCGGGGTCTGCTAGCCCTGCGGGACCGCGTGCACGCCCCGACCGCACTGCGGGATTTCGGGTTCCAGGAGTCGGACATCGCCCGGGCCGTGGCGCTGATCCTGCCGGCGGTTCCAGTGTCGAACCCGCGCACGGTCACCCCCGACGACCTGACCCTGCTGCTGCGGAACGCGTGGGCCGGCACCGCCCCGAGCGGGTCGTAGCCGCGCGCGGGCGACCGCCGCCCATTTGCCGCGGACACCGGCCGCGCTAGGCTGCCAGCGGAAAAAGGGAGACCCAATGAGTAACACAGAGCGCGGCGACGGTGCGGAGCAGCACAACACCAACCCGGACCGGCCCGAGCAGACCGACACGAATCCCACCAACGACGATCCGAGAACGGATCCCGCCGAAGGGACCCCCGAGAAGGCCGCCGAACGTGTCGCGCGGGAGGTCGCGCAGGAATCGCGGCTGCGCATCCTTCGGAGCAAGGCTGCCGTCGCCCGGTCCGATGTCGATGCGCTGGCCGCCAAGCACCTCGACCCCGACACTCTCGAGGATCTGCTCGACGCGGCCAGCCCGCGGGAGGCCGAACGGCTGCGCAAATCCGAGCACGAGATCAGTGAGCGCGTCGCCCGGGCCGCGGCGAAGGCCCAGGCCGCCGAGGCCGAATACGAGCAGGCCGTGCTCGACGACTTCGACGAGGCCGAGCGCTAGCACGAGCCCACGTCACGTCACACGAAGACGGATGCCGCCCACCGGCATCCGTCTTCTGCTGCGGCCGCTCCCCGCCGAGCGGCTGCCCCCGCTACGTCGTGTCGTGGTTCCGCTCCGCCTCCGCGATCCGGCCCACCGTCTTCAGGAAGCTGTCCGGGTTGAGCGAGATCGAGTCGATGCCCTCCTCCACCAGGAAGGCCGCGAAGTCCGGGTAGTTGCTCGGCGCCTGGCCGCAGATACCGATCTTGATGCCGGCGGCGTGGGCCTTGTGGATGGCTTCGCTGATCATCTGCTTCACGGCGTCGTCGCGTTCGTCGAACAGGGCGGCGAGATCCTCGGCGTCACGGTCGACGCCCAGCACCAGCTGGGTGAGGTCGTTGGAGCCGATCGAGAAGCCGTCGAACCGGGTGGCGAACCGCTCCGCGAGGATCACATTGGCCGGGATCTCACACATCATGTAGATCTGCAGCCCGGCCTCACCGCGCACCAGCCCGTTCTCCGCCATCACCGCGAGCACCCTGTCCGCTTCGGTCGTGGTGCGGCAGAACGGCACCATCACGATCACGTTGCGGAAGCCGATTTTCTCCCGTACCAGCCTGATCGCCCGGCATTCGAGGGCAAACCCCTCCCGGTAGCGCTCGTCGTAATAGCGGGAGGCGCCACGGAAGCCGAGCATCGGGTTCTCCTCCGAGTGCTCGAACCCCGAGCCGCCGATCAGGTGCGCGTATTCGTTGGTCTTGAAGTCGCTCATCCGCACGATCACGGGGTCCGGGTGGTAGGGCGCGGTCAGCTTCGCGATGCCGAGCGCCAGCGTCTGCACGAAGTATTCCTTCGGGTCCATATATCCGCGGGTGAGCTCTTCGATCCGACGGATGGCCGCCCGGTCGGTGACCCGATCCGGGTGCACGAGCGCCATCGGGTGGATCTGGATCAGGTTGTTGATGATGAATTCCATCCGGGCCAGCCCCACACCGTCGGCCGGCAGCCGCCACCACTCGAAGGCGGCGGCCGGGCTGGCGATGTTGACCATCACCTTGGTGCGGGTCTTCGGCACGGTGCCGAGGTCGATCTCCTCGGTGTCGAAGGCCAGCGCGCCCTCATAGACGAAGCCCTCGTCGCCCTCGGCACAGGAGATCGTGATCATCTGGCCGTCCTTCAGGGTCTCGGTGGCGGTACCGGTGCCGACGACGGCCGGCACGCCCAGCTCGCGGCTGACGATCGCGGCGTGGCTGGTGGGGCCGCCGTGGTCGGTCACGATGCCGGCCGCGCGGGTCATGATCGGCACCCAGTCCGGGTCGGTCATCTCGGTGACCAGGATGGCGCCGTCGACGAACTTCTCGATGTCGGCCGGGTCCTTGATCACGCAGGCCACGCCGGACGCGATGCTGTCGCCGATCGCGACCCCGGTCTCCAGCAACGGCCCGGTCTCGGTCAGGGTACTCACCGTGAACCGGGTTCCGCTCGCCTGCGAGTGCACGGTCTCCGGGCGCGCCTGCACCAGGAACAGTTCACGGGTCACGCCGTCCTTGGCCCATTCCATGTCCATCGGACGGCCGTAGTGGTTCTCCACGATCACGGCCCAGCGGCCCAGCTTCACGATTTCCGCGTCGGACAGCACGAACGACTGCCGCTCGCGCTCGGGGGTGTCGATGGTGCGGGTGCGGGCGCTGCCGCCCTTGGCGTAGACCATCTTGCGGGCCTTCTCGCCGAGGGTCTTCTCGATGATGGGGGTGCAGCCGGGCTGGTCGAGCAGCGCCTTGAACACCAGGTACTTGTCGGGGTTGACCGTGCCCTGCACCACCGTTTCGCCGAGGCCCCAGGCGGCGCTGATCACGGCCACGCCCGGGAAGCCGGTGTCGGTGTCGATGGAGAACATCACCCCGGAACCGCCGACGTCGGCTCGGATCATCCGTTGCACACCGATCGAGAGCGCCACGTCGAGGTGGTCGAAGTTCTTGACCTCGCGGTAGCTGATCGCCCGGTCGGTGAAGAGCGAGGCGTAACAGCGGCGGCAGGCGTCGAGCAGGTCGCGCTCACCGGTCACGTTGAGGAACGTCTCCTGCTGCCCGGCGAAGCTGGCGTCGGGCAGGTCCTCGGCGGTCGCACTGCTGCGCACGGCCACGGGCAGGTTCGGGTGCCCGGCCTTCTCCGAGAGTTCTCGATACGAGGCACGGATGCCGTCGGCGATGTCCGCCGGAAACTCGCCTCCCAGGAACAGCTCGCGCAGGGCCTCGCCCGTGACGCGCAGCGAGGCGCGGCCGTCATGGAACAGATCCAGCTGGTGCCGAAGTGCCGGCTCGATCCCGTTCGCCGCGATGAACGCGCGGTAGGCGTTCGCGGTCGTCGCGAACCCGTCGGGAACCTGCACGCCATCGTCACTGAGGGCGCGCACCATCTCGCCCAGCGACGCGTTCTTGCCGCCGACCTGCGGAATGTCCCCCAGACCGATTTCGTTGAACCACACCACACTGCTTTCGAGCATTGTTCTCCCACCCTCTGTGAGTCCTGCGACCCTGTGACTGGCGCACCTGTGATTCTGCGCGCCGGTGACGTTGCGCGCCTGTGACCATGCGCGCCGGTGGCCCGGTTTGGGCCAGGTAATGGCAACCTACTCCCCCGAAGGCGGCCCCGGCTAGGCGCGCCGCGCCACAGCCGATGTCGGTGGTCCCTGAGACTCTGAAGTACTCCCTCGAGGGAGCCTCAACCAGGAGGTACAGATGACTGATCCCAACTACACCGCTCTGTTGCTCGTGATCGACCGGAGCGGCTCGATGTCGAGCATCCGTGACGACATGGTCGGAGGCCTGACCGCGATGCTCGCCGAACAGGCCGCCGAGCCGGGCCTGCTCACCGTGGACATCGTCACCTTCGACGACGAGATCGAGCACACTCACAGCCTCGCCGACCCGAACGCCATCACCATCGAGCTCGACCCCCGCGGCATGACGGCGCTGCACGACGCGATCGGCGTGGCCGTCACGGGGTTCGGAGCGACGCTGCGGGCGCTGCCCGAGCACGCCCGTCCCGGCACCGTGCAGGTCGTGGTCGTGACCGACGGCGGCGAGAACTCGAGCAGCGAATACTCCGCGGAGGCCGTGCGAGCGCTGATCGGCCGGCAGACCGAGGCGTACGACTGGGACTTCGTGTTCCTCGGCGCCAACCAGGACGCCGTGCTCACCGGTGCCGCGCTCGGTTTCGACGCCGCCAGCTCCATGACGTACGCCGCCGCACCGGGCGAGGTCGCCGCGATGAGCGCGAACCTCGGCCGCTACGTGACGGATGTGCGCAAGAAGGAGAAGCGCGGCTTCACGTCCGAGGAGCGCATGGAAGCCGGCGGTGATGACGTGTAGGCAGCTGTCGGAGCCGGGGCCGCCCGTCCGGCCGCCCGCTCGGCAGAGCGCCTCGGCGCGGGCCGTTCACGGGAGGGTGACAAGCATGCGATCGGGGACTGAACCCGAATCAATCCCCGATCGCAATGCCGTATCAGGACGAGATCCCTACTCTCGCCCGGCTTCCGCCGATTCAGTCGCGCGCCTACCCAAGGGGGCGACGAATCGGAGGTTATCCACCGCGCCACGCGGCGACAGAGACAGGCCGGGACGGCCGCGTCTGGTGTCGGCCTCGAGGGAGGGGAGGTTCATCTGGGACGGTTCTTTCTCATCCGGTAGGCCGGCCAACCCGAGGGTTCCGTGCCTTTGCGACCCCGCCTCACGACGGGTGTGCCCTTGCGATTGACGTGTAGTGACCGTCTCTCCAGCGACCAGTCGGTCACCTGAGAAAAACTTATCAGTCAGGTGCGGCGCGCAAGCACCCTGGTGAAAAGAGTTCCCTCTGGCAGACCCCCAAATCGAGGGGGCCGGCCGGTCCGGGTGCGGGGTGACGGATGCCGCGGCGCGCTTTGCCCTGTGCGGCACTCCTGGCAACCGACGTGGGCCCGGGCTAACGTTGCAGACGTGAGCCGCATGCAATGCTCTATTCGTACTGCTCCATTCGTACTGCTCCATTCGCAATGCCAAGACGGGGGTCCCCATGACAGTCACCACAGCCGATGCCTACGTCGCCAGGGCGAAGGCAATCGCCACCACCGCCCATGAGGGCCAGTTCGACAAGCTCGGCGCCGCGTACATCGACCACCCCCGCCGCGTCGCCGAGCGACTCAACGACCCTCTCGAGCAGGCCACCGCGTGGCTGCACGATGTCCTCGAAGACTCAGACTTCACCCGACACGACCTGCTCGAAGCCGGCATTCCCGGCGGTGTCGTCGCCGCCGTCTCGGTGCTCACCCGTACGGATGCCGTGAGCGACGCCGACTACTACGCCGGCATCCGCGCCAACCCGATCGCTCTCGCCGTGAAGCGCGCCGACATCGCCGACAACCTGGAGCCCTGGCGGGTGGAGCAGCTGGACGTCAGCGTGCAGGAGAGGCTCGCGGCGAAGTACGCGGCGGCGCTGGAGGCGCTCAGCTAGACGCTGTCGCGAAACGTTCCAGTGCGTCGCCGCGTATCGGCATCCGGCTTGAACGGCTGTCGGTTCACTCGAGGCCGCCTCAGGGCTGACCCTCACAGTAAAGAATGGTGCTCGACGAGCCGTGGAATCGGGCGATGTACTCGTTTGTACATACGAACATAATAGACAAATTATCTGAGCAAGTCTCGACTTAGTGTTCTAACTTTGCTAGAATTATCCCGTGACCACCCTCCTGGAACACCCCGAAGCGGATGCCGCACCCGGCCCCTCTGCTGCGGCGCGGGTGGTCGCGGAGTTGCAGGCTCTGGCGGCCGGTCTCGGGGAATCGCTGCGGTGTTCGGCGGTGCGTGGGTTCGATGATGACGGCCTGCTGCAGGTGACCGCGGCGGTCGAGGTCCTCGGCCGGCGGGTGGACGCGTTGGGGGTGGCGGCCGCGGCGGAGGTCGCGGACCGGTCCCGTCCGGAGCTCGGCACGGGTCAGCTCTCGGCGAAACGCGGCTGCCGCACTGCCGGGGAGCTGCTCGAGCGGGTCACGCTGGTGTCCGGGCCGACCGCGGGGCGGCGGATGCGGCTCGGCAGGCAGCTCCGGACCGGCCTGTCCCTGGGCGGCGAGCCTCTGCCGCCGACCTTCCGTGCCACGGCGATCGGCCTGGCCACCGGTGCCATCGGCGTGGACACGGCCGACGCGATTGTCACCGCGTTGACGCCGACGCTGCGGTGCACCGACCTGGACTCGGTGCAGGCCGCCGAGAGCGAACTGGTGGCATCAGCGACCGGCACCAGTGCGGAGACCCCGGTGCCGGCGTCGGCGGACGAGATCCGGCTGCAGGCCTCGGTCTGGAAGGCCGTGCTCGCCCCGGACGGGTCCCGGCCCGACGACCACGCCATGACCGCCCGCGGGATCCGGCTCGGCCGGGAACGCGACGGCATCGTGCCGGTATCGGGGTCGTTGATGCCGGAGATCGCGGGCAAGCTCCGCCGCCTCTTCGACGCATACCTCTCACCGAAGAGCGCCCCGGTCGCCTTCCACACCGAAGACGACGCCGCCGGCGACCGTGAATCAGCCCGCGAACAGGCGCTGCTCGAACGAGACGACCGCACCCCCGACCAGCGCCGCCACGACGTCCTCGCGGTGATCCTCGACGTCGCCTCCCGCGCCGGCGAAGCCCCGACCATCGGCGGCGCCCCCGCCACGGTCCTGATCAGCGTGCGGGAACAAGACCTCAACGCGGACTTCGGCCAGGGCCGTGGCATCGGCTGGATCGACGGCGTCGAGGCCCCGATCGCGATCAGCACCGTCAAAGACCTGATCAGCAACGGCGGACAGCAGAAAGTCGTGATCAACGCCGAAGGCCGCATCATCGCCCTCGGCTCACCCGAACGCTGCTTCACCCCCGCACAGCGGCGGGCGATCCAGCTCCGCGACGGCACCTGCATCATCGCAGGCTGCAAAATCCCCGCCGGGATGACCGAAATCCACCACGTCATCCCCCACGCCCACGGCGGCCGAACCCACACCGACAACGGCGTCTGCCTCTGCTGGTGGCACCACCGCTACCTTGCCGCGTCAGGCTGGGCCATCCGCATGATGCGCGGGGCCGTGCAGATCATGGCACCACCCTGGCTCGAAACCGGGACCCGCACATGGCGCACCGTCACCAAATCCCGCACCCGCCTGACGGACGCGGTCGAACGGAAGAACGTGACGAGGGATTAGGACTGACTTGGGTCTCGACAGGCTCGACCAACGTCACGGAAACCTTGGCGAGGTCGGGTCACCGGGCTCTCGAGAGGCTCGACCAACGTCGGGCGAACCTTGACGAGACGGTGGACGGTGGACGGTGGTGACGGAACGACGGTGGTGACGGTGGTGACGGAACGACGGGCGGAAGCCGTGCCCTAGGCTTCCATGTCGTCGTGGGTGACGATGCGGCCCAGCTCGATACCGCCATCCGGCAGCTGCCAGAAGTGCATCCGGCGCGCGGCGGGGGTGTTCTGTTCGATCGAGACCCGCATGCAGCGAGCACCGTCCCAGCGCAGCAGGTGCGGGTCGGCCGGCCCGGCACCCTGGCGCAACGCGTGCAGGTGCCGCCCCTTGAGGGTCTTCACCCGACCGGTTAGCACATCCACGGATGCCTTGAACGCCTTGGCCAGCTGGCCGTCGTCGAGCCCGGTGAGAGATTCGGCGAACCGCTCCCCCAGCACGTAGTTCTGCGGCAACTTCCACTCCTCGCGGTCCGATTCCGGAACCCGGTCCACCCAGGCGAGGAGGATCTCGTGCCGCACCCAGCCGGAGGGTTCTTCCCAGGCGGCACGCCGCGACTCGTACTCGCTGACCGCGGTGGGGGCGGGGGTGGTGCGGCGGGATTCGCGCAGCATCCGTCGTTGGGCGCGCTGGTCATCGCGCAACTCGGCGACCGTGTGGCGCAGGGTGGCGAGTTCGACGAGGGCGTCGCGCAGCTGCAGCTGTGCGGAGCGGGCCTGCTCACGCAGTTTGGCGAGGTCGGAATCCGTGGCGCCGGCCTCGACCAGCTGGGTTTCGAGCCGCACGATGCGTGACTTCGCTTCGGCGAGGGACAGCTGGGTCGACTGCAGCGCGGAATGCGGCGCGGGAGGAGGGATGGGGGTGACACGGAACGGGATGGCTCCGGTCGTGGCCGGGCGGAGCGCGGCGTGCACGCGGCCGGGCCCCGGCGACGGGCGCGGGTGCAGACGGCCTGCGGTCGGTCCGGCTGCGACCAGGGCGGAGTGCCCGGGGGTTCCGACCGGCCATGCCGCCGGGACAGCCGCGGCAGCCGCGGCAGCCTCGAACGATGATGTCGTCCCCACCACCTCGACCACGGCGGCGGCGTCTTCGTCTTCCTCGACCAGCGGCAGGAGCGGACGGTTCTCCTGCAGCCAGGGCGGTCCGTTGCGCACGGCGCACAGCGGCGGCAGAACGGTTTCGTCGTCGTCGACGTCGCTCAGGCACAGGTGCAGGGCACCGCTCGGCAGGTGGATGACCCGCGCGGCCACGACGTCACCCTCGGAGAGTAGGGCGTCGACCTTGTCGAGCGGGTTGGCCGAGATATCGGCCCGGGTGATCGTGAAGGCGAGGTGCGGGTGCAGAGCCAGAACCGCGCGCTGGGGGCTGACCTTCTGCACCAGGGCCAGGGTGATGCTGCCGTCCGGGTAACGCTGGGCGATCGCGGCCACAGAAGGCGGCTTGGCCTCGACATTGAGCCGGTGGGTGGGCGCATCGAGCGCGCCCTTGATGCGCTGGCCGGGCTTCAGGGTCCAGTCGAGGGGAACCGGCGGGTAGGTCAGTTCCTGCCAGACGGTGGCCATGCCGCCGCCGTCGAGTTCGACGAGGGCGCGGGAGCCGCCCAGCATGAACCCCTTGACGGTGCCGTCCACGGTGATGACGGATGCCGGCGCGAGCGCGAAGAGGCCGGCCTGATGCGCGTGGGCGAGGGCATCCGTCACCAGCTGGTCGGTGGCGTGCTGCGGATCGCCGTGCGTGAACCGCAGCCGGGAACGGGCGAGGTCGGCGAACGCGTCGCCGACAGGGTAGGAACGGCCGGCGCTGCCGTAGACCTGGAACTGGGCCGGGAGCAGGTCGCCGAGCTGGCGGGTAAGCTCGCCGGTCTCGATCAGGAAGACCCGCGCGACGTCACCGATCTGGCCGGAAAGCTGATCGATTCCGATTTCGGGCACGGCAGTGCCGAACGGCGACGACACCACAACCCAGGGACGATCCCGGCCCGCATCGTGCAGACCGTTAGCGAGTTGTTGCACCGCGACGCTAGTCTCCACGCGGGTATACACCACTGACTCCCCTTCCAGCCTTGGTGAGGGGCTGTTCACCGAGGTTACGCCTGTCGCCTGTGAGAAAGACCCCGCACGTTAAGGTTCGGAGTGTAAGGAGCCTGTGCTCCCCAGTTTTCACTGGGCTGCCAGCATCCCCATGACCAACGTCGTCGCGGCGTTGAGCACGATGAGGGCGGCCGCCGTTGCCGAGGCCAGCTCGAGCGGCAACAGCACCTTGCGCTGCAGGGAAGCGGCTCGCACCTCGGAGTCGAGACGGGTGAAGCTCTCCATCAGGCCCTCGCCCGAACTCAGCGGCACATCGGTCCACCTGTCCGGGTCGTCGAGGAGTTCGATCATGCCCAGGCGTTCCGCCGGGCCCAGCACGATCGGCAGGTCCGTCAGCCACGGAACGAGCTCGCCGGCGTCGAGAACGGTCACGGGAACCGGCGTCGACCGCCGGTCGATGTTGCCGGCACCGACGAAGACGACCAGGGGAATCACGGGTGCCGACAGTGGACGGCGGCCTTCCAGAAGCGTCGTGACGCGCTCCGCCTCGAATGTCGCGTGGCGCAGGTAGGGCACCGGCCGGGTGTCCACGAGAACGCGGCGTTCCTCCACCAGCACGCGCTGGCCGCGGTGCTGCTTGGTATTGATGGTGATGACCCCGCCGGGACCCACGAGCACGTGGTCGATGTCCCAGCCGTGCCCGCCGATCGGCAGCGCGTGGAAGACCGCCCACTCCGGTGTCAGCGTCGCCAGCTTCTTGCCGACCTCGATCTCGCCCTGGGCGCCCAGGTACCAGCCTTCACAGTTCTTGCCGAGCGGGGAACGTCCCAGAAACCGGGCCCACACGCTGCGTGGCGGAGTGCTGCGTTGTGCGCGCAGCAGTTTCTCGATCATGAACTGCGCCGCATAACGCCGGCGCATTCCAGTACTTTCCAACATCATGTCTGCGTTCCCCCACCGTCGATTGTAACGGCTCACCTCACCGGCTCACCTCACCGGGTGGACTCCCTGCGGGGCAGCTTCAGACGCTCGCAAGCGCGGCTTCGACCAGCTGGAACACGACGTAACCGGCCGCGACGGTGCCCGCAGCGGCGACCAGGCTCCACAGCATCCGTCGGATGCCGGTCGAGCGCACCCGCTGATCGAGCTCCGTGAACCGGTCGCGCAGATCATCGGGTGTGGTCTCGGGCAGCGCGCGCCAGACGTGCGGGCTGTCGAGGATGTCCGCCACCTCCTGCACCTCGCCGGCCGACAGCACAGGATGGAGCCGCATCAGCCATGCGCGCACGTTTTCCGCGTCGAGCACTTTGACCTGCACGGGCCTCTGCTCGATGGTGAGCAGCCGCGGCTGGACGAACACGATCACCGGTTGCACGGGCGCGACCAGCGGCATCCGTTCTCGCACCAGGTTCGTGATGCGCTCGGCCTCGTATTCGGCGTTGCGCAGGAAGGGCACCGGCTCGCCGTCGACCTGCAGGGTGGTGCGACCGACACGGATGTCGTTGCGGGGGTGGTGCTTCGTGGTGATCGTGAAGATTCCGCCGGGGCCGACGACGAGATGGTCGATTTCCGCGTTCGCGGAGCCGATCGGAACGGCGTGCAACACCGTCCAATCGGGCGGAAGCGTCGCCAGGATGGAGCCCACCACGATCTCTCCTTTGGCCCCGAGGTACCAGGACATGCTGTCGGCACCGAGCGGGGACAGGCCGAAGAACCGAGCGGACCGCGACCGGAGTGCCGCGCTCCCCTGCACCCGCAGCAGCTGTTCGGTGACCGACTGCGCCGCGAGTCCCCCTTGCATCGTGGCACTGTCCAGCGTCATCGCAATCCCCCCATTGCTGAATCTAGCGACTGGCAACCGGGAGCACGCAGTCCCCGAACGGGGGTGGCCACGGCGTGGCGGCCTACAGTCAGAGGTCTCGGTGGTCCGTGCCGACTTCCCGGACGGCGGTTGTCGGCACGCCCGTGAGCCGCCGGATCGCTCGGTTCGGCGGCATGGTGCGAAGTCACCCACTAAAACAACTAAGTCGCGGGGAAAGTCGCGCGGGAAGTCACGGCGGAGGTCGCGCGGAAAGTCGCGCGGAAAGTTGCGCGGAAAGTTGCGCGGAAAGTCGCGGTGGAACCTGAGCCGCCCGGAGTCCCCCAGACTGGGGGGTGTGAATGTAATCAAGGTGCCAGGATTCCGGAAGTCAACCTGGATCGCAGCCGCCGTGGCCGCCACGGTCGCCGTGGGTGCCGGCGCCGCCGGAATTGCGGCCGCCGTCGGTCCAGGCGACGCGGACACCACCCTGACCGACACCGAACTGGAGCGTGCGAGTCGCGCGGCCCTGACCGAGGTCGGGCCCGCCACGGTGACGGATGCTCAGATCCGCCCCGCCGCGTCTCCCGCGCCTTCAGCGTCTCCCGCGCCTTCCGCATCTTCCGCGTCTCCCGCGTCTCCCGCGCCTTCAGCGTCTCCCGCATCGTCGGGCGATTTCTACGAGGTCGACACCCGGCTCCCGAACGGGGTGGAGGTCGCGGTTCAGCTCGATGAGAACTTCACGGTCGTCTGGGTGAGCACGCCCAGTTGGCGCGGCAACGCGGCATCCGTCGCCGAACCCCGCGTGCTGACCGCGGCGGAGCGGGCGAGCGTCGACCGGACGACCGCCGGGCAGGCCGCCCTGACCGAGGTCGGCAGCGGCACCGTCACGGACTTCCGCCGCAGCAGGGCGCTCGACCATGCCTTCGAGGTGGAGGTCACCCTCGAGAACGGCACGAAAAAGGTGATCGAGCTCACCGAGCGCAGCCTGGTCGTGCACCCCGATCGCGCCACCCTGCGCTGAGCCGGCTCGCCGGGGGCATCCGTCGCCGAGTTCGACTGTTCCGGTCGAGACCGACAGGCACACCCGTCGAACTCCCCCGGACGTATCGAACTCGACGGTGGCGGAGGGTGACAAGCCGACCGGCGACGAAGTAACGTGGACCATCAGGGACGAAAAGGCCCGCGCACAACGGTTATA
The DNA here is from genome assembly GCF_004403395.1 of Cryobacterium cheniae. Taxonomy (GTDB): domain Bacteria; phylum Actinomycetota; class Actinomycetes; order Actinomycetales; family Microbacteriaceae; genus Cryobacterium; species Cryobacterium cheniae. Next base: position 344,637 of record NZ_SOGN01000035.1, read on the forward strand.
CGAACAACAGTTTCACGAACAACAGTTTCACGAACAACAGTTTCACGAACAACAGTGACGTCGGACCCCCGCACCAGCGGCGCCACCTGAGTGAGCTTCCTCGGGTGGCGCCGCGCGTCCCGTCACCGCTCGACGAGGATCCCATCTTCGTCGCAGTAGATCGTGCGGCCGGGGGTGAACGTCACACCGGCGAACTCCACGACGGCATCCGTCACGCCGACACCATCTTTCGAGCTCTTGCGAGGGTTGCTGCCGAGGGCCTTCACCCCCAGTGGCATCGTTCCGATGGCCACCCGGTCGCGGATGGCACCGTTGATCACCACGCCGGCCCAGCCGTTCTGCACCGCGAGCTCGGCGATCATGTCGCCCATCAGCGCCGAGTTCATCGAGCCGCCGCCGTCGACGACGAGAACCGCGCCGGCGGCGGGCGTCGACAGCACCGATTTGACCAGGGCGTTGTCCTCGAAGCAGGTCACGGTGCGAATCGGTCCGCTGAACCGGGCGCGGCCCCCCAGGTTCAGGAACTGAAGCGGCACGGATTGCAGGTCTTCCCCGCGCTGGTCGTACAGGTCGGCGGTCAACAGCATTGGTGTCCTCCAGTGGTGCGGTGGCTCGTATGGTGGCTCGAACGGGCTCGGCCGGCCTGACGGTTGCCCGAGCCCCCTCAGGCTACCGGGCGCGGGCTCGCGCCAACTGCTCGGGCGTCTTCGAGAGGCCGCTCCGGTCGGTGAGCGCCCCGAAGCCGATGGCGCCGAAGAACATCCCGACGGGGCTTTCGGTGGCATTTCGAGGTGGGGTCCTCGTTCACGACGCTGAGTGAACGCATTCGACCTCCCGTGATGATGAGTGGGGGGTTCAGTACGGGCGGATTGTGGGTCAGCGGAAGGCGGGGACTCCGGTGATGTGGTTGCCGAAGATCAGGGTGTGCACCTCGTAGGTGCGCGGGGTGGCGGCCCTCGGCCTCGGCGCCGGCACCGACCACGTCTCTCCGCACCTGGCCGCTGCGTGCCGCGAGGCGGCTCTGCCTCTGCTGATCGTCCGAAGGCTCTCGCGGAGTCGCTGGGCGGCTGGGCCGCGTACCTGCCGGCCGACGGCACGCCGGAGTCCCTGTGGCCGGCCACCGAGAGCCGGGTGCCGCCGAAGCTGCGCGAAGAAACGGCCCGCCTGCACCTGACCGGCACGCACGCCGCAGCGACCTTTCCGCTGCTTGGAACGGAGGTCGATCACGGCGCAGCAGGACTGGCAGCTGCGCCGTGCCAACGCGATCCTGGGCGGAACCGCCGCGACCCTGCTGCTGCACGGTTACATCGACGCCGCGCGCCTCGCCGCCGCGGAGCTGGGCCTGCCTCCGCTGACGGAACGGGTGCGGGTCCTTGCCGTCACAGGCGAGCGGGTGGATCTGCTCTCCACCGAGGAGCTGGCCGACGCCGTCGCCGAACTCGCCGGGACGTCGCCGCGCATCCGTCGCCGCCCGCTTAGCCCCGGGGTTCGGAGAGATCCCTGGTGGCCGTCAGCCAGGCGCGGATCGCGTCACTGTGCTCGCCGAGGGCGGGCGGCGCGCTCGTGCGCGGGGCCAGCGGCGGCGTCCAGCTGACCGGGTGGCGGATCTGGCGGCCCACGGTGGCGCCCGACGCATCCTGCACCTCGATCGTGGGCTCCAGCCCCAGCGACTCGGCGAGCTCGATGCCCTCGGCGATGGTGGCGACCTGGCCGGCCGGCACGCCGGCGTCGGTGAGCCGGCTCTGCCAGGACAACGCCGGAGCCAGGGCGAGGCGGGCTTCCAGGAGTCGCACGAGTTCTTCGCGGTGGTGCACGCGGGCCGAGTTGGTCGAGAATCGCGGATCGGCGGCGAGCTGCTCGTCGCCGAGCACCCGGGCGAGCCTGGCGAATTGACCGTCGTTGCCGCAGGCAACGGCCAGCGGGCCGTCCGCGCAGGCGAGCAGCTGGTAGGGCACGATCGACGGATGCCGGTTGCCCATCCGGCCGGGCACCACGCCCGCGCCGAGGTATGCCTGGGCCTGGTTGGCGAGCGCCCCCTGCAGGCTCGACAGCAGGTTGATTTCCAGGCGCGCCCCGAGGCCGGTGGTCGCGCGGGCGTTCAGGGCGGCGAGAACGCCGATGGTCGTGTCTTTCGCGGTGAGCACGTCGACGAGGGCGACGCCGACCTTCATCGGGCCGCTCTCGTCCCCGGTGACGCTCATCAGCCCGCCCAGCGCCTGCACCATGAAGTCGTAGCCGAGCAGGTCGGCGCCGCCGCCGCTGCCGAACCCGGTGATCGAGGCGTAGACGAGGCCGGGGTTCTCCGCCTCGAGGCTGTCATAGCCCAGGCCGAGGCGGTCCATCCCGCCGGGCTTGAAGTTCTCGACCAGCACGTCGGCCTTCAGCGCGAGCATCCGTGCGACGGCGAGGTCGGCGTCGTCGGCGAGGTCGAGGCAGAGGGATTCCTTGTTACGGTTGACGCTCTCGAAGTAGGTGGCCCCCGTGGCGGAGAAGGGCGGGCCCCAGCTGCGGGTGTCGTCACCGCTGCCCGGACGCTCCACCTTGATCACCCGGGCTCCCAGGTCGGCCAGGGTCACGGTGGCGAGCGGGCCGGCCAACACCCGGGAGAAGTCCGCGACCAGGATCCCGTCCAGCGGCCGGGAGGACGTGCGCCGGCTGTCGTCGACCTGATTCTGCACTCGTGCTCCGTTCGCTCGGTTCGGGTGGTGGTTCGGGTGGTGGTTCGATTGGTGGTTCGGGTGGGGGTTCCCTGAATCTAGTGGCGAGTCGGTGCCGTTTCATCGGACGGGTCATCCAAAGTGTGGATATGTCTGCATCGAGGGTGGGGACATCCGGTGCGCGGAGGCCGCCGCGGCGGCTGCACAGCGCCGCCTGCACCGCGGCGATCAGTCGACCGCGTCGACCGTGAACAGCGCGGCCTGCTCCGGGGCGAGCAGCGGCGCGGGCAGCCCGACAAGGGCGAGCACCGCCCCGGTCAACGTCACCGAGCCTCCGGAACCCGGATCGTCATCGGCAGAACCTCTGTCGGCGGCCACGGCACCCAAAGCAGCACCAGCCGCAGTACCCGACGAGCCCGGCTCCGCCAGCCAGGCCGGCGGCGCATCCTGGATCGTGCGCGGGGGCGCACCGAGCGTCAGCGGCGCCACCCGGTAGCGCCGGTCGGGCGCGAGACCGGGAAACCGCATCCGTTCCGGCAGGGCTGCGCGAGGGGCGGCGAGGGCCACCTGGGCGAAGAGGGCCGAGTTCTGGTCGGGTGCGACCACACCGTGCAGCTCGAGCGCAGGGTCGCTGGGGTCGGCCCGCACGACGACGCCGGAGTGCAGCAGGGGTCGCAGGTGCTTGTACCGGGCGATCCAGGTGGCGATCTGCATCAGCTCGGTCTCGTTCGCGCGGGTGAGGTCCCACTCGATGCCGGCACTTCCGAACAGGGCGGTGGCCAGCCGGAAGCTGAGCTCCGAGGTGCGCCCGGTGGTGTGTGCGGTGGCCGCGCCGAGGTGCCCGCCGAGGTATTCCGGCGGCAGGAGCACGCTCGAGTACCGCTGGATCTGCTGCCGCTCGAGCGGGTCGTTGGTGTCGCTGGTCCAGACCCGATCGACGCGCTCGAGGATTCCGAGGTCGATCCGGGCGCCCCCCGACGCGCAGGACTCGATCTCGACTCCCGGGTGCGCGGCACGCACCGCGTCGATCAGCCGGTACACCGCCGTGGTCTGCCGGTGGGCGGAGCCGGCCAACAGGTCACGGTTGTGGTCCCACTTCAGGTAGGCGATGGGGTACTCGGTGAGCAGGGCTGTGAGCCGGGCGAACACCCAGTCGAAGGCATCCGGATCGCCCAGGTCGAGTACCCGCTGGAACCGCCAGGTCAGCGCCGGCGACGCGGCACCGGCAGCGGTAGCGGAAGCGACACCGGCAGCAGCACCAACCCCAGCCGAGTCCTCCGTCACGCCGCCGAGCACCCACTCCGGATGCGCGCGGGCCACGTCCGAGTCGAGGCTGACCATCTCGGGCTCGACCCAGAGTCCGAAGTCCATCCCGGCCGCGTGCACGTGCTCGATCAGCGGGTGCAGTCCGCCGGGCCAGGTCACGGGGTCCACGAACCAGTCGCCGAGAGCCCGCCGGTCGTCCGAGCGGCCGGTGAACCAGCCGTCGTCGAGCACGAAGCGTTCCACCCCGACCATGGCCGCGGCGTCGGCCAGGCGGGCCAGGGTGGGCAGGTCGTGGTCGAAGTACACGGCCTCCCAGGTATTGAGCACGACCGGGCGGGGTCCGGTGATGGTCGACCAGCTCCGGATCCACGGATGCAGCCGCGCCGACACCCCGTCGAGCCCGGCAGCCGAGTACACGGCCACGGTCCACGGGGTGGTGTGGCTCACAGCATTGGCCACGCTCAGCTCGCCGGGAGCCAGCAGCTCGCCGCTGCCGAGCGCCGAGTAACCCAGTGCGCTGTTCTCGGCCCAGGTGCGCTTGTCGCCGCTCCAGGCCAGGTGGGTGGCCCACACCTCGCCGGTGCGGAATCCGAACCCGGGCGTTCCGGCCGCCATCAGATAGGAGTCGTCGTGGCCGGGACGGCCGTGCCGGGACTCGCGGCTCCACACGCCGTGGCCGAGCGTGCTGCGCTGCGGCCGGCGCTCGTGGGTCCACAGCCCGGTGAAATCGAGCAGCTCCCCGGCCCGGTCCGGCACAGGGAGGATCACGTCCAGCGAGCCCAGCTCGAAGGGCGGCGCGGCGGAGTCGGTGCTCGTGTTGGTGAGGGTGTGCCGCAGCCGCAGCACACCCTCGACCGAGAGTTCGAGGTCGGTGCGCACGGCCACCCGGGCCGCGGCATCCGTCAGAAAAATCGCCAGGGTCTGCGTGCCGGGCAGAGCCGTCCCTGAGCCCGCCTGCACCTCGGCGAGGCGCAGGTCGAGGGTCAGTGCGCCGTGCCGGCCGGGCCGGAACCCACTCACCCCCGGGCGTCCGCTCCAGCCCTCCGCGAGGGTGGGCAGCAGCGAGAGCCGCAGGGGCACGTCGATCGAGCTCGGCGAGATCGCCGGCACGGATGCGTCGGCCAACGTGGCCAGCAGCTCACCGTCCAGGTCGCCCAGGTCGGCACCCCAGTGCACGATGACGGGCACGCCCGTGCCGCGGGCATCCAGCACGAGGCTGGTGCCCGCGGCACGGAGGTAGGGAATCGACACAGTAGGGCTGATGTTACTTGTTGACCGGGATCGACTGAGCCTCGAGTGCGTCGATCGTGCTCTTCTGGGCGCTCGTGAGAGCATCCGACAGAGTTCCGTTGCCGGTGACCGCACCCTTGAAACCGTCGGAGGTGTCGTTGTACACCTGCGTCATGGTCGGGCCCCAGATGAAGTCGGGCGAGACGTGACCGGATGCCTCGGCGAAGACGTCGTAGATGGCCTGGCCGCCGTAGAACTCGACGCCTTCCTTGAGGGCCGGCAGTTCGAGGCCGCTCTTGGCGGCCGGGTACAGGTTGGCCGACTTGTTCAGCATCGTGAGCGCCTCGTCGGAGGTGTTCAGCCACAGCGCGAACTGGGCGGCCTCGTAGGGGTGCTTGGAGCCCGTGAACACCGCGGTGGACGAGCCACCCCAGTTACCGGCGGCGTTGTCGCCGGCAGCCCACTGCGGGGAGAGGGCGACGGACCAGTTGCCGGAGGTGTCCGGAGCGCCGCTGGCGATGGAGTTGGCACCCCAGGCTGCGGAGTTCCAGGTCCAGTTGGAGCCGGTGTTGTAGGCGTTGTTCCACTCGTCGGTCCACGGCGGGTTGGTCGAGACGAGGTCGCGGTCGATCAGGTCCTGCCAGTAGTCGGCGACCTTGACGGACTCGGGGCTGGTCAGGTCGATGGTCCAGTTGTCGCCGTCGTTCTCGAACCAGCTTCCGCCGGCCTGCCAGACGAATCCGGCGAACTGGTTGATGTCGCTCTGCGAGAAGTTGGTGATGTACCCGCCGGTGGCGCGCACGGCCTCGGCGGCAACCGCATACTCTTCCCAGGTGGTGGGGATCGCGATGTTGTTGGCCTCGAAGAGGTCGGCGCGGTAGAACATGGCCATGGGCCCGGCGTCCTGCGGCACCGCGTACACGGCGTCGTCTTCACCGAAGTTGACCTGACCCCAGGTCCAGTCCACGAAGTCGGCCTTGGCGTCGAGGACACCCTCACAGGCGGCGAGGTCCATCAGACCGTCCTGCACGCGGAAGTTCGGGAGGGCGTCGTATTCGATCTGGCCGAGGTCGGGCGCGTTGCCGGCCTTGAGCTGGTTGAAGAAGTTCTGGTAGGTGCCGCCGTTGCCGTTCGGCCCGGTCTGCACCTTCACCTGAACGTCGGGGTTCTCCTCGTTCCAGACTGCAACGACCTCTTCCATGCCGGGGATCCAGGTGGTGAACGTGAGGTCGACCTTGCCCTCGGAGGGCTCGCAGGCGGCGGCGTCACCGCCGGACGACGTGGTCGAACCCGACGCGCAACCGGTCAGCACGACCGTGGCCGCGGTGAGCAAGGCGACGGCGGCTGCTCTCTTCTTGATCTGCATTGTTCTTCTTTTCTCTTGGTGGGGTGGGGTGGTGCAGCTTGAGGGGGTGCTACGTCACGAAAACCGGCTACTTCACGGAACCGGCGCTGAGGCCGTTCCGCCAGAAGCGCTGGAGCAGCAGGAAGATGATGATCAGCGGGATGATCGACAGCAGCGCACCGATCAATACGTAGTCGCGCAGCACGGGGATCTGGTTGACCTGCGAGTTCCAGGCGTAGAGGCCGAGCGTGACCGGGAACAGGGTCTCGTCGCGCAGCATGATCAGCGGCAGGAAGAAGTTGTTCCAGATGGCGACGAATTGGAAGAGGAAGACGGTGACCAGGGCCGGCACCATCATCCGTACCGAGACGGTGAAGAAGGTGCGCAGTTCGCCGGCCCCGTCGAGGCGGGCGGCCTCGATCAACTCGTCGGGCACGCTGGCGGAGGCGTAGATGCGGGCGAGGTAGACCCCGAACGGGCTGACCAGGCTGGGCAGGAACACCGACCAGAACGTGTTGGTCAGGCTGATTTGGCTGAAGATCAGGAACAGCGGCAGCGCCAGGGCCGTGGCAGGCACGAGCACCCCGCCGAGCACGACGTTGAAGATCAGTTCCCGACCCGGGAAGTTGTACTTCGCCAGCGCGTACCCGCACATGCCGGCGATGATGGTGCCCACGAGGGCGCCGCCACCGGCGTACAGCGCACTGTTGAGCATCCACTTGAGGTAGACGCCGTCGCGGTAGGCCATCAGGTTGCCGATGTTCTCGAACAGGGAGAAGTCGGCGAACCAGAGCGGGTTCGTGCTGTTGAACTGGGAGCGGCTCTTCGAGGCCGCGACCAGCAGCCACCAGATCGGCACCAGGAAGTACAGCGTGAAGACGGCCATCACGATCATGGCGCTGGCCCGGGCGAACGGGCTCTCGCGCTGGGCGCGCGGCGCCTTCGCCTCGGTGGAACGGCTGCCGCGGGCCGGCTTGGCGGGGATGGTGGGGGTCAGGGTGCTCACTTGGCTTCCTTCCGCTGCGTGAACTTCAGGAACGTGAAGGAGAGGATGAACGTGGCCAGGGCCAGCACCACGGAGAACGCGGCGGCCAGGTTGAAGTTCGGGATCGACGAGGTGGAGTACACCGTCAGGTTCGGGGTGAACGTGCTGGTCACGGCCGAGCTGAAGCTGCGGAAGACCTGCGGTTCGGCGAGCAGCTGCAGGGTGCCGATGATCGAGAAGATCGCGGTCAGGATGATCGCCGGCATGATCAGCGGGATCTTGACCGACCAGGCGATGCGCAGCTGGCCGGCCCCGTCGAGGCGGGCGGCCTCGTAGAGCTCGCCCGGGATCGCCAGCAGCGCCGAGTAGATGATCAGCATGTTGTAGCCCACGAACACCCAGGTGACAACGTTGGCGATGGCCCAGAGCACCAGGTCGGCCGAGAGGAAGTTGATGCTCTCGGTGACGGCGCTGAACGGCGACAGGTTGGGTGAGTAGAGGTAGCCCCACATGATCGCGGCGATGACGCCCGGCACCGCGTAGGGAACGAAGAACGCCAGCCGGAAGAACTTCTTGCCGCGAACCAGCGGCGAGTCCAGCAGCAGTGCGAACAGCAGTGCGAGGCCGAGCATGATCGGAACCTGCACGGCGCCGAAGGTGAGCACCCGGCCGATCGACTGCCAGAACGGGCCGTTCTGGAAGACCAGGATGTACTGGGTCAGCCCACCGAAGACCTCGGTGGCCTGACCGAAGGTGCCCTCGCGCTCGATCACGAGCAGCGACTGGTAGATCGCGTAGCCGATCGGCACGAGGTAGAACAGGGCGAACAGGGTGCCGAACGGCAGCACGAACGCGAGGATCGCGCCTCTGTGCTGCACGCGGGGCCTGGCGGCGCGGGGCCTCTTCCGGGCAGCGTTGCCCGGGGCATCCGTCATGGGGACGGCTGGTGCGCTCATGATGCGGGGTCCTCTCTAATCACGCGGACGGCTCCGGCCGGCACGCGCACAATTCGACCGACGGGTTCGTCGGTGACGAGCTCGTGGCCGGCGGCCGCAAGCTCGACGTCGCCGTGACCGTGGTTGATGATGAACAGATAGCTGTGGGTGGCACCCACGCGGCGCACGACCTCGATGCTGTCGGCGCGCTCCGTGGTTGCGGCGCGTTCCGTGGCGTCCGTACGTTCCGGGGTTGTAATACGCTCCGGGCCGACGGCGGTGACGCGGGCCTCCTGGGCCACGGTGCGCACGAGGTCACGTAGGGCGCCGGCCTCCAGCGCGGTCGCGACGTACCAGGCGGTGCCGCGTTCGTGCAGGTTGCGGGTGATGGCGGGGATGCCGGGCAGGGGCCCGTCGAGGTAGCTGGCGAACACCTCGGCGGTGTCGACGCGCAGGCGTTCGCTCCACAGGCTCGCGGCGGCGCCGGAGTCGAGGGCGAGAAGATGGCCGGGCAGCAGCGGGGAGAATTCCTCCACCGTGATGCCGAGGATCTCGCGGAACGCGCCGGGGTAGCCGCCGGTGCGCACCCGGTCGTCTTCGTCGACGATGCCGCTGAAGAAGGTGATCAGGGCGTGGCCGCCGGCCGCGACGTAGGAGCCCAGGTTCTCTGCCTGCGCGTCCGAGACGAGGTAGAGATTCGGGACGACGACGAGGCGGTAGCCCGAGAGGTCGGCATCCGGGGAGACGATGTCGACGGTGACGCCGAGGTCGTGCAGGGCCGTGTACGCGGCGTGCACCTGGTCGAGGTAGCGCACCGCGTGGGAGGGACGGGATTCTCCGTCGCCGGCCCACCAGGATTCCCAGCTGAAGATGAGCGCGGCATCCGCCACGACCCGGCTGCCGGTGACCTCGGCGAGCCGGTCGAGGGTCGCGCCCAGGGCCACGACCTCCCGCCAGAGCATGGTGTCGGTGCCGGCGTGGGGCACCAGTGCGGAGTGGAATTTCTCCGACCCCTGCAGGGAGGCGCGCCACTGGAAGAAGCAGATGCCGTCGGCGCCTCGGGCGACATGGGCGAGGGAGTTGCGGGTCATCTCGCCTGGCGCCTTGGCCAGGTTGTGCGGCTGCCAGTTGACCGCGCCGGCGGCCTGTTCCATCAGCAGCCAGGGCTCGCCCTGGGCGAGCCCGCGGGTGAGGTCGGCGGCGAAGGCGAGCTCAGTGGCCGGGTCGGCGAGGCGGTGGTCGAGGTAGTGGTCGTTGGCGACGATGTCCATGTCACCGGCCCAGGACCAGTAGTCGAGGTTGCGGATGTGCGCGGTGACCATGAAGTTGGTGGTCACGGCCACGTCCGAGTGGCGGCGCAACACCGCGACCTCCAACCGGTAGTAGTCGAGTAGCTCGCCGGAGCTGAACCGGTGGAAGTCGAGCACCTGGCCGGGGTTCTGGCTGGACAGGGTGAGCCGCGGGGTGAGGATCTCGGCCCACTGGCCGTAGCGCTGGCTCCAGAACGAGGTGCCCCAGGCGGCGTTCAGGGCATCGATGGTTCCGTACCGCGCCTGCAGCCAGAGGCGGAACGCGGCCGCGGTGTCGTCGCAGTAGCAGAGCGCGTTGTGGCAGCCCAGCTCGTTGGACACATGCCAGAGGGCGATGGCCGGGTGGTGACCGTACCGCTTCGCCACCTGCTCGACCAGGGCGAGCGCGTGCTCGCGGAACACGGCCGAGCTCGGGCACCAGGCCTGACGGCCGCCCGGGAAGCGGGTGGTGCCGTCGTCGGTCACCGGAAGGATCTCCGGGTGGAGCGTGGTCAGCCACGGCGGCGGCGATGAGGTACCGGTGCCGAGGTTGACCCGGATGCCGTTGGCGTGCAGCAGCTCGATGATCGTGTCGAGGGTGGCGAAGTCGTACTCGCCCGGCCGCGGCTCGAGGTGCGACCAGCCGAAGATGTTGATGGCGACGAGATCGACGCCGGCCTCCCGCATGAGGCGCACGTCTTCGGTCCAGACGTCGGGACCCCACTGCTCGGGGTTGTAGTCGCAGCCGTAGGCGATGCCCTCGTGCACGAACGGGGTGGCCGTGGCCGTGGCCGAGGCCTTCCCGTCCGAAGTGGCTGCTCGCGAATTCATGTGCTCCCTGACTGTGGCTTCCCGGTTCCGCTGCACTGCGGCAACCGGGATGTCGACGACTCTGTGAACGTGCACAGAGTCGAGAGCAAAACTCACCGTCGGGTTTTCTGTGAACGTACACAGAGTAGGTAGCTTTCGGCGGCCGTGTCAAGCGCGGAGTCTGTTCGGGAGCGTTACAGTTATCAAATGGTGACCATCCCGTCTCGACGCAAACGTGCGACGATCCACGACGTCGCCGTCGAAGCCGGCGTGTCCCGCGGCACGGTCAGCCGGGTCGTGAACGACGAGCCCTACGTCTCGGCGACGGCCCGCATCGCCATCGAGGCCGCCATCGAGAAGGTCGGCTACGTGCCGAACAATGCCGCCCGCAGCCTGGTCATGCAGCGCTCGGAGGCCGTCGGTTTCATCGTGCACGAGCCGCACTCCCTGTTCCTGGACGACCCCAACATCGGCGGTATCCTGCTCGGCGCCAACACCGTGCTCTCCCGCGCCGACTACCAGATGGTCAGCCTCGTCATCGACTCCCAGCGCGACACCGACCGCGTCGCCCGCTACCTCAGCGGCGGCTTCGTCGACGGGGTCATCATCGTCTCCGCCCGGCAGGAAGACCCGATCATCCGCGTGATCGAGAAGCTCCGCCTTCCGGCCGCCTTCGTCGGACATCCGCCCGATCTGCGCCAGCTTCCCTTCGTGGGCATCGACAACCGGGCCTCGGCCCGCGCCATCACGGAACGCCTGATGCAGACCGGCCGCAAGCGCATCGGAATGGTCGCGGCCGCCCTCGACCGCGATTCCGGCGCCGACCGCCTGGCCGGCTTCACGGATGCCCTCGGCGACCGCTTCGACCCGGCCCTGGTCGCCCGAGTGCCGCTCTACACGTTCACCGACGGGGCCATGGGCATGCGCGAGCTGCTCGACCGCGACCCGCTGATCGATGGTGTGTTCGCCGCCTCCGACGCGGTCGCGGCCGGAGCCCTGGAGGCTCTCCGCGAGGCCGGGCGCAGCGTGCCCGGCGACGTCGGCATCGTCGGCTTCGACGACAGCTCCTGGGCGCTCCGCACCCAGCCGCACCTGTCCACCGTCCACCAGCCGGCCTTCGGCCTCGGCGCGGCGGCGGCGCAGTGCGTGCTCGGCCAGCTGCGCGGCGAGGAGCAGCCGGCCGGCGGCATCCTGCTGGAGTCCCCGATCGTCTGGCGCGACTCCGCCTGAGCGGGATGGCCGGGTGCGAGGCACACTGGACACATGGTTCGCAAACGGGCGGTCGTGCGCGGGATGGTGCAGGGCGTGGGGTTTCGCTACTACACCCAAACCGAGGCGCGCCGCCTCGGCCTTGCGGGGTTCGTGCTCAACCGCACGGACGGCACGGTGGAGGCCGAGTTGGAGGGCGACGCGGCATCCGTTTGGGTGATGTTGGCGTGGCTGCAGCACGGCCCGCCGTCGGCTCACGTGGAGGCGGTCGATGTCGCCACCATTCCGCCACTCGGCGAGACCGGGTTCCGGATCGACTTCTGAGCAGCGTCCGGTCGATGCCGGAGCCAGCGGGAATCCGACCGGCTGGCGTAGCGTGGGTGCATGTGCGCGCGAGCAGCCGATCCCGCTCGGACGGAAAGAACGGAACGCGTCCTCGCGGCGGCGACGGGATCGGACCTTCGCGCACTCCCCCCGGCCGCCGCCCGCCCGGCCCTCACCCGAGACCCGCGGCCGTTCCCCGTGCAGAGCGTGCGCCGCGGATTCGGGATCGGCCGCCTGCTGCTCGCCGCCCTGGGCGTGGTGGCCCTGCTCGGCTACTTCGACTACGTGCTCGGCTTCGCCACCTTCCAGATCTACAACTACTTCAGCTACTTCACCGTGCAAAGCGGCCTGGCCGCGGTCGTCGCCTTCATCGCCACCGCGATCGCCGCGTTCCGGTCTCCGACCGACCCACCCTGGCTGGACTGGCTCCGGCTGCTGGTGACGACCTACATCATCGTCTCGGGCATCGTGTTCCTGACCATCGTCATCCAGTCCTCCTCGCTGGATTACACGATCGAGGTGCCCTGGTCGAGCCAGCTGCTGCACTTCTGGATCCCGTCGATCGCGCTCCTCGACTGGCTGACGGATGCCGGCAAGGCCCGCCTGCCCTGGAAAATCCTGGTCTGGGTTCTTGTGGCGCCCTCGATCTGGGGCGTTTTCACGCTCATCCGCGGGTCGATCGTGGGCTGGTACCCGTATTTCTTCCTCGACCCGGTACAGGTGCGCGGACCGCTCGAGACGGCGATCTACTGCCTGGTCGCACTGCTGCTCTTCACCGGGATCGCGGCCGTTCTCACTGCCACCTCGCGGCTGCCCCAGCGGCGCGGGTTCACAGCGGCGTGAAAGTGTATTCGCTGGTGAGGTGCTCACCCTGGCAGGCGCCGCAGTACAGCACGCCGGATGCCTGCATCGCGAGAACACGGGGCGTGCACTGCACGACCTTGGGTCCGCAGCAGGGCGAAACCACCATGTAGGAGCCGGGGGCAGCAGGAGAGTGCCCGCTCAGGCCGCGAATGTGGTGGGTGCCCTCGCAGGGCAGTTCAGGGTCGAAGTCCAGAAGGACGAACGATTCGAGGTCGATGTCGAGATCGAGATCGAGCAGGGTATCCATGGAAAGCACAGCAATCACGCGGTCAAACAGAAGTGTGGAGCAGTCGCGGGCGGTCGTGGTGCATCTCAGTGGCGACCGCACTGGATGGTCGGCGGAACGTGACCGGTCGGGACCGGCGGTATTCACCCTGCTGAAATCCGTCGGCCAGTCCAGTCAGGGTAACGACTGGACCTCTGGGCGCTGCACCACAATGGGCTGCACCTGCATGAAAACATGCCCCGAATGGGGGTCAAGATTCATCGACTGGACGTTGGCAGGATCATACACCACGAATCTCAAGACTTCCAAGGGTTGACATTTGGCGAGGCGCTGGTCAGCACTTTTGGTGACGGGGTGGCGTGCCCCTACTCCGGGGCCGGGGTGGCGGTCGGCCCGGCGGAGTAGAACGGCTCGAGGCTGCTCAGGGCGGCGGCCAGGAACTCGTCATCGTCGACCTCCGCGAGTCGCAAAGCGGTTTCCGCGGCGACCAGGCCCACCAACACCGGTTCGCCGGTGAGCGGGACCATATTGATCCAGATCCGGAAGTCGTCGTCGCCGCCGACCGTGGACCAGAGCGGGGCATCCGTGTCCCAGAACGGCTCGTCGAACTGCAGCCAGACCTTGTCGAGCGTGCCCACGCCGAGGGCGGCGATGGCGCCACGGTGGGCGAAGGGCAGTGGCGGGTCGAACTCCATGACCTTGGTTTTCAGCACACCCAGCGGCACGGTGACGATGACCCGGGCGGCGGACAGGGACTCGCCGTTGCCGAGCCGCAGGCTGGCGCCGGAGTCGCTGTAGGCGATCCGGGTGACCACGCTCGACGCGAGCACGTCGATGCCCTCGCTGAGGTCGGTGAGCAGGGTGGCGAAGCCACCCAGCACGATGCGGTCCTCGCCGGGGTCGGCGCCCGCGCCCGCGTCGGCGCCGGCTTCCGAATACCAGGAGGACTGCTCGGCGACGGGGGCACCGGCCTCTGGATCGAGCACCACCGTGATCTGGTAATCGAGCCAGTCGGCGTCGGAGAGGCCCGTGTCGGCATCCGTGGTCGAGAGCTTGGAAGCCCCCGAATCGGCGAGGGCCTGCGCGATGGAGACGTCGGCGGGTTGCTCGGCGGCCCAGGCCAGCGCCGTGGCGACGGCCTCGGCGCCGGTGCCCGGCACCTCCACGACGACGCCGGCGGCGGTGCGGGCCTCGGGCACATTCGAGAAGGGGGCCGTGGCGACGCCGCGGTCGGTGAGATCCTCGTCGAGGGAAGTCCGCCCGGTGCGGCGCACGAAGGCCGCGCCGAGCTCGACCGGGAACGGCCAGTCCTTGTCGGTGACGGTGTCGATGCGACCGCCGATGCGGTCGCGGGCCTCGACCACGACCACGTCGTAGCCGGCGTCCTCCAGGTCACGGGCGGCGGAGAGGCCGGCGATTCCGGCACCGATCACGGCGATGCGCTCCCCCGGGGAGGCGGCCCTGACGACATCGCGGGCGGCGCGTTGCCCGGAGTCGCGGGCGCCCTGCACGGTGCCGAATGCGTCGGAGGAGGTGGCCTCTCCGGCGAAGAACACGCGGTCGTCCACGGGCTGTCCGAGCGCGGCGCGCTGCTCGGGCGTGGCACCGACCGCGGGGAAGCTGAAGGAGCCGCGGGCGAACGGGTCGGCCGACCAGGACGTACGACGCATGGCCGCCGGCTTCGGCACCAGCGAGGGTGTCGCGGTCGGTGTGGGCGAGACGGATGCCGTGGGCCGGGGAGTCGGCGCCACGCACGCGGTGAGCGCGACAAGGCTCAGGCCGGAGACCGAGCCGAGCAGAAAGGTTCGTCGCTTCATCGCTGTGTCCGCGGCACGGGTGGCGCCGACGTTCTCCTCTCCGAGCGGGCCGGGCAGTACGTCCAAGCTACCTCAGAGCCGGGTGAAGTGGCTGGTCGGAGTGGGTGGCGCACACGCACGCAACTTCTGAAGATTCTGGCGACACGCGGCATCCGCCGCCCCGAAATGCGGCGTGTCGCGAAAATCTCCGGGTCTGCGTTCGCCCGCGGCGCGGCGGCGGGCGAACCAGCGGTCGCGGCTTTGTCCTGCGCGCGGTCGCGGCATCGTCCTGCGCGCGGTCGCGGCTCTTTGATGCATAACTCCTGCAATTCGTCCTCCCGATGAAAAACCGGCCCGGAATCACGCGGGAGTCTGAAAGCACCGGCCGGAATTGCAGGAGTTATGCACGTGAGCGGCGGCTGGTAGCGAAACAGGCGTCAGCTGAGCGGTTGCTGCAGAAAGCCGTCGTCGAGCAGCTCCCGCACCCGCGGGAGCAGGTCCGCGGCGAGTTCGCGCTCCTCGACGTCGAGCAGCTGGGCCAGCGCGGCGACGATCGAGCCCACGTCGAGCTCGCCGTCGCAGGCGCCGACCAGGGCGGCGAGGCCGGTGTCCAGCGGGATCGACCGGCCGAAGCCGCCGCCCTGGTGCAGCGTCATCAGGGTGGGGTTCTCCTGGCCGGGCCAGTAGTGCCGTTCCTCGGTGACATCGGATGCGACGGCGAGCCGAGCGCGGGCGAGGCGGGCGTCATCCGTCACCGTCTGCCAGTCGTGGGCGGCGAGGCTGGCGGCGAGGTGGCTGCCCATGCCCCCCGGATTGTGGCCGAGGGCGCCGGGGAGGCGTTCGAGGCGACGGAGGGTGGGGGCGCCGGTGGCCGGGCGGCGCAGCAGCATGTACCCGAAGCCGACCTGGCTCACGCCGCGCGCCTCGAAGTCGTCCAGCCAGGCGCCGTAGAGGCGGTCGAAGTCGGCGGTGTCGGCGCGGGTGCCACCGTCGCGGATCCACGTCTCGGCGTAGAGCGTAGGGGCCTGCACCTCGCGTTCGATGATCCACGCGTCGAGGGCGGCGGCCTCCGCGGCCTCCGCGGCCTGCCCAATCTGCGCGGTCTGCGCGGCCTGCCCGGCCTGCCCGGTCTGCCCGGTCTGCCCGGTCTGCCCGGTCTGCGCGGCCTGCCCGGTCTGCCCGGTCTGCCCGGTCTGCCCGGTCTGCCCGGTCTGCCCGGTCTGCCCGGTCTGCCCGGTCTGCCCGGTCTGCCCGGTCTGCCCGGCCTGCCCGGTGCCGTGCCCCGTCGCCGGGGCGTCGAGCCAGCCGGCGAGGCGCTCGAAGGCGTCCTGCCCGGCGTGGTACTCCCAGTTTCCGAGCAGCTGGGCGACGCCTCCGGGGGTGAGATGCTCGGCCGCGCCGCGCACCACCGCCTCGACCAGGGCGTCGCCGACCAGGCCGCCGTCGCGGTACTCGTAGGCGGGCACGCCGGGCACGCGCGGGGTGATCACGAACGGCGGATTGGAGACGATGTGGTCGAAGCGCTCCCCCGCGACCGGTTCGAACAGGCTGCCGAGGCGGAACTCGATGTTCCCGATCCCGTTCAGCTCGGCGTTCAGGGCGGCGAGTTCGAGGGCGCGCGCCGAGATATCGGTGGCCACCACCCGGTCGGCGTGCCGGGACGCGTGCATCGCCTGGATCCCGCACCCGGTGCCCAGATCGAGGGCACTGGCCGCCGGGGTCGGGATCAGCAGTCCGCTCAGCGTGAGGGATGCCCCGCCCACGCCGAGCACGTGGCTTTCGCCGAGCGGGTGGCCGAGCGCGAGCTCGCCGAGGTCGGACGCGATCCACCAGCTGCCGGCACCGTGCGCGTCCACGAAACTGTAGGGCCGCAGCTCGAGAAGCGGGCGGACGGCGCCGCTGTCGCCTGGCTCAAGGAAGGCGACGACGGATGCGACCAGGCCGAGTTCCTCGGCCCCCGCGGCGCCCAGTGCGGAGAGGGCGGCGTCGAGGTCCGCGCGGTCGACGGGCAGGCCGAGCACGAACAGTCGGGCCAGTGTGGCGCAGGGCCCGGTGTGCCCGAGCGTCTTCCGGAGGCCGTCGAGCGCCCGAAGCGCCGGGACCCGCTGGTTGCGGCGCAGTGCGGCATCCGCTTCGATCCCCCACAGACCGGTGAGGGCCGAGACCGAGAAATTGGCGGCGGCGAGGTCGGAGCGAAGCCGGGCGATCAGTGCAGAAGTCACCCGTCTATTCAACTGCACCGGCCACTGCACCCGGCGACTCCCCGGCAACGACAGGCGTCCGGCACCCGACAAACGCCGGTCGTGTGCATAACTCCTGCAATTCGGATCTGCGTCGCTGGACTTCCGCATGATTCTGGGCCCCGTTTCTGCCGGGAGGACGAATTGCAGGAGTTATGCAAGATTGCGAAGGACCACAGCCCCGAACCGAACCTCAGCGAACCGGCCGCCTCGGCTACCGGCGCTCCTCGGCCACGCTGTTGCCGCCGTCGACGACGACGGTCTGGCCGGTGACGTACGACGCGCCGGGAGACGCGAGCCAGGCGATCACGGATGCGACCTCCCCCGCGGTCCCGCTGCGCCCGACCGGCACGAGCGCACCTTCGACCGCCTCGCTCTCCAGCTGCGACCCGGTCTCGATCCAGCCCGGCGCGACCGCGTTCGCGGTGATTGCGAGCCGGGCCTCGTCCACGGCGAGCGCCCGGGTGAGCCCGGCCAGACCGGCCTTCGCGGCCGCATAGGCCAGGTCCCCGCGGGACGCCATCACCGGCCCCGACACGCTGGACACCGTGACGATGCGCCCCCAGTTCGCCGCGTGCATGAAGCCGATCACGGTGCGCGTGGCGTGGAACGCGGTCGACAGGTTGATCGCCAGGCCCCGGTCCCACTCGCCCGCCGACGTGGTGCTCACATCGCCGTGCAGCATTTCGGCGTCGCCGACCGCGACCATGCCCGCGTTGTTCACCAGAATCGTGGGGGCCAGGCCCGCGTCGGTGAGGGCTGCGGCGAGCACCAGCGCGCCGGCCTCGGTGTCCAGGGTGCAGACGATGCCGGATGCCGCGATGCCCAGTTCCGTCAGCGCGGCCGCCCGCTCGTGCACGCGTTCGGTCGTGGCGGTGAGCACGACGTGCGCACCGAGCTCACCCAGCATCCGTGCCGCGGCGAATCCGATCCCGGCGGCGCTGCCGGCCCCGGTGACCAGCGCGGTGCGGCCGGCGAGGTTCCACGCGGCGGGCAACCCGGCCGGGGCGGGAATACCGGCAGAAACGGGGATTCCGGCAACCTCGGGGAGAGTCATGGCGCCATGCTAGCGGCTACTGCGGCACGTCCAGCGGCACGTCCAGCGGCACGTCCTGCGGCACAGACTGCGGCACAGACTGCGGCACGTCCAGCCGCACGTCCTGCGGCACGTCCATCGGGATGGCGGCGAACTCACGCACGACCAGTCGCGGGGTGACCAACCGGTGCCGGGGTTCGGCCGACTCCGGGGCTCCGTGCACCTTGCCGCCGAACTCGCCGGTCAGCAGCGCGAGCACCCCGGCGGCCACCTCGTCGACGGCCTGGTCGACGCTGGAGAGCCCGATCGCGGCGGCAACCGGCGTGTTGTCGTAGCCGGTGACCGGCACGCGTTCGGGGTTCGCGATCATCGCGCCGAGGGCCAGAGAGTCGCTCGCGCAGAGCACGGCATCGATCCGGCCGGCATTCTGCCGCAGCCGCGCCATCGCGGCGGTGCCCTGGCTGACGCCGTCGGGGGTGACGATCTCGAGCTCGGCCAGGTCATCGGCGGAGACGTCGCCGCGCTCCGTCATCGCGTCGTACCAGCCCCGTCGACGCTCGTCGCCGCTGCCCGACGGGCTCGGCCAGCCGATGTAGGCGACGCGCCGGGCTCCGGCCTCCTGCTGCGCCCGGGTCGCTTCGTGCAGGCCTGCCCAGCCGTCCACATCCACCCAGAGGTGCTGCGGGTCGTTCATATCGTCGACTCCCCACGGGCGCCCGAAGGTGACGAAGGAAATGCCGTTCTCGATCAGCCAGTGGGTGCGCGGGTCGCCGGCGAACGTCGACGTGAGCACGAAACCATCGACATCCGCGCCGTCGTTCAGACGCCGGAACTGGGTGATCTCGTCTTCGGGACTCGTGGCCGTGAAGAGCAGCACGCGCAGTCCCTGGGCGTCGGCCTGCTCGGTCAGGGCGTGCAGAAACCGGTCGAGGACCGAACCGGAGATGCCGTCGATCATGGGGTCCAGACGGATGCCGATGGTCGAGCTGCGCCGCGTGCGGAGCCGCCGGGCGGAGGCGTGCGGCCGATACCCGAGTTCTTTGATCACGGCCTCGACCCGCTGGCGGGTGTCGGCGCGCACGATGCCGGGCGAATTCATCACATTTGACACGGTCTGGCGGGAGACGCCGGCCGCGCGGGCGACATCCGTCACCGTGGGAAAGCCACCCATACCCGCTCCTGCCCCACGCCTCCGCCGGACGCGCCTGCCTTCGTTCATTGAACGATCAAATACCGTGCTCCAGAGAGTACCGCTTCCCGCCGGGCCGGCGGGAACGGAGGCGCCGCTTCCGATCCGCCCGCCGGTCAGGTGATTTTCCGCACCGCTCCCCCGTTCCCCTGGATCCCCGGAAATACGGGGATTTGATCGATCAAAAGAAAAGTTTGATCGATCAAATATTTTCGGCTATCGTGACCTTCACACAAGCAAACGCGCATCGATGCGCGACTCAAGGAGAAACAAGATGCAACGACGCAACTCTCGCTGGTTGATCGGAACCGGGCTCGCCGTGGCCGGCGCCCTCACCCTCAGCGCCTGCGGTTCCGGATCCGGCTTCGGCGGCGACTCCGCCGACTCGGGCGGAGAGCTCACCAGTGACTCCGCCCAGGGGCTCAACGTCCTGATCGGGTCCAGCGGCGACGCCGAGACTGCATCCGTCAACGCAGCCGTGGCCGCCTGGTCCGAGAAAACCGGCACCGACGCCAAGGTCAGCGTCGCGAGCGACCTCAACCAGCAGCTCGCCCAGGGCTTCGCCGCCCAGAAGCCCGCCGACGTCTTCTACCTGTCGACGGATGCCCTCGCCGGCTACGCGTCGAACGGCTCGCTCCTGGCCTACGGCGACGAGCTGGCCAACAAGGACGACTTCTACCCGAGCCTGGTCAACTCCTTCACGTACGAGGGTGACTTCTACTGCGCGCCGAAGGACTTCTCGACCCTGGGTCTGGTCATCAACACCGACCTCTGGGCCCAGGCCGGGCTCACCGACGCCGACATCCCCACCACCTGGGACGAACTCGCGGCCGTCAGCAAGACGCTCACCACCGACGGCCAGGTCGGACTCGCCCTCGGCGGCGAGTACGCCCGGCTGGGCGCATTCATGGCCCAGGCCGGCGGCAGCCTGATGAACGAAGACAGCACCGAGGCCACCGCGAACAGCGCGGAGAGCGTCGCGGGCCTCGAATACGCGCAGACACTCCTGAATGACGGGGTGATGAGCTACGCCAGCGAGATCGGCGCCGGCTGGGGCGGCGAGGCGTTCGGCAAGCAGCTCTCGGCCATGACCATCGAGGGCAACTGGATCACGGGCGCGATGAAGAGCGACTTCCCCGAGGTCAACTACACGGTCGCCGAACTGCCCGCCGGCCCGGAGGGCAAGGGCACGCTGCAGTTCACCAACTGCTGGGGCATCGCCGCCGACAGCCCCAACCAGGCCGCCGCCCTCGAACTGGTGGAACAGCTCACCAGCAAGGACGCCCAGCTCACCTTCTCCGAGGAGTTCGGACCGATGCCCTCGATCCAGTCGGCCGCCGATGAGTGGAAGAGCGCCAACCCCACCCTCGTGGCGTTCCTGGACGGCGCCGACTACGCCCAGGGCGTACCCAATGTGAAGGGCGCCGCTGACGTCACGAGCGACCTGAACGCGCAGCTCGAGTCGCTGAAGACCGGGGACGCTCAGGCGATCCTCGATTCGGTGCAGAAGAACCTCGAAGCACTGCTGAAGTAGTCCACCATGTCGACGCCTGCACGCACGTCTCGCCGCTCCGGTATCCGGGGCGGCGAGACCGCCTCGGGGTGGCTCTTCACCGCCCCGATGATCATCCTGCTCGGCCTGTTCCTGGTCATCCCGGTGCTGATGGCCCTCTGGGTCAGCTTCTCCGACTGGAACGGCCGCGGCAGCCCCTTCGGCGGCACGGTGTCGTTCGTGGGCCTCGACAACTACTCCGCCCTGGTCGGCGGCGGCGGCCTGGCCGAACAGGACTTCGGCACTGCTCTGCGGAACAACGCCTGGTACGTCCTCCTGGTCGTGCCGATCCAGACCATGCTGTCGCTGCTGCTGGCCGTGCTGGTCAACCGGCAGATCCTGCGCGGCCGCGGCTTCTTCCGCACCGCGTTCTACTTTCCGTCGGTGACCAGCTCGGTGGCCATCACCGTGCTCTGGCTGTTCCTGTTCAGTTCCAGCGGCGCCGTCAACAAACTGCTCGCGTTCATCGGCGTCAACGGACCGAATTGGTTCAACGACCCGAGCGGGGTGCTGCACAACCTCCTCGCTGCGTTCGGCGTCGACACCGGCCCGGCCGCCCTCACCGGCAACACGTTTCTCGGCATCTCCTTCTGGGAGTGGCTCGCCGGGCCATCCGTGGCCATGAGCGCCTTCATCCTGATGGCCGTGTTCACCACCAGCGGCACGTTCATGCTGCTGTTCATCGCCGCGCTGCAGAACCTCAGCGGCGACGTCGTCGAGGCCGCCATGATGGACGGCGCCAACGGCTGGCAGCGGTTCTGGCGGGTCACCCTCCCCCAGCTGCGTCCAACGCTCTTCACCGTTCTCACCCTCGGCCTGATCGGCGCCTGGCAGGTCTTCGACCAGATCTACACCGGCACCCAGGGTGGGCCCGGCAAGACCACGCTCACCCCGGCCTATCTCTCCTACCAGGCCGCGTTCACCAACCAGGCCTGGGGCCAGGGCGCCGCGATCGCCTTCATTTTGTTCGTGATCATCGTGGTCTTCACCCTGTTCCAGCGTTGGCTGCTGGCCGAACGCGGGGTCTCAGCCCGGCGGATGCGTCCGTATCTGCCGATCCCGACATCCGGAGGTTCGAAATGAACACCACGGTGAGAACCCGCGAGCGCACCGTCTCCCCCTCCCGGCGCCTGCGCGCCCTGAGCCGGGAACAGCTGCCGAACCGCCAGGTCGCCGGCCGGTCGCTGCTCTACGCGATCCTGATCGTGCTCGCGGCCATCTACATCGCCCCGTTCCTGATTCAGGTCGCCACCTCGTTCAAGACGGATGGCGATGCCGCCAGCAATCCCATGTCGCTTCTGCCGCAGACCTGGTCCACGGCCGCGTACGAGAGGTTGTTCCTCAACTCGGACTTCCCGGTCTGGTTCCAGAACTCCGCCATCGTCACGGTCTTCGTCACCCTCGGCCGCGTCTTCTTCAACTCCCTGGCCGGGTACGCCCTGGCCCGGCTGCACTTCCGGGGCCGCAACTTGATCTTCGCGCTGCTCATCGCCGTGATGAGCGTGCCCGGCGTCGTGCTCCTGATCCCGAAGTTCCTGGTGATCAACCAGCTCGGCATCTACGACACCTACGTGGCCATGATCGTGCCGCTGCTCACCGATGCCGCCGGGGTCTTTATCATGAAGAACTTCTTCGAGTCGATCCCGGCGAGTGTGGAGGAGCAGGCCCGCATCGACGGGGCCGGCACCTTCCGGGTGTTCTGGTCGATCGTGCTGCCGATGGCCCGGCCGGCCCTGGTGACCATCATCATCCTGTCATTCCAGGGGTCCTGGAACGAGCTGTCGCACTTCATCGTCGCCACCCAGTCCCCCGAGCTGACAACGCTGACCAAGGGCGTCGCGTCGCTGGCGTCCGGGCAGCTCAGCCAGGGCACCCAGTACCCGCTCAAGCTGGCCGCGGCGGCGATCATGACCATCCCGGTGGCGGTGATGTTCTTCATCTTCCAGAAGCGCATCATGAACACCACCGACGGGGCCGTGAAGGAGTAACCCTCCTGGTCTCCCGCTTCTTTCCGTAGATCCGCACCACACAACACCTCTGGAGTCGTACCTCTCTCATGTTCTCTCACCCCGTCCAGCCTCTGCTCCATGACTCCGCCATCGTTCTGGCGGCCCCCACCCAGGCCTGGTCTCGTTCCGACGGGCAGACGGACAAGCCCATCCACGGCCTCTACCATGCGGACACCCGCGTTCTCTCCGGCTGGTCCGTGCTGGTCGGCGGCCAGACCGGCGAGGCGATCGGACGTGCCCAGCGCGGCGCGGGCGTGGTCACCTTCACGTCGCTGCTCCGTCACCTCGACGACCGCACCGCCGACCCGCGGCTGCGGCTCGAGGTCACCCGCACGGTCACCGCAGGGCAGCTGACCGAGCGGATCGAGATCATCTCGGGACTCGAGCAGGCACTCGACACGACCGTGTCCGTGCGCCTGACGCCCGATTTCGCCGATATGCAGACCGTGAAGGCAGGCCTCGCGGGGGCTGCCGAGCGCGACGCTTTCGAGGGCGCGGACCTGCCCGCGGCACCGGATGTCGTCGTGACGGAGGCGAGCGGGGGCATCCGTCTGTCGACCGACACCGTGTCGGCGCTGGTCGGTGTGAGCGGCGGCGGGGTGTTGGGCGGGTCGACCGCCGAGGCCGACTCGACGGTCACCGGCACCGAAGTCACCGGAACCTGGTCGGTCACCGTGCCGGCGAAGGGCAGCGTGACCGTGCAGTGGACCGTCGACATCGCGCACTCGGCCACCGTGGTGCAGGCCGCGGCGGGGCTGCCGGAGTGGGACGGGGTGTCGGTGCGCTCCGGCGACGCGCGCCTCGGCCGCTGGGTGGCGCGCGCGCTCGACGACCTGACGGGTCTGCGGATGGCCACCACGACGAGTCCGGCCGATCCCTTCCTCGCCGCCGGCGCACCCTGGTTCTTCACCCTGTTCGGCCGGGACTCCCTGTGGGCGGCGCGCTTCCTGCTGCCCCTCGGCACCGAGATCGCCGGTTCCACGCTGCGCCTGCTCGCCCAGCTGCAGGGCACCAGGAGCGACACCGAGACCGCGGAACAGCCCGGCAAGATCATGCACGAGCTGCGCCCCGACGTGTACTCGATGCCCGGCGAGAGCCTGTCGCTGCCGCCGCTCTACTACGGCACCGTCGACGCCACCCCGCTGTGGATCTGCCTGCTGCGCGACGCCTACCGGTGGGGTTTGGCCGCCGACGAGGTCGAGGCTCTGCTGCCCGCTCTCGAGGCTGCACTCGGCTGGCTGCGCGACTTCGGCGACAGCGACGGCGACGGCTTCCTCGAATACGTCGACATCACCGGCCACGGCCTCGCGAACCAGGGCTGGAAGGACTCCGGCGACTCGATCCAGTGGCGCGACGGCAGCCTCGCCGACGGACCGATCGCCCTCTGCGAGGTGCAGGCCTACGCCTACGAGGCCTACATCGGCGGCGCCGAACTGCTCGACGCGTTCGATCGGCCCGGCGGCGACGCCTGGCGCGCCCGGGCGGAAGCGCTCAAGACCCGGTTCCGGGAATCCTTCTGGATCGATTCCCCGACCGGACGCTACCCGGCCGTCGCCCTCGACGCCTTCAAACGCCCGGTCGACACCGTGACCAGCAACATCGGCCACCTGCTCGGCACCGGACTGCTCTCCGAGGAGGAGTCGGCCCTCGTCGCCGCCCGGCTGGTGTCCCCCGAGCTGAACTCCGGCTACGGCCTTCGCACGATGTCCACGGACTCCGCCGGCTACTGGCCGCTCAGCTACCACGGCGGCTCGGTCTGGACCCACGACACCGCGATCGCGATATCCGGGCTGGGGCGGGCCGGATTCGGAGCCGAGGCCGGCATCCTGATCGAGGGGCTGCTCGCCGCGGCCGAATCATTCGACTACCGCATGCCGGAGCTGCACTCCGGCGACGCCTCCACCGCCGTCACCGCGGCGGTCCCCTACCCGGCCGCCTGCCGCCCGCAGGCCTGGTCGGCGGCGGCGGCCGTCTCCGTGCTCGGCACCGTGCTCGGACTGGAACCCGACCTGGCCACCGGCCACGTCACCTCCACCCCGATCACTCCCGCCGTCGTCGGCGACGTGATCGTGCGCGGCCTCCGGACCCCGCTGGCCCCGTCCCGGGTCGGCTAGGCCCGGGGGGTCTGCCGGCCCCGGCCCGCGTCGGCTGCCCCGATGCATAACTCCTGCAAATTCTGGTGCGGGCCGGAAACCGCCCCGGAATTCCGGGCATCCGTCCCGCCGCTCCACCGAATTGCAGGAGTTATGCACACGGACCGGCCTGCACTCCCGAATCGGGCAGCATCATGCGCGCGCACCTCGTGGCCAACTCAGGAGATTCCGGGGAGCGGCAGCCGTCGGGCTACAGCCAGCGCATGGTGAAGGCGCGGGCGAGCACGGCCCTGGCGGGCGGCACCGCCAGGGTGCGCACGAGGCCGTTCCGTGCACGCAGGCGCAGCCCGTCGATGGGACCGCCCATCGCCATGTTGAACCCGGCCTGCCGGGCGGCCATCCGTGCGCTTCGCCGGCGGCGGCGGTCGTAGTGCCCGAGCACGCCGGACGCGGCATCCGGTTCGCGCAGCGCCCGGACCAGCGCCGGGGCCAGCTGGAGCGCGTCGAGCCAGCCCAGGTTCATGCCCTGCCCCCCGATCGGGCTGATCTGGTGCGCCGCGTCGCCGATGAGCACGACCCGTCCGGCCACGAGACGAGTGGCGAGGCGCTGCTGCACCGAGAAGGCGCTGGCCGCGGCGGTCGTCTTGGGCAGTCGAGTGCCGGTGCGGGCACGGATGAGCGCGGCCAGGTCGTCGGACGTCGCATCGGCCAGCAGGGTCGGGGTGATGGCCACCCAGCGGCGCCGGCCGCCCGGCAGCGGGAACGACTCGACCACACCATCCCGCTCGAAGAAGAGCACGGCCTCCCCGGGATACTCCCCCGTGTCGGGGTAGTCGCTCATCAGATACGTCTCGCCGCCGGTGCGAGCGGTGCAACGGATGCCGAGCAGGCCGCGCACGAGACTGCGGGCGCCGTCGGCGGCCACCACGTAGCGGGCCTCGACAGACTCCCCGGCCGTCGCGCCCGTCGCCACCGTCTCGCCCGTCGCCATCGTCTCGACCGCGACCCGATCGCCCCGGTCGTACACCCCGGTCACGGTGACGCCCCCGCGCAGCCGGTCGGGCGCGAGCTCGGCGAACCGCGCGCGCAGCACGGCTTCGGTCTCCGACTGCGGCAGCGAGATCACGCTCTGCATCCGGTCGGCCGTCTCGCTGAACACCAGCCGGCCAAGGGTGCGCCCGTCCGAGCGCACCACGCCGCCGCGGATCCGCACCGCCTTGGCGATCACCTCCTCCGCCACGCCCAGCTGCTCCAGCGCCCGCAACGACGGCGGGTGGATGCCGATGGCCCGGGATCGCATTGACGGCTCGGCCCGCTGCTCGAGCACTTCCACGTCGACGCCGCGCACCGCCAGAAGCCCGGCGAGCAGGATGCCCACCGGTCCCCCGCCGACCACGATCACGTCCCGCACCCGCGGCCCGGTGACGCCTTCCTGGGTCCCGTCTGTTGCTGCCGACGCCGAGGCGGCCGGTGCCTCACGGCGCAGCACGAGGCGCGACGGATGCTCCCGCGTCACCTGCCACCCGTTCGGCACCACCTCGCGAAGCTCCGGCGCCGTGAAACTGCGGCGAATGGAGGTGAGCCCGTCGTCGCGGATGAACGACCCGCGAAAGAGCGGCCAGGTGCCGAGCCCGAACCCGAGGTACCCGAACCGGCTGCGTTCGATGTCGGCGTGCAGCACCCGGTGCGCGGCGAGCCGCTCCGAGTCGGCGAGCAGTCCGCCGAGCTGTTCGCCGCTGAGATGGTGCAGTACGTGGTTGGAGACGACGAAGTCGAACCGGAGCCCCTCGGCGACGAGGTCGGAGCTGAGCGCACGCCGAAACGTCAGTCCGGGCAGCGGGGGCAGGCTCGTGGCGTAGGCGTGCGCGCGGGCATCCGGGTCCACGGCGGTGATACGAAGCCGCAGGCCGTCCCTGGCGGCCCAGCGGGCCAGCGCCCGGGCCACGTCGCCGCCGCCGCACCCGACGTCGAGCAGGGTGCTCTCACGTGTGCGCGACAGCGACGGCCGGATGTCGCGGCGATACATTCCGCGCCAGCCCGACACCACGGCGTTCACGTACCGGAAGTTCGCGTAGGTGCTGGCGAGTCGGGCGGGGTCGCAGTCGGGGTCGTCCATCAGCTCGACGGCGTCGCTCGCGCGTCGGCGCAGTGACGGGACGCACGACAACGGGACACGCAACGACGGGATGCCCACGCCCGCTACCCGGCGATGACGGTCATCAGCCCGGATTCGACCGTGAGCCCCGGGCCGAACGCCATCGCGCAGACCCGCTCTTCGTCATCCGTGGCCGGGGCGTCGAGGATCGCCTTGAGCACGAACAGGATCGTCGCGCTGCTCATGTTGCCGTAGTTGCGGAGGGTCTCCCGGGAGGGCACCAGCTGCGCCTCGCTGAGCCCGAGCTTCGCCTCGGTCTTGTCCAGGATGCTGCGCCCGCCCGGGTGGATCGCCCAGTGCGCGATCGCAGTGGCCGCGGTGGCCCCGGTGGCTCCGGTGGCTCCGGTGGCTCCGGGAGCCTCGACCGCAACCGCAACCGGTGCGGCCAGGGTGGCCACCGACCCGGCCGACACACCTTCGGGAACACCGGCCGAAACCTCGGACGGAACCAGAACCGGCGGCGCCGCCGGTTCTGGCGCCAACACGACGCTGAGTTCGGCATCCCGGGCGAAGAGCGGCGCCAGAGCCCCCTCGATGTGCTGGTCGATGATGTGCGGAACGTAGGTGCTGAGGATCATCTCGAACCCCTCGTCGCCGATCTTCCAGGCCATGTCCCCCTCACCGATGGGGGTGATCACGGTCTCGAACAGGTCGAGGCTGAGGGCCTTCTCGCCCGCAGCGGGGGCGCGGGAGCTGACGATGCCGGCGGCCGCGCCATCCGAGAACAGCGAGGACGCCACGATGGTGTCGGGGTCGTCGGAGGTACGCAGGTGCAGGGAGCATAGCTCGGCGCTGACGACGAGGACGACGGCATTCGGGTCGGCCAGGACGAATTGCTGCGCCGTGCGCAGGGCCGGCATCGATGCGTAGCAGCCCATGAAACCGAGGTGGTAGCGCTGGGTCGCGGGGTTCAGCCCCAGCTCGCGCACGAGCATGTAGTCGGGCCCCGGTGCGTAGAATCCGGTGCACGACACGGTCACCACATGCGTGATGTCCGACGCCTCGATGCCGGGGCACGCCTCGAGGGCCCGCCGTCCCGCCTCGACGAACAGCTTCGTCGCCTCCACGATGTAGAGCTCGTTGCGCACCCGGGTGCTCGGCCTGAGCAGCTGCTGCGTTGCCGAGTCGAAGAACTGGGGATCGGGTGTCGAGCCGTCGAGGGTGAGCTCGTCGATGACGCTGTGCCGGGTGTCGATCCCGGACAGGTTGAAGGATGCGGTCACCAGACGCTGGGCCAGACGACTGAGTCCTGGCTGCGCCGAGAAGATGTCGCGCACCTGATCCTGGATCAGCACTGTCGGGGGAACCACGGTCTGTAACGCTCTGAGAGTCACGGGCATAGGTTTAGTTTGGCACGCGGGCACGGCCCGGGACACCCCGGAAATACCGTCAGATCAGGGCAGCGGAGCGAACAGACGGATGCCGGTGAGTCCGATACCGAGCCCCGCAGAGACGATCGCGGTGACGCCGCCGATGTACGCGATCAGGGTGCCCGGGGTGTCGCCGAACGCGCGGAAGTAGGTGACCAGGAAGGCGGCGATCGCGACCACGGCGAACGGAATCAGGATGCGACGCTGCAGGCGGTCGACCGCGGGTGGGTGGGCGTTCCTCCCGCCGAGGGGTGCGCCCCCCCTCGACCACGGGCCGCGGGTGAGCACCAGGCCGGCCACGCAGCCCCAGAGTGCCACGACGAGCAGCGCGGCGATGACGTCGCTGGGCCGATGCCAGCCGTTCGCCAGCGTGGCCACCCCGGCGAGGATGGCGAAGCAGGAACCGCCGAGGGCGGCCAGGCCGCGGGTGCGGGGACTCGCGACCAGGAACACGGCCAAAGCGGATGCCGCCGCCACCGTCGTATGCCCGGAAGGGAATGAATTGCCGTCGTAGCCCTCCACGCCGAGGTCCGGTCGGGTGAGAAGGGCCATTTTCAGCAGTTGGGTGCTCAGCACGGCCGCCAGCGCCACCCCGAAGGCCACGATCAGGGTCTTGCCGTTGCGGCGCACGACGGTGACGACTCCGGTGAGCAGCAGGCCGGCGATGACGGAGACGAGCGGGACAGCATCCAGCAGCTCCTGGGCGAGCGGGGTGACGCTGCGGCGTCCGAACTCGGCGCCGTCGAAGGCGAGCTGATCCAGGGCCTGGCCGGAGAGGGTACGCACGAAGTACAGGTAGAGCCCGGCGAACACAATGATGGCGGCGAAGGCCCCCACCAGGTAGCGAACGGGGCTGATCGTCGAAGAGGTGCGCACGGTATAGCTTCGCACGCGCCGGCGCGGTTGACTCCGTTCAGCATCGGCGTAGCGTTTAAAGATGGACGCACAGAAACGCGGGCAGGCACGGGCCGCCCGAAAAGAACGCCGGAGGCAGGGCACTCAGATCGGCGGTTTCACCGGTCTGGAGGGAGACTTCGAGGCGGAACGGCGTCGCGCCGCCGAGGCCGCCCACGAACAGACCGAGCCCTACGAGGACGACAGCCTCGACAAGCCGGTCTTCCCCGATTCGACCTCCGGGATGACCCATCCCTAGCCTTCACTCCGGTCCATTCATTGTTGTTCGCCTGCTATTCACCTCGGGTTCAGTCCGTGCTGGTCAAATAATCAGAGTAGAGTCAGCGAACTCATCGAGGAGTTCTTAGCCCCAACGAATGGATGCTCTGTGAACATTCGAACGGCCGAATACCCCAGGCCGGATCATTTCCTGCTCCACCTCAGCGACACTCACCTGCTTGCGGACGGCGGTCGTCTGTACGGCCAGGTCGACAGCACCGCGCACCTCACGCGGTTGTTCGCGGAGGTCGAAGCCTCCTCCGGTCGGCCGGACGCCATCATCATCACCGGTGATCTGGCCGACAAGGGCGAACCGGATGCCTATCGCGCCCTGCAACGGATCGTCGAGCCGGCCGCCGCGCGGCTCGGCGCCCGCGTCTTATGGGTGATGGGCAACCACGACGACCGGGCGTCGTTCCGCACCATCCTGCTGGACGAACCGGCGACGATCGAGCCGATCGACCGCGTCGACTTCATCGAAGGCCTCCGTATCATCACGCTCGACACCTCCATTCCCGGCCACCACCACGGCGCCGTGACCGACGCCCAGCTGCGCTGGCTGGCCGACCAGCTGAGCGTGCCGGCGCCGGACGGCACCATCCTCGCCATGCACCACCCGCCCGTACCGAGTGTGCTCGACCTGGCCGTGTCGGTCGAGTTGCGAGATCAGGCCCGTCTGGCCCGAGTGTTGCGCGGCTCGGATGTGCGCAGCATCCTCGCCGGGCACCTGCACTACTCCTCGACGGCGATGTTCGCCGGCATCCCCGTGTCGGTGGCGTCGGCCACCTGTTACACGCAGGACCTGAACGTGCCCGTCGGCGGCACGCGGGGCCGCGACGGGGCCCGAACCTGCAACCTCGTGCACGTGTTCGCGGACACGGTGCTGCATTCGGTCGTTCCGTTGGGCGACTACCCGGCGCTGGACCACGTCGACGCGACGGAAAGCGCGCGCCGGCTGGCCGGTGACGGCATCCGGATCATGCCCGCGGGTACTCTGCCAGCGTTCCGCGAACCCCCAATGACCACACCGATCCCGGTTCTGCGCTAGACGGCGGCGTGTGCGCGGCCCGGCCGGGTTCGACCTGGTTCACGCGTTCCCACGGGGCGACGATCGGGAAATACCGTTCGAGGAAGTCGGTCACGGCCTCGCGGCGCACCTCGTCGGAGATCTCCGGGTTGCTGCCGTCGTTGAGACAGAACATGTCCTGGTCGCGGCGCTTGCGCAGGGCGTTCATCTGTCGCAGGGCCAGCTTCAGCGTCGTCTCGACGTAGAGCGAGCGGGCCTGCGTCTGCTCGACCGCACGCCCGGTCATGAGGGCGTAGTAGTGATAGAGCGAGTTCGTGACCGAGATGTCGGTGGCGGAACGGAACTGGCTGGCCGCGGTGCGGGCGAAATCGTCGGGGAATTCCGCTTCGAGTTCCTGCATCACGCTCTTTCGCAGCGGCGCCGCCGTGTGCTCGAGGTGCCGCGTGGTGACCTTGCCGAACCGTTCGCGCAGCAGGGCGCGGTTGACCCGGGCCCCGTTCTCGAACCCGCTGCGGCTGGAGTTGTTCTCGCCGAGGCCGATCCGGGTGGACGCCTCGATGAACTTGGTCACGCCGCCCGGGGAGAAGAACAGCTCCGGTCCGACCGGACGGCCGAAGAACATGTCGTCATTGGAATAGAGGAAATGTTCGGCCAGGCCGGGGATGCGGTGCAGCTGGCTCTCGACGGCGTGCGAGTTGTGCGTGGGCAGCACGCTCAGGTCGGGGAAGAAGTCCTCGCTGCGCATGATCGTGACGCGCGGGTGCTCGACCAGCCATTCCGGGGCCGGCGAATCCGTCGCGATGAAGATACGCCGCACCCACGGCGCGAACATGTAGACGCTGCGGAGCGCGTACTTGAGCTCGTCGATCTGGCGGAAACGGGCATCCGAATCGTCGCCGTCGCCGACGACGTAGGCCTGCATCCGCTTGGCGCGTTCGCGCTGGAAGTCGCTGGACGAACCGTCCACCCAGGAGAAGACCATGTCGATGTCGAAGCTGATGTCGCTGGCCAGGTCGTCGAACATGTGCTGCAGGGTGCGCCAGGTGCGCCCGAACAGGTCGATCGTGGTCTCCCGGGCCTCGGAACGCGGCATCCGTGCCCGCATCAGGGAGTTCTCGACCGGCGCGACGATCTCGTCGTCACCGAAGTGCCAGAGCTCGAACTGGAAGGCCGTCTCGGCACCGTAGCGCAGGCGGCCGATCGGCTCGATGCGCGGGCGGTAGACCCGGAAGACGGATGACTTCCGCAACGTCGACAGGGCGCCGTCGGCCAGCAGCAGGGCCGGGGTCAGGTGCCCGTCGAGGGGTTTGGCGTAGAAGGGCTCATTCGCGAAGGCCTCCGCGAGGATGCGGGTGAGGGTCTTGCGGCAGGTGCGGTCGACCGCGATCACCGGTCGGTCCCCGTCGCCGCGCACGAGCAGGAAGTCGATCCCGGCCCGTTCGAGGGCGTCGCGCACCGCGAGGAGGTCCTTGACCATCGACTCGTGGGGGGTGAAATGGCCGTTGATCAAGTTGATCTCACCCTTGCGCACGACCACGTCGTCGCGGTCGAAGCGGCGGGTGCGCGGGTCGGGAGAGAGCAGCACGAGCTCGGGTTCCGGGCTCAGCGACAGCACGGGCAGGGTGTCTGCCGGGTCACTCGAGGACCGATGCTCGGTTTCTGGGCGATCGAACGTGACCATGGTCCTCCTCGAAAAGACTTGGGAACACTCATTCACGCGGCAACGACACGCAATGCCGGGGAGAGTGCGTCTGTGGACGCCGGACAGCGACGACCGGTTCAGAAACCGGGAGCGAAGCAGCCGGCGGAACGCGGTGGCGCCGCTCTCATCCTACGTCGCCCGTCGGGCGCCGCCGCGCGGTCCCGCCCCGGCATCCGTTACCCGGCACTGATCCCGAACAGGCCGATGATCACGGCCATCAGCAGCAGGGTGACCAGTTCGTGGGCGATGTTGAGCACGGTCAGTCCGGAGGGGCGGCGGTCGAAGGCGTCGTGGGTGACCATGCGGGCGGCGGTGAACCCGGCCCAGAGGATCACGGCCGTCAGCAGGGCGTTGACCAGGAAGTCGCCGCCGTAGAACGCCTGTGCGATCGCGGCGGCGCCGGCCAGCACCCAGGCGGTGATGAAGCTGACGATGACGGTGACGACCAGCGGCGCGGTGGAGCCCGTGCGCGTGCTTTCCTCGTCGTGGCCGACCGCTTTCATCCAGTAGGTGCCGAACACCCGTCGGGAGTACCAGATCGCACCGACGACCATGCTGGATGCGGTGGCCAGGAGCACGGCCCAGATGTTGATTTCGGGAACCATTGCAGCGGTCCTTTCGGTTGGTTGTCGGCTCAGACCAGGGGCAGGTCGGCCGGGTCGGTGACGGGCAGGCGGCAGGCGAAGTCGCGGCAGAGGTACGCCGTCGGCCGGTCCTCGCGCGCGACCCGGTCGCGGAACAGCTCGAAGCCGGCATCGGCGAACGCCTGCGCCTGGCCCGCGGTGACGGATGCGACCAGTCCGCTCCGGCGGCGGCGCACCGCATCGATCAGGGCAGAGGGTGTCCCGGAGGCGGCCACGTCCGGCCCGACCACCACGAGTTGTTCCACGGGGCCGGCCAGCACGCTCGACAGGCGCAGGGCCGCCCCGAAGGCGAGCGGGCGTTCGAGCGCCCGCTCGGCCAGCCCGGCCATCGCGGCGGCGGCCGCCGTGCGGTAGCGGTCGTCGGCGGTCAGCAGGTACAGCAGGTTCGCCGCCTCGGCGGTCGCCGTGATCCCGGACGGATAGGCCCCCTCCGACGGGTCGACGTCCAGGGCGAGTCCCTGCCCGGCGAGCACCGGGTCGGGCCCGTCGGGCGCGCGGAACGGCATGCCGCCGGCGGTGTCGGGCGCGGCGGTGGCGGCGTCGGCGTCGAGCGCGTCGGCGTCGGCGTCGGGAGTGTCGGCGGCGGGCGATACCGTTCCGGCATCCGTTCCCCCCAGCGTGCCGTCGATGAGTCGGCGCGCGGCCGCGGCATAGCGCACCTCGCCCGTGGCCAGAGCAACCTCGAGGAGACCCAGTGCAGACATCCCGAAGTCCTCCAGGGTGGCCTGGGCGGCCGACGTGCGCCCGGCGATGGAGGCTCGCACGAGGCTGCCGTCCCGGCGCAGGTGGAGATCGAGCAGGTGGTCGGCGGCCAGAGCGGCCGCCGCCGTGAGTTCGGGATCGGCGAAGGCGAACCCGGCCCGGGCCAGCGCCGCGATGGCGAGCCCATTCCACCCGGTGAGCACCTTCTCGTCGAGGGCGGGCGGCTCTTCCTGCCGGCGGGCGTCCTCGTCCAGGGTGTAGTAGACGCCCTCGACCCGGCGCCCGGCGACGGTGCTCTCGGAGTCCTGGGCGCTGGCGAACCCGCCCCCGGGCAGGCGCAGCACGGTCGTGAGGAATCCGGCGACGCCCTCGGCGACCGTTCGCGCCCACCGCTCTCCGGTGAGCTGCCACGCCTGCGTGTAGAGGTCCAACAGCTGCGCGTTGTCGTAGAGCATGCGCTCGTAGTGCGGATCGCTCCAGTCCCGGTTCACGGCGTAGCGGAAGAATCCGCCTTCCACCGGGTCGCGCAGGGGCGAGGCACCCAGACGTTTGAGAGTGCGCAGGGCGAGCGCACGCGCCTCGGTGCTGACCGCCTCGGCGCCTGCCTCGGTGCCCGCCCGGCCGAGCAGGAACCCGAGTGCCGGCGCCGCGGGGAACTTGGGCGCGTCGCCGAACCCGCCGAAGCGGGGGTCCTCCAGGGCTACGAGTTCGGCCGCGGCCCGGTCGAGAGCGGCGGGGCCCGGCAGCGACCCGCCGGCGCCTTGCTGCGCGGCGGCGGCGAGCGCCTCGGCGACGAGGGAGGCACTCTCGGTGACCTCGGCGCGGCGGGTGGTCCAGGCATCCGTCACCGCTTCGAGCACCTGTCGGAAGGACGGATGTCCCGGCAACGGCAGCGGCGGAAAGTAGGTGCCGGCGTAGAACGCCTGCCCGTCGGGAGTGACGAAGACGTTGAGCGGCCAGCCGAGCCCGCTCACGAAGGCGCCGGCCGCGGCCAGGTAGCTGGCGTCGACCTCGGGATGTTCCTCCCGGTCGACCTTGATGCTCACGAAGTGCCGGTTCAGGTAGTCGGCGAGCTCCGGGTCGCTGAAGCTCTCCCGGGCCATGACGTGGCACCAGTGGCAGGTCGAGTAGCCGATCGAGACGAGCACGGGCACATCACGCAGCCGAGCCTCCACGAAGGGCTCCACGCCCCAGCCGTACCAGGCCACGGGATTGTCGGCGTGCGAGCGCAGATAGGGGCTGATTGCGTCGAACAGGCGGTTGGACATGCCTCCATTGTGCCGCTGCCCCCGCTCTGCCGCTCCCGCCGAACCGTGAGGTGAACTCCTCGTCCGGTCAGGAGCGGGCGGTCGCCAGGTCGACGGCGAGGGCCCCGCGGGCGCGGCGCTGCACCCGCATCCAGATGAAGAAGCCGGCCAGGGTGAACGCGCCGTAGAAGATGTAGAGGACGGCGGAGGCGTAGTAGCCGGCGCTGAGCAGCAAGGGCACCCCGACGATGTCGACGGCCACCCAGATCAGCCAGAATTCGGTCCAGCCTTTCGCCATCCCGTACGTGGCCAGCAGTGAGCCGGTGAAGATCCAGGCATCGGCCCAGACCGGCTCGAACGAGCCGAGCGCCCGGAACACCGGGGTGAGCACCAGGGTGCCCACGATGAGCCCGAGTCCGAGCAGGATGCGCGCGCGAGCACCGGCCCAGTGCGGGGCGACGGCATCCTGCGCCACCCCGCGGCGATGCTGCGACCACTGGATCCAGCCGAAGATCGACACGATGATGAACATGATCTGCCGCCCAGCCTGGCCGAGCAGATTGACCGGGTTGGGGGTGCCGAAGACGGCGCCGAGGAACACCGTGAACAGCAGCACGTTCCCCGCGATTCCGACCGGCCAGGCCCACACCTTGCGGCGCATCCCGCCGACGGCGCTCAGGATGCCGAACGCGTTGCCGACGATCTCCCGCCAGAGAATCGTCTGGGTACCGATCTGCAGCTGTGCGTCGAAAAGCCACTCGATCGGGTTCATCCGTCATCTTCCTCGCCGGGCGGTTCTCGCCCTCCCCAACTTAACCCCCTGGCCGGACTGCTTTTTCCCCGGCACCCTCGCCGAACCGTGAGTTTCGCCCCTCCGGAGGCCCGTCAGAGAATGCTTTCTCACGGTTCGGCGAGGTGTTTTCGGCGCCGGCAGGGCGCAACGGTCAGTTCACGTCGTTGGGGTGCGCGCTCACCCGGCCGGCGCGCTCGAGGGCGGAGATCGTGGCCATCTCGGTTCGGCTGAGCTCGAAATCGAACACGTCGAAATTCTCGATCATGCGCTCGCGGCGGTTGGACTTGGGGAAGACGATGTTGCCGGTCTGCAGATGCCAGCGGATGACCACCTGCGCCGGCGTCTTCTCGTGCGCCTCGGCCGCGACGGTCACGACGGGCTCCTCGAAGAGCGGGTACTTGCCCTGGCCGAGCGGCCCCCACGCCTCGATCTGGATGCCGTTGGCGCGGGCGAACGCGGTGACCTCGGGCTGCTGGTGCGCCGGGTGCAGCTCGATCTGGTTGACGGCCGGCACGACATCCGTCTCCGCCAGCAGGCGGTCGAGGTGCGGCACCAGGAAGTTGGACACGCCGATCGACCGGGCCCGACCGGATTCGCGGATCTGCTCGAACGCCTTCATGCTCTCGACGTAGCGGTCGTTGGCGGGCGCCGGCCAGTGGATCAGGTAGAGGTCGACGTAGTCGAGCCCGAGCTTCTCGAGGCTCTCGTCGAACGCGTCGAACGCCGATTGCGTGCCCTGCCGGTCGTTCCACAGCTTGGTGGTCACGAACAGGTCGGAGCGCGCGATTCCGGATGCCCCGAGCGCGGCACCGACGCCGGCCTCGTTCCCATAGATGGCGGCCGTGTCGATGTGCCGGTAGCCGACGTCGAGGGCGTCGCTGACGATGCGGGTGGTCTCATCCGGTTCGACCTTGAAGACACCGAATCCGAGCTGCGGGATGGTGTGGCCGTCGTTGAGGGTGAGAGTGGGAGCAGAAAGAGTCATTGGTCCACCCTAGGTCGGGGCAGCTACGCGAGTCTGGGCAGCATCCACCGTTCACCGCACGGTCACACGGAGGTCATACGATAGAAGGCTCATGATCCCCGTCGACATCACCTACCCGCCCGAGCTTCCAGTCAGCCAGCGCCGGGAGGACATCGCCCGCGCCATCCGTGACAACCAGGTGGTCATCGTCGCCGGGGCGACGGGCTCCGGCAAGACCACCCAGCTGCCGAAGATCTGCCTGGAACTGGGCCGGGAGAACATCGGTCACACCCAGCCCCGCCGGCTCGCCGCGCGCACGATCGCGGAGCGCATCGCCGAGGAGCTCGGCCAGGAGGTCGGCCAGACGGTCGGCTACCAGGTGCGGTTCACCGACCAGGTCGGCCCGAACACCCGGATCAAGCTGATGACCGACGGCATCCTGCTCAACGAGATGCATCGCGACCGGATGCTCCGCAAATACGACACGATCATCATCGACGAGGCTCACGAGCGCAGCCTCAACATCGACTTCCTGCTCGGCTACCTGCGACAGCTGCTGCCGCAGCGCCCCGACCTCAAGCTCATCATCACCTCCGCGACGATCGACCCGCAGAGTTTCGCCGAGCATTTCGCCGCGCCCGACGGCACGCCGGCCCCGATCATCGAGGTCTCCGGGCGCACCTACCCGGTGGAGATCCGCTACCGCCCGCTGGTCGCCGAGGCGATGGACGGCGACGACGACGACACGACGGATGCCGCGCCCACGGTCGACCGGGACTACATCGAGGGGATCTCCGCCGCGCTCGACGAGCTCGACCGGGAGTCCAGCGGTGACGTTCTGGTCTTCCTCAGCGGCGAGACCGAGATCCGGGATGCCGCGGACGCCCTGCAGGGCAAGTACGCCTCCTCGGGGCGCACGAGTCCCACCGAGATCCTGCCGCTCTACGGCCGGCTCTCGTCCGCCGACCAGCACAAGGTGTTCCAGCCGTCGAAGGTCGCCGGTGTGCGGCGCCGGATCGTGCTGGCCACGAACGTGGCGGAGACCAGCCTGACCGTGCCGGGCATCCGTTACGTCATCGACGCCGGGACCGCGCGGATCAGCCGGTACAGCGTGCGCTCGAAGGTGCAGCGACTGCCGATCGAAGCCATCTCGCAGGCATCCGCGAACCAACGCTCGGGCCGGAGCGGCCGCACCAGCGACGGCATCGCCATCCGCCTCTACTCGGAGGAGGACTTCACCCGCCGCCCCGAGTACACCGAGCCGGAGGTGCTGCGCACGAATCTGGCCGCGGTCATCCTGCAGATGATCTCGCTCGGCCTCGGCGACATCGCCGCGTTCCCGTTCCTCACCCCGCCCGACTCGCGCGGCATCAAGGACGGTCTGGACCTGCTCGCCGAGCTCGGCGCGGTGGCCGCTGTCACCACCGGCCAGAAATCCGGCATCTCCAAACTGACGCGAATCGGGCAGCAGCTTGCGAAGCTGCCGATCGACCCACGGTTCGGGCGGATGGTGATCGAATCGAAGACGCAGGCGGTGAGCCGCGAGGTGATGGTGATCGTCTCCGGGCTCACCATTCAGGACCCGCGCGAACGGCCGCTCGAGCGCCGCGCGCAGGCCGACCAGCAGCACGCCCGGTTCACCGACCCGACCAGCGACTTCCTCAGCCTGCTGAACCTCTGGAACTACCTGGAGACGCAGCAGAAGGAGCTCGGTTCCAGCGCGTTCCGGCGCCTGTGCAAGAACGAGTTCCTCAACTACCTGCGGGTGCGCGAGTGGCAGGACGTCTACAAGCAGCTGCGCCAGATGGCCAAGCCGCTCGGCCTGCACATCGGTGATCCCAGCGTGAATCCCGACGGCATCCACCGCTCGCTCCTGGCCGGGCTGCTGTCCCACATCGGGCTCAAGGACACCGCCAAGAAGGACTACATCGGCGCGCGCCAGCAGCGGTTCGTGATCTTCCCGGGCTCGGCGCTGGCGAAGAAGCAGCCGAACGCCGTGATGAGCGCGGAACTGGTCGAAACCAGCCGCCTCTTCGCCCGGATGAACGCGGTCGTCGACCCGGCCTGGGCCGAGCCGCTCGCCGGGGACCTCTGCAAGCGCAGCTACTCCGAACCGCACTGGGAGAAGAAGCAGGGCGCGGTCGTCGCCTACGAACGGGTCACCCTCTACGGGGTGCCGATCGTGCCGCGCCGCCGAATCCAATTCTCCCGGGTCGACCCGGCGTACGCCCGCGACCTGTTCATCCGGCACGCCCTGGTCGAGGGCGAATGGGACCTCGACCGCATCGACCAGCGGGTCACCGCCTTCGACCGGGCGAACACGAGCCTGCGCAAGGAACTCGCCGAGCTGGAGGAGCGCACGCGGCGCCGCGACATCCTCTTCGACGACGAGGCCGTCTTCGAGTTCTACCAGAAACGCATTCCCGCCGACGTCTGTTCCACGCGCACGTTCGAGACCTGGTGGCGCCAGGCGCGCACCCAGACGCCCGACCTGCTCACGATGACCGCCGAGGCGCTGGTCCCCGAGGACGCGCCGGAGATCGACGAGGCCGTGTTCCCCCCGATCTGGCGCCAGGGCGACCAGAAGTTCACGCTCAGCTACCGGTTCGAGCCGGGCGCGGACGACGACGGCGTGGCCGTGCAGATCCCGCTGGCCCTGCTCGCCCGGCTCTCCCCCACCGGTTTCGACTGGCAGGTGCCGGGACTCCGCGCCGATCTGGTCACGGCCCTGATCAAGTCGCTGCCGAAGAGCATCCGTCGCAACGTGGTGCCGGCGGGCGACTGGGCGAAGCGGCTGCTGAACGAGCTGCCGCCGGCGCCGGGAGAAGTGTCGCCCGGGGTCTCGGGCGGCTCGATGTTCGACCGGGACGACGCGCCCTTCACCGAGACGCTCGCCGCCCTGATCCAGAAACTCACCTACGTGCCGGTGACGGCGACCGACTTCGAGCTGGTCCGGGTGCCGTCCCACCTTCGCATGACGTTCCGCGTCGTCGACGAACGCGGTCGCCCGATCGCCTCCGGCAAGGACCTCCTCGAGCTGCAGCGCCGGCTCGGCACCCAGGCCCGGGAGAGCGTCGCCGCGGCATCCGCTGCCACCCCCACCAATGCGATCGAGCGCTCCGGGCTCACCACCTGGGACTTCCCGGAGCTGCCCCGCTTCCTCGACACCAAGCAGGGCGACAACACCATCCGCGGCTACCCGACCCTGGTCGACGAGGGCACCTCGGTCGCGATCCGTATGATGAGCACGGAGGCCGAGCAGACCCGCACCCTGCCGGGTGGTGTGCGCCGCCTGCTGCTGCTCGCCACACCTTCCCCGGTCGCCTACGTGCAGCAGCACCTCACCGGCGCCGAGAAGCTCAGCCTGGCCACCAGCCCGTACCGCAGCACCCAGGCGCTGTTCGACGACTGCCTCGCCGCGAGCGTCGACGACGTGCTCTTCCGGGTGAAGCCGGGTGGCCAGGTGTTCATGCGCGCCGAATTCGACACCATCCGCGACCGGGTGTCCGGCGTGGTGATGGACTCCATGTTCGACACGGTCGGCCTCGTCGCCCGCATCCTCGCCGCCGCCCGCACCGCCGACAAGGCGCTCAAGGCATCCACCAGCATGGCCCTGCTCCCCGCACTGACGGATGCCCGCGCTCAGCTGGCCGGGCTCGTCTACCCCGGTTTCGTGAGCGCCACCGGTCTCGTGCAGCTGCGTCACCTGCCGCGCTACCTGACCGGCATCACCGCCCGCATCGTGAAGCTCGGCGACAATCCCAGCCGCGACCGGGTCTGGATGAACGAGAGCCAGACGGCCACGGGCCGGTTCGAGGAGGCCGGCGGCAAGATCCCCCTGCAGGCGAACGCGGCCGCCAACCTGGTGCGCGCCCGCTGGCTGATCGAGGAACTGCGGATCAGCCTCTTCGCCCAGGAGCTCAAGGCCGCGGAGCCCGTCTCCCTGCAGCGCATCCACAAGGCGCTGACCGGCTGACGCCGCCCGCCGTCTCGGTGAGACGACAGCTGTGAGGGGTTGGGGCATCCGCGCACCCCTCAGCGATCTCGTTTCACCGACCTTTTCCTTCAAGCGGGAGCGCTCGCCTAGGCTGGAGGCATGGAATTCCGCTATCTCGGTTCATCAGGCCTGAAAATCTCTGAAATCACCTACGGCAACTGGCTCACCCACGGTTCGCAGGTCGAGAACGACATCGCCACGCAGTGCGTGCATGCCGCCCTCGACGTCGGGATCACCAGCTTCGACACCGCCGACGTCTACGCCAACACCAAGGCGGAGTCCGTTCTCGGCGACGCCCTCAAGGGCCAGCGCCGCGAAAGCCTCGAAATCTTCACCAAGGTCTACTGGCCCACCGGGCCGCGCGGCCACAACGACGTCGGATTGTCCCGCAAACACATCATGGAGTCGATCGACGGCTCGCTGACCCGGCTGCAGACCGACTACGTCGACCTCTACCAGGCGCACCGCTTCGACACCGAGACCCCGCTGGAAGAGACGATGCAGGCCTTCGCCGACATCGTTCGGCAGGGCAAGGCGCTGTACATCGGCGTCAGCGAGTGGACCGCCGCGCAACTCCGCGCCGGCCACGCCCTCTCGAAGGAGCTGGGCTTCAACCTGATCTCGAGCCAGCCGCAGTACTCGATGCTCTGGCGTGTCATCGAAGACGAGGTCGTGCCGACCTCACGCGAGCTCGGCATCGGCCAGATCGTCTGGTCCCCGGTGGCCCAGGGTGTGCTCACCGGCAAGTACAAGGTGGGCCAGACCCCGCCGGCCGGCTCGCGCGCCACCGACCTCAAGGGCGGTGCCGACATGATCAGCCGCTTCATGAACGACGACGTACTCACCCGGGTGCAGAAGCTCGAGCCGATCGCCGCCGACCTGAACCTGTCGATGGCGCAGCTGGCCGTGGCCTGGGTGTTGCAGAACGACAACGTCTCGGCCGCCCTCGTCGGAGCCTCCCGCCCGGAGCAGGTGCGCGAGAACGTCAAGGCCGCGGGCGTGAAAATCCCGGCCGAGAGCATGAAGCAGATCGACGAGGTGCTCGGCGACGCCGTGGAGCACGACTCCGCGATGACCTCGGCCACCGCACCGCAGAGCCGCCCGGCGTAACGAGAGCGGTCGGCCTCAACGACAATCGCCGTTCGTTCCGAGAACCGCCGCAGCTGCGGGGACTCTCGGAACGAACGGCGTCGGTCGTGTTAGAGCACCTTCGACAGGAACGCCTGCGTGCGGCGGTGCTGCGGGTTGGTCAGGATTTCGTCCGGGTCGCCCGCTTCGACGACCACACCGCCATCCATGAAGACGAGCGAGTCGGCGACTTCCCGGGCGAAGCCCATCTCGTGGGTGACCACGATCATGGTCATGCCCGATTTGGCCAGACCCTTCATCACGTCGAGCACCTCCCCGACGAGCTCAGGGTCGAGCGCGCTGGTCGGCTCGTCGAAGAGCATCAGCTTGGGCTCCATCGCAAGTGCGCGGGCGATCGCCACCCGCTGCTGCTGCCCACCGGACAGGTGCGCCGGGTAGTAGTCGGCGCGCTCCGCCAGACCCACCCGGGCCAGCAGGCCGAGCGCACTCTGCTCCACCTGGGCCTTCGGCAACCCCTTCACCCGCATCGGCGCCTCCATCACGTTCTGCAGCGCCGTCATGTGCGGGAACAGGTTGAACCGCTGGAAGACCATGCCGATGTCCCGACGCTGCCGGGCCGCTTCCTTGGGTGCCATCTCGTAGAGCTTGCCGCTGATCTCCCGATAGCCGATCAGCTCACCGTCCACGCTGAGCCGGCCCGCGGAGAGCACCTCCAGGTGGTTGATGCAGCGCAGGAACGTGGACTTGCCGGACCCGCTGGGCCCGACCAGGCACATCACCTCCCCGCGCTTCACCTCGAGCGAGATGCCCTTGAGCACCTCGTTCGAGCCGAAACTCTTCGAAACCTGGTCGGCCAGGACCATGGGGGGAATCGTGACGGATGCCCCGGCCCCCGTGTTCACGTCGGTCATTTCGCGTCTCCGGGTCCGAGGTCGACAGGCCCAGAGTCTCTGGGCTGCGGTGGGGTGGGCGGCGTGCCACCGGGCGCGGGGCGCACCACGGTCGGCTGGTTACCGCCGATCACCGGGAGCGTGCCCGTGATCGCCCCGGTCTGGGTGGATACCTTGCGGTCGGGCTGCCGGTCGCCGACGCCGCGGGCGAACCGCTTCTCGAGGAAGTGCTGGCCGACCATCAGGATCGAGGTGAAGAAGAGGTACCAGATCGACGCGACGATGAGCATCGGGATCGGGTTGAACGTCTCCGCGGAGATGTCCCGGGACCGCGTGTACAGGTCGAAGCTGTACGGCACGGCCGTGACCAGCGACGTGGTCTTCAGCATCGAGATCACCTCGTTGCCGGTCGGCGGGATGATCACCCGCATGGACTGGGGCAGCACGACCCGCGACATGGTCTGGAACCAGCTCATGCCCAGCGCCGTCGCGGCTTCGTCCTGACCCTTGTCCACCGAGAGCAGGCCGGCCCGCACGATCTCCGCCATGTAGGCGGCTTCGTTGAGGGCCAGGCCGATGATGGCGAGGGTGAAGGTGTTCAGGGCGGCGTTGGTCTCGAAGGAGTACCACGGCTCCAGGAACGGGATGCCGATGTCGATGCTCTGGTAGATGATCGAAATGAGACCCCAGAACACGAGCTGCACGTACACCGGGGTGCCGCGGAAGATCCAGAGGTAGAACCAGGCGAGGCTCTTCACCACCGGGTTCGGCGTCAGGCGCATCACGGCCAGGACCACTCCGAGTGCGATGGCGAGGACCATCGAGTACACAGTGAGCTGGAGCGTGTTCAGCGCCGCCTGGGTGATGCGGCGGTCGAAGACGTACTGGGCGACGGCCGGCCAGTCGTAGGCCGGGCGACCGGCCGCGTCGATGATGAA
Organism: Cryobacterium cheniae; assembly: GCF_004403395.1. Lineage (GTDB taxonomy): Bacteria > Actinomycetota > Actinomycetes > Actinomycetales > Microbacteriaceae > Cryobacterium > Cryobacterium cheniae. The sequence continues at coordinate 388,383 of NZ_SOGN01000035.1, forward strand.
CAGCACGAAGACGATGATGAGCGCCACGGCGAACACATTGCGCCAGGGATGACGGAGCCGGATGGCCTTGATCGGCTCCGTGTCGCCGGTGCCCTCCGGTGGCGGGGTTGCCCCCGCCACCGGACGGATCGGGTCATTGCTGCTCATGGTCAACCGTTCGCGGCGGCGTTGATCGTGATCTCGTCGATACCGCCGTCGGCCACGCCCCAGTCGTCGAGGATCTTGCCGTAGGAGCCGTCGTCGACCATCGACTGCAGCGCAGCCTGGACTGCTTCGCCGAGTCCGGAATCCTTCCCGACCGCGACACCGTACGGCGCCACGTCGAAGGTCTCGCCGGCCGGCTGCAGTTTGCCCTTGGTCTGGGCGATCGCATACAGCGTGACCGGGGAGTCGGCGCTGAGCGCGTCGGCCTGGCCCAGAACCACGGCGTTGGTCGCGGCATCCTGCGTGTCGTACTGCAGCTTTTCGATCGCCGGTTTGCCGGCGGCGACACAGGCCTCGCTCTTGGCGGGCACCTCGTCGGTGTCCTCATAGGTGGTGGCCTGCACGGCGACCTTGAGGCCGCAGGCGTCGTCGGGGTCGACGTCGTTGCCGACGGCGGAGGCCCACTGGATGCCGGCCGTGTAGTAGTTGACGAAGTCGACCTGCTTCTGGCGCTCGACGGTGTCGGTGAACGACGACATGCCGATGTTCACCTTTTCGCCGGTGACGCTCGGGATGATGTTGTCGAACTTGGAGACCTGGAATTCGGGGGTCAGGCCGAGCTTGGCGGCGATGCCCTCGGCCAGTTCGATGCCCCAGCCGATCGGCTCGCCGGCCTCGTCCTTGAACTCGTTCGGCGCGTAGGTCGGGTCGGTGCCGATCTTGAGCGTGCCGGAGTCGGCGACCTCGGCGGGGAGCAGCGCGGCGGCCGCGTCATCCTTTTCGATGGTGCTGGCGGATGATCCCCCGGTCGACCCGTTCGTGGAGGGAGACGAGTTGTCCACGCAGCCGGTGAGCATGAGTGCGGTGACCGCGGCGAGCGCCGGGATCAGGTATTTTGCGCGCATTGCGAAATCCTTCGTGGTTGTCGGATGTTGCTGGTTCGTCTTTGAGGTCCGTTAACGGAATACGACACAGGTGAGCATATAACAGCTCGCTCACGCGGATTCCGTGCGCAGATAACGTTTTAGGCCACGCCTATTGAGCGTGGGCGGGTCTCCTCCCCTCCAGTATGCCCACGCGCGTGTTTCGGGCGGATTTCATGCCCGAGGATCCCCGGTCTCGACCGGGCGGTCGGGCAGGTTCGACCACTGCGACCACGAACCGGGGTACAGGGCGGGCGCGAACCCGGCGATGGTCAGCGCGGCCGCCTCGTGCGCGGCGGTGACGCCGGAGCCGCAGTAGACGCCCACCGTGGCGGTCGCGGTCTCGCGTGCCATGCCGCCCGCCGTGCCGTCCGCGCTGACCCCGAGCGCCTCGAACCGGGCGCGCAGTTCGACGGCCGGGCGGAAGTGCCCGTCGAGGGTGAGGTTGTCGGCCGTGGGCGCGCTGATCGCCCCGGGGATGTGGCCGGCGCGCGGGTCGATCGGCTCCGAGTCACCGCGGTAGCGCGCCGAGGCGCGGGCGTCGAGGAGCGCGCCGGTCTGCGCGAGGGCGGCGGCGGCATCCGTGTCGAGCACAGGCAGCACCCCGTCGGAGAGGGTGACCGTGCCCGGCCGAACCGTCTCCGCGGCGGGATCACCGGTGGCGAGCGGCAGGCCGGCGGCGCGCCAGGCGGCGAGCGCGCCGTCGAGCAGCAGCACGTCACGCACCCCGGCGTGGCGCAGCAGCCACCAGGCGCGGGCGGCCGACATCCCGGCCAGGTCGTCGTAGACCACGACCGTGTCCCCGTCGCGAAGACCCCAGCGGCGCGCGGCCGCCTGCAGCGCCCCACGGGTGGGCAACGGATGCCGCCCGTCGGCCGGTTCGCCCGGCCCGGCCAGCTCGGACTCCAGGTCGACATACACGGCTCCGGGGATGTGACCGGCGCGGTATTCTCCGGGCCCGGGCGGGCCACCCAGTTTCCAGCGCACGTCCAGCACGCGAACGTCGCTTCGGGTCTGCAGCAGGGCTGCCAGTTCGTCGGCCTCGATCAATATTCGCACGCGCTCACGCTACCTCGGCGGACGTACACTTGAGTAAGTGAGCAGCTACTGGACCCTTCTGAAGACGCCGGGCGTTGCTCGCGTCATCGCCGCGCAACTGACCGCCCGTTTCCCGTTCGGGATGCTGTCGCTCGCGTTCCTGATCCACATCGAGCGGGTCTTCGACTCCTACGGCGCCGCCGGCCTCGTGCTGGGGACCATGAGCATCGGCCAGGCCGTCGCCGGGCCGCTCACCAGCCGATTGATGGGACGTTGGGGCATGCGCCCGGTCATTACGGCCACCCTGGCCGTGTGCGCGACCTCCATCGTCACGATGGCCCTGGTCAGCATGCCCATCTACCTTCTGATGGCCGTCGGACTGGTCGCGGGGCTGTCCACGCCGCCGATCCAGCCGGCCGTGCGCACCATCTACCCGAAGATCGTCAACTCTCGCCAGCTCACGCCGCTGTTCTCGCTGGACGCGTCGGCCCAGGAGATCATCTGGGTGCTGGGCCCGGTGATCGCCACGTTCGTGGCCATCCAGGTCAGCCCGGTCGCCGGCATCCTGCTCGCCGCCATCTTCCTCATCGGCGGCGGCATCTGGTTCCTGGTGCTGCCCGAGGTCGGCCGGGTGCGCATCCCCCGCAGCCGCCGCAAGCTCGGCGTCGTCCTCAAACGACCGCCGGTCATGCTCAGCACCATCGTCGGCTTCATGCTGGTGGCCGCCTGCGCCGCGGTCGAGGCCGGTGTGGTGGCCGCGTTCGGGCACGGCAGCTCGAGCTCGGGCTGGGTGCTCGGCATCTTCGCTCTCGGCTCGCTGATCGGCGGACTCGCCCTCGGCCACGCCCCGATCGGCCCGTGGGCGCTGGCCGCACGGATGCTCATCGTCACCGCGGGTCTCAGCCTGGCCGCCGTCGGCAACCTGAGCTTCTGGTGGCTGGCCGCCACCCTGCTCCTGGCGGGCATCGGCATCGCGCCGGCCTTCGCCGTGCTGTTCGGGATCGTCTCCGCCAGCGTCAAGTTCAGCGACACCGCGGAGGCCTACGGCTGGGTGGGCACCGGTCAGCTGATGGGGGCTGCGATGGGCTCCGCCATCGCCGGGTTCATGATCGACCAGAGCGGCGCCACGGCGGCCATCCTGGTCGCGGCAGGCTTCGCCGGACTCGGCACCATCATCCCCGCGCTCGGCCGACGCTGGCACCCTGACCTGCGCGGTCGCGACCCGAGCCCGATCCCCGACACCGCCCCGATCCAGGTGCAGGTCTCCTAGCGCCAGCCGCTCGTCGCACGGCGAACTGACACAATCGAGGGGTTGAGCGTCGCACGCACCCCTCAATCGTGTCGGTTCGCGCGGCCGTACAGGCGGACGAGAGGGTTAGATGGGGGGATGACGCTCTCGCCGCTTCTTCCCCTGCATGACGGACACCGCATCCCCCAACTCGGGCTCGGCGTGTACAAGATCGCGGATGCCGCGGCGGCCGACGCCGTGCAGGTCGCCCTGGAGGCCGGGTACCGCCACATCGACACCGCGGCGCTGTACGAGAACGAGACCGGCGTCGGTCAGGGCATCGCCCGCTCCGGCCTCCCCCGCGAGGACGTGTTCGTCACCACGAAGGTCTGGAACGACCAGCACGGCCTCGACAAGACCCTGCGCGCCTTCGACGTGAGCCTTGCCAAACTCGGCCTCGACTACGTCGACCTCTACCTGATCCACTGGCCCGCGCCCCGCCAGGACCTCTACGTCGACACCTGGCGCGCCCTCGAGGCGTTGCGCGCCGATGGTCGCGCCCGGTCGATCGGGGTGTCCAATTTCCACCCGCACCACCTCGACCGCCTGCTCGCCGAAACGGATGTCGTTCCGGTCATCAACCAGGTGGAGCTGCACCCGTGGCTGCAGCAGTCCGTCGTGCGCGAGTACGACGCGGCCCACGGCCTCCTCACCGAAGCCTGGTCGCCGCTGGCCCGCGGCCGCGCGATCGGCAACGAGGCCCTCGACGCCATCGGCGCCCGGCACGGCAAAACGGCCGCGCAGGTGGTCATCCGTTGGCACCTGGAGCTGGGCAATGTGGTGATTCCGAAGTCGGTGACGCCCGTGCGCATCCGGGAGAACTTCGACGTGTTCGACTTCACGCTCCACGCCGACGACCATGCCGCCATCGCCGCCCTCGACTCCGGCGAGCGCACCGGCAAGGACCCCGACGACCTGGACTGATCCCCGCACCGATGCCGGCAGCGACCACCTCGCTCCCCTGACGAATTCGACGGGGATTGTGCCGGAATCGGTCCGAATCGAGCCGGATTCCCGCTTTCAACCGAAAATCTCCGTCGAATTGGTTCAGCGCGGCGGTCGCACGGCGGCTGCTCCGTGACCGGCGAGCCGCGCGGCTCGCAGCGCCGCATACAGTTCGGCCGCCTCGATCGGCCGCGCCGGAGAACGGCCGGTCAGTTCCGTGATGCGGCCCAGGCGATACAGCACGGTGTTGCGGTGGCAGTGCAGCCGCCGGCCCGTCTCCGCCGTGGACCCGTCCGCGGCGAACCATTCTTCGAGCGTTCGCAGCAGAACGTCGCCGTCCTGCGCCGCCAGGAGCCCGCCGAGGACGGCGGTCTCCAGCTCTGCGGCGTAGGCCGGCTGCGCGACCAGGACCACGTCGAGCGGAGCGGTGCCGTAACGGTGTGCACCGGCGGCATCCGGAGCACGGCAGCCGATGGCCAACCGGGCCTGACTGAGGGCGTCCGGTGCGGCGCCGATCTGGGTGAAGTCGGCGCTGACGCCGACCCGGGTGGTGGCCGCGGCGGAGAGAATCGCCACGGCCGTGCCGGACTCGGCGGAGATCGGGGCGCTGACGATGCCGACCTGGTCTCCGTGCAGGTTCGTCCAGGCCGAGCCCAGTCCGGCCGTCCGCAGGGTCTGCACGATCCCGGGCAGGGAGTCGGCGCCCGAGCTGCTGAGCTCGGCCGCCACCAGGAGGAACGTGCCGTTCTCCGCCAGGCCCAGCGACCGCAGCGCCCGCCCGGCGTCGATCGTGCTGGTGCTTCCGTCGAGGAGGCCGAGCAGCATGAGCCCCCTGGCCTGCCGTGTGCGCCGATCCTGCGCGTCGACCACCTCGCGATACGATTCGGCCGCGGCGTTGGAGAAGGTGTCGATCATTCCCCACACCTCCGAGGACACCAGGAGCAGCGCCTCGAACCGCTGCGTGGCCACCGAACGGGAGACGAGCTCCTCCCAGAGCTGCAGGCCCGCCAGCCGGTAGGCATGCAGCAGACTGGCCATCGGGATGCCATGCTCCGCTTTCACCTGCCCGGCCCGCCGGGGAGAGTCGAGCACGGCCTGCCCGTCGATCAGAGCCCGGATCAGGGCCGCGATGTTCTCGCCGACCACGGAGCGCAGCAGCTCGTAGGGCAGCAGGCTGTTGCCGGCGTAGGCCTGTTCCCCGCTGACGATCTGGGCACAGACGGCATCCGTCAGCTTTTCGGTGGCATCGATCAGCCCGGTGAAGAGCAACGCGCCAACGGCGACTTCGAGGGTTCCCTGCTGATCCGACATGTCTCAAATGATAGGGGCAGGTGCTCCACCGTCCTGTGCAGCCGCACAATGGTGCCCCTGGAACTGGCGGCGGCGGCCCATGGTGCGGCCGACCGGTCACGGTCAGAGTTGAGCGCGGGAACAGTGTGAGCGTGAGAATCGGCGCACCTGACATCCCGCCCGGAAACACTTCGTCAACAATCAAGGGGGATTGATGACCGCTAGCGAGCCGACCATCGCCGAGCCGACCATCGCCGAGCCGAACGCCACCGAGCCGACCATCGCGGAACCGACCGTGGCCGAACCGACCGGAACGGAGGGCTTCGGCACGCTCGACGGGTTGATTTCCGAATTGGCCGCCGGCGAGAAGCGCTGGGCTCGCACGGGCCTGTCCGAGCGGATTGCGCTGCTGTCCGCGGTGCGCCGCAGCGTTGCCGCGCAGGCCGAGGACTGGGCCCGCACGGCCGCCCTGATCAAGGGCCTCAGCCCGGACTCCCCGCTGGTCGGGGAGGAGTGGATCTCCGGGCCCTATCCGATGCTGACGGCCGCAGCGACGCTCGCCGAGAGCCTGTCCCGGATCGGCCGGGGCCGGAGTCCAGTGGCCGGGGCACGGTTCGGGACCGCCCCCGGAGGCCGCGTCACGGTGCAGGTCCTGCCGCACACCCCCTACGAAGCGGTGCTGCTGCACGGGTTCCGCGCCGAAGTCTGGATGCCGCCGGGCGTCTCTGCCGACACCGTCCGGTCCCGCGCCGGTCTGGCAGAACTCCACCCGAGGCAGACGCAGGGCGTCGGCCTCGTGCTCGGGGCAGGCAATATCACCTCGATTCCGCCGCTCGATGTGCTCTACGAGCTGGTCGCACACAATCGGGTCGTTCTGTTGAAACTCAATCCGGTCCTGGAACGGATGCTGCCGGTCTACCGGGCGGCCCTCGCCCCACTGATCGAGCACGGCGTGCTGCGCATCGTCACCGGCGACGGCAGAGTCGGCGGCTACCTCGCCCACCATCCCGGCATCGCGCACGTGCACATCACCGGAAGCGCCGCGACCCATGACGTCGTCGTCTTCGGCGCCGGCGCGGAAGGCGCGGAGCGGAAGGCCGCGGCGACCCCTCTGCTGTCCAAGCCGATCACGAGCGAACTGGGTGGTGTCTCCCCCATCATCGTGATGCCCGGAACCTGGAGCCGCCGGGACCTCCGTTATCAGGCCGAGCACGTCGCGACCCAGCGGCTGCACAACGGCGGCTACAACTGCATCGCCGGCCAGGTCGTGGTGCTCAGCGGCGACTGGTCGCAGAAGGACGCGTTCCTGGCCGAGCTGCGCGCCGCCGTCCGCCGCGCGCCGGCGCGCCCGGCCTGGTACCCGGGCAGCGACGGCCGCGTGGAGGATGCCGTCGCCGCCTACCCGGGTGCCGAACGCCTCGGGCGCGGCCGGGTCCTGATCCGGGTCGGGGCCGGGGATGACCCGGAGGCCATCAGGTCCACGGAGACGTTCGCCCCGGTTCTCGGCGTGATCGAGCTCCCCGGACGCGGCGCCGCGTTCCTCGACGCGGCCGTCGAGACCGTCAACCGGGACTTCCTGGGCACCCTCGGTGCGAACGTCATCGCCGACCCGCGCACGCTCAGGGCGCTGGGCACCGGGTTCCGAACGGCCCTGGCCCGGTTGCGGTACGGCACCATCGCCGTCAACACGTGGACCGGCCTCGGCTTCCTCACCGCCGCCGCGCCGTGGGGGGCCTACCCGGGGCACACCCTGAACGATGTGCAGAGCGGGATCGGCATCGTGCACAACGCCCTGCTGATCGACTCCCCCGAGCGCACGGTCGTCAGCGGCCCCTTCCGCCCCTTCCCGCGCTCGGTGCTGCACGGCGAATTCGCGCTGTTCCCGAAGCCACCCTGGTTCGTCACGGCTCGGAGCGCCGCCATGACCGGTCGCCTGCTCACCGGATTCGCCGCCCGCCCGTCCTGGCTGCGGATGCCCCGGGTCTTCGCATCCGCCTTCCGCGCCTGATTCCCGTCCATCCCGCCTGACCCGAAACCCGATTCACCTGCCCCGCCATCGAAGGAGATAGCCGTGGTCTTCACCAGTCCGCTTCCGAACGTCGAGATTCCCGACCTGAGCGTCTACGACTACCTGTTCGGCACGATCGGCGAGACGGATCTCGACCGAATCGCGCTCATCGACGGTCCGTCGGGGGCCGAGACCACCTACCGCGGGCTGCTGGCCCAGATCGACGGCGTCGCCGGGGCCCTGGCCGCCCGCGGGATCGCGCCGGGCGATGTCGTCGCGCTGCACTCCCCCAACGTGCCGGCCTTCGCCTCCGTCTTCCACGGCATCCTGCGGGCCGGCGCCACCGCTACCACCGTCAACGCCCTGTACACGGCGGAGGAGATCTCCGCCCAGCTGCGCGGCTCGGGGGCCCGGCTGCTCTTCACCGTGTCGCCGCTGCTCGAGCAGGCCCGGCAGGCCGCCGCCGACGCCGGTCTCGCTGCCGACCAGGTCATCGTGCTGGACGGTGCGCCCGGGCACGCGTCGCTGGGCGATCTGCTCGCGGAGGGGCGTCCGGCACCGTCGGTCAGTATCGACCCGGCCACCCACCTGGCCGTGCTGCCGTTCTCCTCCGGCACGACCGGGCACCCCAAGGGGGTCATGCTCACGCACCGCAATCTGGTGGCGAACGTCGCCCAGTCCCTGCCGCTGCTCGGAGCGAAGCCCGACGACCGGGTGCTGGCGGTGCTGCCGTTCTTCCACATCTACGGGATGACCGTGCTGCTGAACATCGCACTGGCCGGCCGCGCCGGCCTGGTCACGATGCCCCGGTTCGACCTGCCCGATTTTCTGCGCTTCATCCAGGATTACCGGGCCACCTACGTGTTCATCGCCCCGCCGATCGCCGTGGCGCTGGCGAAGCATCCGCTGGTCGATGACTACGACCTCTCCAGCGTGCACACCATCTTCTCCGGGGCCGCGTCGCTCAACCACACCCTCGGTGCCGTCGTCGCCGCCCGGCTGGACTGCCGGGTGCGGCAGGGCTACGGAATGAGCGAGATGAGTCCCGTCTCGCACGCCATCCCGCTGGACCGGGGCGACATCCCCCTGGATTCGGTGGGGCTGACCCTGCCGAACATCGAGTGCCGGCTGGTCGACCCGGCCACGGGCGCCGAGATCCACCAGCCGGCCGAGGGAACCAGCGAGCCCGGCGAGCTGCTCTGCCGCGGCCCGAACATCATGCTCGGTTACCTCGGCAACGCCGAAGCCACCGCCGAGATCTTCGACGCCGACGGGTTCCTGCACACCGGGGACATCGCCACGGTCAGTTCGGACGGTTTCGTGACGATCGTCGAACGCCTGAAGGAACTGATCAAATACAAGGGCTACCAGGTTGCCCCGGCGGAACTCGAGGCACTGCTGCTCGGACACCCGTTGATCTATGACGCCGCGGTGATCGGGGTGCAGGACGGCGACGGTGAGGAAGTCCCCAAAGCGTTCGTCGTGCTCCAGCCGGATGCCGCCCTCAGCGCCGAACTCGTGATCGCGTTCATCGCCGGGCAGGTGGCCCCGCATAAGAAGGTGCGCCGGGTCGAGTTCATCGACCGCATCCCGAAATCCGCGTCCGGCAAGATCCTGCGCAAGGACCTGCGCGCCGCGGAAGCCGTCCGATGAGGGCGCGCCGGGGATCCGCGGCCCCCCACGCCGAGTCCGCTGACGCCGGGTCCGGCGACACCGAGTCCTTTGACTACGTCATCGTGGGTGCCGGCTCCTCCGGCGCGGCCCTCGCCGAACGGTTGAGCGCCGACGGGACGACCTCGGTGCTGCTCCTGGAGGCCGGACCGGCCGACCGGAAACCGGAGATCCACATTCCCGCCGCGTTCTCCCAGCTGTTCCGCTCCACCCTCGACTGGAACTACGACACCACCCCCCAGCCCGCACTCGGCGGCCGCCGCGTGTACTGGCCCCGCGGCAAGGTGCTCGGCGGTTCCTCCTCGATGAACGCGATGATGTGGGTGCGCGGTTTCGCCGCCGACTACGACCACTGGGCCGAGAAGGCCGGACCGGACTGGTCCTTCGAAGCCCTGCTGCCCTACTTCCGGCGCGTCGAACGGGTCGCAGGCGCCATGAATGCCGCGCATGGACGCCGGGGCGCCGTGGCGATCCAACCCCAGCGCAGCCCGCGCGGCCACACGGATGTCTTCCTGGACGGCGTCGCGGAACTCGGCCACCCGATCGAGCAGCCCAACGGCGCCCGGCCGGAGGGGTTCAGCCAGACCATGGTCACCCAGCAGCGCGGCGCCAGGGTCAGCACCGCCGACGCGTACCTGAAGCCCGCCCGACGCCGCGGGAATCTCACGGTGCGCACCGGCGCCCACGCCACCCGGGTGCTCTTCCGCGGCCGCAGGGCGATCGGCGTCGAGTACCTGCGGGCCGGCAGCCGTGTCACCGTGTCGGCCCGGAAGGAGACCGTGCTCTGCGGCGGGGCCGTCAACACGCCCCAGCTGCTGATGCTCTCCGGCATCGGAGACGCCGCACACCTGCGCCGGCATGGAATCCCCGTGCTGGCGCACTCCCCCGAAGTGGGCGCGAACCTGCGTGACCACCTGCTCTCCGGCCTCGTCGCCGAGACCACCGGGGACACGCTGTTCAGCGCCCGAACGCCCGCCCAGATCGCCGACTACCTGGTGCGCCGGCGGGGCATGCTGACCTCGAATGTCGCCGAGGCCTACGGGTTCATCCGCACGAGACCCGACCTGGCCCTCGCCGACATCGAGATCATCTTCGCCCCGGTCGCCTACGTCGGGGAAGGCCTGGTGCCCCCGCCCGGCCACGGGCTGACCGTCGGCGCGATCCTGCTGCAACCGCGCAGCAGCGGACAGGTCCTGCTCGCCTCCGCCGACCCGTTCGCCCAGCCCCTGATCGAGCCGCGCTACCTCAGTGACCCGGACGGCGCCGACCGGGCCACACTCCTGGCCGGCCTGGCCTGGTGCGAACGCCTGCTGCAGACGCCGGCGCTCCGCGCCGACACCACCGGCCGGCTGATCATGCCGCCCGACAGTGCCTCCCTGAGCAGCGCCGACCGTCTGAACCGGGCGATCGACGACCACGCGCACACCCTGTACCACCCCGTCGGGACGGCCCGGATGGGCTCCGACCCCGGCTCGGTGGTGGACCCGGAGCTGCGCGTGCGCGGCGTCGACGGGCTCCGGGTCGCCGACGCGTCGATCATGCCGATGATCATCCGCGGGCACACCAACGCGCCGGCCATCGTCATCGGCGAGAAGGCCGCCGACCTCCTCCTGCAGAGCGCCCCGGCGCGACAGTACGGCCGCGAGGGTGCCCGGTCCGGCCCGGAGTGACCGGAAGAACGGGCGCCCCGGGCCGGAACGGCGCTACCAGCGGGGGTGGATCTGGTCGCGCAGCATCCGGTCGTAGATGTCCTGCACTCCCTCATTGAACGCGGGGCTGAGCGGGGCGACCGAACCGGCGGCGGCGTTGCCGCGGGCCTGCTGCACCGACCGGGCGCCGGGGATGACGGAGCTGACGCCGTCGATCTGGGCGACCCAGGCCAGGGCGGCCTGCGCGGGCGTGAGCTCCTCGGCCGCACTCTGTTCGGGCAGCGACGCCACGAGCGCCGCGAACTCCGCGGCGGCTGCCAGGCCGGTCTCGTAGTCCACGCCGGAGAAGGTTTCGCCGACGTCGAAAGCGCTGCCGTCACGGTTGTAATTGCGGTGGTCGTTCGCCGCGAAGGTGGTCTCCCGGGTGTACTTGCCGGTCAGCAGCCCGCTCGCCAGCGGAACGCGGGCGATGATGCCCACACCGGCAGCGCGCGCGGCCGGCACGACGGCCTCGAGCGGCTTCACCCGGAACGCGTTCAGGATGATCTGCACGCTGGCCAGGCCGGGTCGCGTGATGGCGGCGAGCGCCTGGTCGCAGGTCTCCACGCTCACCCCGTAGGCGGCGATGGCTCCCTCGGCGACAAGGGTGTCGAGGGCGTCGTAGACCTCGTCGGAGGCGATCACGTCGCTCGGCGGGCAGTGCAGCTGAACCAGGTGCAGGGTGTCCAGGCCGAGGTTCGTGCGGGACCGGTCGGTCCAGGTCCGGAAGTTGGCGAGCGTGTAATTCTCGGCCAGCTGGTCGACCCGTCGTCCCATCTTGGTGGCCACGGTGATCTCGGCGGCGGCGTCGCTGCCGGCCAGGAACCGGCCGATGATCTGCTCGCTGCGACCGTCGCCGTAGACGTCGGCGGTGTCGAAGAAGGTGACGCCGGCGTCGACGGATGCCGCGAGTACCGCGGTCGCGTCGCTCTCCGACACGTCACCCCAGTCCGCTCCCAGCTGCCAGGTTCCCAGCCCGATCACGGAGACGGTTCGGCCGGTTCTTCCGAGGGTTCGTGTGTCCATCTCTCCAGCCTAGCCACGGAAGCGGCATCCGACGCGGCAGCAGCCTCGAACCCGGCGCCGGCGTCGATGACCCGGGCCAGCGCCCGGGCGAGACGCGGACGGATGAGATGGTCGTTCGCTTCGACGCGGTGCATGGTGACGTGGCGCATCCGTTCGATCACGGTCATGGAGCCGAAGGCGATGAACGCGTCCAGCACGCCGTAGACCACGTCGACCGGAATCCGCAGGGCGGCGATGTCGCTGACCACGGTCTGCGATTCGATGCAGTGCTCCAGCGACTTCACGAACGGGGTCCAGTTGCGCTCCGTCAGCTCGAAGATGCCCTTCGGCAGCAGCCGGGCGATGATGGCCGCGTTCGCGAGCGTGAACTCCTTGTTCAGCCGGAGGAAGTCGTAGGCGCGCAGGTAGGTGTTCACCCGGGCCCGCACCCAGCGGTCGCCGATGTCGGTCGGCGACAGGTAGACCGGCGGCCCCACGAGCACCACCCGGGACACCTGGGTGCGCCGGGACGCGCGGGTGCGGGGCAGCGCGGCCAGCCGGGCCACGATCAGGCTGCCGAGGGAGTGGCCCACCAGGATGAACGGCTCGCGCAGTTTCAGCGACCGGATCGTGGCCGCCAGAGCCTCGACATGGTCCACGAGCCGGTACTCGCACCCCTCGGGGATCGGCGATTCGCCGAAACCCAGGATATCGACGGCGATGACCCGGTGCCGGGGCACGAGCAGCGGCACCAGTTCCCGGAACGTCTCCGAGGACGAGGCGATGCCGTGCACGAGGATCACGACCGGGCCGGTGCCCTCGTCGGTCGCGATGTGCAGCAGCGGCGGGCGTGGCCGGCCGAGCCGTGCGAAGGGGGCCGCCCACCAGGTCATGGTTCCAGTATCGCCTCGAAAGGCGGTCTCGTTCCAGTCGCCGCCCGTCGCACGCGCGTCTGCCGAGACGCGATTGTGATCCATCGCCGACGATCGCGGTCGTACAGTGAGGCCATGAAGCGTTTTCCCGCGCTGGCCGCGGTACTCCTCGGCACCCTGCTGCTGGCCGGCTGCTCCGTGCCCGGCGCTTCCACCGACTCCGGCAACTCCGGCACAGCCCCCGGCGTCTCCGAACCCGGCCTTCCCGAACCCGGCACCGTCGAACCCGGCACCGAATCGGGGACCTCCGACGAGTCTCTCGACTCGCGCGCCTTCCAGGACGGCAGCACGGGTGAGATCGCCTCCAGCCAGCGCGACGTGATCACCACCGGGATGGTCTCGATCACCGTGACGGACCCGATCAAGGCGGTGCAGGATGCCGTCACCATCACCGAGCAGGCCGGCGGCCGGATCGACAGCCGCACCGAGAACCCCTCCACCGGCAACCAGCCGGCGAGCGCGAACATCACCCTGCGCATCCCCTCCGACGAGCTCGACGCCACCCTGACCGAGCTGAAGAACCTCGGCACCGTGAACTTCGTCACCCTCAACGCCTCGGACATCACCCAGCAGACCCAGGACCTCGACGCCCGCATCACGTCGCTGCAGACCTCGGTCGACCGTCTGCTGGCCCTGATGCAGTCGGCGACGAGCACCGCTGACCTGCTCGCGGCGGAGAGCGCCCTGTCGGCCAGGCAGAGCGAGCTCGAGGGGTTGCAGTCCCAGCGGGACTACCTCGCCGACCAGGTCGATTTTTCGACGATCACGCTCGACCTCTACTCCACCGGAACGGTGCCGCCGGCTGCCCCCGATGATTTCTGGGGCGCGGTCGCCGCGGGCTGGCAGACTCTCGTGGCGGCCTTCGGCACAGCCATCCTCGGCATCGGCTTCGCGCTGCCCTGGCTGCTGGCCCTCGGCCTGGTCGCCGGTGTCGTCTATCTGGTGATCCGGTTGTCACGCAGGCGGCACCCGCCCGCGTAAACTTATCCAGTGAACACGTCCGCCGAACTCTCCCCGCTCGGTGACGAGCTTCTCGAACGCATCCGGTCTCGTGCCGCGGAACATGACCGGGACAACACCTTCCCCGACGCCGACCTGGCCGACCTGATCGCCTGCGGCTATCTCCGTTCGCTCGTTCCCGTCACCCACGGTGGACTCGGCCGCGGCGTACAGCAGGTCGCCGACGACCAGATCCGCCTCGCCGCCCATGCCCCGGCCACGGCCCTCGCCGTCAACATGCATCTGGTCTGGACGGGCGTGGCCCGCACCCTGCACCAGCGCGGCGACGACAGCCTCGACTTCGTGCTGCACGGCGCCGTCGCCGGCGAGGTCTTCGGCTTCGGCGTGAGCGAGCCCGGCAACGACCTGGTGCTCTCCGATTCGATCACGACCGCGAGCCCGCGGCCCGACGGCGGCTACCGGTTCACCGGGACCAAGATCTTCACCACGCTCTCCCCGGCGTGGACCCGTCTGGGCACCATGGGCATCGACCGGGAATCCGCCGACGGACCGAAGATCGTCTGGGCCTTCATCGATCGGGCCGACCCGGGGGTGAGCCAGAAGGATGACTGGGACACCCTGGGCATGCGGGCCAGCCAGAGCCGCAGCACCGTGCTCACCGGCGCATCCGCCCGCCCGGATCAGGTCTTCCGGAGGCTGGACCCGGGGCCGAGCCCCGACCCGCTGATCTTGGCCATCTTCGCCAATTTCGAGATCCTGCTGGCCGCGGTGTACACCGGCATCGGCCGGCGCGCAGTCGAACTGGCCGTGCTGGCGGCGAAGCGACGCACGTCGCTGAAACACGACGGCCGAACCCTGGCGCTGGACCCGGACATCCGTTGGCGCGTCGCGGAGGCAGCGATGATGATGGATGGCCTGTACCCCCAGATCGATGCCCTCGCCCACGACGTCGACACCCTGGCCGATCACGGCCCACGGTGGTTCCCGCTCCTGTCGGGCCTCAAGTACCGGGCCACCGAGACCGCACGCCTGGTCGTCGACCAGGCTGTGCGGGTGAGCGGCGGCTCGTCCTACTTCGCCGGCGACGAGCTCGGCCGGCTGTACCGCGACGTGCTCGCCGGGCTCTTCCACCCCTCCGACGCCGAATCGGCACACGCCACCGTGGCCGCCGCCTGGCTGGGTCCGATCGATGTCTGACGTCACCCGCACGCTCAACGTCTTCGACAGCGCCGCCTACACCCGCTCCGTTCTCGACCTCACCATGCGGCTCGCGGAGGTCATCTTCGCGGCCGGCGCCGGCGCCGAAGACGCCACGGCCGCCATGGAAGCCATCACCCGCGCCTACGGGCTCAGGGGCACCGAGGCCAATGTCACCCACACGATCATCGCGCTCACCCACGAGGACCCGGCCACGCACGAGTCCATCACCCGGAGCCGTAACGTCAAGTACCGCTCCCTCAACTATGGGAAGCTCACGGCCACCTCCGAGCTGATCGCCGAGATCCTCGACTCGCCGCCCGAAGTCGCCGACGCCCGCAAACGCCTGGCCACCATCGTCAGCGCCAAGCCGCAGGTGCCGGCACTCTACCGACGAATAGGCTGGAGCCTGGTCGGGGCCGGCGCCGCCGTGCTGATCGGCGGCGGCCTGGTCGTCTGCATCGCGGCCTTCATCGCCACCTTCTTCATCGACCTGATCACGACCGCGCTCGACCGCCGCCAGGTTCCCGTGTTCTACCAGAACGTGGTGGGCGGGGCGATCGGGCCGGTCGTCGCCGCTGTCGTCGCGCTGATCGACCCCACGGCGAATCCGTCCCTGGTCGTCATCGCGACCATCATCATGCTCCTGGCCGGCGTCACCACCTTCGGCGCCGTGCACGACACCCTGTCCGGCTTCTACCTGACCGGTACGGCCCGGATGATGGAGGCTTTGCTGATCACGGGCGGCCTGGTCACCGGCGTGGCCGGCGCGTCACTCCTGGTGGCCCGCTTCGGGTTCCAGCTGCGCGTCGATGCCAACCTCACGCCGACTCTGGCCGACCTGCCGGTACTGCTGGTCGCCGCCATCGTCATCGTCGCCGGTTTCGGCCTCGCCGTGCAGGTGCCGTGGCGGGCGTTCTGGGTGGTCTGCCTGCTCGGCGCCGTCGCCGAGCTGCTCTACCTGGCCGGCGTGAGCGCCGGATTCGACCTGGTCTGGTCGTCGGCGCTCAGCGCCGTGGGCGTCGGCCTGCTGGCCGCGATCGCGGCACGGATCGTGCGCACTCCCCCACTGGTCATCGTGGTTTCCGCGCTCGTCCCGCTCGTTCCGGGGCTGATCCTGTTCCGCGGCCTGCTGCAGCTGTCCGACGGCAACATCGACGGCCTGCTCAGCATGCTGACCGCCGGTGCCGTGGCCGCCGCACTGGCGGCGGGCGCCATCCTCGCCCAATACGTGGTGCAGTTCGTCTGGGGTCCGGCGCGCAGGCTGCAGCGCCGGTTCGTCGGACCGTTGATGGCACTGCCGGTGCGGTTAGGCCGCGGCCCCGGCACGCGGATCTAGCTGCACTGCTAGCGCCGCTTCCCGACCTCGCGGCACAGGGTGTGGACGCGGGCGCACGGTGCATCGTGCGCCCGCGTCCACAGGGTGCGCCGCGACCGGCAGCGAGGATCTCCCTGCTAGTTGGGGATGTCCGCTTGGCCGTCGGGCTCATCATGCTCGTCGTCGACGAAACGGTAGGGGATGGGTTCCTCGGTCGCCCGGACGAGGCGGAACGTGCGGTGCGCGGTCACGCCGTCATCCGTGAAGTCGATCACGACCTCCTTCTGGTACTCGCCGTTCACGTATTCGAGTTCGCGCGGTGTGCCGGCGGCGATCACGTTGGGTCCGTAGAAGATGGCCTGGTAGGTGGTTTTGTCGCTCATGGTGTGTCCCTCTCTGCCGGGTGGTGACGTCTGCCCCGCTGGCGAGGCGCGTCGGCCCCAGCCTACGGCCGGGTCGGCAAGTTGCACAGGGGCCGGGCACCGGCGGGAAGCGGCGGGAAGCGGGAAGGTGCCGTTTCGCGGCAACCCGCGTAGGGTCGAAGTCACGGTGCCGCTGGGGCTCGGTTTCGAAGGAGTACACATGGCTGACAAATCACCCAAAAAGGACGCATCCAAAAAGGTCGCCGGTAAGTCCTTGAAGGAAAAGCGTGCCGACAAGCACGCCAAGGCGAACGAGACGACCGAGAAGGCGCGCAAGGCCTAGCGCCTGGTCCACGATTAAACTCAGGGTGTTGCCGCGGTTGCCGCGGCAACACCCTTTTTTGTCCCGAAAGGACCCGCCGATGACACTTCCCCCCGCAGACACCCTGGTGGGCTACCCCGCCGGCCAGACCGAAGGAACCGCCACGGTGCTGCACGTCGAGCCGCTCCCGACCGGACTGGTCGCCGTGCTCCTGGACACCACCCCCGTGCACCCGGTCGACGCCGGCTGGCCCGACCAGGGTCCCGATCGGGCCGTGCTGCGCGTCGCCGGAACCGAGCTGCCGGTGCTGGACTGCGTCGTGGGAGCGACAGACGGGGCGGCGCTGCACCTGGGCCGGGACATCCCGGTGCCGAAGGGAACGCCGGGCTGGGCGTTCGTCGTGGCCCATCTCGTGGAGGGCCACGACGCTCTGACCCCGGGGCAGACGGTCACCGCCGTCGTCGACGCCGGCTACCGGCAACGGATGTCCGCGGGCCACACCGCCTGCCACCTCGCCTCCCTCGCCCTCAACCGGGCCCTCGCCGACCGGTGGAAGAAGGAGGTCCGCGCCGACGCCCTCGGCAACCCCGACTTCGACGGCACCGCGATCGACGTGTCCCTGATCGGCGAGAACGGATCCGTCGACACGTACCGGCTCGGCAAATCCCTGCGCCGGAAGGGCTTCGTCACCGACGGACTGACGGAGCAACTGGCCGGGATCGAATCCGCGGTGAACGCCGCCCTGGCCGAATGGGTCGCCACGGGCGTGGGCGTGCGCATCGACCGGGACGGCCCGCGGCTCACCGACCGCCGGTACTGGGTCTGCGAGCTGCCGGCACACGAGGTGCGCATCCCCTGCGGCGGCACCCACGTCTCCTCCCTGGCCGAACTCGACGCCGTGCGCGTGGCCCTGTCCGCGGCGGACACGGAGGGCACGACCGTGCTCACCATGGCGACGTCGGTCGGCTGACCGCGGCAACCAGGCAATCAGGCAATCAGGCGATCAGACGATCAGACGATCAGACGATCAGACGATCAGACGATCAGGAGAGCCTCCACCGCGTCGGTCCCGCGGATCTCCCCCAGAAGCTCGAGGATGCGGTCCACGACCTTTACCGACACCCCCGGGCAGACGATGCTGTGGGGCCCGAGCCTGCCCAGACCTCCGGCATACCGTAGAAGGTGCGGCTGATGCGCACCGCGTTGACCCGGTGCGGCAGACGGATGCGCTCACCCAGCAGCATCCGCAGCCGGAGCCGGTGAGGGCTGCGCGGACGGTGGCCAGGTAGCGGAAGTGGCCCCGGTCGCAGATGCACTCGTATTCGGCCCCGATGCGCGTCTCCTGACTAAGAAGCGTTCGCCGGCCGGCGACCACCTTGCGCAGCAGCTGGGCCCGGCTGCGCTTCGTCTCGGCGAGGAGCATGCAGAGCGGGCAGTCGCGTTGCAGGGTGATGCGCGCATCCGTCGCCGTCGCCCCGTGCCGCAACGGAAGCGCACGGACGTGCCTCCGCCTGAACCATCTGCCGCACCAGCCGCACCAGCCGCACCAGCCGCACCAGCCGCACCAGCCATGGTCACGCTCCTGCCCGCGCCCCGGTGGCGCGGGCCCACGCTATTCCGGGCCACTGACATTCAGCCGAATCCGGGAGCCACGGAAGGCGCGGGAAAAAGAAGCAGGCCCCCGGTTTCCCAGGGGCCTGCGACTGACTATCAGTGACTTTCTCGGTGGAGCTAAGGAGATTCGAACTCCTGACCTTCTCATTGCGAACGAGACGCGCTACCAACTGCGCCATAGCCCCCAACCGCTTATGCAGAATATCACGCGCAGCGACCGAGTTTCACCGCCCCGCCCGTGAGAGCCCGAATCGCCCCCGGATTCGCTCAGCCGACGGCGCGGCGACGACGCAGCACGTCGTCGAGATCGCTCATCCCGGGCGCGGTGTCTCCGACGACCCCCATCGACGCGAACCGGCTCGCTGCAGGAACGGCCGGGGCGGTCTCCCGACCGGTCGACGCACGCTTGAGCGGGGTGACGGCCACCTCGAGGGCTGCGGCGCGGCGGGCGAGTTCCGCCTCCGCGGCCGCCTTGCGCAGTTCGGCGGCGGCATCGACGGATGCCATCGCCGTCTGGGCCACGGATCCGCGCGACAGGTGCATCGGCCGCGGCAGTGGGAGCGGCGTCCAGCTCGGGGCGACGACGGGCGTCTCCTCGAACTGCACCGGCTCGAAGGCCTGTCCGACCCGGGCGACGCGGCCGGTGAGCTCTGACCCGTTCGTGGCGGCGGCGTGCTGGTGGGCGCGGCGAGCCGTGCGCGCGAGGCGCGACAGAGCACCGAACGCCAGGGCGGCCGTGGCCAGGCCGCCGAGGAGCGCCGTCCAGGCACCGCCGGCCGCGACCGCGACAATGCCGGAGACGAAGAATATGACGCCGATGAGCAGGACCAGAGAGGTCAGCGCGCGCACCCGGCGCAGGCGGAGGGCCCGCCCCGCCCCGTCGGCCACGACCCTGCCGGCACGAACGGCGGCGGCTTGACCGGCCGCATCCCGGGCGGCGGCGGCACG
>NZ_SOGN01000065.1 GCF_004403395.1 Cryobacterium cheniae
TGGCTGGCCCGGACGCAGGCGGGGTCGGGGTGGAACGGGATGACGGCCATCATCTAGGTCGAAGCCGGTGCACGGAGCGACAGTGTCCTCGCGACTCGGCCGGACAGCGCTTGGTAGACTTTCCCGGTGAAGATCCGCGAACTTTCCATTCCAGATTCCTACGAGATCACCCCGAAGCAGTTCGGAGACGACCGAGGCGTGTTCCTCGAGTGGTTCCGCTCCGAGCAACTGGAGGACACCCTCGGGCACCGTCTGGAGATCGCCCAGGCCAACACCTCGGTCTCCAAGCGCGGCTCGGTGCGCGGCATCCACTTCGCCGACATTCCGCCCAGCCAGGCCAAGTACGTCACGGCCACCCACGGAGCCGTGCTCGACTTCGTGATCGACATCCGGGTCGGCTCGCCGACCTTCGGCCAATGGGACTCGGTGCTCCTGGACGACACCGACCGCCGCGCCATCTACGTCGCCGAGGGACTCGGCCACTGCTTCGTCGCCCTGACCGACAACGCCACAGTCAGCTACCTCGTCACGGCCCCCTTCAACCCGGGCCGTGAACACGGGATCAACCCGCTGGACGCCGACATCGGCCTCGTGTTCCCGGCTGAGGCCGGCGAGCTTCTGCTCTCCCCGAAAGACACGGACGCGCCCGGCCTCGCCGAGGCCGCGGCATCCGGTCTGCTGCCCACGTGGGATGCAGCCCGCGCCTTCTACGCTTCCCTGAACGCCGCTTCTCTGAACGACAGGAAATAGTCATGCGCGGAATCATTCTGGCCGGCGGCTCAGGCTCACGCCTCTGGCCGATCACCAAGGGCATCTCCAAGCAGCTGATGCCCATCTACGACAAGCCGATGATCTACTACCCCCTTTCGACGCTGATGATGGCGGGCATCAACGAGATCCTGATCATCACGACGCCGGAGTACAACGACCAGTTCCGGGCCCTGCTCGGGGACGGGTCCGACCTCGGCATCCGGCTCGAGTATGCCGTGCAGCCGTCTCCGGACGGGCTGGCCCAGGCGTTCATCATCGGCGAGGACTTCATCGGCGACGAGAGCGTGGCCCTGGTGCTGGGCGACAACATCTTCCACGGTGCGGGGCTCGGGTCCGCACTGCGCGGCAACAGCGCCGTCGACGGGGCGCGCATCTTCGCGTACCACGTGAGCAACCCGACCGACTATGGCGTCGTCGAGTTCGACGAGCAGATGTCCGCGATCTCGATCGAGGAGAAGCCGACGAACCCCAAGAGCAGCTACGCGGTGCCCGGGCTCTACTTCTACGACAACTCGGTGATCGAGATTGCCAAGAACATCGAACCGAGCGCGCGCGGAGAACTCGAGATCAGCACCGTCAACGAGCGCTACCTCGACCAGGGCAAGCTCAGCGTGCAGGTTCTCGACCGGGGTACCGCCTGGCTCGACACCGGCACCTTCGAGTCCATGCGCCAGGCGTCCGAGTACGTGCGCGTGATCGAAGCCCGCCAGGGCTTCAAAATCGGCTGCATCGAGGAGATCGCCTGGCGTGCCGGGTGGATTGACAGCGCGCAGCTGGCCGCGCTCGCAGAGCCGCTGCGGAAGAGCGGCTACGGAACGTACCTGTCGGGTCTGCTCGGCGAATAAGCAGGTCCGGCTGCCAAGCCGATGGTCATGCTGAGCCGGGACATTCAGAGGGATGTCCCGGCCCCGGTATGGCTCCCCGCCCTACCGCCGTCCACGGGAGCAGGCGCGACAGCTAGCGTGTCGAGCGGCGCCGGGCGCGGATGCCGTCGATCCAGCGAACGGCTCGTCGCTGTCGGTAGGCGGCCAGCTCGGCTTCGAGGCGGGCGACGTGGGCGCGATACTGGCCTTTCAGGGCTCTCAGCGTCTCTTCCAGAGCCGTCTGCTTCTCTTCCAGCGTGCGGGCATGCACCGCGGTCTCATGGTAGGAGGTCGCGAAAGACCGGGTTTCTTCCTGCTCCACGGTGAGCATCCGTTTGCACTCGGTTTCCGTGGCGGCGATCACCGGTCCCAGCAGCCGTGCGGCGGCCAGCAGGTCGGGGTCGAGGGCGACGTCGGGAACGGGGGATTCCTGAGTGCGGGCCACCGTCTCCTCCGCCACGAAGGTTCCGTCGCCCAGCCCGACGGCGAATTCCTCCGCAGTAGGGTGCCGCAGAATGTAGAACGACTGCAGACTGCCGAGTTTGTAGCGCCGGTACTCCTGCATCCCGTGGTGATTCGGACTCGGATTCAGGTCGGGGTTGCTCTCGTAGCCGAGCCCGGCGCTGCGGACCTTGCGTTCGAATTGGTCCCACGAGCGCCAGGGAAAGTGCAGAACCTCGATCAGAGCGTTCGGGGGCTCGACGCCGCGGCCCTCGAGGCTGACGAAATGGTTCCCCTGGGCAATCTCGATATCGGGCACGCCGATGTGCACCGTATCCGGCGTGGAATGGGAATGCAGGCCGATCTTGTTCAGGGAGTCGTTGGTCCGGAGGTCCCGATAAATCAGCCGCTGCAGGCCGGATCCGCTCGCGGCGGGAGGTCCGATCATGTCCACGACGGGAACGACGAAGCTCCGCAGACTCTTCGGGTGGAGCTCGAGGGCCTGACGCAGTGTCAGAGCGCGATCCACGGGCATCCAGAACTCGTCCGCGTCGGCGTTCAGCACCCAATCCGCCTCGTACAGCAGGAACGCATCGCGCGCCATGGTCGTGACCACCGAATGCTGTTGTTTGCGGTGCACCGGGTCTTCGCGCAGGTCGATCAGGCCGCGGTCAGAGAACCCGCGCAGGATCTCCAGCGTCCCGTCGATGGAACCGTTGTCGGTGACAATGATCTTGTCGATACCCTGGTCGAGGTGGTGCGACAGCATCGGCCCGATCACGTCCGCTTCGTCCCGGACCATCAGGGTCATTACAAGCCTCATTGGTGATGGATCTCCAAACTGTTACCGCACGAACCCCTCGACAAGACTATCGCCCGGGGAGATGCCGTCGGCCCCTGAGATGGAGACCGAGGCGCAGGATGCCGCGCACGGGGGAGAAGTACCAGGCGGAGTATTTGCGGGACAGGAATTGGTACGCGCTCTCGTGGTGCTTGCGTTCCATCGCGTCGCGGCTCTGCGAGGTGGAGTGCGCCCCCGTATGAACGACGACCGCTTCCGGCACGTACAGGTTCGTCCAACCGTTCTTGCCCAGCCGGTCGCCCAGGTCCACGTCTTCGAAGTACATGAAGTAGGAGGTGTCGAAGCCGCCCACGGAGTCGTAGGCGCTTCGTCGGACGAGCAGGCACGCACCCGATAGCCATCCCGCCGGGACGATGTCATGGCTGGAGACCACCGGGATCGGGCGGTAAGACCGCGTCCAGGGATTCGTCGGCCAGATGCGGGAGAACAGTGCGTGACCGATGCCGGTGCTCAGTGATGGTACCGGCCGGGCCGACGGATATGTGGTGCCGGCAGGATCGATGATCTTCGGGCCCAGAGAACCGGCTTGCGGGTTGTTGCGCGCTGCATCCAGAAGAATGTCGATGGACCCCGGGGCGAATTCGACATCCGGGTTGGAAATCAAGATGAAGTCGGCCGCGGCTGCGTGCGACGCGATTCCCCGGGCGATGCCGTCGCCGTAGCCGCGGTTCGAATCCAGGCCGAGGAACCGGGCCTGCCCGGCCTCCGACAGCATCCGGGCCTCGTCGACGTCCTGTGAGGCGTTGTCGACCACGACGATCGGCGTCAGTACGCGGGTCGCGCCGCGGGCGGTGACCAGGAACCGCGGGAGCACTGCGCTTGAATTGTGCGTGACAGTGACAATCACCACGGAGTCGTTCATGTGCCGACTCCCGTCCGGCCGAGTCTGGTTGTTCGTGGCATCGGTCATCGAGCGGGGGATCAGACTGCCGGGGCTTCGTGCTCGGCGGCGTCCAGGATCCGCAACGTCGGTTCGGCGTGAACCGTGCCGGTCGCCAGCGGATAGAAGGGCACATTGAACGTGCAGGCCTGAGGCATGTCGTGCACGTGCCGGAGCGTGCTGTCGAGCAGAGACGCATTCACGAAATACTTGCCCGCCCCGAAGGCGACGTTGCGGATGGTGTACTCGAGTGACAGCGGACCCGACAGCGGGGGGAGGCGCACGTCCATCAGGGAGTTCTTGGTGCCGTACACGACCTGACCGGAGGCGTTGTCGATCTGCAGAGCCCCGATCCAGCCGGTCAGCTCGTCATCGTGGTCGAACGTCATCACGATCCGAAGGTCGTCCCCGGGCAGTACCGGGTCGCCGATGGCCTTGCCGACGGCATGCACGGTCGCACCGAGAACGTGTCCCTCGTGAACGACGACGTCGGGGGAGGCGGCGGCCGCTTCCTCAACCCGCCGTTCCTCGAGGATGTTGCGGAAGGCCATCACGGCCTGATGGGCGTTGCCGTCGAATTCGATCTCGCCGCGGTTGAGGAGGATCGCACGGTCGCAGAGCTCCGTCACCTGCCCCAGCGAGTGACTGACGAGGATGATCGTCCGGCCTTCCGCCTGGAAGGAACGGATCTTGTCCAGGCACTTGCGCTGGAATGCCTCGTCGCCCACCGCGAGGACCTCGTCGACGAGGAGAACATCCGGTTCGGTGTGGACGGCGACCGAGAAAGCGAGCCGCACGTACATTCCGGACGAGTAGAACTTCACCTGGGTGTCGATGAAGTCGCCGATCCCGGAGAAGGTCAGGATGTCGTCGAAACGATCTTCCGTCTCCGCCCGGGTCAGGCCGAGGATCGAGGCGTTGAGGAAGACGTTCTCGCGGCCGGTCAGGTCCGGGTGGAACCCGGCGCCGAGTTCGAGCAGCGCGGCCATCCGGCCGCGTCGCGACACGGTTCCGGTGGTCGGCTGGATGATCCCGCCGATGACCTTGAGGAGTGTGCTCTTGCCGGATCCGTTGTGCCCGATGAGCCCGACCGTCGTCCCGGCCTCGATGGTGATGTCGATGTCGCGCAGGGCCCAGAACTCCTGGCGGTGCTGGCGGCCCATCTTGCCCAGCGTCACCAGCCGCTCCTTCAGCGCATTGTCCTTGCGGACCACGAACCTCTTGGACACGCCGTGGGCGGTGATGACGACCGGTGCGGGTACCGGTGCGGCCGAGCCTGCTTCGAGAAGGGGGGAATTCATGATTGCGTCGATTCTGTTTCTCGTTAGAGTTCCTGGGCGAAGTTGCCCTGGAGACGGGAAAACACCCGCTGCGATACAAATAAAAGGACCAGGCCGACGACGAACGTGACCGCGAGCCGCAGCAGCAGATCGTCGGGGAAGGGCGTTCCGTCGCCGGCGGTCCAGAAAGCCTTCTGGAAGCCCAGCACGGACAGCGTGATCGGGTTGCTCGTGTAGATGTTGAGCAGGATCCCGTTGCCGAGGATGTCGCGAACCATGGCCCACGTGTAGACGATGGGTGAAGCCCACATGAGCACCATCAGCGCGACCTCGACGAGGTACTGCACGTCCCGAAGGTAGACGTTCAGCGCCGACAGCAGCAGGCCGAGGGCCGTGGCGTACACCAGGAGCACCAGGACCGACGGGAAGAAGTACACCAGATTCCAGCCGAGCGGATGACTGCCCACCACGATGGTGGCCATGATCAGGATCGCGAGCTGGATCAGGAAATTGAAGCTGGCGGAACCGACGCTGGCCAGGGGGAAGATCTCCCGCGGCAGATAGATCTTCTTGATCAGGCCGGCATTGCCGATGATCGAGGCCGTCGCGGAGGCGACGATCTCGCTGAAGAGCGTGTACGCGGTCAACCCGGTGAAGATGTAAATCGCGAAGTCGGGGATGCCGCGCGCAGCGCCGAGGAACTTGCCGACGACGACATAGTAGATGACGAGCTGGGTGAGGGGCTTGATCAGCGACCACAGGAATCCCAGGGCGCTGTCCTTGTAGCGCGCCTTCAAATCTCGACGCACGAGCAGGCCGAGCATTTCCTTCTGGCCGCCGATGTCACGGATGGAGGCCCAGGCGCCGACCAAAGGGCGGGACCGCGATCCGATCGTGTCGAGTGGGACGGAGGCCAGTCGCCGAAACCTGGCGGTTCGCGCGTCGGGTGAGTCTTTCGAAGCAGTCATGATCACACCAAATCATAACTGCACCGCCTGAGTACCGGGCCAGTCGTCGTCGCGGGACGGCGCCGCCAGCCTGCGCCGCAGACAAGGCTTGTTAGACTTCCCTCACTGATCGACCGGCTGAGCAAAGGTGAATTGTTGAAGAAGAGACGAACAGGTCTGGTTTCCGTTGTCCTCGTGAACTTCCGAGGGACGGACGACACAATTGAATGTGTTCGCGTACTTCAGGAACTCAACTGGCCGGCGGAACTCCTCGAAATCATCATTGTGGAGAACGGCTCCGGGGACGACAGTCTCGAGCGTTTGTCGAAGCTTGAACCGGGCGTGACGGTCATCGATTCCAAGGCCAACCTCGGCTTCACGGGCGGCTGCAACCTCGGTGTCTCCCACGCGAATGGTGAGTTCGTCGCCTTCCTCAACAACGACGCGAAGCCGCATCCGGACTGGATCAAGGAAGCCATAAACACCTTCGCGACCGGCGCCGACATCGGCGCCGTAGCCAGCAAGGTCCTCGACTGGGACGGCGTGAACGTCGACTACCTCGACGCGGCCGTGACCTGGTACGGCATGGGCTACAAGCCGCACGCGGGTGAGAAGGACCGCGGCGCCTGGAATGACGAGAAGGACGTGCTGTTCGGCACGGGTGCGGCCATGTTCATCAAGGCCGACGTCTTTGAGGAACTCGGCGGGTTCGACGACAACTTCTTCATGTTCTACGACGACGTGGACCTCGGCTGGCGACTCAACCTGCTCGGCTACCGGTTCCGGTTCCAGCCCAAGTCGCTGGCCTTTCACAAGCACCACGCCTCCATGAACAAGTTCGGCAATTTCCGCGAGGAGTACCTGCTCGAACGCAACGCCCTTTATACGCTGTACAAGAACCTCGACGATGAGTCCCTGGCCCGGGTCTTCCCCGGTGCGCTGCTCCTGGCGACCCGGCGGGCCATCGGCCGGGGCAAGCTGGACTCCACGTCGCTGGACCTGCGGAACCCGGGCGGTGACAGTGAACCGACCATGCCGGTCCCCAAATCGACCATGGCGGGCATATTCGCCATAGACCAGCTCGTGGAACTGCTGCCCCAGATGACCGAGGCGCGGGCCGCCGTGCAGGCAACCCGCCAGCGGACAGATCGGGACATGACACGTCTGTTCGGCAACGTCGACGAACCGGCGTACCCGATCGAAAGCTACCTCCGCGGCTACGACAAGATCGTGGAAAGCCTCGGCGTTCTCACCGGGACGTCACGCCGCCGCATCCTGGTGATCACCGGAGACTCCGTCGGCGAGAAGATGGCGGGGCCGGCGATTCGTGCCTGGCACATCGCCAAGCTGCTGTCGGACGAACACGACGTGCGTCTGGTCAGCATGACCCGCGCCGACTCACTCGACGATGCGTTCGAGGTCGCCGTCATCTCGCACCACCGCCCCAGCTCCGTTGTGGAGCATGAGAAGTGGGCGGACGTCATCATCGTGCAGGGGCACGCCCTGGCACTGTTCCCGGCTCTGGAACGCTCGTCCAAGGTGATCGTCGTCGACGTTTACGATCCCCTCCACCTCGAGCAGTTGGAGCAGGGCCGCGGCAAGGTCCTGGAACTGTGGAACAAGCAGGTGAACGACGCGACGGACGCGTTGAACCACCAGCTGCTCATCGGTGATTTCTTCCTCTGTGCCAGTGACAGGCAGCGCCACTTCTGGCTCGGTCAGCTGGCTGGCCTCGGGCGCATCAACGCGTTCACCTACTCCCGCGACAGCGAGCTCGATTCCCTGATCGCCGTGGCCCCGTTCGGCATCTCCAGCACGGACCCGGTCAAGTCCCGGGCCGCCATCCGCGGGGTGACACCCGGCATCGGACTCGACGACAAGGTCATCGTCTGGGGCGGCGGAATCTACAACTGGTTCGATCCCGGCACTCTTATCCGCGCGGTCGCGGAGATCTCGGTGGAACACCCCGACGTGCGCCTGTTCTTCCTGGGCGTCAAGCATCCCAACCCGGACGTGCCGGAGATGGAAGCGGTGGCGGAGGCGCGCCTGCTGTCGAAGGAACTCGGCATGACGAACAAGCACGTGTTCTTCAACGAAGCCTGGGTTCCGTTCGACGACCGGCAGAACTACCTGTTGGAAGCCGACATCGGTGTCTCCACGCACTTCCAGCATGTGGAAACGACTTTCTCCTTCCGCACCCGCATTCTGGACTACCTCTGGGCGGGCCTGCCGATCGTGACAACGGAGGGTGATTCCTTCGGGGACCTCGTCGAGAAGGAGAATCTCGGGGCGTCGATTCCGGAGCGTGACCAGGACGCGCTCGTGGCGGCCCTGAAGATGTACCTATACGACGCGAGCGCCATAGAGGCGGCCCGAGCGAACGTCCAGCGGGTGCGTGAGCAGTTCGTCTGGGAGCGGGCACTCGCGCCGCTCGTCGAGTTCTGCCGTCAGCCGGTCCATGCGGCGGACAAATCGATCACCCCTGGCCAGGCGGCTGCGGCGCTGACCGCCAAGGTCAAGCCCCTCGAGGCCGCGCGTCGGAGCCCGCACACGGGCATTCGGAGAGACGTGGATCGAGTGGCCTACTACTTCCGACAGGGCGGTGCCGGAGCGGTCATCGAGCGGTTCAAGGCGCGCCGGGTCAGAATCCGCGATTCTCGCAGGTAGTTTGCAGGTAGTTTGCAGGTAGTTTGATGCGGGCCGCTTCACGTGATGTTAACGTGTCGTTCCGGGGAGCGGCCCTCACCTGACATAGTCTCGTTGACGTTGCGCCGAGCGGGGCAAAGATGCGGGGATCGAACCAATGCGTGCAGGCGTCATGCGAATCTGGGCCTTGATCGTGTGCGGGGCTGTCCTGTCCTCCGTGCTCGTCTCACTGCCGACACGAGCCGAGGCGTTGTCGGGTTCCGACTTCGACCCGGGCTATATCATCTCTGACGAGAAGTTCTTCGACTCGGGATCCATGAGCGAGATCCAGATTCAGAGCTTTCTGAACAGCAAGGTGACGACCTGCAAGACCGGGTACACCTGTCTCAAGGACTATCGGGTCTCGACCTTCACCCGAGCCGCGGTCGAGCCCGGTCATTGCAAGGCATACATCGGCGCCGAGAACGAACTGGCCAGCCGCATCATCTTCAAGACGGCGCAGGCCTGCGGAATCAATCCGCAGACGCTGCTCGTGCTGCTGGAGAAAGAGACCGGCCTTGTCGGTGCAACCAGTCCGACGGACGGCACCTATCGCAAGGCGATGGGATACGGATGCCCGGACACGAGCGTCTGCGACTCCGCCTTCTACGGCCTGTACAACCAGATCTACAAGGCGGCGTGGCAATTCCGCCAGTACAACAACTATCCCGATCGGCAGTATCGGATCGGTAGCGTCAGCGTGGGATACCACCCGAACAGCGCGTGTGGAAGCAGCACGGTCAAGATCTTCAACCAGGCGACAGCCAACCTGTACAACTACACCCCGTACCAGCCGAATGCGGCATCACTGGCGAACCTCGGGGGCACCGGCGACGCCTGCTCCTCCTACGGCAACCGGAATTTCTGGGCTTTCTTCACCAACTGGTTCGGATCGACAACGGGCAGCACGAATCCGTTCGGCAACATTGAGGAAGTGACGGCCACGCCCGGCAATTTCCGCGTGCGCGGCTGGGCGATCGACCCGGACACCTCGGCATCGCTGGATGTCCACGTGTATGTGGGGCCGGCGGGCAAATCATTCCAGGCCGCGCTCGAGCGCCCCGATGTGTCCGCGGCCTACCCCGGACGGGGTTCCAAGCACGGATTCGACGTCACCGTGCCCGTCAACTCAACAGGTCCCAATGACGTGTGCATCTATGCCATCAATCAGGGACCGGGAGCCAATGTGCTGCTGGGCTGCCGCACCGTCAACGCACTCAGCGGACCGCCGATCGGCGCCGTGGACGGT
The DNA here is from genome assembly GCF_004403395.1 of Cryobacterium cheniae. GTDB lineage: Bacteria > Actinomycetota > Actinomycetes > Actinomycetales > Microbacteriaceae > Cryobacterium > Cryobacterium cheniae. The sequence continues at coordinate 9,979 of NZ_SOGN01000065.1, forward strand.
GCGTCCGCGGTCACCGGCGGAATCAGAGTCACCGGGTGGGCGCTGGATCCCGACACCGCAGACCCGTCCACGGTTCACGTGTACGTCGATGACGTCGGCAAAGCAGTCCAGGCGCAGCTGTCCCGACCCGACATCGGCAGGATCTATCCCGCGTACGGGAGCGCACACGGCTTCGACGAAACGATCGCCGCTTCTCCAGGCTCTCATTCCGTTTGCGTCTACGGCATGAACACCGGACTGGGCTCGACGACCGTACTCAACTGCAGCACAGTCGTCGTCCCGGGTGCGCAGCCGACGATGACCGACTCCGGTCGGGCGCCCATCGGTAATGTCGAAGCGGTGTCGACGGCACCGAATTCGCTGAAGGTGTCCGGGTGGGCGTTGGATCCGGACACGGCGCTGCCGATCGCGGTGCACGTGTATGTCGATTCGGTCGGTGTCGCATACACCGCGAACCGGGATCGTCCCGACATCGGGGCGGCCTACCCGGGTTACGGCTCGGCGCACGGTTTCGCGGAGACGATCGCGGCGTCGGCGGGTCCGCACCGGGTCTGTGCCTACGGGATCAACACCGGCGCGGGAGGGCACACGTTGCTCAGCTGTAAGGACGTCGTCGTCCCTGCTCCTGCGATTGTGGATCAGGGTCGGGCGCCCGTCGGCAACGTAGAGTCGGTGGCCGTCGGAGCGGGCAAGATATCCGTCGTCGGGTGGGCGTTGGATCCGGACACGGCGTCTTCGATCGGCGTGCATGTGTATGTGGATTCGGTCGGTGTCGCGTACACCGCGAACCGGGATCGTCCCGACATCGGGGCGGCCTACCCGGCTTACGGCCCGGCGCACGGTTTCGTGGAGTCGATCGTGGCGGCGGCGGGTTCGCACCGGGTGTGTGTCTACGGGATCAACACCGGCGCGGGTGGGCACACGTTGATCGGATGCCAGACCGTCACGGTGTAGCCGTTCGATGCGCTCGGATATCCTGACAGGATGGCCCCGTCTTCGGTGGCCTGACAGCCGGGATCCGGCATCCTGGGTGAACCAGGCCGATCAGCCTCGAGGGGCGAACAGGGAAACGGGAACAAGTGCGACGATTTTTTGATGCGGTGGCAGCGGGCAAATGGGTCACCCTGGTCGTCAGTTGTCTCCTGCTCTTCCTGGTCTCCGCATCATGGGCGATCAGTACGCCGCTCGGAGCAAGCCCGGATGAGCCTGCTCACATCATCAAGGCTGCTTCGGTGGCTCGCGGACAATTCATCGGGGAGATCACCGAAGCTCCGGCCGTGACCAGGGTGCAGGTCCCCTCCGGGCTGGCCGCGGCATCCAAGTGGCCGTGCTTCGCCTTCGACGGCGCGAAAGAAGCGGACTGTATACCCGAGGTCAAGAACGGCACCGACCTGGTCGGCGCGACAACGTCCGCCGGGCTGTACAACCCGACGTACTATGCGATCGTCGGCTTGCCATCGCTGCTCACCGATGACACCTCACGAGCCGTGATGCTGATGCGCCTGGCCGGGGGCCTCGTGGCCTCGTTCTTCCTCGCAATCACCTTCTGCGCGATGGTCCGGTTGGGCAATCCGCTGTGGACCGGTCTGGGGTTCGTCGCGGCACTGACTCCGATGGTGTTCTTCCTGAACGGAGCCGTGAATCCGAACGCACTGGAAATTGCGACGGGTGCAGCATTGCTGGCGTCACTGTTGGTCGTCGTTACGGGTAGGTCCAGTCATGACCGATGGTGGCTCGGGGCGGTGGCGATCAGTGGTTTCCTCCTTGCCCAGGCCCGGGGACTCTCTCCTCTGTGGATGGCCCTGATCGCCGTTGCGGTGCTGACCTTCACCCCCTGGGGGCGGTTGGCGGTGCTCCTGAAACGCTTCGATGTGTGGGCCACCGTCCTGATCCTCGCAGCGGGTGTCGCCGTGTCCGGGATGTGGATTCTCCTGACCGGCACCCTCGGGAGCATGGGTGTGTTCCCGGGTGCCGGCGAGGTCGGGCGCTATGAGGCGTTCGTTGAAATGCTGGTTGGGCGTTCCTTCGACCCGGGACTCGTCGGGGTATTCGGATGGCTCGACACATTGGCGCCGTCCTTCAACTATGTGCTCTGGTCCTTCATGGCCCTGGGGTTGGTGGTGGGAGCCCTGACTGTCGCGCGAGGGCGCGCCCTGGCCGGCGTCATCGTTTGTCTGGCCGGCCTGATGCTCGTGCCTCCGATTGTGCAGGCCGCGTCAGTGGAAACGTCCGGGTACATCTGGCAGGGCAGGTACGCGCTGGTCGCCTTCGTGGTGGTCATGCTGATCGCCGGCGTTGCGATCGGGGCGGACCCACGGATGGCAGCCGCGACGACAGGTCTGCGCCAGTCGACTCGGTTCGTCGGAATCGTCGGCGGCCTGGTCGTGATCGGGCAGGTCTTCGCTCTGATAACGACGATCAAGCGGTATTCCGTCGGTACCGACACGAGCTGGCTGGATGCACTGCAGCAAGCGCCGCTCTGGGTGCCGCCAGGGGGCACAGTGATCTGGCTGGTGGTCGCAGGCATGGGCATGACCGGAATCATCGTCCTCTGGGCCTGGGCGTTCCGGGGATCAGCGGTGGGGGACCGACGAGTCAATCGCAGCGTGCCCCTGGAGTCCTCCGTCAACGCCGGCGCAGTCGTCAGCTGAGTTGTGCGGTCACGGCGGCGATGAGTGTGGACTCGACCCCGCCGGCACCGGCTTTCAAATGAGCCAGGTGTGGGTAGACGGTCATGCTGCCGCCCGCGATCCCCGGGGAGTCGAGGTCCCAGCCGCCCTCGTAGCTGCCGCCCGTGACGTAGGGCGGGAAGAAGTTGTTTGCGGGAACGTAGCAGCTGACCTCGTTGGCATAGCCGCCGACCAGGATTCCGTTCGCTCCGCCGAAGCGGCTGCGGAAGTAGGCGCCGTAGCCGCTGACGAGTTCGCCGCCGGTGAGGGCGATCCGGAGTATCGGGCTGCCCTGCAACTTCCAGACCTGGATCGGGGTTGGGATGGACGTTTCGATGGTGTCGCTGTCGATGCGGCTGATCATGACTTGCGCGTGGCGCTGGAACCAGGCCGGCTGGCCCGCCGGATTGTCCAGCCTCTGCACGTAGGCCGCTCGAACAGCGGCGAGGTTGGCGTCCGTTGCAAGGATGTCGAGGGGGAGGTTGACTTCCTCGTAGCTGGTCTGGATCGGGCTGGAGAGTGCTCGTCCTGCCGTACCCGCCGCGGTCGACACGGCGCTACCCAGCGCTGAGCTGTGGGCGTCACGCAGCGCCCAACTGCGGACACCGGCGGGATCCTGGTCACCGGCCGGACCCTGCAGGAACATGGCGAAGCACCCCGGTCGGGCATTCTCGATGTAGGTGCAGGCGCCGGCAGGCCAGTCGCCGTCGAAGAGTTCACGCCATCCGGCGCTCACCGGGTGACAGCCGTAGCTGAAGATGACGGCACGGGGGGCCCCGTTGCTCCGCCGAGCCGTGAGCACGGGTACCTGCTTTTCGACGGTGGGCAACCCCACGCGGTTGACGGCGAAACCGGCGTTGGTCACCTTGTAGTCAAGCGTGACGGGGGTCCGAGCGGCGTTGAGCGCCTGGGTAACCACCTCGACGATCTTGTCCTGAAGCCACGAACTGTAGCTTCGAAGGAGGGTGAGGTCGGAGAGTCCGTAGGAGATGAAGGGGTGCAGCATATCGACGAGGGCGGGACCGTTGTGGGTGTGGGTGGCCTGCAGCGTGATGTCGGCATCACTCCAACCCGCCAGCGCGAGTAAGCGCGGCCGCAAGGCCAGGTTCATAGATCGAGGGATGCCCAGAAGGTCCAGGGTGATGAGCGCATTCGGGTACGAGTCGTCCCACAGGATGACGCAGCGGGCGTACAGGGGTTCCCGGTACGGATCGCTGCTCGCGGCCAGGCGCGGCGCAGACTGCACGCCGTAACCGGCCATATACGGATTGCTGTCCAAGGTGGGTGTGATGCCGACCTTGGCTGTGGAGACCTGGAAGCTCACGGATGTCCCCCTTTCCACGGACAATGTAGACCGGGGCGGAGGGGCGTGCCTAGCCCCCCGTCTGAGGCGTGTAAAATTCGTCCATGCATTCTCACTCCGGTTCGCGCCCCGGTCGGTCGGTCACACTTCCGGCTGCCTCCTCCCTCCTACTGACGGCGATTCTGGTTGTGGGCGGTCTGTTCGCGCCCACGGCGGCCACCGGAGGCGCCTCCGCCGTGGCGGTGGCGCAGGCGGGGCCTACGGTCCTGGCCCGGGATGGTGCCGGGGTGTTGTGGTCGTATCCCGGGGATGGTGCCGGCGGTTGGTTGGCCCGGGTGCAGGTGGGGTCGGGGTGGAACGGGATGACGAGCATCCTGAGTCC
>NZ_SOGN01000015.1 GCF_004403395.1 Cryobacterium cheniae
TTTGTGGTCGCTGTCGGTGCTGATGAGGTGCTGCGCGACCCGGTATCCGGCGGCCGTGTAGTCGCGGTGGGTGTTGATCCCGTCGCAGGAGTACCGCACAACCCTGGGCATGTCCTCCCCGTCGAACGCGACGAGCGCGGACCCTTGTTCGTCGTACCCATCGGTCATGCCGTTGAACTTGCGGCCCTCGTACTGGCTGGTTACTGCGCTCACCTCGCGGTCGGTGGGTCCGTCGCTCCACGACACGTTCATCCATGCGGACGCGGTGCCGGTGCTCATCCGGACGCTGAACTTCACGCCGGGAAACGCGTTCTTCAGCGCCACCCGAACCAACTTGGCGGTGTCCTTGGTGCTGATGTAATCCGTCATGTTCGTATCTCCTCAGTTACTCGGTGCGGTATTGGCCTGATCGGCCTGGATGGATTCCCACAGGGCAAGCCGAGTCCGGAGGTCGGCGATCCGGGCGAGCTGGTCGGCAGCGCGCGCGGCCGTGACCGCGGGGTGCTCGGGTGTGTGGGACGTGGCGTATNGATCGTGTGGGCGGGGGTCTGGATCTGTTCAAGCATTTTCTCTCCTCCAAATTTTTTTGCCTTTCGGCGGTTTCTCCGCCCTCATGGAGTGCTGTCGGGGTCAAGCCCCAAGGAACGGTTGCAGGCCAAAAGTTATGGAGGAGCGCAGCGGGGGAAGAAGTTTTTGCCGAAACTGTGACGACGGCTTGACGCCGGCAGCACGCAGTGAATAATCCCCCAGACGAAAAGCAACAAAGTTCACGTGCGCCACGCTGCACAGTCGGGAACCAAGATTCCTGGTTCTTCCTGACTCGAGTGCAGGTTTCGACGGGGTCGCCTCTGGTGCCGCGAGTTCAGCCGCGAAACCATTTGATCCGCTCAGGACTCCCCCAGGGCGTGCGCGTCACCTCACCGTTAACGGCCGCAGACGCGCCAGGGGCCACAGGCCCGACCTGCCTACCTCGATCCGGGAGTCGTACTGAAGAACCTCATCAGCGAATCCGAACCGGCGACGCTGGTGGGCCCAGTCCGGGGGCATCACCGTGTCGGTGTCATCGGTGACGTCAACCTCGGCGGTATCGGCTAGATCCACTTAGCTGATCCGTCTGCGACCTCCGCTGTCAGAGGTGAACGTCGGTGCCGTGATTGTGCTTCCGACTTGGAACACGCATTTGAAGGTGAGAGTCAAGAGATGCTGTACCCCGAATCTTTAACGTGGCAGCCGCGACCCGGGTTGTGCCCCAGTTCATATCCACTACTGGTTGTACACATCGCCTTCTTTAGATGGTGAGGGTTTGATCGACAAGCCTTTGGGCGACCTGAGACAACAACAGGTGGTTACTGCGAGCGTGAGACCTAAGCAACGCGAACGCTTCCTCCATCGAGACGCCGCGAGAATGCGAAATTACGCCTTTGGCTTGCTCAATCACTACTCGGGAGTTCAACGCGCTCATCAATTGATCCCGCACCGAATTGCTTTCCCGGAGCGTGCGTTCCTGCAGAATCCCGATCGTAGCGACGTCGGCCAACGCTTGTGCCGCGCGCACATCCTGTTGACGCAGGGCGCCGGGAACCGTGGACAACAAGTTGAGGGCGCCAATGGTTGTCGCACGCAGCCGCAATGGAATCGCATGGACCGCCGCGAAACCCTGCTCCCGTGCGCTCTCCCGAAACCGCCGCCACGCGGGCGGGCTGTCCTCCACGTCCGGCAGGGACACGACCGACCCGGTGGTGAAACACTCCACGCACAGGCCCGCCCGAGCGCTGAGCTGCATCACTTCGACAAGCCGGCTGGCTTCGCTGGTCGAGGCGACAACTTCAAGCTCGCCGTCTGCGTCGGCCAGGAGAATACCTGCTGCCTCAATGTCCAGAAGGCTGGCGCAACTCTCCACCAGTGTTTGTAAGAGCTCCACTACGTCGTAATCGGCAACCAGGGTGTCAGCGAGGGTCGCGAACGTATCGACCAGGCGGTCTTCTCTCGTTTCATCAATCATGAGACCCTTCGATCTGGTTTTCAGTTACCGCAAAACTCAATCGCCGGTCGATGATCTCCCCCGCGATCTCCTGCACGGATCGGCCTGCGGCGAACGCATGGCCCTGGATGATCAGACGGGCGTCCAGGGCAGAAATCCCTAGCTGCGCCAGCACCATGCCCGTGGCCTGATGCACCTCACGACGGGAGAACTGTTTGCGAGCGTCTGTGTCGCCATCACTATCGCTTTGGGACAGCCGGATAGCCCGAGCGAGAACGAGACGGCTGACGACGGTCGCAAGGGCTGAAGTGTGCTGGATATTCAGTTCACTAAGGTGACTGGGGCGACTCGTGTACAAGTCGATCGCCCCGATGCGCAGGGGTCCCAGCACCAAAGGAAACGCGAACACCGCACCGAGGTCATCGGCGATGATCGCCTTCGAGAACGCCGGCCACACCCGGCGCGGACGTTCACGGATGTTCGGCTCAAGAACCGGCGACCCGGTTTCCAAAGCATCCCAGCACGGGCCCTCACCAAGATCAATCTGGAGCTCGTCCAGCCGAAACGATAGAGCGTCGCTCGCCGAGACCGATTCCGCAGGGAGAAAATCACCGAATGTCGAGATGGACAGACCATCCACCGGCAAGACCCCCAGGAAAGGTTCATACAGACGCGACTCATCACCCGCCAACGCAGCCAACGCTTCTTTAGCTACCGCAAATCGATCTAACATCGCACTCGCACCTCCGCCCCCTGTAGCTCTCCGCTTCAGACCTCGCTGCCTCGTAGTCCGAACGTACTCCACCACCGCTACAGCCGGAGATGCGGGGTTGGCCGTCAGCGGCCGAATATTTCGGCTCTTCATGCAGCACTCGCCGATCCCGTCACGACGGCGCCGGACACCAGGAGATCGTTGAGTCCCGCTGCTGGATCCGTGTCAGGCACTCTTCGCGGCCGAGATTTGAGTTCCAGCGAGTCCCTCTTCCAGGTCGTAACCAAGAGCTGCCGCAATACTGAGTAACTGCGCCTCAAGCAGCTCCTGCTCCGCGCAGGACATTTCCTTTTCCGCTTCGCCGATGCGTGCACGAAAATCGCCGTAGATGCTCTCCATCAGGGTCTCGCCCGTCCCGGTCAGCTCCAAGAACAGGCTCCGCCGGTCATCCGGGTTGGCAGCTCTACGGACAACATCCCGAGCGACCAACCGGTCACAGATCGCAGTCACCGCACCCGTTGAGAGATCTGTGGAGCCGGCCAACATCTTCGGTGTCATCCGGCCCGCTTCTGAAATCCGAAAAAGAACCCGAATCTCCGAACCCGAGAAGCCCGCCTTCGCCGCCATCCCGGCACGCGTTTTATCCAACGCTCGAAGCAGCACGACCACCGCAGCAGCAACACCCTCAAGAACCTGGACACAGCCACTTTCCTTGAACATGGTTTCTCCCGACATCAACGACACGTATTCAGCTGGATCCACAGCAATTCCACCTCCACCCTACCGACGACTGCCATTATCTTCCAACATTGAATATCACGAAGTGTGAATAGCTTGAACTTCAAACTATCAGGTATATATTACATCCCGACGCCACTTTTCACGGCATCGCCCGATCTCTGCTAAACCACAACGTGTGAGCCTTCAGGGCACGCTGAGAGACAAGGTCCTTATCTATGAACGCGTACCGCCTGACAGTGAATAGCTGCCACTATGTTGTCGACACCGAAGACGACCTGACGGAATGGAAAGCCTCAGTCGCCGAGGCTGTGCAAAGCGGTGGCGGATTCGTCACCGTCACCACTGCCGGCGGGTTCCCTACTGCACTGCTGATCACCCCGAACTCGACCGTCACGTTGCAGAGAGTCCGCCACCCCTCACCCCGGCCGGAACCGTGGACGCAGCTCCTCGCCGAGGAAGCCTTCACCTACGAGGATTTCTACGACTGAACTCCTGCTATCGCCAAATCCGATAGTCCCCAGGTTACTGCTCCTCGTCCGTTCTCTGCTGAACGTCCCTACCACAAGCCGGCGGTGTTCGGTGACCGTGACTGGCCGGATGCTTGAAACCAAAGAGGTTCGAGGTGCCAATTAGGTGATCCCGCAGCGGGCGCGGGCGCACATCGCACCTCATTCCGCGCGAGTTTGAGTTCATGGAGCGTACGACTATAGGGGCGCGTCAGCTTCTGACCGTACGCCGGGTGGGCTGAACTTGGCGACGCCAGCAGTCAGCTCGTGGCTTCCCGGATACCAGGATCACGCCTTCTTCACCACCGCCCACATCGACGGAATAATCAACAACCTCTCCACGACCTTGGAGCACTATCAGCGCGACGAGCCGGTGCAGCTCGCTCGGCGCTTCACCGAAACCGAGGATCAGTTAGTGCTCGAGGGCATCCGACCGCTGCCGCAAGCCGCAGCCCGCCTGTTCGCCGACGCACTGAATCAGGCGCGCAACTCCGTCGAGCACGCGCTGTTCGCCAAAGTGTTGCATCGGCTCAACCGCCCACTCACCCCCGATGAGTCACGAGCACTCGAGATCCCCGCATTCGACAAGCGCGAGAAATTCGAGCAATGGGCGAAGAACAGACACCGCTGTTCGATAGGTCTGTTTGCGCCCGGCGATGACCTCTACGAGCGCGTTCTGCGCCTGCAGCCCTTCCAGCGCCAGGACCCTCACCATTACCCGCTTCGTCTGCTCGCTGAGCACACGAACTTCGCGAAGCATCGAGAGCCGACCGTTGCCTTCACGCGGGTCGCGCGGTTTGATTTCGACTCGAAGATGATGGGCAGGCCTGTGGGTGAACGTGATGTCGTGGAGGTGGGCGACGTGCTGGCGGCCGTGCCCATTGGTAAGCGCGAACTGTTCTCGGTATGGCCCGAGGTAGCAGTGCAGCGCCCGCACACCGGAGAGTGGCAGACACTCATGCGTGAGGCAGGGGAGATCGCCGATTGGGTGCGGCGGCAAGCGCTGCCCTTCCTCAATGCCGGCGAGACCGATCTTCCTCCCATACCGCCAGCGCTAGACATCACCGTCGTGTATGACAGCACCGCCGCAGCATGGCTGGCAGCGGGTGAGACGTCAGCTGCCAAGCGCATGCAGAACCGCATCGGCGGTGAACAACTCCGCGGCACCGTCCTAGTGATGATGGTTGGTCTGTTCGGAGCAGAATCGCGGCGAAAATTTGGCACCTGGCTGGATGGCATGGACGACGAGACCGTGATGGAGGAGTTTTGGGACGTTCTCCAGTCGGCCTCCAGAGGAGGCGACTTTGCTTCGTACTACCGCGCAGCCGAGAAGTGGGCAGCGGAGGCCGGCGTTCAGCCGCCCGATATGGTCTGACTCCGTGCCCGTAAGGCGTTCAACGCGCCGTCGACCGGAGTCAAGCGATTCTGATTTTGTCGTCTTACGCCGGTCCCGTTTGGGTAGCCGGATATTGTGACTTTTTGGCGCTCTGTCAGTTTCCGAAATCGTCTGCACACGCTCTGGCGGAACTGCGGGGTTGTGCAGATCAGTATGGACACGAAAGTGTTCCGAGTCCCCTGCACGGAACTGCTTTCCGCTTCATAGTCGCGTGCACAAGGCGTCGTTTTCAGAATTCGTCTGCGTCAATCAGCAGCGGCTATTGCTTCATCCCGGACGAGATCGACGAGCCAATCCGACAGCATCTGCCCGTACATCGGGTCTGGAGCATGACCGTGTTGATGCGCGTGCCAGCGTGTGGCCTCGGCTGGCGTCGATTGGCGCGAGATGAAGTCGGTCAGCGGACAGTCGGCGAGCACAGTTGGGTGGGGCGAGGTCCAGCGCAGAAACCGCCAGTGGTAGGTGAGTGCCCCGAGGGCGCTCCGCAACTCGCTGGTTCGAAGCGGGAAGGCGAAGCCCGCCGCCCAGCGTGGCACCTCCTCTGCCGGCATCGGACGGGCGAAGTAATACCCCTGTCCCAGCGGCACTCCGAGGATGCTTGCGGCCTCTGCCATGCCAGCGTCCTCGAGTCCTTCAATTACGACGCTGACGCCAAAATCGCGTCCCATCTGGGTCAGCGCCGCGATGGTGCTCAGCGTCTCCACCGGCTTGGACCGGATATCGACGAGCAGACCACGGTCGAGTTTGATCATGTCGAAGGGCAGCGCGAAGAGGCGTTGGAGGGTGCTATATCCCGAGCCCAGATCGTCGAGGGAGAGACCCACCCCGAGACTGAGGAGTCGGTCGATTGCCTCGATCTGCACGTCGGATTCCATTGCGAGGGTCTCCAGCAGCTCCAGGCCGAGCCGGTCGGGCTTGATGCCGTGGAGCTGGATCGCATCGCCGACCCACCGTGTACAGTCTGGATGCCGGAGCGTGGACGGCGAGATGTTCACCGACACCTTGGTTGACAGACCCTCGTCGTCCCATCGGGCTATGCAGGCGAGCGCCTCATTCAGGCCCCGCCGGAATAGCTCGTCGAGATCGGCCTCATCCAGGGCGGGAAGGAACCGGGCAGGTGGAATCACGGTTCCGTCCGGCAGAGTCAATCGAGCCAGGGCCTCGACTCGCCGGAGCCCGCCCGTGCGCAGGTCCAGCACCGGCTGCATGAACATGGACAGCCCTCCGGCGAACAAGCGGTCCCGGTAGGTTCGGTCGGTAGGCACGTCCGTCGTGTCCGTCACCCTGTCGACGTGCCGGTCCACCGCTGCCTTGGGAGCGTCCGGCGCCAGCGACCACCACCGGCCCGCTGGCCGGTCCGCTCGGGCTTGACGGAGGGCGGCGTCCGCTCGATGAAGGAGGGACCCAGCCGCACCGTCACCAACGATGCGGGCTAGTCCCATGCTCAGCTCGATGGTGCAGTCCTGGTCCAGATCCTGGTTTGTAAACGGGAAGGGGGTCTCCACGGCTTCGTGCAGGCGCCCCAGTGAGTCCTCCAACCGGGTTCCTTCGTCGATGTTCTCGAGGACAACGACGAACCGGTCACCGCCGAGGCAGGCCAGGAAATCACCATTCGCCAGCCGCTCTCGCATCCGGCGTCCGAGTTGTTTGAGCAGGCTGTCGCCCGCCTTATGCCCAAAAGCGCCGTTGATCGATCGGAGCGCGACGACGTCGACCAGGGCCAGGGCTGCACCTTGGCGTGGCCTGCGTGTGGACAAGTGCTGGTTTAGGGCGCGGCGGTTCGGCAGGCTGGTCACCGGATCATGGCCAGTCTGGAACTGCAGTCCCTCCTGGTGTGCCATGCGCGCGGTGACGTCGCGCTGGACGCTGACGAAGTGCGTAATCGTTCCGGCCTCGTCTCGGAGAGGCCTGATGCTCAGACTGTTCCAGAACGGGGAACCGTCCTTTCGATAGTTGAGGATGTCCCCCTCGTACGGTTCCCCGCAGCTCAACGCCCGCCGGATTGCCGCCGTGATTACAGGGTCCGACCCAGGCCCCTGCAGAATGCGGCAGTTGAGGCCGAGCAGCTCGGCCTCGTCATAGCCCGTAATGGCGGTGAAGGACTTGCTCGCGTGAAGAATTCTCTGCTCTGGATCGGTAATCAAGGAAGCCTGGGACGTGGCAGCGAATGCGCGGGCTAACACTTGCGCGACCTCGTTCTCAGCCGAGTCGGTCGTCGGATGCTCAGGAAAGGTTGCCCGCAGTCCGGATTCGGCCGCAACTGACATGCGTGCGCGGGCGGACCATTGATTGGTTTTCACGCCGACGAACCAAGCTCGAGAGAGAAACTCATCGTGCACCCCTTTCGTTCGTGCCAGGTACGCGCCGAAAATCTGCTCGCGACCTAGTTGAACTACATAAATGACTCTACGAGACCATTCCTGCGCCCCGTACCAGTGTGAGTATTAGCGCTCCTGGGGGCCACCGATATTGACGTTGGGGGCCACCGGTCGATGTGGCCGGTATCGTGTTTGGGGGCCACCGAATATTGCTGTTGGGGGCCATCTGCTTAGCTCCTTCCGCCGCGTGTATAGGCACGCGGCAGAAGGAGTAATCAACAATGGTACGAAGGATCAACGCGAAGCTCGTGCTTCAACTCCGCGCCGAAGGAATGACGGGGCGGGCGATCGCTCTCGCGCAGGGCATGTCGCGCAAGAGTGTGCTGGCGGTGTTCGATGCCGCCGAGAAGGCCGGTGGTATCGGCAGTGACGGCCATGGCGGCCGCACCGAGGCCGAGGTGTATGCGCTGCTGTTCCCGGGCCGGGGCGAACACGAGAGTGTGTTCGTGCAGCCTGGTTGGGACGGGGTGCACAAAGAGCTCGCCAAGGTCGGGGTGTTGCTTCCACCGGTTGAATCCGCCGTGTACACCTCGGCCGAGTTTCGGGCACTGGTGACCGGACTGGGGATGCGGTCCTCGAGGGGCCGCACGGGCGTGTGTTGGGACAACAGCATGGCCGAAAGTTTCTTCTCAATGCTCAAGAACGAGCGCGTTTACCGCACTGCTTACGCGACAAAATCACAAGCTCGAAGCGATGTCATTCGGTATATCGAAGGGTTCTACAACAGCCGCCGCCGGCATTCCGCACTCGGTTACCGAAGGCCTAATGAAGTCCACTATGTTTATCAACAGCCAGCATTGGCAGCGTAGAAGAATCCACTAATTCCGCTGTCCGAAATGCCCGCGGCAGCTTAAACGGGCGGCGCCAGTTGTCATTGGTTTCGGCAGGATGCTAACGCGCTCTCTTTGCCCTCTTTTCGATGGCCAAGCCACAGATGCGTTCAACAAGTGTCGCGTAATCGATCCCGACCGCGGCGGCTGACTGTGGCAGGAGACTCGTTGCTGTGAGCCCTGGCAGTGTGTTCACCTCGATGAGCCATAGAACACCTTGCACGTCCAGACGGAAGTCCGAACGGCTGTACCCGTCGAGTTTGAGACAGGCATGGGCAACAAGTGCCAATCGCTGGGCTTCGGCGGCGATCTCGTCAGAGACCTGAGCCGGAAAGACTTCTCGAACAGCGCCGACCTGGTATTTCTGCTGGTAGGAGAATGTGCTTTCGGGATCGAGCATCACCTCTCCAACCGCTAGGGCGGTTCCATCGAGAACACCGACCGTAAGCTCACGCCCGGCGATGAATTGCTCTAGTAGCACTTCGCCGTATCGCGAGGCCGTCTCGAGCGCTGCGGCCAGTTCAACCGGTGACCGGACGAGTGAGAGGCCCACCGTGGACCCTTGGGAATTTGGCTTGACGATGAGTGGGTAACCTATCGGCTCAGCTTGGCCGTGGTGTTTGCCATCCCAGATCGCCCAGCCGGGCGTTTCGATGCCCGCAGCCGCGAAAAGCCGCTTCAAAATATCTTTGTCCATGGCAAGCCCGCTACCGAGGGATCCGCTGCCAGTGAAGGTGACACCGGCCAGCTCCAGCAAGGCCTGGAACTGGCCATTTTCACCAGAGCCGCCGTGTAGAGCCAGGAATACAACGTCCGTTCCCGCGACGGCGGACGCGACGGTAACTTCTGACGCTCGGATTTGGAGCTGGTTTAAGCTGTCCCGGCTTGGCAGCGTGTCTGGGACCGACGCAGTAAGCGCAGCCGGTTCCGACGCGGCGCTAACGGCACCGCAAGCGGTATCCACAAGGACGACATCATGCCCGCGAGACCTCAAAGCCTTCACCACTTGCGTGGCACTAGCGATCGACACGTCTCGCTCTTCACTATCCCCGCCGAACAACACCCCAACCCGCATGGCCTTAGGCTATCGGCTCGACGCACAGCGAACGCGACATGGCGCTGGACCCCTCAAAACCAGTGATTCCTCCGACTTGCTGGGACTTTCCGGCGATACCCAGCGAAAAGTGCACAACGCGATCCGCGAATGTGCTCGACGCACTCGCCAGGACGGCGATCGCCACGAGTGCGTCCTGTCGTTTGCAGGGCTTTGGGGGCATCCTGCGCTGTTCCTGGCGACCTTCCCTCCGGGTGCTCACGGGACAGCAGCGTCCCATCTGCTGGGGTATATGTCAGCGAAGCGGTATCAACTCCGATCCGATCGGGCGTCCGGGCTTCTCTTCGCTCAAGATGGGCAGCTCCAGCGGACCCATTACATCAATTCACCGATCAGCGACGATCCCGCGCCCGACATGCTGGTGGATGAGCTTCGGCTCGAGCCGGTGGGCGAGCAGAGCCGCCCCATCCCACCATCGGCCCGCCGCACGACGAAACGCCTGCGAGGCAAGCGCAGATGATCCTCCTCCGCTGATACTGTCACCGCACGGGCCGGCCCGTCTCGATAGCCGATCGGGCACCGGGCGGCAACGAGAGACTATGGCAGACTTCCAGCAATGACGATCGCAAGCTCCCCTTGGGACCACCCCGAGCCCAGGCAATCGCAACTCCACCTCGACGTCGTACCCGTGGGCGTCTTGCACGCGTTAGCAGCGGGCGAATCCGCCTTGCTCGCCCTCCAATACGTGTCGCCCTATCTGGCGGGTCCCGAGTGCCTTGGCCTTTGGCGTATGCGGAGCAAGCAAATTCAGGACACTCCCACGGACGCACCGTGGATTACGCGACTAATGGTCGACCCGCAGGTCACGGCACCGGTTGGATTGGCCGGCTTCCACGGTGCCCCCGACGAGGTGGGGATGGTGGAAGTCGGGTATCGAGTCGATCCCGCACTGCGTCGACGGGGCTATGCGAGGCGTTCCCTGGAAACGCTACTCGCTGTCGCGCAGCGTCACCCTGACGTGCACACGGTCCGCGCCACCGTCAGTCCGGAGAACCCGGCGTCGCGAGCGCTCATCGACAGCTACGGGTTCGTCGAGACAGGCGAGCAATGGGACGAAGAAGACGGACTAGAGATCATCTACGAAGTCTGTGTCAGCAGCGCTGCCGGCGTGAGCAGCATCCGGTATCCGAGACGAGTCAAACCACTCGCACACGCTGGCCCACGGTCATAAACGATCGTTTGCGGACAGTTGCGCGAGCACCCCAGCCGCTGTGACTGTTAGCGCTTCGTGGCGGCGTTCTGTGATCGCTATTTGGCGCTATCGAGCGTCAGGCGCTTCCTAATCCGGCAGGAGACCCAAGGTGCGCGCCCGGCGATAGAAGGTCGCTCTGGACATTCCCAGATTCCGTGCGACGTCGGCTGCTGGCTCACCGTGGTCTATGAGGCTGCGGGCGTTGCGTATTTGACTGTCGGTGATGATCCGCGGGCGACCGCCCAAATTTTTGCCGGCGTCGCGGCGTTTGGTGATCGAGTCGATTACACGCTCTCGCTTGATTTCATGTTCCATCTGACCGAGTGCGGCCATGATCGTGAACAGCTCGGGCGCTGAAGTCAGGAAGCGCCGCCTCAACCTCGGCGACCGCGACGCGCACCCGGGCAGGGTCGTTGCGCCGGGTGAAGTGGATCCCGAACAGAGCTTGGCGGCTGGCGCCGCTGAGCCAGAGTGAGTCGGTGGCGGTGGTGCGCAGTTCGCTGACCAGCAGCACCGGTGCGAGCCGGTTGCTGAGGGCACGAAGCGCCCGCAGCGCGGCTGCGGCGTAGACGGGATCGACGAAGTACTCGGATTGGATCTCGTTTTCATGCAAGGGTATCGCCTAGAGCCGAAAATGGGGTAGGCGTTCATGCCAGGGACCAGGGAGACCACCTTGCGGGTTCAGGTTGCTGTCGACGGTCGGTGTGCTGCGGATTCGTTGCGCGTCGAGGATCTGTTCCGGGACGGGGTCGTCATCGGCGCCGAGTCGGGTCTTCACCCAAATCGTGCCGAGGTCTTCACCGGTCCATTGGGTGAAGGTGCTCACACTGTAGCCGGCACCGCTGATCAAGGGAATCTGGTGCAGCTCGGCCTCTCAGCGCAACCCGCCGAGACGTCTTGACGGACCCGGTAGGTGGGTTCCACGCGCAGCGTGACGCGCAGCGTGACGCGCAGCGTGACGCGCAGCGTGACGCGCAGCGTGATGCGGACCGCGGTCGCGAGGGTGCCGTTGCGGTCCCCGGATCCGTGCGTGCCGGTCGCGAACGCACCGGCGATCGAGACATGCGGAAGGGATCCGAGGTTGTGCAGCGCCCAGCCGTGGGCATGCACCCATGCCGCGAGGTCCCCGTACCGCATCCCGGCCGGCGCGTCGACGGTTTCGGCGGCCTCTTCGAGGATAGGTGGTTCGCGGATCGTGGTGACCGAGACGGTGGTGTCGGTGGTGTCGGGCAGGTCGGTGAAGGTGTGGCGCGTGCCCAGCGCGCGTACCGGCCGCCGGCACGGCTCAAAGCCTGCACGTCAGCGACGGAGCGGGCCTGCACGATCGGGGCACGGTAGGTGTATGTGCCCGCTCAGTCCCGGTTCGCGGTCAGCTCGGGACCCGTTCGAGGACTCGGGTGGACTGTCCGATGACCAGTTCGGTAGGCAACGCGATCTTCCGCATCGCGCGCGGGTCCTCGACGAGGCCGAGCGCGACATCGACGGCCGCTTCTCCCATGCCTTCTTGGTCTTGCCGTATGTGCGTGAAACGGTACTGCGCCCGGTCATAGAATGCGTCGGGATGGTCGAAGCAGACGATCGAGAGATCGTCGGGGACACTTCGACCCAGTTTCCCGGCCGCCTCGCGGAGCATCGCGGCGATGTTGTACTCGGTGGCGACGATTCCGGTGAGCTCGGGGTGCGTTTGGAGGTACCCGACGAGATGATCGATGTCCTCTGCGGGTGTGGCGGTGCTGCCCGGCGTGGTGGAGTGGACAAGGTCGAACACTTTCGCCTCGTCGTGTGCGATATGGTGCATCGCCTGCGCCTTGACGTACCCGTCGCGACGATCGCGGAGGGTCGAGACGGTGCTGTCCGAACTGACCAGCCCGATGTGCTCATGTCCGAGCGAGAACAGGTGCTCGGCGGCGTGCTGCCCGGCGGCGATGTTGTCCGAGCACACCGTGGAGATCGGAACCCCGTCGAACACGCGGTCGAGGATCACGACTGGAAAGTCCTTCGTGAGCAGTTCGAGAACCGCCGGGGGCACGTAGATGGAGGAGCTGGGCTGCAGGATGAGCGCCCGCACACCTCCCTCGACGAGAGCGCGGATCAGCCGGTCCTCCGCGGAGGCGTCACCGAGGCTGCGTTTGATCAGTAGGTTCGCGCTGGCGTTCGCTCGGTCCAGCAGTCCGCCGAGAATGCGGGTGCCGAAGGTGTCGTCGAAGTTCGTGACGACGAGACCGATCAGGGGTTGCTTCAGGGTGTGACCCGGCGCGGTGGTGGCGGCATCGCTGATGACGATCGTTCCCACCCGGGGGCGGCGGCTGATGAACCCGTCGACACGCAGCAGATCCAGGGCCTTCTTGACCGTGATCGCACTGACGCCATGACGCTCGGTGAGTTCGACGTCGGACGGCAGCCGGGTATCGACCGGGTACTCCCCGCGCTCGATCGCGCCGCGCAGCTCGTCGTATACCTTCTGATACAGCGCGACCATCCCGTCCTGCCCTCCCCTCACTGAATTGAACATATTTAATCTAGCATCACCGTGTGGTGGCGTACGGCTGATTTGGCGGCAGTGAACGCCAGCGCGGCGGCGCCGATGAGAGGGCTGTCGACGGGGTGGGTCGCCGCCTTGATGCTGATGGCCCGCACGTGGCCGAACGGATGATACTGCAGCCGAGATGCGACTCGGGTGATGTAGTCCGGGGCGACCCGGGAGAAGCCTCCGGCGATGACCACCCGTTCAAAGTCAACGACGGCTGCCAGGCTGGCGATGCTGTTCCCCAGGGCCTGCGCGGATCGATCGATCGCGGTTATCGCGGCGGCGTCACCTTTAACGGCGCTGCGGGCGAGGTCCTCACCGGTTTTGCCCGTCCAGCCCAGAGCGCGCGCGTACCGGACCGATGCGGGGCCGGAGGCGATCTCTTCCAGAGTGGCCACGGCCCCGTACCCGCTCACATAGCACTGACCGATCTGGCCGGCGTTGCCTGTGCTCCCTGTCACGGGCTGCCCGTTTAGCACGAGCCCGCCGCCGACACCGGTAGAGACCACCAGGCCAAGCAGCGACTGCGGCGGCCGACCGGGAGTAAGCCAGTGCTCGGCCAATGCGAGCGCGGTCCCGTCGAGCGCGAGAGTGGCGGGCAGGTGCTCACCGTGTTCGGCGCGCACGGCGGTCTCGATGATGTCCGCAACGGGCAGGCCTGCGGCGTTTGGAAGGTTGACGGGGCTGACACTGCGTGCCGCCCGGTTCAACGGGCCGGCCGACCCGACCCCGGCGCCGGCCAGCTGCACTCCGGGCGGTAGAAACCGCAGACTTGTCTGCACCAGCCAGCCCAGCGCGGGTCGCAGGGTGTCGACCGTCGCGGTGCGCCCGGTCTCCACTCGTGCCCGGGAGCCGGGCACGAGGGATCCGTCGATCAGGACGATCGCGGACTCTGCTTTGGTGCCGCCGATGTCGACGGCCAGCGCCGCGGTCACCAGGCCCTGAGCACTCGGCAGATACCGGACGGTCACGGCCGTTCGCGGTCCGCGCGCAGTTCAAGGGCCATGATGGCGCTGAGCTGGGTGGAGAAGTCGACTCGGTCGGGGGCAGGAGCCGACCAGTCGTCGCCGGCAAGCAGCCAGCCGTCGACCTGCGCGTTCTGCCAAAGCGCGTCAGTGCTGCTTCGGATGAACGCTTCCAGCGCCCGGGCGTCGTCGCTGGCAGTGCCCAGTTCGTCGAGGAGGGTACCGACGTAGCGGTAGTAGATGCCCTTGAACAGTCCCTCGTCACCGCCGACGCCTTCCTGCGCGAACAGACCGTTCTCGGACATTTCGCGGATCGCGGTCAGCGCGGTGCGGGTCGCCTGCTCGAGGTAGCGGGCGTCGCCGGCCGCTTTGGCGAGGGCGACCGCGGCGCCCACGTACAGGCCCTGGTTGTACGTGAACCGCCAGTGCAGGTCGACTTCACCGTTCTCCTCCCGGTTGATGCCGTCTTCCACAAACCCGTCCGGGCCGACGAGCGTGTTGGTGAGCCACCGGTACGCGGCCACGCCGTAGTCGAGGTAGCGGGCGGCGTCGTCGTGTGCGGCGAGGCGGGCGGAGAGGATGACGAAAGGGCCGTTTGCGGGGGTGTTCTTGTAGTACAACTGCTGTTTGCGCCAGGCGACGCTCGCACCCATCTGGTCGTTCCAGCCGTGGTCGACGACGTGGTCCCAGATCTTCTTGCTGGCGTCGAGGTAGCTGGCGTCGCTGGTCGCGTCGTAGAGGCGGAGGATAGCGAGGGCATACCAGAGCATGTCGTCGAAGTAGTCGTTGAACAGGGCCCCATCGTTGCGGTCATGGACGTTCCGGTAAGCGTCTTCTGCCTTGTCGAGCCAAACCTTGTCGCCGGTGCGTTCGAACGCGTCGATGCGTACGTCGACCAGGTGGGCGAGCCACCAGTAGTTGAAGGTGGTGTTGTCTCCGGCCGGGTAGCTGTTGTTGAGTAGCTGTTTCCCCTCCGCGCCGAAGAAGTGGTCGAGGCTGCGCTGCGCGATGGTGGCACGCTCGCCCCACACAGTCTGCTGGATGATGGTCATGTGAGCTCCTGAAAAGTGTTGGGGTGACGGTGCGGTGGACGCGTCGGGTCCACCGCACCGCACTGTCGGGCTATTACTGGTTGTCGGCGAGGATCTGGTCGCCCAGGTTCTGCGCCTCACTGAGGGCTTCCTCAGCGTTGATCTCACCGGCGAGAAAGCGCTCCAGCTGCGGGATCAGCGCCTTGCCTTCGACGTCGGATGCGCCGGGGATGCGGGAGCGCACCTTGGCGTACTCGAGCGTCTCGATGAACGCGGCGTACTTCGGGTTGTCGGTGAAGTACGGGTCGTTCGCCGCCTCGATGTTCGCGGGGATCCAACCCGAGATCTCGCCGAAAGCGACACCATTCTTCGGCTGGGTGGTCCACCACTTGATGAACTCCCACGCGCCGTCGGCGTTCTTGGCGCCCTGCGGGATGATGAGCCCGAAGCCGCCCATTCCGGCGCCCTTGTCGCCGGTCGGGCCGGCCGGGGGCTGCACGATGCCGTATTCGGTGCCCGCCGCGTCGAGGCTCGACAGCGCCCACGGTCCGTCGAGTTTGAGGGCGACGTTACCTTCAGCGAACGCGTCGACGCCCTCACCGAACCCCAGTTCGTATACCCCGGCGTCGAGCAGGCTCTGCCAGAAGTCGAGCACCTCCAGGCCCTCGGGGCTGTTGAACGCCGTCGTCTTCTCGTCGGCGCTGTACATCTGCCCGCCCGCCTGCGCCAGCCACGTGTTGAACAGGCCCGGGTCGTTGAGCTGGAACCCAGTGCGGGTGAGCGTTCCCCCATCGTGGACGGTGGTCGCCTCGGCGACCGACTTGAGCTCGTCCCACGTCGTCGGCGCCTCCACCCCCGCCTCATCGAGCGCCGCGGTGTTGTAGAACAGCGACCGGTTGTCTACGAGCAGCGGCATACCGTACGTGACGTCGTCGATCACGAGCTCGCTCAGCGCCTGGTCGAAGAACTGCCCCACATCCACGTTGTCCGCTTCGATGTACTCGTCCAACGGGGCCAGCGCATTCTTGGGGACGTAAAGCGAGGTGTTGTAGCGGTCCCACAGTACGACGTCGGGCACGTCGCCGGAGGCAAGACCGGTGAGGAGCTTCTCTTCGACGAGCTCCTGCGCGACGTAGCTGACTTCGTACTTGTCCTGGGACTCGTTGAACGCGTCGGCCTGTGCGTCGAGCTGGGCGACCTGGTCTCCCGACCAGGACCCCCAGAAGGTGACCTTTTCTGGGGCGCCGTCGGCAGCGTTGCCGCCGGCAGCGTTGCCGCCGGCGCTGCAGGCGACCAGCGCGACGGCGGTCGCGGCCGCGACACCGATGGCGAGAAGTCGCCGTGGTGATGTCTTCATTGCATTTCCTCCTTGAATGTTGGTGCGGGGATTCGCCGGATCGGGTGCGTCCGGACGTGTAAGGGGCAGCTACTTCACGGCAGAGCCGGTGAAGTTCTGCACGATGTACTTCTGCGCGACGATGAAAACGAGCAGTGCGGGCAGGCTGGAGACGATCGTTCCTGCCATCAGCGGTCCGTAGTCGGTCTGGTACTCGTTGATGAACGCGGACAGACCGACTTGGACGGTATACATGTCCGGGTTGTTCAGCGCGATCAGCGGCCAGAGGAAACTGTTCCATCCAGCCTGGAAGGTCAGCACGGCCAGCACCGCTGCGCCGGCGGTGGAGAGCGGGAAATAAATGCTGAGAAAGATCCGGAACTCGCTCGCCCCGTCGATGCGGGCGGCGTCGCCGATCTCGTCGGGGAGCGACTCGAAGAACTGCTTCATGAAGAACACCGCGAACGCTCCCGCGGCGAATGGGACAAGCACGGCGGCGTAGCTGTTGATCATCCCCACCCCGCCCTGCCCGAACAGGTCGTTTCCTCCAACGAGCGGTAAGTATCGCAGCACCAGGAAGGTGGGGATCATGGTGACGATTGCGGGCACCATCATGGAGGCGAGGAATGTGGCGAACACGCTGCCCTGGCCGGGGAATCGCAGTTTGGCGAGTGCGTACCCGGCGAGGCTGCCGAAGAACACGTTAGTGATGGTGCCGCCGATGGCGAGGATGAACGAGTTGACCAGGTAGCGGGCGAAGGTGCCGTCCGCGAACAGGGCGGCGTAGTTGTCGACGGTGGGGTTGCGGGGAAGCAAGTTTAACGCCCCGGAAAGCGCCTCACTCTCGGTCTTGAACGAGGTCGACAGCGTCCATACCAGCGGAAGCACGGTGGAGATGCTGACCAGGATGACGGCGATATACCAGAATCCGGAGCCGACGATACGGCGACGCTGCGCCCGCTTCTTGGCGGGACTGGCCGGTAGGGCCGAGATGGTGGCGCTCATGAGAAGTCCCTGCGGTTTGTGATGCGGGCGTTGACCAACGAAAAGACGAGAATGATGAGGAAGAGGATGAACGACAACGCCGACGCGTAGCCCATCTCCAGGCGCCCGAATCCTCGGTCGTAGATGTAGTAGACGAGGGTGAGTGTGGAGTTGCCCGGGCCGCCCTTGGTGAGCACGTACGCCTGGTCGAACACCTGGAATGCGGCAATCAGCAGCAGTGTCACAACCAGGAACATGGTGCGCGCGATCGCGGGCATTGTGACGTACCGGAATACGCGCCAGCTGTTCGCACCGTCCAGCCGGGCAGCTTCGATCAACTCCGAGGGAACGCCCTGCAGCGCGGCGAGGAAGATGAGCATGTTCGCGCCGAACCCGGCCCAGACGCTCATCATGACGATCGCGATCATTGCCCATTGCGAGTCGTATAACCATGCCGGCCCGTCGATCCCGAACCAGCCGAGGATGGAGTTGAACAGCCCGTACTGCGGGTTCAGCAGCCAGAACCAGATCGACGCGGTCGCCACAGTGGAGGAGATGACGGGGATGTAGAACAGGGTGCGGAACACCCGCACGGCGCCGCTGCGGCGGTTTAGCAGCAGCGCGGTGCCGAGCGCGACGATCGCCCCGAGCGGGACGAACAGGGCCGTGTAGTAAGCCGTGTTGCGCAGCGCGATCCAGAAGATCGGATCCTGGAAGATGCGGACGTAGTTGTCCACCCCGATCCACTCGAAGTCTCCGACGATGGAGTAGTCGGTGAAACTGACAACGACTGCGATGCCGACCGGGATCAGCACGAACAGCACGAACAGGACCACCGGGACGGCCAAGAAGATCCATCCGCTCACCGCCTGCTGGCGGCGGGTGGCGCTGACCGCGCCGCCGTCGGGACGGAACCGCCTCCACTTGGGGGGCTGCTGCGCGATCTCGGGGGCGCGGACGGCTTCGTTGAGCCGGGTCAGGGTCGTCATCGGGCCATCGCCCCTGCCGGGGTACGCCGGTGGGTGCGCAGCCCCGCGACCTCGAGGACGAGTTCGCAGAACATCGCATTGGCCCAGGAAAACCACTCCCGGGTGTATCGGGACGGGTCGTCCTTGTGGAAGGACTCGTGCATGAACCCGGTCCCGGCGTGGGTGCGCATCAGCAGGTCCAGAATGGCGGTACGCTCGTCGTCTGTTTCCGCAGTCAAGCCCTGGACCGCCAACGCGATCGGCCAGATCGTCCCGTCCGGGGTGTGCGGGCTGCCGACACCGGCGCCGGCGGTGCCGGTGAAGTAGAACGGGTTGTCCGGGCTGAGCACGAACGCGCGGGTGCGCAGGTAATCGGGGTCCTCGGGGGTGCACCAGCCGAGCAGCGGGAGCGAGAGCAGGCTGGGGGTATTCGCGTCGTCGGCGAGCAGCACCCCTCCGAGCCCGTCGACCTCGTACGCGTAGACCGTGTCGCCGGACGGCGCGATCGCGGTGCCGTAGTCGGCAATGCCGTTGCCGATCGATTCGCGCAGCGCCAGCGCGGACGCGGCAAGCTTTTCCGCGCCGAACACGGTGCTGGCGATCTCGGCGATGTGTTCGAGTTCGACGAACGCGAACATGTTCGCGGGGATGTTGAAGTGAAACGTGCACACGTCGTCGCTGGGGCGGAAACCGGACCAGCTCAGCCCGGTGTTGGCGACGGGTTCACCGCGCCCGTCCCTGGCTAGGGTGTCGGTGGGGGCCCCATCGAACCGCTGGAACCGGTACGGGGAGGCCTGCTCGTGGTCCTGTTCAGCGCGCCACACGTCGACGATCTTCCAGGCGGCGTCGAGGAACGAGGCCAGGTGGTCGACGCGGCCGGTGAGCTTCCACAGGTCGTGGGCAAGCTGGACCGGGTAGGCGAGCGAGTCAATCTCGTACTTGCGTTCCCACACCCATGGTGACATCACGGTCTGGTCGGTGTGGTGGCCGGCACCGTTGGGGGCAGCGTTGAATGCGTTCGCGTAAGGGTCGAGGCCGATGAAGTCCAGCTGTCGGCGGGACACGGCGATCGCCGTCTCCGCGAGCAGCGGGTCTTCGGTGACGAAGTGCAGATAGGGGGTGAGCTGGGCGGTGGAGTCCCGCAACCACATCGCGGGGATATCACCGGTGACCACGAACGCGGACCCGTCGGCGAGGATCTCAATGGTCGTGTCGAGGGTACCCAGGTAGCAGCTGCGGAAGACCGCGGCGATCTCGCCGCCGAGGCGCGACTCGATCTGTGTGAAAAGGCGGTCGGCGATGACCGGTGAATAGGTGGGCACTCGGGCTCCTTGTGCTGTGTCGGTGTCGGGCGTGGTTGGTGCGCGACGTGGATGGTTAGGTCCCGGCTGACCCGCATCTCCGTTGATAGGTGAATGAGTGGTCTGGAGTACCAACGCCCTCGCGAACGATATTACCGTACTAAATATATTCAATCGTGTCTAGAGGGTATTTTCTACACATATTTAATTTCGATCAGAGCGTCATGGTCATCGCCCTTCACACCCCTCGGCTCGGGGACCCGGGGCGGGATACCGCGAAATGGCGGACGGCGCTCCGACGCACTCGGCTTCGTCGAGCGGATCTTCCTCGCCACGTCGTCGCGCTCAAGGCGGCACACAATGCCGTGAGTTTTCCACGTCCCACAAGGCGCGCGAGGGTCGGGCCGCTGCTCCGATGGCTACCGTTACGTCGCTACTACCTGTCCGCAGATCTGGGCGCGAGGATCAAGAGGCGCCTGGCGGACGCTCAAAAATCAGATGGCTGCTGTCACTAAGGGCCATTGAAGTGCAGAATCGTCGATGAGCTGCACAAGGCGTCGCTTCCTCCGTATCTCCAGGAACACCGTTGCGATAAACAAGCATGCGAGTGAGCGCTCGACTCGGCTCTTGCCGCAACGGCGCTCGCGAAGGACTGGCACACGATGCTCACCGCACTTGCGTGGCTGGATGCGCATCGTGGTTCGGCCCTATGCCCCTTGTGCCATGTGCCGTTTTACGTACTCATCTAACCGTATTCATGCACACCGACGTCGACACGTGCTGCAGCTCGGTATCCGCGGCGGCGACGCGTCCAAGCGCCTCCGTCAGTCGCACTCCCAACGGTTCAGTCTCAACATTGGTTATTGCGATGGACTCCGGGTCGGTCGTCGAGTGCGTCGACGCGCACCTGGATGAGTTCGGCCTGGGCATGCAGCCAGCGGCGAACCTCTGGGTTCTCGTTCTCTTCCCCGGCGGGCGGCGGGCTCACCCAGCTCGGCAGGTGCACGTCCGTGGTCTGCTGTGCCGAGGCGCCGAGGCGGTGGTGATACGCCTTCGCGAATGACCCGATGGTGGAGTCCGGCCCGGTGTCTTCGGCACGAATGACTGCGGTGAGCTTCGCCTGCACGTCGGCGCCGTGCGCTTCGTGCGCGGCGAGCCGGCTGGCCAGATGTGTCCAGGCTTCGTCGCCGATGACCTGGTCCGCGATGCTCGGCTCGAGCACGTCCCGGACTGCGGTCTCCATCCGCTGGAGCCGGTCGGGGTCAAACACCCGGGTGAGGGCATCTTCGTAGGCCGGCAGGAGTGTCGCCAGGCTCGCGGCAGCATCCTGAACGCGCTGAATCTCTTCGCTGGCGGACCGTTCCGCGCTTTCACGGGCAAGCACCGCGGTGAGGGCATCAATGATGTTAGTGCGGAGGTGGTCGGGGGCGTGGACATCGACTTCGAGGATTTCTTCGACGACAGCATACATACGGTTGGACTCGCGCCCGCGCGTCGCAGCGACGTAGAGCTGCTCGCGTGAGGTGGACTGCGGGTCGACGAGGATGTGGGAAGTGTCCACGGTCATGCCCTGGACCCGGTTGATGGTGGCCGCATAGCCAAGCTCAACATGGGTGGCCACGTACTCGGCGGGCAGGGTGAGTACTCCCCCGTGCCGGAGACTCTTCACTTTGAGGTCTCCGCCCCCGGTGTCGATGACGGTCCAGAGGTCGCCGTTGGCGACGAAGTCCTTGCCCTGGTTGGAGCGCAGCTTCCGGTCGTTCTGCCGGGTCACGATCACATCGTTCAGGCCGGCCTTGTTCCCGTCGTGCAGCACCATCCCGCTCTTCCCGACGACGCCTTGGCCGACCAGGTCCAGGCGGGCCCGCGCGTTGAGTGCGGCGACCTCGTCGTTGGTTCCCGCGACCATGATCGAGTGCCGGTTCGCCGTGCGGTCGGCGGTCCAGGCCACGTAAATCTCTTCCAGCATGCTCTGCCGGATCCCGCCCAGGGTTCGGTCGGCGGTGACGTAGAAGTCGAGCGCCGCACTGGCTCCGTCGCGGAGAAGGAGGGACGCGGTGGCTTCCTCGGTGTTGATGAAGCGGTGGACCTGGTCGTCCAAGCGACACGTCCGTAGTACCGCTCATCCATCGCTCGAACCCGCCGAGTACGGACCACCCGAAGCAGTCCAGCGTGGACAAGTGTCGCGACGTGATGGGCGACAGTGCCCTTGGGTCGCCCGATCGCCTCTGCCAGTTCCGTCACGGTCGCAGCGCGCTCCAGGACCAGTTCGAGTACCTTCCCGCGGAGGGGATTCGCCAACGCTCGGAGGGCTGCAGCATCTGTCACCGTGCGGTGCTCCTCGAGCTCGTAGTCGGAGGTCGGGGTATTGATCGGCATTGCTGAGCCGTTCTATAGTATTGGCTCGTTCACTGAACCTCTCACGAGCGGAGCAACCGCCATGGCTGACATCGTTCTTTTCCACCACATCCAGGGCTGCACTCCAGGGGTGGTCGCCATCGCCGAAGAACTCACCCGCGCCGGCCACACGGTTCACCTTCCCGACCTGTTCGATGGCAAAGTCTTCACCCAGTTGGAAGACGGTTTCGCCCACTTGCAGTCCCTCGACGCGGAAGGGCTTCGGGTCCGAGTTGATTCCACGGTGGAAGCTCTGCCCGCCGAACTCGTTTACGCAGGGATCTCCTGGGGTGTCTCTCACGCGCAGCGGCTGGCGCAGACTCGACCCGGAGCTCGGGGAGCGCTCTTCTTCGAGGCCTGCTTTCCAGTCACGGGCGAGTGGTCGTTCGGTCCGTGGCCGACCGGCCTGCCGGTGCAGATCCACGGGATGGATCAGGATGAGTTCTTCGCGCTCGAGGGCGATCTCGACGCCGCACGCGAGCTCGTGTCCGCAGCCGGCGCCCCGCAGGCCGAAGTCTTCACCTACAACGGAAACCGCCACCTCTTCATGGACGCATCGCTACCGTCCCACGACCCCGCGGCAGCACGACTCGCACTCGACCGAACCCGCGACTTCCTGACAAAGATCTAACGCAAGCACAGCGTTCGTCCTGGACGAGAGCCCTCAGCTTGCCGATATCGACCTTGGCGCAGTCCGCAATCAAGCTCTCATCGCTGGCACTCCCCCGCCTCTCGGTCCGTACCGGACGTATCAGGTGCCAATCGTTGACATTGCCAACCTCACCAGGCTCAACCTGGCGGTTTTGGCCGAGTCGGATGCCTTGGCGCCCCTGCCAACGATCCAAGACGATGCCGACCCCCAAGAGCTGTGGGTTGAGTTGACTGGACTATCAGTGGTCCGCCTGTAACCGGAACAGGTCATCTGCCGACCTAGCTCACCGCAGACGCTCGAGGCTTCGTCTCTCCGGTCAGCTTCGCACCGTCAAGTTGCATTTCCCTTGCACGGCGAGACATGACGGAAGATATCCGGGGGTGACACCGAATTCGGGTAGAGATCGCCGAGGTGGGTTTCCTTCTGTTCCCGTGGCGGCCATGGCGAGGTGAACTTTGGCCGCTGTTCTTGCGATCGGCCGCTCACCTTCCCGCGGGCGCACCGTGACGAGGGCTCCAACGGCGCGCTCTGAGATGCGTGCCCGCTCGAACTCTGCCACGGCAGCGAAAACACTGAAGACCAGTTCCCCGGACACCGATGTGGTGTCGATCGCCGCCCCTCCTCGGTGAGGCCCTGAAGCCCGATGCCCCGTTCGGTGAGTTCATGGAGGGTCGTGACGAGGTGGCGCAGGTCGCGGCCTAGTCGGAGGGGTTGACCCGGCTCTGGGAGTGGTCATCCAACTCAAGGGCGACCGCGCGGGTTAGAGCGTCCTCGGCGGGAAGCGCAGCCTGTTCAGCGGGAGAGAGATCGTAACGGGAGACAGCGATCGGCTGGGTAGTGCCGGCGAGTGCGTATCGGACGACGGACTCGTTTTTGTCAGCGACCAAGAGCATCCCCACCGTGGGCTGGTGCTGCGGCTTCCTCAGCCGATCCTCAACGAGGGCGACATAGAAGCCAAGTTGGCCGGCGTCGCGCGGATCGAATTTCGTGGTCTTCAACTCAATGACCACATACCGGAGTTGGTCGACGTGGAAAAACAGCAAATCGGCGAAGAAGTCATCGCCGTCGACGTCGAAGTGGACTTGGCGTCCCACGAACGCGAACCCGGGGCCGAGCTCGCGGAGGGTGTCGATGATGCGCTCGACGAGCCGGTCCTCCAGCTCTCGCTCGACGGCGTCACCGTCGATCGCGAGGAACTCGAGCGTGAACGGATCCTTAGTGATCTGCTGAGCGAGCTCAGAGTCGCTTCGTTCGAGAGCGTGCAGGAAGTTGGACGGAGCTGCGCCCTCGCGCAGGTGCAGGTGGGTGGTGATCTGGTGAGCCAACACCGGACGGCTCCAGCCCTGCGCGATGTCCTTAGCGCTGTACCACTCGCGTAGGTCGGGATCGTCGAGCTTGTCAAGCAGCTCGATGACATGGCCCCAGGGCAATTCGCCAACGGGTCGTTGGCGAATTGAGTCGTGTTCGGGCCACGCCTCGGCGAACCGGCGCATGTACCTGAGATTGGCCGGCGAGAACCCCTTCGCGGTCGGGAACTCTGCACGCAGATCCGCGGAAAGCTGGACCAAGACCTTACTGCCCCACGCGGCCGTCTTCTGTCGCTCGATAATGGCCGCTCCGATCTGCCAATAAAGCCTGAGCAGTTCGGTATTCACTCGGCGCTGGGCCATGTAGCGCGCCTCATGCACGAGCCGCTTGATGCTCTCAAGCGTGGCAGCGTAGTCGGACGGGACGATGGAGCTCATCCCTCAACGCTAATGGAGGTCGGTCGACCGTGCCTGCAGCGGACAGCCGGGGCTCAGGGTTTGGCCAGGTGCCGGTAGATCGTGGGGCGAGTGACTCCAAACTCCTCAGCGATGTGCTGGACGGTGTGGGCCCGCTTGCCGTCGGCGCCCTTCTCCTCATACATCTCGCGGGCCAACTTGACCTGGCGCGACCCGAGCTTAGGTTTCTGCCCGCCGGTTCGTCCCCGGGCACGGGCCGCGGCCAACCCATCGCGCGTGCGTTCAGACATCAGCGCATGTTCAAACTCCGCAATCGAGCCAAGGATCTGGAAGAACATCCGCCCGGTGATGCTGGACGTGTCGATGCCCTGATCCAAGACCACCAGATCAACGCCGCGCTCCTGGAGGGTGTTCGATAAATCGATGAGGTTCTCCAACGACCGGCTAAGCCGATTAAGTTTAGTCACGACGAGCTGGTCGCCGGTCCGGTTCGCCGAGAGTAAAGCCATGTCAAGTTCGGGCCGGCGGGCGAGTGTTCCCTGTGACTTTTGGCGCTCTGTGGCGGCGTTCTGTGATCGATATTTGGCGTATTGAGCTGTATGCCCGCATCGCTCCGGAGCCGGAGCCGGTGTCGGCGTCTTGTATCCCATGGGCTACGAGCCATGACGATGGTCCCGTCGCCCTCGTTCACCCGGCCCGATGGCTAGAGCGTGATGTTCTGGCTGGATCGCCGACGGTGATCGAGCATCTCATGCGGAAGCGACCAGTCAGAGGTCTCGACTGACCCACCCCAGCAAAGATACACAGACCGATCAAGCCACCAGACCGCGCGGAGGCCTGACCGGTCTCGATATCCGCTTACGCGACTTGAGCGAACGTGAACCCAAACGAGCGCATGAGAGCCATGAACGCTTCAACTATGTCGATGATCCGTCTGATGTCCGGGAGCATGGAAATCACCGTCCGAAGCCATCGAAAGCGGCCCGGCCAAGCCGAAGGCGCATTTCCCTGATTCTCAGACCGTGCGCTATCGTTGACTGCAGAGTCAGACATGTTCGTGCTTGATCCTTGGTCCAAAATGGGGTCCGTTCCTTCGTTGGTGCATGGGGTCTTGCAGGAGTCGGTTGGAGCCGACTTTGTCTTACTTGCTCACAGTTCGGCCCAGACTTGCTAGCTTTCTCGCCAGCGAGTACTGGGCCACTTTTGTTCTAAGCGAAATCTGAAATCTCACGAAGTGGATTTCAGCTTCCGCCTAAGTCCCAGTTTAGGGCCAAAAAAGAGGCCCCAATCGGGCCATGCGCTCGTCGGATAGCGGGGGTAAGCGGAAGGATGCAGCCCCGTTGTCCAAAGGACGTGTGGGAGAGCAATCACTCAGACCTCGGTTCGAAATCAATCAAACACGCGCCCGTCTTCATGAACGATTCGACGGTTTTGTACCGTTCAGGGCTTCCCCATGACACAGCTCACCAACCCGGCATGCGGGTGGTGCTACTCAAGGACACCGAGGAAAGTGGCTGGGTCGTCTTCGGTCTACGGCGTGTCGCGCATTACGGGGTGGCTTGCCGACAGCCATTAGTGATGGCCGAGGCTTGGAGGACTGGCTTGAACAGCGGGCCGAAGGTGGAGCCATCGGAACATTCAACGCTACGGGGATGCCAGTCCCCTTCCTCGAACACATTGATGCGGACCGGGCTGTGCAGCCGCCCACCACGGCCCCATCGTCCGTGCACGGGAGCCCTGGCTCGCTGACCATGGCGTCGGTGCGTGGTCTGGTCCGCCCTCGATGCCCGCCGACCGTTCCTGGCACGGCATGGACGCGCGATCGAACGAGCGAGCCCTCGCCGCTGGAATTGCACTGCCCCTCCTCCGGCTGCAGGCATGGCTGTCTCATCGGAGAATCTTTCAGGCCTCGGCGCGGAGGTAGGCGTAGACGGTTTCGCGGCTGATCCCGAAGTCTCGAGCGAGAGCAGCTTTCGGTACGCCGGCGGCGGCCTTCTCGCTCAGCTCGGCGGCGCGAGCCGTGTCGAGTGACGGGGTGCGGCCTCGGTAGGCGCCACGCTTCTTGGCCAGTGCGATTCCCTCGCGTTGCCGTTCACGGATCAGGGACCGCTCGAACTCAGCAAAAGCTCCCATGACATTAAGGAGCAGGTTCGCCATCGCGTTATCGTCGCCCGTGAAGGAGAGTTGCTCTTTCACGAACTCGACTCGGACCTTTTTCGCCGTGAGCCGGCGCACGATCGAGCGGAGATCATCCAGGTTGCGGGCAAGGCGATCCATGGAGTGCACGAGAACGGTGTCGCCATCTCTGACGAACTTGATCATCTCCTCGAGTTCGGGCCGGTTCAGATCCTTCCCCGACGCCTTGTCCTCAAAGACCCGGTCGACATCGACGCCATCAAGCTGGCGGACGGTGTTCTGGTCGAGGGTGCTGACTCGCACATATCCAACTCGTTGGCCCGTCACGGAATTTCCTGTCTCTTATGTCAGGTTGAACTCTAAGACCCCGCATCAAAGGCTGTCAACCAATAAGAATTTGACCCTATCTTGACTGTGATGAATGCCGTCACCTGACATCTAGTTGGGGTGTACTCCAACGTAACGCTGGGCACATCGCTCTTATCCAGCTCAAGCGTTGTCGATGCGCTCAGACTCGCCGCGTACGACGCCCTTATTGGTGTGGACTCATCGGGCGAGGGCGATTGAATCTGCGGCGGACGCCGCCGCCACTTTCTAGCGGCCAGGTTGCCTGTGCATCCTGGCGCACGGCGTGGAACTGGGCACGCCGTTGTCTTTCACCGGGGCACCAGAATTGCTGTCTTTGCCCATCTCAGGGAATGCAATTCGACGGCTCCGGCTATGGTGCCGACATGGAACCAGACCCCCTAAGCGCTCCCCCGAACTGCGAACGCTGCCTCATCCCCATGCGCGCCGAAGGCGCGCCGGCCAGCCCGTTCTGGCGGTGCCCGTCATGCGACCTGGTGCACCTGTCCTAGCCGACAGCCGCGGCACCTGCGGGCGGATTTTGGGGGCATGAAAGGGGGGCCCGCGACACGCCAACGAGTCAACGTCGGCCACGGTCGACGCCCCGGACTGCTGGACCGCCGTCGAACAACTACGGGCCGCGATCCCCACCGATCACCTGGTTTTGTCCGCGCGCCAGCGGCCCCCGGCCGCGCGCCAGCCTGGCTGTTAACGCCGACCGAATACAGGGCCACTACTGCCGGGCGAGTTCTAGGCTTTTCTGGCCCTGTTTTCAGTTGGCGTTAACACGGGCACCCGGCCGCAATATCGGTGGCCCCCGAAGGCAATATTCACTAGCCCCCAAACCCGCAAATACTCACTGGATGCATTTGAGTTAATCTCCTGCAACGCCAAAATCGGGCATAAACTGTGCGACCAGCTGTTCGAGGTGGGTCCCGTCGATCAGCTCTGTACCTGTTCGCAGAGCTTCATCTTTCGCATCCCTTGTGTACCAGGAAGTAGTCATGACAATTCGTCTCGTTGCGCCACGAGTGATGGCAAAGCTGTGCAAACGTTGTATCGGAGTGGCGCTCACACTACCGATGTAACGCTTGCACTGGACCACAACGGATTGGTTGCTCGGATCGATCGCGGCAATGTCAACTCCGCGGTCACCAGAGCCTCCTTGGACTGCAACGTCGGTATATCCCTGTCGCCGGAGTAGCTCGGCTGCAAAGTGTTCAAATTGGTAAGGGTCGAGTTCCATGATCTGCGAAATGCCTTGAGGCAGCGCAGGAACTGGCCGCTTTTTGAACCTCTTACCGTCTTCTAGGGCGACGGCATATGGCGCCAGAATCTGACGCATATCCATTCCTTGGACATCATTGATGAGCATGCGCGTGCCGTTTTCGACGTACCCGGCAAGACGAATGAGGAACATGTCGTAGGTGAAGGTGGAATCTGTATCAGTCAGCTCTCGCACGACGGCCGGGACGTACGCGAATAGGCGTTCAGCGGCGGGGACGTCGAAAAGCTGTCCCGCAAATGGCGTGTGGGGCCGTACGAGGTAGCCGCCGGGCTGGACCTCCCTGGTATATCTCTCAAACAGCTCAGACACAATGTGCTCATTAGTCGGGAGATTCATTTCAGGCACACCTTCGGCAATAAGAGAATCGCTAAATCCTCGGCGCCACGAAGCCTCGCTGATGGGCGCAGCGGTTGTCTCCTGAAGATGGCTTGCGGCTCGATAGGCGAGGTGGTCTAGGTCGATGTCTCTGATGAAGTGACGGCGAACGGCTTGAGGAAGCTTAATGAAGACGAACACGATATCAGCGGAAAAAACGTAGGCGGCGCTTTGCTGGATACGCATGGAGGGGTCCGCACTGGAAACGTCGATCGTCAACAGTGGTTCGAAGCCTGCCATCCGGGCGGCCAACTTCAGCCGGTTTATGTTTTCGAGCCAGCGTCGGGCAGGAGTCGGACGGAAATACAGGGCCAGGTAGCCGAGATCTTCGATCGCACTACCGGCGCCGGTGAAAAACTCTCCTAGATCAGACCACCATCTTGTTTCGTTGTGCTCAACCGAACGAGAGGGAGCGTCCGTGACGACGACCTCATTGGCCAGCCGAGTGTCGTCATCACTCAAGCGATAGCCGAGCCAGGGGTGGTAGACCTGCGCCTTTTCAAAGTACGCGTTGGCTTCCGTCCAGGGTGGATCGGTCAGCATCAACTGAACAGATCCTGGAGACAGAGTTACTAGAAAGTCGCGGAAATCCAGGCACGAAATCGGTGAAGTCCCGCTGTTGGTTGCGAATGGATATTTCCGCAATCCAGCTGATCGTTTGTCTATTGAGTCAGCAAGGCGAAAAAGAAGATTTACTTCGCGAAGTTGCACATCGGGGACATGCAGATCTTGGCTTTTTCCGCGGTAATCCTTGAACTTTGCTTGCATGATGATTGCGAGAAAAGCGTCCTGCAAAAAAAGGCGAACATGCTCGCTGATTTTCAGCTGGTCGATAGCTTCCCAGATTGCGACCATCGCGAGCTTTGAACGGTGAGGAAAAAGATTGCCGTAAGTTGTCCAAGGTCCAGAAAGGTTGATCCGCGAGTTCTTGATCAATTCGGTTGAAAACAACTGGTCATACTTCTGGGGAATCGGTCGACTGTTCACTTCGTCCAAGTGACGCTGGTCCTCGTCATCGAAGAATTTATCCGTTGCGCCACAGACGGGACACTTGTGTCCTTGCCGATATGCCATCGTCATCCCGGAGGGACCAAGGCGCACATGATGGGTGACATCCCGGAATCGGAGAGGCTTTCGATCGAAAAACTGGGAGTCAATGACGTGTAGGTGACCGCACGAGCAGACGACGCGATAGAGGTCATCAATGACCGGCCTGAGTTGCTTTATGAGATCTTTTTTTGCCTGCGCAAGTTCCGACTCCCCCGGGAGCCGCCAAGGACTGGAGCTCATCCGCTGGGTATAGGGCTCCCACTCATTGGAGTTTACGGGTCGGCCTAGTTTGGCTGCGGCGTACGAGAAGATACCGGATCCAGAGAAAGGGTCGACCACGAGACCGTCGTCGTCACTGAGTTCCCGGACGATAGTCTCCGCTTTTCGAAGATCTTTGCGGCCCACAAATGGAAAAAGCTGTTCCGCTTGAGTCGTGCCAGTCACTTGTGCGATCGAAGCGACCAGGCGAGCTACTTTGTCACGGACATCCTCTTTAGTTTGTTCGTCAAGTAGCCAGTACATGGTGGTCAGCCTTCCCCCGCGGCCAGTGCGCGTTTAACAGTGCCGTACTTGTCGGCCAGACGAGTGATGTCGCCCGAGCGCAAAGCCGCGGCGATCATTGCCGCGTATCTCCCGAAATATGTCGAGCCCGCTGCAGGAGCCGGCCGTTTTTCGGTGTCGTTCGCGAATCTATCTGGTGCGGCCGACAATCGGGAGAAGACACACAGCAAGTCACCATCAAGCGTTGTGTTGGGTGATGTCACCGTTTTCAGCGACCGACGTTGCTTGGGAATGGGAATTACATCGATAAGGAACACACCAGCTTTCGAGGCTGCCTCGTAGATCGTGTTCCAGCAGCGCAAATCCTGGTCTTGATAGAACCATGCAAGGAAACCCGTCGGGCCGAGAAGTGTCGCATTAGCGGCGAATGCCTCAGCTAGTCGATCAAGGTATGCGTCAGAGTCGATTTGTCGGTGCTGGGCGTCCGAGCGAACGAGTTCATGACTGTGAGCGGACGCGGGCACAGCAAGGTCGAGGACCCCGTTCCACATCGCCGCATACTCGCCATAGGGAACCTGATCACCGTACGGTGGATCGGTTAAAACGAGGAATGGAGTCTGATTTAGATGCGTGTGCGTCAGCTCCTGAGCGGGCAGGGTCAGCAGCTGGAAGGCATTCGGAACGCGTGCCACTGGGATGGAGTCGTGTGCCCATTCGACCATCTTCTCGATCTGCCGGAATCGGGCATTCAGAACCATGATGGGGTTTCGAGAGGTTAGGTCAGTCTTGGGCCGCCAGTAGGGCCACTGCGAACTCGCTTTCTTATCCGAAAGCCTAAGGAGGGGCAACGACGCAGATAGAACGAGTTTCAGTGCTGCCGCATGTTTTGCGACCAAAGGCGAATCTGAGATGAGGCCCAGTAGGACGTTGATGCTGGCCTGATTCTGCACAGTGAAGTATTGAGCCAGCGTCGCTCCCTGAGGGATTGCGATTCTTGAGTTGGGTGGCAGGCTGATGGCGTCAAAGTCGACGATCGCGCGTGTCGATGCCAGGGGGAGAGCACGTTGGCCGATCACTTCTGACAGTGTCCGCTGATCAGAGCGGGCAGTTCGCATACCCCAAGTGGCAGCTCTGCGCTTCTTGGTCACCACCTCCGTCAAGGTAAGCGTGAAGGCACCGTGACCAAAGTCCCCGTCGACGCGATATCTCTCGCGTTCGATGAAGCTCTCATCATCAACAGCGAACCAAGAAAGCGTTTCGAAGGAGTGGACGTCGAGAATGCGACGAATTTCTGGCAGGAGCACTTTCGCGTTTTCGATTAAGTCGAGGACGCCTTCAACTAAGTGCTGGGCCATCGGGCTAATGTCGCTACCTGCTGCACGACGGTGAGTGGAAAGCGCCGCGAAGACTGTGGTTCCCGAGCCCATGAAAGGGTCAACAACGAAGTCGTCGACGGAAGACAGGTGGCGAATGATTGTTTCCACCACATTCATCGGTTTACGCGCCCAATAGGGGTGGACGACGCCAATGGGGGTATCGTGCTCGGGCCGGAGGTCGCCTAGGGCTGTTCGCAAAGCATCGACAGTCCGGAACGTGATTTCGTCTGTCGAGTTACGCATGGCTAAGAAGAAACAAGTATTCCGTCACGTCAGACTTGGCCTTGGCCTGCCCCTGTCCCGAATGTCGAAGGTCGATGGACTTCAGTTCGACCGTGAAGCCAACAGCCTCGGCGATAGTAGTGATCCTTTCCGCGCTGAGAAGAGATGTATTCGCATAACTCAGCGCGACCTCGTAACCCTTCGCCATCGACATCTCGAATAGCTCGCGGAAAGCACCTTCTACCTTCGAACGTAAACCGAAGGCACTAACAATCCTCCCCTCGCGGTATCGGCCAACGGTCACTTGATTGAGTCGATCGTTGAAGGTGAGGGATGGATAGTCATAGAGGGCGACGGTATCAAGCACGTGGTAATAGCGCGAGTAATGCTCTTTGAAGTAGGGAGGATCGGCGTAAACAACAGTTGTCTTGGGCGCAGCGTCTATGGTGTCGAGGGCGTCCTGAAAGCCAAGATTCAGAGTCCTAGCGAAGGACGGCCGGGGATATCGGGTGAGAGCTCTAAGTCGACTCAGTACTTCGCGCTCAATATTCATTGACCGCCGTAAGACCAAATTCCTTGCGGTTTTCTCCGAACCTGGCTTGAGGTACTGAGCCAGGTGGGTAGTTGTCGACGCGACAAAGGTCAAGCTCGAGATGAGTGCACCAATTACCATCTGAGCCCCGGCGGGAGAAAGCTTTGCTGCCATTTCTTGGATCGCATCAATTTCCAGACACTGACCAATTCCAAAATACGTGTTCGGATAGTAGGCCGAGAAAAGGTCGAACCTGCCTGTTGCTTCGTGATGGCTTCCGCTTTCTGCGGCGCAGAACTCGGCATACTTCTGCCAATCGAAATCTCCACTGCTCTGGGCAGCGACAAACTCCTGCTCCACCAAAAGTGCCTCCCGCAGAGATGATCGCGGGCCATCTAGGAGGATCGCCTGGGCTCCACCAGATTCGAACCACTCGATAATCTCTGGAAGCTCCCCGCGCGGAACTTCAAAGGCCGCCGCGAGAACGCGGTGTGAATAAGGCTGTATATCGTTCGCCCAGATTGCCAGGCCACGAGCCGCCGCTTCATTGGCAATGGATCCCGATCCACTCATCAAGTCCACTAACGTTTCGGTCGCAGGAAACGCCGCCGCTATCTCGTCGAGGATCCAACCAGCAATGCGTTGCTTGGAACCCATATATTGCATGGGCAGCGGGAAGGCAGTTCGGGGGATCAAAAAATCGTCATTCCTCGGCAGACGAGACAAATTCTCTGCCGTTCTTTGCGTAGCCGTCGGCATGGGAGGTCATTCCGCGAGGCGCGGACCAAGCTTATCGACAACGCCCAACTGGGCGACATTCCCCTGTCCGGGACTGTCACCACGCCAGCTGTCACGAACCGCCGCGGATCTGTAGGACGAAGTTAGCTGAGACAGCAGCACGTCAGAGCGCCATGTGGATATGCCCTGGTTCTAGTCCTCCTATCCGAATCATCGTGCGTGAACGGGTTCCCTACAACCGGTCCCAAGTGATGTGCCGCGCCCCTGCCTTCGGATGTCCGGTTCCTTCCCCGATCTGGGGGCAGAGACGGCAGGGATCATCCCGATGTACGTTCCGCAGGCTGTTCTCCCCCTTCGGGGTGATCGCCCTTCTCGACGAGCCTCGTTAAGCTGAGAAAAAGCTTGGGGAGCGAATATGGAGTACGTCCTTATCTGGATCATCGGGTCCGTTGTCGGTCTTGCCCTTACCTACGCCGTAATTCAGGCGGCAGTGCGCTCAGCGCTCTTCGGTCACTACAAGGTAGTCAGGTGGTACGAGGCCACGGGCGAGTGGCTGCCCAGCTACGGTTCGTGGAAGGAAAAGCCACGACAACTCGATGGCATCGCTTCGCCGCCGTCCAAAGCGGTCAGGTAGGGTCCGCGACTTCGCAAGGCCGTACAGGACGAATGCAGCATGTTGATGGGGGATCGTGAGTAACGACGTTGAGGCGCCGCCGGGTTGGTACATCGACCCGAATGACGCGACGCTATATCGCTGGTGGAACGGCACCGTGTGGACCGCGCAGTCATCCCCGGTGGCAACTCCACCCGTCCAGCACGCTATCCCGCTGGCACGTGGCCCCATCCAGCAGACTCCCGGCGCCAAGGACTCCACCACCGGATATCTGTTGTGCATTCTTCTAGGCGGAGTCTCCGCACACAACTTCTACCTGGGTCACATCCGCACTGCGATCATCTTCCTGCTTCTCTGGTGGGGAGGGTGGGTACTCACTCCATTCGGATTCGGATATCTGCTGCTCCTGGGCGCAGCAATCATGTGGATAATTGACCTCATCTACATGCCCGAGTACGTGCGGAGCGCCAACGCGAGGCTGCACGCAAACAACCGCCCGTGATCTCTCGGTCCGCGGCCAAACGACCTCCATTGAAGCTCTTCCAATCGGCTGCGCTGGACGCCGGGCTCTATTCTTTTTTGGCCGCAGGCTCAATAAGGGAAGGATCCCCAGGATCGAGCGTGCGGACATTGTTCACAGTGCGGGCTACTGGGAACGCCGTCACAGTCCTGGCGACAGCCACGGAGCTGCGGTCAAGCATTGAGAGGACTTCTTCCTTGTCGGTGATCTTCTCCGGGCGCAGCCATTGGTCCCACACGTCCGGGGTCAAGAACACTGGCATCCGGTCGTGGATCTCACCGGACGCGTCGCGCGCCGCGCGGGTGATGATCGTGAACGAGATCTTCCACACGTCTCCCTCCTGACGGGCCGCGTACAGGCCGGCCGCCGCCAGCACATCGCCGTCACTGTGGATGAAGTAGGGCTGTTTGCCATCGTCCATCTGTTGCCACTCGTAGTAACCGGCCATGGGCACCAGGCACCGTTGGCTGGCAAACGCGCTGCGGAACATGCCGTTACTGGCCACAGATTCCAGGCGTGCATTGATCGGGGCAGGACCACCCGGCTTCGCCCAACCAGGCTTCAACCCCCACGATGCCAAATCCACGTCCCGCTGCAGTGTTTCGTCGTGGATACACTCGCGCACGATCGGCGCGGGATCCGTGGGGGCAACACTGTACGAGGGCTTCCAGTCGGCGGCGTTGTCGCCGGTGGCGTCGAAGACGCTCAGCAGCTCATCGGTGGTGCTGGGAACCACGAATCTGCCGCACATGCTGTTGAAGCTACCGCTCCCCCGACCTCACCAGCAATGGAATCAACCCGTTGCCCTCTGGGCCAGCCGGGAAGAGGTACGTCAGACGAGTCGAACGACACTGCACTCCGGGCAGCACCAGTAGGGGCCGTCATCGGTGCCCTCGATCACCATGCGTACCAAGCATCGTTCGCAGTTCGGCACACCAAGGTCGTCCATGTCGGCCACACTACGCCGGGCACCGCTTAGGGCGCCCTCGATGAATCCGGTCCGTCCCCGGGCAGGGCGCCCTCTCGACACGGTTCGGCCAGAATCTCCGACACCGCTCCCCCGGGCCCGTCGGGCTCAATCCTGTTGACCAGGTCGCCCGAACGACAGCGACACTCGGCACGAATCGTTCCGGTGGGCGGCCTCGAGATGAGGCAGTGCTCACAGTCGGGTGGCACTGCCAGGTCATCCGAGCCCTGGACGGCACAGAGCACCCCGCCACACGGCGAGTTCCACGCTCTCCGAGACGAGCGGCCGTTTCGTATTTTCGTTATCGTTATCGTTATTTCGTTCACGTATTGCGTTGCCAGTGATACGATATTGGTATGAGCATTCCTGAAGTCACCGACGTGCGCACCTGCGGTTTCCCCGGCTGCGACGAGCCCGTGGACGCCACGGCCGGTGTCGGCCGGCCCGCCGGCTACTGCGTCAATCCCGCTCACAACCGCGCCGCTGCGTGGCGGGCCCGCCGCGCCGAGTCCGGACGGGTCGAGCGCGCCGTCGAGGACGACAAGCTCCCCGTTGATGCGGCACGGCAGCGGGCGAGCGTGCTGCGGTCCCAGGTCGCCGGGATGGTCGAGCACCTGCAGCAGCAGCTGGTGGTCCTCGTCGACGAGCTCCGCACCGTCGCGGACCCGGACGCAGCCGAAGCACAGATCGAGGCCGTCACCTCTGACGCGGCCGAGCAGGTCGCCACGGCAGCCGCCCGCGCCAACCGCGCCGAGACCGCCACCCGCAAGGCCGATGCCGAGCGCGCCGAAGCCGACGCGGCAGCCGAGGAATCAGCGGCCCTGGTCGACGAGCTCCGCACGACCCTGGCCGCGCTCGAGCAGCGAGCCGCCACCCTCGAGAGCGACCTGGTCACTGCGGGAGAGGACAATGCACGGGCGACCGCCGAGATCACCGCCCTCACAGACCAGGTGGCCACTCTGAGCATCGAGAACGCGGCCACGACCGCACAGCTCACCGAGGCCCGGGAGCTCGTCGCGGCGGCCACAACGGCCAAGGACGAGGCACTGGCGGCCGCGCGCGACGCGATCGCGCAGGCCGCCGCCGCGGCCAGCCGCTCGGAGCGGGCCGAGACGGATGCTGCGAGCACCCGGGACCTGCTCGATCAGGCCCGGACGGAGCGCGAGAGCGCCCGGGCGGAAGCGCTCGTTCTCACCGGGCGCCTGGCCACAGTCAGCAGTGAACGAGACAGCGCCACGGCCGAGGCCGGCAGGGAGCGTTCCTACGCCGAGCAGCGCGTCACCGACGTGCGGGCCGCCCTCGAGCAGCAACTCACCCAGCTACGCGCCGACCTCGACCAAGCACGCACCAGTGAACGCGAACAGCGCACCCGCGCCGACCGCGCCGAAGCACAGGCGCCACGCCCCAAGCAGAAGTAGAACGCCGGCCCACTCCCCCGGCCCGCGTCTCGGCGGGGCCCTATTGGGCGCGTGACTAGGTCATCCACGGCGCTGAGCGGGCGCGTTCGTCGGCTGGCTACGTATGTTCTACGCCGTTGAACCACTCGCCTGAGGGTGAATCAGTCAGTCGGGTTGAGGTGCAACCGGAGTGCCTCGGCGACCAATGCTGATCGTGATGGGGCGCCTAGGTTGAGGACCTTTGCATCGAGCCACTCACGCTGTTCGCTGCTGAGCCGTAGATTCATTTGGATCCCGGCGGTTCCACGCCGACGCCGTGCGCGAGTGGGCATTGCTTTGCCCTGAATGAGTGGCGCAGCAGGTGCAAACTCGGCAGCCAATTGGGTATCCGTTACGTTGTCGAAGGCTTCGACGAGCAAGTCTGTGTAGGTGACACGCCGTTCCAAGGCTGCTTCACGAGCGCGCTCGAGAGTCGATGGGGCTAGGTACACGCCGATGGTGGCGACCCCTCCCCCACCGTTGTTTTGCGCGGTAGCTCGGGGCTTCGTTGGCTTGTGCGGATCCGGTGCCGCACCTTGTTCTGGCACTATCTCCGTTTGTGGTTCCGTTTCCTGCACCACGGCGGCTGCCGTGGACGTGCGGGGTGGGAGTATTCCGGCTAGGCCGGCGGCACGGTCTCGTGGTTCTTCCTTGTTTGTCTTTGGGGTGCTGAAGCTACTTCCAACGCTTGTGCGTTTGATCATGTTCACGCGACTTCAACCTCGTTCTGAATCTGCCCGAGAACGGTGAGGATTTCGCGGGTGAGGTTCTCGTAGTCCTCGGCGAGGCCGCTCGCATCGCGCACGAACAATCCGTCCGCGGGCTTTTCCTTAGCTTTGAGCGCGGTCAGACGTGCTGCTCTGTCGTCTTTTGCTGCCTGTTCTAGCTCATGGATCAATAGTCCTCGGCTACGTGCGTCGACGGCCGCGCTGTCTAGGTGGCGGATACGCGTTTCGAATACCGGCGCGACCCCGCCCAGCAGGTCGGTCAGGGCTGCGCGAACGTCTCTTTCGAGTCGGACCGAGCGTGATCCGACCGCAAACAGCACGACGCCTGCAAGACGAAGCTGAGGGTTTCGGGTTGCTACGTTCTGGAATCTCTCGGCAACCCGGGCCACGCCATCGATGCTGGCTTCATCGGATCGGGTAGGTATAACAACGGAGGTCGCGACGGCAAGGGCGCCTTCGGCGATCACTCGGTCCCCCGGCGGGGTGTCGAGCAGGATGAGGTCGTACTCCCCCGCGATG
The DNA here is from genome assembly GCF_004403395.1 of Cryobacterium cheniae. Taxonomy (GTDB): domain Bacteria; phylum Actinomycetota; class Actinomycetes; order Actinomycetales; family Microbacteriaceae; genus Cryobacterium; species Cryobacterium cheniae. The sequence continues at coordinate 38,082 of NZ_SOGN01000015.1, forward strand.
GCTCCAAGGGTGCGCTCGAGTTGCACTCCGAAGTCGCCGGCCCCGCGCTGCTGCCAAGAGAAGTTGAGTCCGGCGATGTCCCCCACGGCTGGTCCGCCTGGCACGACGTCGAGATTGGGGCGGATGTCTTTGAGGACGGGCAGGCTGCCGCCGGTTGCGAAGGCGTTGAAGAGCGCCTGGCCGTCGGAGGGTGGGAATCCAAGGTCGCGTGCGATGTTCCCCTGGGGGTCGAGGTCCACGATGAGGGTTCGCACTCCAGCCGCAGCGGCAAGGCCGCCGACGTTGGCAACGAGGCTCGTCTTTCCGACCCCGCCCTTGCCCTGCTCGATGGCGACAGTTCGTGCAATAGCCATTGCTGTACTCCTTATTGTGTGGACTGCTACAGCCCTCATTGAGAGCGTAGTCGCTACAGGTGCAGACATCTCCGCAACACGCCCAATACCTGTTAGTGCAATACGTTACACGTTTAGTCGTGCACTACGTATCGCTATACGTAGTGCTATAACATCTACTATACCTATCGCCAATACTCGCCGGGGAGTGGGAGGGAGTACCCCTGGCCGCGACAACGGCCGGTGTCATGGCAGTGACGTCCAGGTGGGCTGCTCAACGAGTTTCCGCAGTCGGCCCACACCAGTGGGGGAGTGTGAGGGGGACACCCCTCACCGGCCGGCCCTCCCGGGGCCAGCCGGTGCTTGCGGCTAGATGTTACGGAGCATGCTCACCACGGTGGGGAACGGGGACAGGCTCTCCACGAGGGCGTCGACGGTCCCGGCGTCGGGCTTCTGCGCGAGAGACTCTTGGATTCGGGCGAGCTGGTCGTCGGTGAGGCCGACGGTTTCACCGTCCCGGGTGACGCTGACGGCGATGGCGGTGCCGAAGATGACCGTGCGGGAGCCGAGTCGGTGGGTGAGGACGGTCGCGGGCAGGTTCAGGGTTGACCCGTTGATGAGGCCTTCATCATCGACGAAGAGGTCGATGTCGTCCTCCAGGCCGACGACGTCGAACATCCGGCAGCCGATGGCGGCGATGATGTCCGCCCCGATGCTGGCCTCGTTCACGTCCAGGGTGGTGATGGTTTCGGTCGGGTTGATCTTGACGCTGCGGATGTTGGTGGTCATGGGGTTCTCTCTCCAAGGTTGGTGAGGTGCGCGGGGTCCCGAGCTCTCTCGTGGGCAGTGGTTGTGTTGTCGTCCACCGTTTTTCTGCCCTTGGTGGCAAGAGAAATCGATTGAGAGCGGGAGTGCCGGAGTGCCCGCAGTCTCGTGCGAAATAAGGGAGCCTGCGACCGCGTGCGAGAGTGCGGGTGACGCAGGCACGCAAGCGAACTACGATGATTGGCCACCAAGGGAAGAAATGTTTTGAAAGAGTCAGGCCGGCGCAGCCGGCTCCGTGTGGGTGCGGCCTCCAGGCCGGATTCACCTGGTGGGGGAGTGCGAGGGGGCAACATCCCCCTCACGGCGGCCGGCCCCAGGGTGGGCCGGCCTACGCGGCAGTTATTCGGGCCGCTGGTGCTGCTGGATCTCCGCATACGGGGCGGTATCGGTCCACGTGTACCCGGTGCTGACACTGACCGTTTTGGGGTTGGCGCGGACGACTTCGCGCCACTGGCCGCGGATCTTCACCCGGTCACCCTTCTTGACGGTGCTGCGGTCGTAGCCGGTGGCCGTTCCGCTCTCGATCTGGGCGGCGCGCACGGCTTCCCAGTACGCGATCTGGTCGCGCTTTTCAGCGAGGTTCGGTGCGAGGTGGTCTGCTCGGGCCTGCATCTGGGCGTCGGTGGCGTCGACGTAGCCTTGTGCGGCGTCGTAGCGCGGGGCGATGACGCGTCGTTCTAACTTGCGGAGCTCGGCCCCCAGAGTGTCGATGCGGTTGGCCACCGTGACGGGCCGGTAGCGGGCGTCGGTGGTGTGGGTGGCGGCGTCGGCTCGCGCCTGGGCGTGGGTGGCGTCGACGCTGGCTTCAACTGATTTACGCATGGCGTTATCTGCTTTGGTGATCGCGTTGCGGTGGCGTCCTTCGGAGTGGTGGCCGACTTTGATCGGTTCTCCTCCTTCGGGCAGGCGGTCAAGCGCGCTCCGGGCGCGGGTCCACGCGTCGTCGCTTGCGGTGGCCTTCCGGTCGGCTTTGGCGGCCAGGGCGTCGACCCGGTCGGATTGACGCTCGATCTTTCCGGCCTCGACCTCGGCGGTCGTGCGTCGCGTGCTGTCGATGTCGGTTTCGACCTCGAATCCGGCCGCTTCCAAGGCCTCCTGGGTGCGGGTGATGGTGTGGAGCTTAGGGAGGCGGTCGCGGGACTGGGGCACGAACCAGGCGCCGATGCTGCGCCCCCAACGCCAACCAACGGTCCTGAGGACTTCGGCGGTTCCGTCGCCTTTACTGGTGCCGTCGATCATGGTTCCGGCTGCGTGGCTGTGGGTGATGGTGAGCATGTTTTTTCCCTCGTTTATGCGAAGCTGTCGGCGTAGCGGGTCGCGGTGCAGGTTTCTCCGGGCTGGGTATCTACGGCCCCTTCCGAGGTGCACCCGCTGCAGCCGCACCCGTCCGCGTAGCGCTCCCTCGGGTAGGTGTTCTCGCACGGGCAATCGGACTCAGCCATGGGTTCTCTTTCCTCGTGGACAACTGTTTTTTTGCCTGTCTGGCAAAAGAAATCGATAGCGACCGGGAGTGCCGAAGTGCCTGCAGTGTTGGGCGAAATAAGCCCGCAGGGCGCGTCCGGCACTGCGGGTGACGCAGGCACGGGAGGGAGCTACGGTGAACCGCCAGAAAGGACAAAAATGCCCGGCAATCAGTGCCGCGAAGCGGCTCCATATAGCTTCTGACGGCTTGGCCGTCTTGCTTTCAGAGTGATATCACTCTGATATCTCCGTGCCGCGTAGCGGCTCCCCTGGGGGATGGGTACGGCGGCTGCGCCGCTGTTCCTTCACGGCCCGAAGGGACAGGTGCCTGGTTGTTTTTAGGCTCTGGCTTCCGTGCCGGAGTCTGGAAACAGAAAAGCCCCGGCGTGACAGTGGGGGGACTGTCACGCCGGGGCTTGGGGCGAGGTTAGTCCTGTGTGACCGTGGCGGCGTTGGCCTCGGTTTCCTTGGTGGCTACCTTCTCGGCGACTGTGTTGATCACGATCTGCTCGACCTCGCTGAGGTTGTATCCCCATGCGGCCAACTGCTCGAAATAGCGGGCGCTGTGGGCGTCCGGGTAGCGCCACGTTTCCTTGCTGGTGCTGTCCTCGATGCCTGCCAGCACGATGGCGAGCGTGACGTGCTGCGCCTTGGTGGGGGAGTGTTCCACCAGTGCCGAGAGCTTGTCAGCGGACCAGTAGTTGGCCCGCTCCAATCCGAGGAGGGTGTGGGCGAGGACGTTGCCGTTCTGGTTGGCTTTGCCGACAACACTGTGGTGCACGGTCAGGCCCAATGCGATGGCTTTGGCAGTGTTCTTGGGGAGGGTCTTGCGGCTGAGGAACTCGGCCAGCCATTCGCGGCGCACAATCTCGGCGCTGGCCCACGCCTTGTTATTGGCGATGAGGGTTTTGCGTTCGGCCTTCTCGTCGTCGGTCATCGGGCCGCTGCTGGCTCCGCTTCCGCTGGACTTGCGAAATCCTGCAGCCTTGGGGTCTTTCAGGTAGTAGCGCACGAAGACTGTGTCGCTGCTGGCGTAGGCGTACACGTACGCGGCCCGGCCCACCGCATCGGTGAGGTGCTGCACGGTGACCTGTTCGTCGGCTGCGGTGCTCAGGTAGCTGATGCTGACGTAGTCGGTTTCGTAGGATCCACGGTCGCGGTCGAGGATTTCGTAGCCGCGCTCGATCAGGTCGGCGGTCGCGGTGGCCTTGATCGATTCGATGCGGGCCTCGTCGCGGGCGCGTTGTGCTGCGTGGGCGAACTTCTCCGGGGCGGTAGTTGCAATGTCGATGAGCACGGACACGGTTTCGTCGTCACCTTCGAACTCGATCAGTGTGGCTGCCTGGTCGAGAGTGAGGGAGTGGCTGACGATGGCGGATGCTGCGACGGCGTTCTCTGCGACAGCGATTCCGGCCTTGACTGTGGCAGGCTTGCTGCCCAGTCGCTTGGCGATCACGGCGGGGGTAAGACCCTCGAACGCGAGTTGCTGGAACGCGGCCACCCGGTCGGCGTCGGTGACGGCTTCGCGGTGGTCGTTCTCGGCCATCTGCTGCACGATGCGTTCGACGGTCGTTTCGTCGGCGGCAACGATGTACGCCGGAATGGTCACCAGTCCGGCCTCACGGGCGGCGAGGGTGCGGCGCTGACCGGCGCGGACGATGATGTTGCCCTGGTCGTCGCGGCGGGCGAGGATCGGCGTCAGAACACCGTTTGCCTTGATGCTGGCCACGAACTCCCGGCCCAGCGCAGCCTCGGAGCGCACGTTCGCTTCCACGACGATGAGGTTGGGATCGATGTGCTCGATGGTGCCTACGGTGGCGGTGGTGTTAGTCATTGGGTTCTCTCTCCATCAACTGATTTTTTTGCCTGTCTGGCAAGAGAAATCGATTGAGAGCGGGAGCGCCGGAGTGCAGGGTCGTGGAATACCGCAGCGCAGCGAGGATATGCCGCGAAAGCCCGCAACGTAGGCACGGAGCGAACTACGGTGAAACGGCCAGACAGATAAAAAAATGCAAGAGGCTACCGCGCAGCGGTTCCCAGGCCCGCAGGGCTCACCGCAGGTGGGTTGTTCTCCCACAAGTCCACGCTTGAAACCAGCACGGTTCCAAGGGCCGGCGGGGCACCGGATGAGAAGCCCTATCCCCACGAAGGCCACCATCGCGCTACCGTGCCGGGGGAGGGCCTCCGTGACTGGTGAAGATGTTAGATACCTACGCTGAATCCGGGGGCCCTCCCCACCACCGCCAAGCATCCCCAACAGCCCAACAGCATCAGGGCAGAGTCCCGGCTACGCTGCCTCGCCCAGGTACTGCCACCGGTTCTCCGGGTTGAGCAGCCCCGCACCCACCAGCTCGAGCGCGGAGCGGTGATCGGCCAGGTTGGTGCTGGCCCGCGGATACCGCGGCCACACCCGCTCCCCAGGAGTGCTCGCCTCAAACAACGGCCGGCTCGACACATGCGGGCGCCGCGGCCGAGACCTGGGCGCTGACATCATCGTGGTCAGTTCGGCTTGCCACCACGCCCACACCTCCCGCTCGATCCGATACCGCTCCGCCCGGGCCAGCAGGGTACCCAACACGCCCAGCTGCAGGGCTGCCTGGTTCCGAAGATCCTGCTTCGACCTGGCCCACCCATCACGGTGAACAACGAGGAGCTTGTGACGACGGAGGCGACTGAGGATCGTGGCAGTGTGCCGGGCCGTAACGCCCAGGAGACGAGCTGCGGAGTCAATGGTGAGGGACGGGTGCTGGCGCAGCAGGGCGTAGAGCTTGCCGGCGAGGTGTCCCAGACCCCGGCGGGTGAACAGGTCATGGCGTTGGTCGGTGAGTTGTTCCTCGAGCAGGGCCACGAGGTAGGTGCGGGTATTAAAGAGCTCAGCTGCAGAACGACCTGGAGACGACGCGATTTCGGCCGGGGGGCGGGGGTTATTAAGTGGTTGTGACCGGACTGTACTGGGACCTGTGGATAACGTGGAGGCTAGGCGCCATTCGGCGGCGTTGCCGTCGTCACTCGCACTGACCCGTTCGACGTATCCGGCAGCAGCAAGGGCGGTCAGGGCGTCGGCTGCGGTGGTGCGGCCCAGGCCCCCCATCGGGCCCAGGTCGCGGATCGCGGCAGCGACAGTGCGCTTGCCGGTTTGCAGGGTGAGGTAGGCCAGGGCGCGGAGAATGGTCTGCTGATTCGAGGACGCCTCGGTCCGGCCCCACCGGCCCGGGGTGACCCGGAACCGGGTCAGGAGGGCTTCGACGTCGGTCACGATGGCGTCCAACTCCGCCAGGTCCTGCGGCTCCCGCACC
>NZ_SOGN01000032.1 GCF_004403395.1 Cryobacterium cheniae
TTTGTGGTCGCTGTCGGTGCTGATGAGGTGCTGCGCGACCCGGTATCCGGCGGCCGTGTAGTCGCGGTGGGTGTTGATCCCGTCGCAGGAGTACCGCACGACCCGGGGCATGTCCTCCCCGTCGAACGCGACGAGCGCGGACCCTTGGTCGTCGTACCCATCGGTCATGCCGTTGAACTTGCGGCCCTCGTATATCGCGGTTACCGCGCTTACCTCGCGGTCGGTGGGGCCGTCGCTCCATGACACGTTCATCCATGCGGACGCGGTGCCGGTGCTCATCCGGACGCTGAACTTCACGCCGGGAAACGCGTTCTTCAGCGCCACCCGAACCAACTTGGCGGTGTCCTTGGTGCTGATGTAATCCGTCATGTTCGTATCTCCTCAGTTACTCGGTGCGGTATTGGCCTGATCGGCCTGGATGGATTCCCACAGGGCAAGCCGAGTCCGGAGGTCGGCGATCCGGGCGAGCTGGTCGGCAGCGCGCGCGGCCGNAATCGTGTGCGCGGGGGTCTGTGTTCGTTCAAGCATTTTCTCTCCTTCAAATTTTTTTGCCTTTCGGCGGTTTCTCCGCCCTCATGGAGTGCTGTCGGGGTCAAGCCCCAAGGAACGGTTGCAGGCCAAAAGTTATGGAGGAGCGCAGCGGGGGAAGAAGTTTTTGCTGAAACTGTGACGACGGCTTGACGCCGGCAGCACGCAGTGAACAATCCCCCAGACGAAAAGCAACAAAGTTCACGCGCGCCGAACTGCGCTGTCGGGCAGGAGCGGCGGCGTAGTTCGGTGGGCCAGCAGCACTGAACGAAAGCGGATTTCCGGAGGATTGCCGGAGGCCGACCCGGCAACCGCGGCGACCCGGGTGCTGATCCTCACGACAATCGATCTTGACGAGCACGTCTTCGCCGCGATCCGGGCAGGCGCCAGCGGCTTTCTGCTCAAGGACACCGACTCAGAGGATCTCCTCGCGGCCATCCGCATCGTCGCCGGCGGCGAGGCCCTGGTCGCGCCGACCGTGACCCGACGCCTCATCGAGGCCTTCGTGCGGCAATCCCCCACCGAGCCCGCCAGGACGGCCGACTTGGACGTGCTCACCGAGCGTGAGATCGAAGCGCTTCGCTCGCTCGCCCATGGGCGCTCCAACGCGGAGATCGCCGCCGACCTCTTCATCAGCTATGCGACCACGAAGACCCACGTCAGCCATCTGCTCACCAAGCTCGGCGCCAGAGACCGGGCTCAACTCGACCTCTGACGCACGTCGCCACAGCTGAACTGATCGTCGCAGCGAGTGCGTCGATTGAGTCGGTACCTTGTGCTACCGTTTAGCTTGTATTGCAAGGAACCCGGTATCGCATGATTCATGCACGGAACAAACGGAGGAAACACGATGGCTGTTCAGGGCGAGGCGATACCGTCTCAGCTGCGCAAGGGCGTGGTCGAGCTGGCCATCCTCGCCATGCTGCACACGGGCGAGGCCTACGGCGCGGAGATCGTCGACCGACTGTGCCAGTACCCGGGACTCGCGATCAGTGCGGGCACCGCGTACCCCTTGCTCTCCCGTCTCAAGAAGGCCGAACTGATCACCTCGGAGTGGCAGGAGTCGCCCGTCGGCCCGCCGCGCAAGTACTACCGACTATCGGCCGCGGGCGTGCAGGCGTTCACGTCGATGACAATGGTCTGGGCGGCCATGAAAACGGATATGGATGATCTCCTGGGAATGAGCGCGACCAATGACTGACATCCCTTCTCCGGATCTGTCATTCGGCAACGGCTTCCCGCCCGCCACGGCCGCTCTGCTCACCGACTATTTCGACCGACTCCGCGGCGCCGCGCGGGAAGCGCGAATCGACATTGACCGGGACTCGCTTGACGAGTTGGTCGCGCATGTCCGAGATCGCCTTGACGGCTCCGATCGCTCGCTGGAAGCCGTGCACCGGGTGCTGGCCGAGCTAGGCAAACCAGAGACACTCGCGCGCGCGTACGAAGCCGACCCATCCGACGATGCTGCTGCTGCTGCTGCTGCTGGCGACGATCGGTCACTCACGGGCCTCGCCAGGGGGCCGCGACCGCGCAGAACTGGCGCGGGCACGTTCCTGGGGGTTCCGTACGACATCAGGCCGCCCACGTCGGCACGCTCCGCCAGCAGGTCGTGGAATCCGGCGGATCGGCGGATGCTGGTGCCCAAGGCGCTGGGGATCGGCTGGACGCTCAACTTCGGCGCGCTCGCGGTGAGGGCACACCTCGTGAGACCGGACGACGAGGACGTGCCCTTCGCCGAGGTGCCCCTCCGTATCGTCGCAGCGACGATGCTTGTCCCGCTTACCCTCCTCACTGCCTTTGCCGTCGTCGCGGTTGCCACCTGGGCGGGCCTGCCCCCTGTCGTCCCCTCGCACTGGGGATTCTTCGGCGAGCCTGACGGCTATTCGGACCGAGACGCGAACCTCTTCCTGCTATCCGGCCTGGCGGCTGTGCCGGTCGCCGCTGCCGGTTGGGTGCACCTGGCCCGGCGCTCACGGTGGAATCGCGTGGGCGCCTCGGCGGTGAGCCTTGCGCTGGCAACCGTCGCGCTCGCGATCCTGCTGCAGACGGTGTACTCGGTGCATGGCGGGGCCGGAATCTGGCCGACCTGGGTTGGTATCGGCTGCGCTGTGGCGCTGCCGCTTACGCTGCTCGTTGGTGTCTCCCGAAGCGGCCGCGCCGCTGAGCAACGTCGCGACTTTGCCGCGAAATCGAAGAAAGGTACAACGAAATGAACGCCACCCTGTCCTCTCTGCCGACCGGAGCGTTGATCGCCCTGGCCGTACTTGCGGTGGCACAGATCACCCTCGACGTCATCGCCCTGGTCGATCTCTATCGACGGCCTGCCGCCCGAGTGGCCTTCGGTAATAAATGGGTCTGGGTGGCGGTCATCCTGCTCGCGAACCTGATCGGAGCCATCCTCTATCTTGTGGTGGCCCGCAAGCCCGCCACAGCGGTCGAGCCGTCCACTGCCGCCCGCGCGCCGTCCGTCAGTCCCGACACGGTCGCCGAGGCATTGTACGGTTCCCACCCCGACGCCGGTTCGCGATGAGTGCCGCGATTCGCATCACCGGGCTGACGAAGACCTACGCCCAGCACCACGCACTGGACAATGTCGACCTGGTCGTCGATGAGGGCTCCATTTTCGGTTTCCTAGGCCCGAACGGGGCAGGCAAGACGACCCTGCTCCGGGTGCTGACTGGGCTCGCCCGGCCGACCAGCGGCGTCGTGCAAATCCTCGGGCACAACGTCACTGCGGTGGACGACTCGATCCGCGCCCGGATCGGTTTCCTGCCTGACGTACCCGGCTTCTACGATTGGATGACAGCAGAGGAATTCTTGCGGTTCGTCGGTCGACTCTTCGCGATCGACCGGCGCACCCTGGATGAACGCGTCCACATGCTGCTCGACCTGGCCGGACTGACCGACGTGAAAACGACCATCGGTGGCTTCTCCCGCGGCATGAAGCAGCGCCTCGGCGTGGCCCAAGCGTTGATCAACGCACCCCAGCTGCTACTGCTCGACGAGCCCACGAGTGCGCTCGACCCAATGGGACGCCGGGACGTGCTCGACATGCTCACCTCCCTTCGCGGGCGCACCACCGTATTCTTCTCGACGCATATCCTCGCCGACGTCGAACGCGTCTGCGACACCGTTGCGATCCTTGACCACGGCCGCGTGGTCGCCCAGGGACCGATCGATGAGCTCACGTCCCGGTACGCCGAACGCAAGGTGATCCTCGAGGTCACGGATGCTGCGGGCCAGCTCGGGCAGGACATCGCGCGGGAGCCGTGGGCGGCATCCGTTGCCGTGGGACCCACCGGAGTCATCGAGATCACCGTGAGCGACATGGACGCGGCCAGGCGCACAATCCCGGTGCTTGTCGCAGACCGGCACACCGGACTGTGCCGAATGGAAGCCGGGGAGATGGGGCTCGAAGACGTCTTCGTCAGCCTTGTTGGAGGGGGAACGAAATGATCGGATTCGCGGCGTTCGCGCAGAAGGAGATCCTCGAGATCGCGCGCACCTGGCGGATCTGGGTGCTCCCGGGCATCCTGCTGTTCTTCGCCCTGACAGGGCCGATCATGGCCCGCTTCACCCCGGAAATCATTCACGCGCTGGCCTCCGAGCAGCTCGGGAACTTCACGTTCCCCGACCCGAGCTACGTTGACGCTTACACCGGCTGGATCAAGAACCTGTCCCAGACAGCGCTCTTCGCACTGATCATCGTCTACGGCAGCATCGTCTCCTCGGAACGGCGGAGCGGAACCGCAGTGCTCGTGCTTACCAAGCCCGTGTCGCGTGGCTCGTTCATCCTTGCCAAGGCGACCGTGCACTCCGCGTTCCTCGCCGTTCTCGTCGTCATCGGCACCGCTGTCACCTGGGGGCTGACCGCCGTTGTCTTCGGGGAAGCACCTGGGCAGGCACTCTGGTCCGCGGCTCTGGCCTGGCTCGTCTTCGGTATCCTCTTCATCGCCCTGATGACGTTCCTGTCGGTGCTCATCGCCCCCGCTGCCGGGGCCGCGGGCGCCGGGCTGGGCGTATACGCGCTCATCTCGATCGCCTCACTCTGGACGCCACTGAGCAGGTGGTCACCGGCGGGGCTCACCGCCATTCCAACCACGCTGGCACTCGGCAAACCCGTGGATGCCTTCTGGCCGGTGTGCACCGCCTTGCTGCTCGCCGCAGGCCTAATCGCGCTCGCGGCCGCTGCCTTCCAACGGAAAGAGCTATAGATCGCGCGGGTGCGCCACGAGCGCGGCGTTCACACGCTCATCTACCCGCTCGAGAGAGAAACGCTTACCATTTTCGAGTCCACTGAGCAGCACCGCACCTGCGCGGCATGCGGCGCTGGTTACCCGACAGAGCCATTCGAGACGGACTCCAGCATCACGATCGCGTTCTCTTGCCCAGAGCACGGAGCGCACACGGTCGTGGACTAGTTCGAAGGCAGCCGGTAGGCCGCGTACAAGTACTCAGACTCATTCTGGGGGGCGGTGAGGCTATATGCCGCTGCCGCCAGCACGCTCGTCTGCGTCGCCAGTGGGGCGCGGCGGTGGAGCCGGTGAGCGACATCGGGACGAGGCAATTCGCGCAGTTTGGCGGTGCACACAGTTCATCCGTGTGCATGGCCGCCTGGCCCCTCTCATTGCGGCATCCCTTTCCCCCAGCACCCGCACCACCATTCGCGGTGGTTCAGGCGGTCACTGATCGGTCGTTCTCTCATCCAGTCGCATCTGTGCGACCGTTTCGCGCCACTTTGCGTCCCGCTCAGCTTGCTCCAGCGCCCTCTTCTGGAGGAAGTGCTCCGTTTTCTTCGCCCCAGACCTGGGAGACTTCGTCGGCAACCTGAGGCCACACCAGCCGATGACCATGCTCAACCGAGTCGATTTGAGCTGACGAGCGAAGACACGGCGTCAACCTCGCCGTGGTTTGAGTGGTGCGCATAGGCGATCCAGGCGCACCCGTGCGCCCAGGTCAGGGTCGACTAGTTGTGGGCGCGAGACGTTCCGCAAGTTGGACACGGGGTAGCCATGCCACGATTCCCAGAAGGGCCAGGACGAGAGCGAGTTGGGCAATTCCGGTGCTGAAGTACAGTGCTTGCAGCACACCAAACCCGCGGATTATTGCCGCCTCAATCATGATCCAGATGATTATCGCGAAGCCCGCAACAGCGCTCCAGAGCAGGAAGGTTGGACGGCTCCGCACCATGAGCACGGTTGCGAGCGCCTGCGTACCACCAATAACGACAAGCAAAATGATCGCTGGCCCGACAAAGGATGGGAAAGGGCTGTTCTCCAGCATCGAGAGGGGCATGCCCAGTCCGCCGGTGAATAGCATAAGTACGCCTCCGCTCACCGCTGAGAGCGCGTTGAAAATTGCAACACCGAGAAGTGTCCGCCAAACAAGCTGGCTTAAGTAGTGGGGCGTCATGTTATTTCAGCTTTCTGATTACGAGCAATTGACTTAGGTGTGGTTGTAGAACCGTGCTCCTCAGGAAGGCACCCAAGCCGGACGCAACCTTCTCTTGCTTGCAGTGCACAACTCACCGCCGTTAGTTATGCGCTGTGCCCGGAGGGACACTGAGATACGACGTGAAGACGGCGCGCAGGTAGCGCGTTCCGCCCTCGGAGTCCGGGTCGCGGTTACCGGCAGGGAACCCGGTGGGGGCACTGGAGTCGAGCTCGTCAAAGGCGAACCAGGATTCGGCGAGAATCCAGAGTGCCCTCACGAGGTCGTCGAGCTCGGGATCGCTGAGGGGGCGGATGTCGCCGTGATCACGCCAGCCGCGCGCGAGGTCGGTGAACGTGACGAGCCGACGTGCGCGCACGAGTCGGTACTGCTCCGCGAGCACGGGGTCTGCGTGCAGAAGGCCGAAGAGGTCGCGGGCTAGGAACGCGTACTGCCGCGTCAGCGCGGCACCCCTGCCGAGGCGGTCGAGCACCTGCTCCGGGCTGAGCTGCCTCGGGCTGCCGGTCTCGAGCACCCCCCAGACAGCCTCATAGGCCGCGACCAGTTGCGCGTGCAGCTCGCGCACGATCTCGTCCTTCCCGCCGAACCAGTAATACAAGTTGCCTGGACTGATGCCGGCCGCGGCCGCGATCGCGTTCGTGGTGACGGCGGCCGGGCCGCGTTCGTTGAAAAGAGTGAGCGCCGTTTGGAGGATGCCGGCCACGGTGCCCCTCGCCGTCGCTGTTGTGGGGACGCGGCTCACGAGAGCACGACCTCTCGCGCGGGCCGCCGCGGGCTCGGCAGCGCCTTCGTGGTCGGGTACCCGATCCGGAAGGTCATGATCGCGTGGCGATCGGCGGGCAGCAGAGCCGCGAAAGCGGGGCCGAAGTCCGGCGCCAGGCCTGCGGAGCGTTCCCTGTCGATCCGTTCCGGAATCTGGCAGAGCGGCTGGGCACTCACCGCGTCGACCGTCATGGCCAGATGCAGGCGCTGCCAGAGCCGACCGGCCTCGAGGCGCTGCCCGGTGTCGAGCGGGTCGCGCACGACGATGGCGCCGAAGGCCGAGGCGGTCGGAACCTGGCTGTCGCGGGTGCCCGCAAGCCAGCCCGCGTTGTTCTGGGCGGTTGAGACGGGCATGACCTTCGAAATAGCCCTGATGAACTCGGACTGCCCGGACGGGTCAATCGTGATGCCATCCTTATGCGCCTGGATCTCGTTCCAGTCGGTGCGGTACCAGGCGGCGTCATCCACCACCTGTTCCGGGTCCGCGATAATCGCCTTCGTTGCGCGGATAGTCAGGGCGCCGAACGCGTCCTTCTCCGCCGGGGTCGAGAACCAGACGAGTTCGGTGTCCATCGTGTCGGCGAGGCCGCTGAGCCGGGCCAGCTCCGCGTCGCCCACGCGCCGGGCCGGGTCGTAGCCGTTGCGGTCGGTATGTCTGGACGTGATGGCGTCGAACAGAGGTGAGACGGAGGCTTCCACCGCGTGAAGGTCGATCCGTGCGACATGCGTGGGGTCTGTAGGGTCCGGCAGCAGCGTGACGGTAGCCGCCTTCCCGTTCGCGGGGGCCGCGACGACGATGTTCTCGATGGCGCATCCGAGTGAAACATCCAGTTCGCGAAACAGCGGGTCCATGGCACCCAGGTTCCTGGTCGTGTCCGCGAACACGTCGATCCGGTTGTCCGACACCCGGAACTGCCAGGGCTGGGCGTTGTGGGCGTTCGCCGCGAGCACGGCGGCCCGCACTAGGCCGAGGGCGTCGTGCGTCTCGGGGCCGGCCTCCCCCCACGCCGCGAAGGCCTCGCCAGTGCCGCTCGCGAGCACGCCGCCGTCGACTGCACGCCAGGTCAATCCAGCGGCACCGACGAACAGGAGGGACCCCGCACCGATTCCGGCCACTTTGAGAAACGAACGCCTGGTCGACGCCCGCCCCGCCTTTTCCTGCGCATCCGTGTGCGCACCATCACCGTGTAGGGCCGTTTCGGCCTTCTTTTCCGGGGTCATACCCTAATTAGAGTCTTTGCTCTAATTAATGTCAAACCGCAGCCGTAAAGGGCAGCAGCACGGGCAGAGCGTCCAGGGCGTCGGTGAGTCCATCGTGGAGTTCAGTGGAGCTGTGGCCGTTGGGCAGATGTACCAAGACGACGAACCGGGTCGTGCGTTCAACCAAGGTCGCGATTGCCGAACTCGACGCGGAACCGACGATCAGATCACCCTCCCAATGGCCGACGACCAGTCTGTCGTTGGCCTCTTTCGGCCGTTCGCTCAACATCACCTTGTCGCGGATGTTACCTGCCGCGTTCAGCTGCGTGCGCCGCGGTTTCCGCGCGCGTTGCGGTCAGGGCGTGTCACACGGCGCCCGCCGCGGTCGGAGGGCCCGCGGCCGCAGAGGTTCCGGGAGATGGTGATGATCTCCGACCGCCGGAGATCGAGGACCGCGCCGTTCCCGGGCATTGGGAGGGCGACCTGATCATCGGCTCGACCTCGTCGAAGTCCGCGATCGGAACCCTTCTCGAACGGACCACGGGATACGTGATGCTGCTGTATTTGCCCGGGGATCACACCGCTCGCACCGTTGCCGACGCGATGATCGTGGCAATGAATACCCTCCCGGAACAGCTGCGCCGTTCGACCACCTGGGATCAGGAAGCGGAGATGTCTCGACACCAGCAAATCACAATGGCGACCCGGATGCCGATCTACCTTTGCGATCCGCACTCGCCCTGGCAGCGTGTCAGCAACGAGAACACCAACGTGCTCTTGCGCGAGTACTTTCCGAAAGGCACAGACCTGTCCATTCACGGGCCCGGGATCCTCGAGAACGTTGCTACGGAACTCAACCGTCGGCCCCGCAAACGCCACGGCTACCGAACGCCCGCAGAGGTCCTTGCCACGCTAAACCGCGAACCCAACTAATCAAACCGGTGTTGCAGACACCACTTGAATCCGCCGGTTTCGAGACGCGGAGGTTGCGAGACGCCTCGCATTCGGATCGAATTGGGGGCGAGCTGCGAGGCACGCTAAGGCTCGTCCGTAGCGTTGCAGGTCAAGGGAGCTAGGCGTCGAACGTACGAACCCCACCATCGCTACCTCGGATGACGCACTTGACGAGTCTTACTTGCAATGCAAGGATCTATGTTGTGCAAACTAGTGATCGCGCCGTACAGCTCCGCAAAGGCGTACTTGAGCTTGCGATTCTCGCCGTGCTCGACCGTGAGGAGTACTACTCCATTGAGATCATTCGGCGACTCTCGGCATACCCGGCGCTGACAGCAACCCCCCCGGCACTGTGTAGCCGCTTCTTGCGCGGTTGGACAAGGCGGGACTCGTCAGCACGCGGTGGGCGGAGGCCGCGGGTGGACCGCCTCGGAAGTATTACCGGCTGTCTGATGGCGCTGGCGCCTGGGTCGCAATGAGCGGCGCCATGACTGAGATTCTCGGGGACGGAACATCATGACGGTGGATTATCTCCAAGTCGTGCGCACGCACCTTGACAGCTTGCCCAACGCGGACCGTCGGCGTGCGTTGTCTGCGCTGGCCGCTCAGCTCGATGAGCTCGCTGAAGTTGGGGTGGACCCTGTGAAGGCACTCGGCGATCCGGCGAGCTATGCCGCCCACCTTCGGGATGCTCTCGCTGAGGAACGGCTCCCAGAAGCCGCCCGCTGGCGCATCCTCGGCGTGCCCGTCGAGACTCGAGGACCCGTGAGCGGTGAAGTCCGCTCGAGGACCTGGGATCCGGCAAACCCGCGACTGTTCGTCCCGCGCTTGTTCGGGCTTGGCTGGGCCCTCAATTTCGGAGCGCTCGCGGTTCGGATCGGCCTCATCCGTCCAGACGATGCCAGCGACGATGTCCTAGCGCGCATCCCTAAACGCGAGCTCCGACTCACGCAGGCGGTTCCGATCATCATCGCGGGAGCCACCGCGACCGCTCTCGCATGGCATGCGCTCCCACCGGTCGTGGCTTCAGGATTCGGACTCGGAGGTCGGCCACGAACCGAAGCGCCCCGACAGATGCTGATCGGGGCCGTCGCACTCGGGGTGATTCCCGCGCTCTGGGCCCAACAGGGGAAAGCGTCAATCGAGGAACGCTTCGTGCGCACGGCAAGTGCGACCTCCCTCGCCGTAATCTCCGCGAGCGTCGTCGCTGCCACCGTCGCGCAGATGCGGGCCCCTCGCGGACGGTGGGGTCTTCTTGTCGCGGCGGCGTTACCTATTGCCGTCACTGTTTCGCTTGCTACCATCCTTGTGCCGCTGCGTTCGGGGCTCCGGCACGCCTGGTGGACAGCGTCCCCGTCGACCTCTGCAGCGGTCGCACCAACGAAGGACCAATCATGAAGCTGGATCAATCTCGACCGCGCGACACCACCGTCGCTGGCGCTCCAGATGTCGCGTATGCGCATGACCGGACAGTGTCTGCGTCGGGCTTGTCAAAGCGATTTGGTAGTCGAGAAGTCGTCGCGGATCTGTCTTTCAGTGTTGCTAGAGGACATGCCTTCGGTCTGCTCGGCCCCAATGGGTCAGGCAAGACGACGACGGTTCGGCTGCTCACGGGTCTCCTCACGCCCGATAGCGGCACCACTAGGCTCTTCGGCGAGTTGGTGAGCCCCGCGAACGCTGACGCGCTCCGGCGTCGGATCGGTGTGCAGACCGACACAAGCCTGTATGAAACGCTCAGTGCCCGCGAGAACCTGCGCACCTGGGGTGCTCTGTACGGGATGAGTCGCAAGGCCTTGAGCAGGCGTATCGATGAGGTGCTGAATGTGCTGGGCTTGTCGGACCGCGCTGATTCACTAGTCGGTGAGCTCAGCAAGGGGATGCGGCAGAAACTCGCGGTCGGCCGTGCCGTGATCCACGAACCGGAGCTGCTATTCCTCGACGAGCCGACCGCCGGCCTCGACCCGGAAGCATCCTCCGATCTGATCGATTACCTGAAGCAGATGATCCGCTCCTTGGACACCACGGTGATCATCTGCACACACCAGCTCCACGGTCTCGAATCTCTCTGCGACGACATCGGAATCATCAGGAATGGTCAGTTGCTCACCTCCGGCACGGTGGACGACCTCCTACGTCAGAAGTGGCCCAAACATCGCTACTCGCTCACGGTCGGAGGTGACCTCCAGCGCGCGCAACTGGTTGTGGCGTCAGTGACCGGCCAGGATCCAGTAGTGGACTCCGATGGTCGGCTCATGTTCTCGATCTCGGACGAACGGCTCGTCCCGTCCGCTGTCGCGGCACTGGTTCGAGACGACATCCCCGTGCTCGAAGTGATCTCGAAGCGACCAACAATCGAGCAATTTTACTTCGCCACACTCGATGAGGGGAGCAACGTATGATCGACCGAAAACGCGCGTGGGCCGTGGTCCGGAAAGACTGGATCGAAGTCTCACGCAACAAGCAAGTCGTCGCCCCGCTCGTGGTCATCCCCCTGCTATTCGCTGCCGTAATTCCCGCGGCCGTCATCCTCGGCGGCAACAGCGGTATTCTCGCCTCGACGATCACCGGGCTGCAGAGCTTCCTCGACAACCTCCCCTCCAGAGTCGTGCCCTCCGGGTACACGGCGGAACAAACCGTCGTCTACGCGGTCATCGTCTACTTCATGGCGCCGTTCTTTCTAATCATTCCCGTCATGATCGCCACTATCACCGCCAGCTCCAGCTTCGTTGGAGAGAAGGAACGGCGAACGCTCGAAGGGCTCCTCTACACCCCTCTCAGCAATCGAGAACTTGTCCTCGCCAAGGTGCTCGGCTCACTGATCCCCTCAGTGCTACTCACCTGGGCCGCATTCGTTGTCTACACGCTCATCGTCAACGTGCTTGGCTCGCCGGTGATGGGCGGCGTCTTTTTCCCTACATGGACGTGGGCCGTCATCGTCGTCGTCTTGGTCCCGTCGGTGGGGTTTCTCGCGACCTGCCTGATCGTGGCGGTGTCAGGACGCTCCACCACGATGCAGGGTGCCCAAGGTTCGGCACTTCTCCTCGTGTTCCCAATCATCGCCCTCGTCGTCAGCCAGGCCGCCGGACTCATGCTGTTTGACGTCACGATCGCGCTCATCGCTGCCGTCGTACTCGTCGCCATCGACATTGCCGCGTTCCGTTTTATCGTCGCCCGATTCGACCGCGAACGCATTATCACACGCCTGTAGCTGGGCTGGTCGATGTGCACAGGGCAGATGAGCGAAGGCGACCCGGCGTCCGCATCGCAGTTCTCGTTTCCCGCACTCGGCTACCCGAATTTCACATTCGTCTGCACGACATTCGTAGAGACCTAGACATGGAGCGGATCAACATCCGAGCGTCTCATAACCCTAGGGATATAAGGCGTCTCACAACTCTCATTTTTCGCCATTGCAGATCGCCGGAATTAAACCGGAATCTCGGGGCGCGGCGATTCGCATAACTACGTCGCATAACCCGCTGATGGATGGCGGTACTCACCGTTAGTTATGAAACATCCAGGAGCAGAGTGACGGAGCTGATCGGCTACGCGCGCGTATCGACGCGCCAGCAATCCACCGACCGGCACCAGGCCGATATCCTGGCCGCGGGTGTCCGGCGCGACGGCCTCTATGTCGACGAGGGGGTCTCTGGCGCTAGAGCAACGCGGCCTCACTTCGATCGCGCGCTGGACGCTCTCGAGGATGGCGACACGCTCGTCATCACGACGCTGGACCGGCTGGGTCGATCGACGCAGAACATGCTCGACTTCGCCAAGGAGCTCCGCGGCCGCGGTGCCGGCCTCCGGGTGCTGAACCTGGGCGGCGGCGACGTCGACACAGCGACACCGATGGGGCCCATGCTGTTCACGATCATGGCGGCTCTCGGGGCTCGTGACCGGCGGGCTCTTCCTTGTGAACTAATCGCTAGTTCCGAGACGCGGAGCACTCAGCTGCGCTCACTGCTCCGCTTGTTCTCAAACGATTGTTTGCGGGCATGCTGTCGCCCGCATCAAGTGGCGCCTAGGAAGCCTTTCGCAAGCTCAATTAGGGAGCCAGCCACGACGTCACTGCCGACAGCCGAGCCGAGCGAGATCGCCCCCCTTCGCAAACGATCGAGGAAATGTGTCACCGCTGGCCCATCGACACTCTGATCGGTCTCGACCGCTGTGACGAACTCGGTGGCCGCGTCTGCAGTCAGTCCGAGGGCTTCCGCCTCCGACGTCAAAGCGGCCACGTCGCCCACCGTCACGGAGTTGTGCTGCTGGACCTTCTCATTGCCGATTGCTACGTTCGTGCCGTGCCCAGTGATGTTGTTGGTGATGTTGTTCACAGTCCGCGCGAGGGACGGCTCGGAATTCACCGTCGGTCCATCGACGGAGCCAGCGTCTGGAAACTCACCTTGAAGCTCGAGCGCAAAATCCAGTGCGCGGGTCTTCACCGTGTCGATAAGTCCATGAATTCGCTGGCGAGGGATCACGTTGTGCGCGCTGAAGAGAACGTGCATGTTCATGCGGAAGAAGCCACCCCGCTCGTACTTCTGGACCAGCCACGCCGGCCACCCGCGCACTGCATCAGTCTCAGCACTTGCGAAACTCTCCAGCTCCGAGAGGGGTTGGCGCATCTCCACACTGAACCATTCCAGGAATTCGTCAGATGCTCTTTGCAGGTCATGTTGTATCTCGGACCGACCCGGTCCAGAGAAGATCCCAAGAACTGAGGTGGCTTGAACGCGGTAGTCCGGAAGTTCTACATCGTCGGGATAACCGGACAGCTCCCGCTGGGCCCATGTCGAGATTTCGGATGCACCGAGGCGATGTGCCGCTACCCGCACCTTGCGCAGCAGATTTGGCGTGGAACCCGACTCTGCCGTGCTCGCGTCAATGATCTCATCCAGCAGTGTCATGGGTTCAAGTTAGCGGTCGGCGGCGCATTCCGAAAACGATCGTTACCGTGCGTCCCAATCCTTAGCGTCGGATATTCGACAAATCCCGTCGCTACCCTCGCTGACCCCACTTGTTCGGGGGTCTGTCGGGCGGATCTCCCGGCTGCTAGACAGAAGGGCGCCTGCATTGATGGGCGCTTGGGGGAATTGACGTGGGGCTGACATGGGGCGTGGTCCTAGAGACTGGAACCCGCCGGGGTATTGGGACGAACCGGCGGCCAACACAATCACACGCCCCCGCAGTAGGTACGTTGCGACCCAGCCGCGCGCCCGGTCGAGCAATTTGACTGGCCTGCTAGCCGTCGCGTTAGGCCTCTTCGCTACTCTCTTGCCTCTGGCTCATCCGGACGTCAGCACGGGGTTCCGCGGATTCGCATTCACCACTGCCGGCATCACAGCGATCTCGCTCGCCATTCGAGCAACGCAGCTCCGACGAGAAGGCCGAGCGACGAGCCGGCTACTGCCTGCAATCGGCGGCACTCTCGGTGTCGCCGGGACACTGCTATCCATTTGGAGCCTGGCGTTCTTCTACGCACCAAACGCCGTACCCCCCATGCCGAGCCTGGCTTCGTTGACTGCCCTGACCCAGCCCATGGCCACCGCGCCTGGTGTCCTCCCACAGGCAAACCCGGCAGCACTGACACCGCAAGTAGTAGTCCCAGAGACCCCGGCTACGACGCCGCTGGCCACCGCGCCACGTTCTCCGGAAGAGACCCGTGCAGCCATGCAGATGGCAGCCGGCACGATCTCGTTTGTCCTCAAGAATCTAAGAACGCCTGGACAACCATGGCCGACGGAACTCCTCATCAACGCGGACAACATGGTCTCGACACCAGAGGGCCAAGCGCTCTTTCAAATCCCTGTGGGCACAACAGGCGGATACGCACGGAGCACTAGTGGTGAGAATTACCGCCTCACGATCACCGACGACTCCTCCGGTGCCGGCGTAACCTTCGATTCCGCAACTGGCCTCGTGACCAACAACTGACCCGCGCGATGAACAATGCAAGCCTCGGGAAGCACCATCTCAACCGTGACGACAACTCCGCGACAGACTCCAGCCTTGTGCACTTCTACGCCTGGTCAGCGGCCGCCAATCACACGAAGCCGTCGTTACCAACTACGACGGACGCGTCCGAACGCACTCCCCGACAAACGAAATGAGTGACCGGGACATGTCCTCCTACCCGCAGCAGCAGATCATCTATCAGCAGGTCATCAGGCCGCCCACCAACGGTATGGCCATCACCTCACTTGTTCTCGGCATCGTCGCCAGCGTCACTGGGATCTGGATACCCATCCCGATCCTCGGGCTGGTCATGATGTTCTTGGCGTTCCTGCCCGCAGTGCTCGCTGTGATCTTCGGCCACGTTGGATTGCGAAACGCAACACGCCTCAGGGGCATCGGACGCGGTGCCTCACTCACAGGGCTCATCCTGGGGTACGTCACGCTCGGTATCTCCGTGATCACGACTTTCCTATGGATAGTCACCGCGGCCGCGGCATCAAGTTCAGGCCAGTAGTCACCCGAGCCCTGGCTCACCATCGTCCACCCCGTCAGTGTCAGAGCACCTCCAAGAGCCATGCCAGCAAGTGTCAAGGAATGAAGAAACCGACGTTATCTGACTGCAGTCCTGCTGACTGACCTGACGTCCAGCTGGGGTGTACCCCAAATTCGAGTGATCGCCGTGCAACCTGAGACGTAAGTTCGGCGGCACTCCCCCGGCAACGGTTGATTCCGGAACCGAGCATCAGCAAAATTACTCCCGCCGGATTCTGTGGGGGGCGACGACCCGACCTTCACGATTACGATCGCCTATGGCTGCGAACCAGCAAAACCCGGGCCGTGTCAGCGACGGTTGAATACCCAGCCAGAATCGACGGTTGAAAACTAGTCCACTCGACCACGATTGGATGGGTGATCACAGTGGAAGATTGGGCGT